>NZ_KB373321.1:1997557-2000650 GCF_000314775.2 Streptococcus sp. F0441 | reverse complement strand
TAGAAAGAGTTGAAAAGCTCAAGGTCCGTTGGTCAAGGGGTTAAGACACCGCCTTTTCACGGCGGTAACACGGGTTCGAATCCCGTACGGACTATGGTATGTTGCGGATGGAACACTTGATGAAAAAAGTTCAAAAAAGTTTCAAAAAAGTGTTGACAAGCGAGAGCAGCTGTGATATACTAATATAGTTGTCGCTTGAGAGAGATTGAGTGACAAAGACCTTTGAAAACTGAACAAGACGAACCAATGTGCAGGGCACTATAACTAAGGTTATAGTACTGAACAATGAAAAAAACAATAAATCTGTCAGTGACAGAAATGAGTGAGAACTCAAACTTTTAATGAGAGTTTGATCCTGGCTCAGGACGAACGCTGGCGGCGTGCCTAATACATGCAAGTAGAACGCTGAAGCTTGGTGCTTGCACCGAGCGGATGAGTTGCGAACGGGTGAGTAACGCGTAGGTAACCTGCCTGGTAGCGGGGGATAACTATTGGAAACGATAGCTAATACCGCATAAAATGGATTATCGCATGATAATCCATTGAAAGGTGCAAATGCATCACTACCAGATGGACCTGCGTTGTATTAGCTAGTTGGTGGGGTAACGGCTCACCAAGGCGACGATACATAGCCGACCTGAGAGGGTGATCGGCCACACTGGGACTGAGACACGGCCCAGACTCCTACGGGAGGCAGCAGTAGGGAATCTTCGGCAATGGACGGAAGTCTGACCGAGCAACGCCGCGTGAGTGAAGAAGGTTTTCGGATCGTAAAGCTCTGTTGTAAGAGAAGAACGAGTGTGAGAGTGGAAAGTTCACACTGTGACGGTATCTTACCAGAAAGGGACGGCTAACTACGTGCCAGCAGCCGCGGTAATACGTAGGTCCCGAGCGTTGTCCGGATTTATTGGGCGTAAAGCGAGCGCAGGCGGTTAGATAAGTCTGAAGTTAAAGGCTGTGGCTTAACCATAGTACGCTTTGGAAACTGTTTAACTTGAGTGCAAGAGGGGAGAGTGGAATTCCATGTGTAGCGGTGAAATGCGTAGATATATGGAGGAACACCGGTGGCGAAAGCGGCTCTCTGGCTTGTAACTGACGCTGAGGCTCGAAAGCGTGGGGAGCAAACAGGATTAGATACCCTGGTAGTCCACGCCGTAAACGATGAGTGCTAGGTGTTAGACCCTTTCCGGGGTTTAGTGCCGCAGCTAACGCATTAAGCACTCCGCCTGGGGAGTACGACCGCAAGGTTGAAACTCAAAGGAATTGACGGGGGCCCGCACAAGCGGTGGAGCATGTGGTTTAATTCGAAGCAACGCGAAGAACCTTACCAGGTCTTGACATCCCTCTGACCGCTCTAGAGATAGAGTTTTCCTTCGGGACAGAGGTGACAGGTGGTGCATGGTTGTCGTCAGCTCGTGTCGTGAGATGTTGGGTTAAGTCCCGCAACGAGCGCAACCCCTATTGTTAGTTGCCATCATTTAGTTGGGCACTCTAGCGAGACTGCCGGTAATAAACCGGAGGAAGGTGGGGATGACGTCAAATCATCATGCCCCTTATGACCTGGGCTACACACGTGCTACAATGGCTGGTACAACGAGTCGCAAGCCGGTGACGGTAAGCTAATCTCTTAAAGCCAGTCTCAGTTCGGATTGTAGGCTGCAACTCGCCTACATGAAGTCGGAATCGCTAGTAATCGCGGATCAGCACGCCGCGGTGAATACGTTCCCGGGCCTTGTACACACCGCCCGTCACACCACGAGAGTTTGTAACACCCGAAGTCGGTGAGGTAACCGTAAGGAGCCAGCCGCCTAAGGTGGGATAGATGATTGGGGTGAAGTCGTAACAAGGTAGCCGTATCGGAAGGTGCGGCTGGATCACCTCCTTTCTAAGGATAAGGAACTGCGCATTGGTCTTGTTTAGTCTTGAGAGGTCTTGTGGGGCCTTAGCTCAGCTGGGAGAGCGCCTGCTTTGCACGCAGGAGGTCAGCGGTTCGATCCCGCTAGGCTCCATTGGTGAGAGATCACCAAGTAATGCACATTGAAAATTGAATATCTATATCAAATAGTAACAAGAAAATAAACCGAAACGCTGTAGTATTAAAAGAGTTTATGACTGAAAGGTCAGAAAATAAGGTTAAGTTAATAAGGGCGCACGGTGGATGCCTTGGCACTAGGAGCCGAAGAAGGACGTGACAAACGACGATATGCCTTGGGTAGCTGTAAGTAAGCGATGATCCAGGGATTTCCGAATGGGGGAACCCAACAGGTACTACCTGTTACCCATATCTGTTAAGGATATGAGGAGGAAGACGCAGTGAACTGAAACATCTAAGTAGCTGCAGGAAGAGAAAGCAAAAGCGATTGCCTTAGTAGCGGCGAGCGAAACGGCAGGAGGGCAAACCGAAGAGTTTACTCTTCGGGGTTGTAGGACTGCAAAGTGGACTCAAAGATTATAGAAGAATGATTTGGGAAAATCAGCCAAAGAGAGTAAGAGCCTCGTATTTAAAATAGTCTTTGTACCTAGCAGTATCCTGAGTACGGCGGGACACGAGAAATCCCGTCGGAATCTGGGAGGACCATCTCCCAACCCTAAATACTCCCTAGTGACCGATAGTGAACCAGTACCGTGAGGGAAAGGTGAAAAGCACCCCGGGAGGGGAGTGAAATAGAACCTGAAACCGTGTGCCTACAACAAGTTCGAGCCCGTTAATGGGTGAGAGCGTGCCTTTTGTAGAATGAACCGGCGAGTTACGATATGATGCGAGGTTAAGTTGAAGAGACGGAGCCGTAGGGAAACCGAGTCTGAATAGGGCGCATTAGTATCATGTCGTAGACCCGAAACCATGTGACCTACCCATGAGCAGGTTGAAGGTGCGGTAAGACGCACTGGAGGACCGAACCAGGGCACGTTGAAAAGTGCTTGGATGACTTGTGGGTAGCGGAGAAATTCCAAACGAACTTGGAGATAGCTGGTTCTCTCCGAAATAGCTTTAGGGCTAGCGTCGACATAAAGATTCTTGGAGGTAGAGCACTGTTTGGGTGAGGGGTCCATCCCGGATTACCAATCTCAGATAAACTCCGAATGCCAAAGAAT
>NZ_KB373321.1:1896809-1986577 GCF_000314775.2 Streptococcus sp. F0441 | reverse complement strand
GGTCCGTTGGTCAAGGGGTTAAGACACCGCCTTTTCACGGCGGTAACACGGGTTCGAATCCCGTACGGACTATTTGTTGGAGGATTACCCAAGTCCGGCTGAAGGGAACGGTCTTGAAAACCGTCAGGCGTGTAAAAGCGTGCGTGGGTTCGAATCCCACATCCTCCTTTTATATTAACGCGGGATGGAGCAGCTCGGTAGCTCGTCGGGCTCATAACCCGAAGGTCGTAGGTTCAAATCCTGCTCCCGCAATATTGGCTCGGTAGCTCAGTTGGTAGAGCAATGGATTGAAGCTCCATGTGTCGGCGGTTCGATTCCGTCTCGCGCCATATTTTATTTATAACTTGGAAGGGTAGCGAAGAGGCTAAACGCGGCGGACTGTAAATCCGCTCCTTCGGGTTCGGGGGTTCGAATCCCTCCCCTTCCATTGCTTTAGTTACGGGCATAGTTTAAAGGTAGAACTAAGGTCTCCAAAACCTTCAGTGTGGGTTCAATTCCTACTGCCCGTGTTAATAAAATTATGGCGGGTGTGGTGAAGTGGTTAACACACCAGATTGTGGCTCTGGCATGCGTGGGTTCGATCCCCATCACTCGCCTATTTTATATTATTGGGGTATAGCCAAGCGGTAAGGCAAGGGACTTTGACTCCCTCATGCGTTGGTTCGAATCCAGCTACCCCAGTTACTATTTGCCGGCGTGGCGGAATTGGCAGACGCGCTGGACTCAAAATCCAGTGTCCGCAAGGACGTGCCGGTTCGACCCCGGCCGCCGGTATAGTATTAAAGACAAGGTTTCTAGGCCTTGTCTTTTCTCTTATTTGATTATCTGTATTTGCTTGAGTTACTAAAAATTACGGCTCTTTGTCAACTGTAGTGGGTTGAAGTCGGCTAAGATCGAGAAAGGACGAATTTCGTCCTTTCTTTTTTGATGTTGAGAGCGATGAAAATCCGTTTTTGAAGTTTTCAAAGTTCCTAAAACTAATGGCATTTCGCTTGATAAGTTTGATGAGATTATTAGTCGCTTCTAATTTTGCATTAGAATAGGGTAACTGAAGAGCGTTGACGATTTTCTCTTTGTCCTTGAGGAAGGTTTTAAAGACAGTCTGAAAAAGAGGATGAACCTGCTTTAGATTCTCCTCAATGAGCCTGAGCCTAGAAATTTGAAAGCGAAGCTGTTTAGCTAAGTCATAGTAAAGACTAAACATATCCATCGTAATGATTTTCACCTGACAGCGAACGATTCTATTGTAGTGAAGAAAGTAATTTCGGATGATAGTTTGTGTGGTTACTTACAGTTTACACCAATGAAACGCTATAAGTTTTTTGTTGCACTATATTTTACAATTTATCACACAAAAATAGGCTCCATAATATCTATAGGGGATTTACCCACTACAAATATTATAGAGCCTTATTTTTGAGTGCCATTCTAATCTTTTTTGCTTAGATTTTTGGTATAATATTACTTATTCACAATTTATTTTGATTATGAAAGAGTTTGGAGATCAATGTCTCGGTCTATTGAATTACTAAAGAAACGTTACTTAAAGAATATAAAAGAGAACCCAGATTTATTTATTGGGATTGAGTTAGAATTTCCTATTGTAAATTTAGAGGGTAAAGCTACAGATGGTGAAGTTGTTAAGGATCTCTTTCGGTATTTACCATCAGTACTGGGTTTTACTATCGAAAAAGTGGATGATTTTGGGAATCCAATTCAGTTGTTTGATCCAGTCAGCCAAGATACGATCTTGTTTGAGGTTGCTTATACGACAATTGAGTTTGCATTCGGAAAAGCTGAATCTATCCAAGAGGTAGAAGAACGCTTTAACTTCTATATGGCTACGATTCAGAATAAGTTAGGTGAAGCTAATCATGCTATTGTTGGCTGTGGCCTTCATCCTAACTGGGATAAAAATGAGAATTGTCCAGTGGCTTTTCCCCGCTATCAGATGTTGATGGATTATTTGAACTTAAGTAGAAGTAAGACTAGTAGAGGTTTACACGATTTTCCTGAGTATGGAGCCTTTATCTGCGGTAGTCAGGTTCAACTGGACGTTTCAAGGTCCAACTACCTGCGTGTTATCAACGCTTTTACTCAGATTGAAGCTGCCAAAGCTTATTTGTTTGCAAATTCTGAGTTTTCAGGGGCAGATTGGGATACCAAAGTTTCAAGAGATATTTTTTGGGAAGAATCCATGCATGGTATCTATCCAGAGAATGTAGGTGTCAATGCTAGACTCTTTAAAGATGAAGCTGATTTTTTTGACTATCTAAATCATTCTGCGATTTTTACAGCAGAGCGGGATTGTGAAACCTATTATTTTTATCCAATTCGAGCAAAAGATTACTTAGGAACCCCTGAAATTCATGCCTTTGCTCTTGATGGGGAGGAGATTCTTCTTTATCCTCAGGAGAAGGATTTTGAAACTCATCGTAGTTACCAGTACCAAGACTTAACGACTCGAGGAACAGTTGAGTTTCGTAGTATGTGTACGCAACCCTTGAATAGGACCTTTGCCGCGACGGCTTTTCACTTAGGTTTGTTGGTGAATTTAGATCAATTAGAAACTTATTTGCAAAAGGCTCCATTTTTAATCACATTTGGTCGTGATTACAAGTCATTGAGACGGCAATTTTCTAGGAAAAAACTCACATATGAGGAAGAAGCTGCGATTTCTGAGTTTTCAAAAGACTTACTCATCCTGGCAGAGGAGGGACTGGAGAAAAGAGATAAGCAAGAAATGGTTTATTTACAGCCTTTGAGAGACAAATTGGGGTTATAATTTTTGTTATAAAGCGGGAATTTTCTGAAAAATCATGATATAATAAAAGAGACTATAGATAAAGGATAGAGATTCATGACATTAGTTTATCAATCAACGCGTGATGCCAATAATACAGTAACTGCCAGCCAAGCTATTTTGCAAGGTTTGGCGACGGATGGTGGTTTGTTTACACCGCTTACTTATCCAAAGGTGGATTTGGACTTTGAAAAATTGAAAGATGCTTCTTACCAAGAAGTGGCTAAGTTAGTTTTGTCAGCCTTTTTAGATGACTTTACTGCGGAGGAGTTGGACTACTGTATCAACAATGCCTACGATAGCAAGTTTGATACTCCAGCGATTGCGCCATTGGTGAAACTGGATGGGCAATACAACTTGGAATTGTTCCATGGTTCAACTATTGCCTTTAAGGATATGGCCTTGTCTATCTTGCCGTACTTTATGACGACGGCTGCTAAAAAGCATGGTTTGGAGAACAAAATCGTCATTTTGACAGCGACATCTGGTGATACTGGGAAAGCGGCTATGGCAGGGTTTGCGGATGTGCCTGGTACTGAGATCATCGTTTTTTATCCAAAGGATGGTGTCAGCAAGGTACAAGAGTTGCAAATGACTACTCAGACTGGCGACAATACTCATGTTATCGCTATCGATGGAAACTTTGATGATGCGCAAACCAATGTGAAGCACATGTTCAACGATGTAGCTCTTCGTGAAAAGTTGGCTGCCAATAAACTGCAATTTTCATCAGCTAACTCTATGAACATTGGTCGTTTGGTACCACAGATTGTTTATTATGTCTATGCTTACGCTCAGTTGGTCAAGTCTGGTGAGATTGTGGCTGGTGAAAAGGTCAACTTCACAGTACCAACAGGAAACTTTGGAAATATCTTGGCTGCCTTTTATGCTAAACAAATTGGTCTGCCAGTTGGCAAATTGATCTGTGCTTCAAATGACAATAATGTTTTAACTGACTTCTTTAAAACTCGTGTTTACGACAAGAAACGTGAGTTTAAAGTAACAACTAGTCCATCTATGGATATCTTAGTATCTTCAAACTTGGAGCGTTTGATTTTCCATCTTTTGGGGAATGATGCGGTTAAGACAGCTGAACTCATGAATGCCTTGAGTACACAAGGACAATATGAATTGACAGACTTTGATGCAGAGATTCTGGATCTCTTTGCAGCTGAATATGCAACTGAGGAAGAAACTGCGACAGAAATTAAACGTGTTTATCAAACAGATGCCTACATCGAGGATCCACACACGGCGGTTGCCTCAGCTGTTTATAGAAAATACCAAGCGGCTACTGGCGATGCGACTAAGACAGTGATTGCTTCAACAGCTAGTCCATACAAGTTCCCAGTGGTTGCCGTAGAAGCGGTAACAGGAAAAGCAGGCTTGACAGACTTTGAAGCCTTGGCTCAATTACATGACATTTCAGGAGTGGCAGTGCCACCAGCGGTTGCTGGCCTTGAAACAGCTCCAGTTCGTCATAAAACAACAGTGGCAGCTGCTGACATGCAAGCAGCGGTTGAGACTTATCTAGGACTTTAAGACAGAGGCAGTAAACTCGGTTGGGAAACCAACTGAGTTTCTTTTCATCAGGAGGAAGGATTGTTTAAGAAAAATAAAGACATTCTTAATATTGCATTTCCAGCTATGGGTGAAAACTTTTTGCAGATGCTCATGGGAATGGTGGACAGCTACTTGGTCGCCCACTTGGGCTTGATCGCTATTTCAGGTGTTTCAGTGGCTGGCAATATTATCACGATTTACCAGGCGATTTTTATCGCTCTGGGAGCTGCTATTTCCAGTGTTATTTCAAAAAGTTTGGGGCAGAAAGATCAGTCCAAGTTGGCTTATCACGTGACAGAGGCTCTCAAGATAACCCTATTGCTGAGTGCACTTTTAGGCGCTTTATCCATCTTTGCTGGGCAAGAGATGATAGGGCTCTTGGGAACTGAGCAGGATGTGGCCGAGAGTGGTGGACTCTACCTATCTTTGGTGGGTGGATCGATTGTTCTCTTGGGCTTGATGACCAGTCTAGGTGCCTTGATTCGTGCAACGCATAATCCGCGTCTGCCTCTCTATGTTAGTCTTTTATCCAATGCCTTGAATATTCTTTTTTCAAGTCTAGCTATTTTTGTCCTTGATATGGGCATAGCGGGTGTTGCTTGGGGGACTATCTTGTCTCGCTTAGTCGGTCTTGTGATTTTGTGGTCGCAATTAAAGCTGCCTTTTGAGAAACCGACTTTTGGTTTAGATAAGGAACTATTGACTTTGGCTTTGCCAGCGGCAGGAGAACGTCTCATGATGCGAGCTGGAGATGTAGTGATCATTGCCTTGGTTGTTTCTTTTGGGACGGAGGCAGTAGCTGGAAATGCAGTTGGAGAAGTCTTGACCCAGTTTAACTACATGCCTGCCTTTGGCGTCGCTACGGCAACGGTCATGCTGGTAGCTCGAGCAGTTGGAGAGGATAATTGGAAAAGAGTAGATAATTTGAGCAAACAAACCTTTTGGCTTTCTCTGCTCCTCATGTTGCCCTTGACGTTTAGTATCTATGCCTTAGGGATACCACTGACTCATCTATATACGACCAATCCTGTAGCGGTTGAAGCTAGCGTTTTGGTGGCACTGTTCTCACTACTAGGGACTCCCATGGCGACAGGGACAGTTATTTATACGGCGATTTGGCAGGGATTGGGAAATGCTCGCCTTCCCTTTTATGCGACAAGTATAGGGATGTGGTGTATCCGTATTGGGACAGCTTATCTGATGGGCATTGTTCTTGGTTGGGGCTTGTCTGGTATTTGGGCAGGGACTCTTTTGGATAATGGTTTTCGCTGGTTATTTCTACGCTACCGTTACCAGAGTTATATGAGCTTGAAAGGATAGAAGATGCAAAAAATAGCTTTTATTTGGGATTTAGACGGGACTTTATTGGACTCTTACGAAGCGATTTTATCAGGGATTGAGGAGACCTTTGCTCAGTTTTCTATTCCTTATGATAAGGAGAAAGTGAGAGAGTTTATCCTCAAGTATTCTGTGAAGAATTTGCTTGTGCAGGTGTCAGAAGAGAGAAAACTGGATGCGGAAGTGCTCAATCAGGTGCGTGCCCAGAGCTTGTCTGAGAAAAATGCCCAGGTAGTCTTGATGCCATGTGCGCGTGAGGTGTTGAATTGGGCAGACCAAGTAGGGATTCGGAACTTTATTTACACTCATAAAGGGGATAATGCTTTTACTATTCTAAAGGATCTGGGATTGGAATCCTATTTTACAGAGATTTTAACCAGTCAGAGTGGCTTTGAGCGCAAGCCTCATCCAGAAGCGGCTAACTATCTGCTAGACAAGTATCAGCTGGATCCTGAGAGCACCTATTATATAGGAGACCGGACTTTGGATGTGGAATTTGCCCAGAATAGCGGTATTCAAAGCATTAACTTTTTAGAATCTTCTTTTGAAGGCAATCACATGATTCAAGCACTAGCAGATATTCCTCATATTTTTGAGAGTAAGTAACGAGAAGATTGTGTCAATTTTGTGACAGAAACCTAACAAACTATTTCAAGTAATCGAGTTTGTTAAAAGGAATAGACAGTTCTGTTAAATAGGCCCGAGAGGGCTTTTTTTCTGTTTTTTTGTGTTATGATAGACAGGTACTCATTTGAAAGGAATATGAACGAATGAAGAAAAGAATTATTTTTGCCTCAACAGTAGCCTTGTCATTTGCCCCAGTATTGGCAACCCAAGCAGAAGAAGTCCTTTGGACTGCACGTAGTGTTGAGCAAATCCAAAGCGATTTGACTAAAACGGACAACAAAACAAGCTATACAGTACAGTATGGTGATACCTTGAGCACCATTGCAGAAGCCTTGGGTGTAGATGTCACAGTTCTTGCAAATTTGAACAAAATCACCAATATGGACTTGATTTTCCCAGATACTGTCCTCACCACAACTGTCAATGAGGAAGAAGAGGTAACGAAAGTTGAAATCCAAGCTCCTCAAGCAGATGCTAGTGAAGAAGTTACGACTGCGACAGCTGATTTGACGACGAATCAAGTGACAGTCGATGAACAAACAGTTCAAGTAGAAGACCTTTCTCAACCGATTGAGGAAGCTCCAACTGCAACAGAGACTGAAAAACCAGCAGAAGTAGCACCAAGTTCTGAAGTTTCTGAGACAGCGACAGTTGCTGAAGAGACACCATCTACAGAAACACCTGTAGCTGAAGAAACAGCTGAAACGACTCCAGTGGAAGCACCAGTGGCAGAAACAACTCGCCCAGTTGAAGAAGAAGCTCCTCAAGCAGCGACTCCAGCTACCGAAGAAACGGCAGCAACAACTCCAGCAGAAGCCCCAGTAGCAGCTGCTCCAGCAACTGAAACGCCTGCTGATACAAGAGGAACAAGTGCAACAGAAGAAACAGCAGCATCAACAGCATCAACAGCAACTTCTGACACTGCAACTTCGACTTATCAAGCAGAGCAAAGCCAAACTCCTTCAAGAACGTATTCGGCTCCAGCGGCTCCTGACTATGCAGGACTTGCTGTAGCTAAGTCTGAGAATGCTGGTCTTCAACCACAAACTGCAGCCTTCAAAGAAGAAATTGCCAATTTGTTTGGAATTACATCCTTTAGCGGCTACCGTCCTGGTGACAGTGGAGACCATGGTAAAGGATTGGCCATCGACTTTATGGTCCCAGTGAGTTCAGCACTTGGTGATCAAATCGCGGAATACGCGGTTCAAAATATGGCTAGCCGTGGTATCAACTACATCATCTGGAAACAACGTTTCTACGCTCCATACGATAATAAATATGGACCTGCCTACACGTGGAATCCAATGCCAGACCGTGGTAGTGTGACCGAAAATCACTATGACCACGTTCACGTATCAATGAATTAAGAATAATAAGAAGCTATACATTTAAAAGTGTAGCTTCTTTTTGTGTAAAATAGTGTTGATAAGTGAAATAAAATCTAAAACATGTTAAAATGTAAGCGGATACAAAACCATACTAACGCTTTTAAGCATAGAGAGAAAGGATGAAGTGAATGACAAATCGATTAAAAACTCCATTTGAGAAAACAAGAGATGATTTTGAAGAGGAATTTTGTGGTGAAATTGTCGAATTCTTGATTTTTACCCTCCAAAATGTAACTGGGGCCGCTTCTTTAAAAGATGGTTGTAAAATGCCGTCCGTTCATTTTAAAGCTAGTGTCAATGTTGCAACCCAGGAATTCTCTGAACGTGAGGGACGTTTGGAATGGGTATTAACTCCTGAGGAATTTGAAGAAAAGAGATGGGGCTTTAGTTTTGAACCCTACAAAATTCATCATATCAAATGTCAAAAACGCCCCTTCATGGAGTTAGAGCCATATATGTCAGAAGTAGCTAATAACTGCTACCACTTGCTGGAATACCTAGATGACCAATCCTCAGACTCTAGGTTAGAGACCTTGATTGAAACCTATCAAAAACCGGTCATCATTCAAGACGATATTGGCGAATTCACCTTAAACAGAGCCTATTCTTGGTTTGAAGGATTTATCACTTACGAGGGTGGTAAGATTCATGCTATCTTTGCTGCGAGTGCAGATGAAAGTCTCCCTCCAAGTTCTTTTGATGATCTAAAGAAATTTATGGGAACTTTCCAAGTTCAAGATACTCGGATTAAAGACTATATTGTCAAAGAACTGTGGGAAACAGCTCAAGACTGGATAGATTCAGATGAAAATGATGTGGAGTTAACAGAAGAGTATTTTACCAACTCTCTTTCCTTGAGTGAACTATCGATCAACGAAGACGGGGAATTGACCCTCTACTATGATGATAGCGAGGAAATTTTTGCAGGCCATGCCATCGAAGTTGTCATTGATAAAGAGGGAGAGATCCTTCGAGCAGATTTGGTAGGTTAGTGCTGGATTTTATCTAGAATATAGAAATAATAGCCTTTTGGGATTGAAACCAAGAGGCTATTTTTCGTGAGTAAGCAAAATAGTTGCGTTTTTAATCTTTCTGTAATATACTTGATAAATCAATAGTTGATAAATCAAGTGTACGCAAGGAGGTAGAAATGAAAAAAATTAACGACTTACTGTACCAGCTCCATTTAACAGATCAGATGATCACTCAACTTTTTGAGAAACAATTGGGAATTAGTTTGACCCGCTATCAAATCTTGCAGTTTTTACTGCAGCAGTCACCCTGCAACCAGATTGCCGTTCAGGAGAAGTTGCAAATCGACCAGGCGGCCTTGACCCGTCATTTTAAGATACTAGAGTCAGAGGGCTATGTCAGCCGCAAGCGTAATCCGGCCAATCAGCGAGAAGTCTTAGTTGAATTAACCCAAGAAGCCAAGAATCAACTCTTAGTCAGTCCGTCTAAACATCATTTGCGAGTGAAGGAACAGATGGAGAGCATCTTATCGACAGCCGAGCAGAAAGAGCTAACAACTTTACTGACGAAACTAGTGTCAGGTCTAGAAAAAATAGAATTTTAAGGAGAAAACGATGTCAATCATTACTACTATTTTAGCAACTCTCGTTGCTTTAGAGCATTTTTACATTTTTTATTTGGAAAGTGTGGCTACGCAATCAGACACTACTAGTCGAGTGTTTAATGTGGATAAGGAAGAACTGGCTCGTCCTTCAGTGAGTTCATTATTTAAAAATCAAGGAATTTATAATGCTTTGATAGGTGTCTTTCTCTTGTACGGGATTTATTTCTCACAAAGTTTGGAAATGGTGACCATCTTTGTTTTATTTGTGCTTGGTGCAGCGACCTACGGTTCTCTGACAGCAGACAAGAAGATTATTCTGAAGCAAGGTGAGCCTGCTATTTTGACTCTGCTGAGTATGTTACTTTTGAAATAAGAAAACCAGCGTCCTGAACGACGCTGGTTTTTGTAGACTCTTATCCATTTCGACGTTTACGGGCTAGTAGGACTCTGTAAAAGAAGATGTGATTGTTTTGGATATAGGGAAGGATTGAAAAGCTAGCAATTCCAAAAGTAATCCAGTTGAGGAAGTACCAAGGGAGTAGTTGTAGGTCGAGGACAAAGCGTTGAAACTTGTAACCCTTCATCAAGAAACGGCTGGTTTTCAGGATTTGACGGGGTTTAGCCTGTCCTAAATCCAGAGTATCGCAGAGGAGGAATTCTACCTGCGAGTAGGCGTAATGTTGCGGGATATAGAGGATGTTCCCTACAATCATCAAGATGAGACTCGCGAAAAAGTAGAGGCCAAAGGTCATAAGGAATTGCTCGGTTTCAACGGATGAGAGGTCTAATTTTGGAAATTCAGGATGTAGGGCGACAAATCTCCGAGCCAAGAGATTGCTATAAAAGAGAAAATAAACGCCTACTAAGTTTGGAATGCTCCATAAAAAGAGGTAGAAACGTTTGAGGAGCAGGGTTAGGAAAGTTTGCGAGAAGCGCTCTTCAGCAAAGAGGGTCAGGCTTGATTTTACTGAGAGTTCCGTATCAGGATCCTTGAGAAGTCGGAGTGTCGCGAAGGCAGCACCTGCTAGAAAAATCGTGCTCACAAAAGAAACAACTAGCGGGAAGAGATAGGTTTGGAGCACTTGTGCCAGCATGCTGAAAAAGGATTGCTCTAAAACACTTTCTTGGAGACGAGCCAAGGGGTTGAGAAAGCCTGATAAGATGACCAGTATGCTGGGTAAGAGATAGACGAGAAAGAGGCGGGGATTTTCAGCCTGAAATTGCCTAGTCTGCAGACGAATGGTTTTTAAATCAATTTTTGGGTATTTCATTCTTTCATTATACCATAGTTCGTGACAGTTCCAGCTTTTTTTGATAAAATCATACAGTATGCCTTTGGGCACAAAGTATGAACTGGGACTGTCTTTCCCAGCTTCGGAGGTAGAAAATGTCAGATTCACCAATCAAATACCGTTTGATTAAGAAAGAAAAACACACGGGAGCTCGTCTGGGAGAAATCATCACCCCTCACGGCACCTTCCCGACACCTATGTTTATGCCGGTTGGGACCCAAGCCACTGTCAAAACTCAGTCACCTGAAGAATTAAAGGAGATGGGATCAGGGATTATCCTCTCTAATACTTATCATCTCTGGCTTCGTCCTGGAGATGAACTCATCGCACGCGCAGGTGGTCTCCACAAGTTCATGAATTGGGACCAGCCGATTTTGACAGATAGTGGTGGTTTCCAGGTTTATTCCCTAGCAGATAGCCGAAATATCACAGAAGAAGGCGTAACCTTTAAAAACCATCTCAATGGTTCCAAGATGTTCCTATCGCCAGAAAAAGCCATCTCTATTCAGAATAATCTAGGCTCAGATATCATGATGTCCTTTGACGAATGTCCTCAGTTTTACCAACCCTATGATTATGTTAAGAAATCCATCGATCGTACCAGCCGTTGGGCTGAGCGTGGTTTGAAGGCTCACCGTCGCCCACATGATCAAGGTTTGTTTGGAATTGTGCAGGGGGCAGGATTTGAAGACCTTCGTCGTCAGTCAGCTCATGACCTTGTCAGCATGGACTTCCCTGGCTACTCTATCGGTGGTTTAGCAGTGGGAGAAACCCACGAAGAAATGAATGCAGTCTTGGACTTCACAACTCAACTGCTACCTGAAAACAAACCTCGCTATTTGATGGGAGTGGGAGCGCCAGATAGCTTGATTGATGGGGTCATTCGTGGTGTGGATATGTTTGACTGTGTCCTGCCGACTCGTATCGCTCGTAACGGGACTTGTATGACCAGCCAAGGTCGTTTGGTTGTCAAGAATGCTCAGTTTGCTGAGGATTTTACGCCACTGGATCCTGAGTGTGATTGCTACACATGTAAGAACTATACACGCGCCTACCTTCGCCACCTGCTCAAGGCTGATGAAACCTTTGGTATCCGCTTGACTAGCTACCACAATCTCTACTTCTTGCTCAACCTGATGAAGCAAGTACGCCAAGCCATCATGGATGACAATCTCTTGGAATTTCGTGAGTATTTTGTAGAAAAATATGGCTACAACAAGTCAGGACGCAATTTTTAAAGTGTAAAATTAGAATGCCAAAATCCTAAGTTTTCTCTTAGGATTTTTCTTCTTTTTTTGATAAAATAAGGTGTATTATGGAATAAAATTAGATGTTTTTACGATCTAATTGAGTGGGGAATAAACTCGTATGCGTATTAAATGGTTTTCCTTGATTAGGATTACAGGTTTACTTTTGGTGCTCTTGTACCACTTCTTTCAAACGATCTTTCCTGGAGGCTTCTTTGGGGTAGATGTCTTTTTCACTTTTTCAGGATTTTTGATCACTGCCCTCCTTTTAGAAGAATTTGGAAAAAAACGCCAGATTGATTTACTGGGCTTTTTTAAGAGACGGTTTTACCGCATCGTACCACCTGTGGTTCTGATGGTTTTGGTGACCATGCCCTTTACCCTCCTAGTTCGCCAAGACTATGTTGCTGGAATTGGCGGTCAGATTGCTGGAGTTTTCGGTTTTATGACCAACTTCTACGAAATGTTAACAGGGGGAAGTTATGAATCTCAGTTCATTCCGCATCTCTTTGTTCACAACTGGAGCCTAGCTGTTGAGGTTCACTACTATATCCTTTGGGGCTTAGCGGTTTGGTTCTTATCGAAACGTTCAAAATCTAGTAGTCAATTGAGAGGGATGGTCTTTCTTCTTTCTGCGGGAGCTTTCATCATTAGCTTTTTCTCCATGTTTATTGGTAGTCTAATGGCTAGTTCCCATTCGTCTGTCTACTTTTCAAGTTTAACCCATGTCTATCCCTTCTTTTTAGGAAGCATTTTGGCGACGGTTGTGGGGGTTCGTCAGACGAGCGATTTAGTCAAGCAGTTTGACCGGACGTGGGATCTTCGTCAGAATTTACTGGTGTTTGCTGCAGGCCTTTTGGTATTAGTGCTCTTGACTTTCTTTGTCAAGTTCACCTACCTGTTTGCTTATCTATTCGGTTTCTTACTGGCAAGTTTAGCGGCCGTGACCATGATTTTTGCTGCGCGTGTCTTGCATGAGAAAACGCCTGAGATACAAGAACCTCGAATCATTACATTTTTAGCGGATACCAGCTACGCGGTTTATCTCTTCCACTGGCCTTTTTATATTATCTTTTCGCAGTTGATGAGCAATCTGCCCGCTGTTATTTTAACCGTTATCTTTTCTTATTTCTTTGCTATCCTATCCTTCTATATTATTGAGCCATTGATTGCTGGTAAGACCAACGCTTTAGTTAGAAAAATCACTAAGCTACATCATATCAAACCCATTAGTGCTAGTATTGTGGGCGCTCTTTCCTTACTTACCTTGATTATCATAGCTATGGCTCCTCAAGTTGGAGCCTTTGAGACAGACTTGATGATCAATGGTTTCAAGCAAGCTCAGACCAATATAGGACAAACAAAGACTCTTGCTGAACAAGCTGAAGTCAGTCGCCTAGGAATTTCTGAGGGAACAAGCCTAATAGGAGATTCAGTGACTCTACGTGCCAATACAGCCTTAAAAGAGGCGCTTCCTGATGCAAATATCAATGCTCAGGTTAGTCGGACGACCAAGCAAGCCAATGACATCATGCTCAATAATAGCCAGAACAAGGCGCTTTTAAAAACAGTTGTCATTGCAACGGGGGTCAACAATCCCGAAGGCTATAAGAATGATTTGGACAGCATCGTGAACAATCTACCGAAAGGACACCATCTGATACTGGTGACACCTTATGAGGGAGACAAGAGCAAGGACACTTATGCATCAGTGGAGCAGTATGCGGCTTATGCGAGAGAATTAGCTGAAAAGAATCCATATGTGAGCATCGCTGACTGGAATAAGGTCGCTAAGGAACACCCTGAAATCTGGGCTGGAACTGACCAAGTCCACTTTGGAAATGATAGCAACATGATTGAAGAAGGTGCTAAACTTTACGCAGAGACGATTGCAGCTGCTGTTAAGGCCGCTCAAGAACTACCTGTGAAATCAAAATAAAATCAAAGAGTTGGAGATATCCAGCTCTTTTAAAATATCTACGAAAAATAGGTCTATACCATTTACAAATGAAAAAGAAAGGTTTATAATGTAATTGACATAATAAATTCTAGAATCAATCTATCAAGGAGGTTATCATTATGCCTAATTATATTAAAGCGGATCAGTTTTTCTACCCACACGGAATTCGTCGTGGCGGTTACTTGGAACTTGTGGATGGCAAGTTTGGTAAACATGTAGAAGAGATTCCTGAAGGAGCTGAGGTGATTGACTATACCGGTTATAGCATTGCACCAGGACTTGTGGATACCCACATTCATGGATTTGGCGGTGTGGATGTCATGGATAATAACATTGAAGGAACCCTTCATACTATGAGTGAAGGACTCCTCAGCATGGGAGTAACGAGTTTCTTGCCAACCACTTTGACATCATCTTATGAGCAATTGCTTGCGGTAACTGAAAATATCGGTGCTCGTTACCAGGAAGCAAGTGGAGCCAAGATTCGTGGGATCTATTTTGAAGGGCCTTATTTCACAGAGAAATACAAGGGAGCCCAAAACCCTGCCTATATGAAAGACCCTCGTATGGATGAGTTTCGTGCTTGGCAAAAAGCTGCCAATGGCTTGCTCAATAAAATCGCCCTTGCGCCAGAACGCGAAGGTGTAGAAGACTTTGTACGAACTATCACTGGAGAAGGCGTAACGGTTGCTCTTGGACACTCAAATGCGACTTTTGATGAAGCTAAAAAAGCAGTCGATGCTGGAGCAAGCGTTTGGGTACATGCCTACAACGGAATGCGTGGTTTGACTCACCGTGAGCTCGGTATGGTGGGAGCCATGTATGAATTGCCACATACTTACGCAGAATTGATTTGTGACGGTCACCACGTAGATCCAAAGGCCTGTGATATTTTGCTCAAACAAAAAGGAACTGAAAATATCGCCCTTATCACAGACTGTATGACAGCTGGTGGCTTGGAAGACGGTGACTACATGTTGGGAGAATTCCCGGTAGTTGTTGCCAATGGAACTGCACGCCTCAAATCTACAGGCAATTTGGCAGGTTCTATCCTCAAACTCAAAGATGGTTTGAAGAATGTTGTCGAATGGGGCATTGCGAATCCGCATGAAGCAGTCATGATGGCCAGCTTCAACCCAGCAAAATCTGTTCACATTGATGATGTCTGTGGACAAATCCGTGAAGGCTACGATGCTGACTTTATCGTACTAGATAAAGATTTGGAATTGGTAGCAACCTATCTAGACGGTGTGAAACGTTATCAAGCCTAAGATGATAAAATAGGGGTCAATAAGGGACTCCTATTTTTATTATCAGATGAAAATAATAGGATTAAAGAAATTTCTAATGTGTGAAACAAGCAAAATCCTTTTCTTGTATTAAAAAATTAGATATAATATACGGTACAAAGGAAGTAGTAAGAATGTATCGTGTTATAGAAATGTATGGGGACTTTGAACCGTGGTGGTTCATAGAAGGTTGGGAAGAAGATGTCATCATGAGTCAATCTTTTGACAAGTATTATGATGCTCTAAAATATTATAAATCATGCTGGTTTGAGCTGGAAAAGAAGAATCCTCTTTATAAGAGTCGGAGTGATTTGATGACTATTTTTTGGGATCCTGCTGATAAACGCTGGTGTGATGAGTGTAATGAGTATTTGCAGCAGTATCATTCTTTGGCACTTTTACAGGATGAGCAAGTCATCCCCGATGAAAAGCTACGTCCAGGTTATGAAAAACAAACAGGTCAAGAAAAACACCGTTCTTGCCGTATGAAATGGAGATAAAAAAGTAACTTTTTAAGTTGCTTTTTTTATTTTTTTGCGAATAGTTAGATAAGGAGGGCGGTATGGTACAAGAAATTGCACAGAAAATTATTGCTACTGCGAAAGAAAAGAAGGCTCAGGATATCTATTTTATCCCCAAGGAAAAGTCCTATGAACTTCACATGCGGGTTGGAGACGAGCGGTGTCTAGTTGACTCCTATGAGTTTGATGTTTTAGCTGCTGTGATTAGTCATTTTAAGTTTGTGGCGGGTATGAACGTAGGAGAGAAGAGGCGCAGTCAGCTGGGCTCTTGCGATTATCAGTATGGGGAGAAGAAGTCTTCTCTGCGTTTGTCTACCGTGGGAGATTATCGGGGACATGAGAGTTTGGTTATTCGTTTGTTGCACGATGAGGAGCAGGAGCTACATTTCTGGTTTCAGGATATGAACGAACTGGGTGGGCAGTACAGGCAACGGGGCCTCTATCTCTTTGCAGGTCCAGTCGGCAGTGGCAAGACGACTCTGATGCACGAATTGGCCAAGTCCCTCTTTAAGGGGCAGCAGGTTATGTCTATCGAAGACCCTGTCGAAATCAAGCAGGACGACATGCTCCAGTTGCAGTTGAATGAGGCGATTGGCTTGACCTATGAAAATCTGATCAAACTGTCTCTCCGGCATCGTCCTGACCTCTTGATTATCGGTGAAATTCGGGATAGTGAGACGGCGCGTGCAGTGGTCAGAGCCAGTTTGACAGGGGCGACAGTCTTTTCAACCATTCATGCCAAGAGTATCCGAGGTGTTTATGAACGCCTTCTGGAGTTGGGTGTGACGGAGGAGGAACTAGCAGTTGTTCTGCAAGGAGTCTGCTACCAGAGATTAATCGGGGGAGGAGGAATCGTTGACTTTGCAAACAAAGACTATCAAGAACACCAGCCAACTAGCTGGAATGAGCAGATTGATCAGCTTCTTAAAGATGGACATATCACAAGTCTTCAGGCTGAAACGGAAAAAATTAGCTACAGCTAAGCAGAAGAAAATCATCACCTTGTTTAACAACCTCTTCTCCAGTGGCTTTCATTTGGTGGAAATTATTTCTTTCTTGGGCAGAAGTGCCCTGCTGGAAAAGGATTATGTAGCCCAGATGCACCAAGGCTTGTCTCAGGGGAAATCCTTCTCAGAAATGATGGAAAGTTTGGGCTTTTCAAGTGCCATTGTGACCCAATTATCTCTAGCTGAAGTTCATGGAAATCTCCATCTGAGTTTGGGAAAGATAGAAGAATATCTGGACAATCTGGCCCAGGTCAAGAAAAAATTAATCGAAGTGGCGACCTATCCCCTGATTTTGCTGGGATTTCTCCTGCTAATCATGCTGGGGTTGAGGAACTATTTGCTGCCTCAACTGGACAGTAGCAATATCGCTACCCAAATCATCGGTAATCTGCCACAAATTTTTCTGGGACTAGTGCTGGTTTGCTCTCTATCTTTACTTTTAGCCCTCACTTTCTACAAAAGAAGTTCCAAGATGCGGGTTTTCTCGATGTTGGCACGGGTTCCCTTTCTAGGAATCTTTGTCCAGACTTATCTGACAGCTTATTATGCGCGTGAATGGGGCAATATGATTTCACAGGGGATGGAGCTGACGCAGATTTTTCAGATCATGCAGGAACAGGGTTCTCAGCTCTTTAAAGAAATCGGTCAAGATTTGACTCAAGCCCTGCAAAATGGCCGCGAATTTTCTCAAACCATAGCGACCTATCCTTTCTTTAAAAAGGAGTTGAGTCTCATCATCGAGTATGGGGAAGTCAAGTCCAAGCTGGGGAGTGAGTTGGAAATCTACGCGGAAAAGACTTGGGAAGCCTTTTTTACCCGAGTCAACCGCACCATGAACTTAGTGCAGCCACTGGTTTTTATTTTTGTGGCCCTGATTATCGTTTTACTTTATGCGGCAATGCTTATGCCCATGTATCAAAATATGGAGGTAAATTTTTAAAATGAAAAAACTCATGATAAAACTAAAAAAAGCTAAGGTTAAAGCTTTCACTTTGGTAGAAATGTTAGTCGTCTTGCTCATCATCAGCGTTCTTCTCTTGCTCTTTGTACCCAATTTGACCAAGCAAAAGGATGCCGTAGATGATAAAGGAAAAGCTGCTGTTGTCAAGGTTGTGGAAAGCCAGGCAGAACTTTATCGTTTGGATAAAAATGATGATGCCAGCCTCAGCAAATTACAAGCGGACGGTCGTATCACAGCAGAGCAAGCCAAAGCTTATAAAGACTACCATGCAAAACAAAAAACAAGTCAAACTGTTGCAGATTAAGGCCTTTACTATGCTGGAAAGTCTCTTGGTTTTGGGACTTGTGAGTATCCTTGCCTTGGGCTTGTCCGGCTCAGTTCAGTCCAGTTTTGCAGCGGTGGAGGAGCAAATTTTCTTTATGGAGTTTGAAGAACTCTATCGGGAAACGCAAAAACGCAGTCTAGCCAGTCAGCAAAAGACCAGCTTGAATTTAGATGGACAGACGATTAGCAATGGCAATCAAAACTTGACAGTTCCAAAAGGAATTCAGGCACCATCAGGCCAAAGCATTATATTTGATCGAGCTGGAGGAAATTCGTCTCTGGCTAAGGTTGAATTTCAAACCAGCAAAGGAGCGATTCGCTATCAATTATATCTAGGAAATGGAAAAATTAAACGCACTAAGGAAACAAAAAATTAAGGCAGTAATCTTACTGGAAGCGGTAGTTGCTCTAGCCGTGTTTGCCAGCATTGCGACCCTTCTTTTGGGACAAATCCAGAAAAATAGGCAGGAAGAGGTAGAAATCTTGCAAAAGGAAGAAGTCTTGCGTGTGGCGAAGATGGCTCTGCAAACAGGGCAAAATCAGGTAAACATAAATGGAGTTGAGATTCAGGTATTTGCTAGTGAAAAAGGATTGGAGGTCTACCATGGTTCAGAGAAATTGCTCGATCTTAAAGAGCAGTAAGGTAAGAGCTTTCACTCTTTTAGAATCTCTGCTTGCCCTTATCGTCATTAGCGGAGGTTTGCTCCTTTTTCAAGCTATGAGTCAGCTCCTCATTTCAGAAGTTCGTTACCAGCAGCAAAGCGAGCAAAAGGAGTGGCTCTTGTTTGTGGACCAGCTAGAGGCTGAGTTAGAGCGTTCGCAGTTTGAAAAGGTGGAAGACAATCGCCTCTACATGAAACAGGATGGTAAGGATATCTCTATAGGGAAGTCTAAATCGGATGATTTTCGGAAAACGGATACCAGCGGAAGGGGCTACCAACCTATGGTTTATGGGCTTAAATCAGCTCAAATTACAGAAGAAAATCAATTGGTTCGCTTTCGTTTCCAATTTCAAAAGGGCTTAGAAAGGGAGTTCATCTATCGTGTGGAAAAAGCAAAAAGTTAAGGCAGGCGTTCTTTTATATGCAGTCACCATGGCAGCCATCTTTAGTCTTTTGTTGCAGTTTTATTTGAATCGGCAAGTAGCCCATCACAAAGACTTTGCCCTAAACAAAGAAAAGTTGGTAGCTTTTGCCATGGCCAAGCAAAGTAAAGATAAGGTTGAACAAGAAAGTGGGGAACGAGTCTTCAACTTAGGAAAAGTCAGGTATCAAAATACGAAAACAGGTTTTGCAACAAGTGTTCGTATGAATAAGAGCAACTATGAATTTCTCTTTCCTTCGATGAAACCCAAGGAAAAGAAAACGGATAAAAAGCAACAGGTAGCGACTGATTCAAACCCAGAACAAAATCAACAAAAAACAGAAGATAAGGCAGAAAAGAAAGCCAATTCCTAGGCAATTCAACTTCTTTGTGTTACACTAAAAGCATGAAACACGATTTTAATCACAAAGCAGAAACCTTTGATTCGCCCAAAAATATCTTTCTTGCAAACTTGGTTTGTCAAGAAATTGAAAAACAGATTGCTCTTCTATCAGACAAGGAAATATTGGACTTTGGTGGTGGGACAGGTCTGTTAGCCTTGCCTCTAGCTAAGCAAGCCAAGTCTGTTACCCTTGTAGACATCTCAGAGAAAATGCTGGAGCAAGCCCGTTTGAAAGCAGAGCAACAAGACATCAAGAATATCCAGTTTTTGGAACAGGATTTACTGGTGAATCCTTTGGAGCAACAATTTGACCTGATTGTTGTCAGTCGAGTTCTTCATCATATGCCTGATCTAGATGCGACTCTTGCTATGTTTCACCATCATCTTAGGGAGAATGGACAAGTCCTCATCGCTGATTTTGTCAAGACAGCTACCAACCACCACGGCTTTGAGCTGACTGAACTGGAAAATAAGCTCGCCCAGTTTGGTTTTTCGAGCATTGATAGTCAGATTCTTTACAGTGCTGAAGACCTGTTTCAAGGAAATTACTCAGAACTCTTTTTTACAGTAGCCCCAAAATCACTCGCCTAGTCAGGGAGTGATTTTTCTATAAAGATGGAAAAAAGAAGGGAAATTTGATAAGATAGGAATATGGATTTTGAAAAAATTGAACAAGCTTATACCTATTTACTAGAGAATGTCCAAGTCATCCAAAGTGATTTGGCGACCAACTTTTATGACGCCCTGGTGGAGCAAAACAGCATTTATCTGGATGGTGAAACTGAGCTAAATCAGGTCAAGGAGAACAATCAGTCCCTTAAGCGTTTAGCGCTTCGCAAAGAAGAATGGCTCAAGACTTACCAGTTTCTCTTGATGAAGGCTGGGCAGACAGAGCCCCTACAGGCCAATCACCAGTTTACACCAGATGCCATTGCTTTACTTTTGGTGTTTATTGTGGAAGAATTGCTTAAAGAGGAGGAAATTACTATTCTCGAAATGGGTTCTGGGATGGGAATTCTAGGCGCTACTTTCTTGACCTCGCTTGATAAAAAGGTGGACTATTTGGGAACAGAAGTGGATGATTTGCTGATTGATTTGGCAGCTAGTATGGCAGATGTGATCGGTTTGCAGGCTGGTTTTGTTCAAGGAGACGCCGTTCGTCCGCAAATGCTTAAAGAAAGCGACGTGGTCATCAGTGACTTGCCTGTTGGCTATTACCCAGACGATGCCATCGCTTCGCGCTATCAAGTGTCTTCTAGTCAAGAGCATACCTATGCCCATCATTTGCTGATGGAACAAGGCCTCAAGTACCTTAAGTCAGATGGCTATGCTATTTTTCTAGCTCCGAGTGATTTATTGACCAGTCCTCAAAGTGACTTATTAAAAGGGTGGCTCAAAGACGAAGTGAGTCTGGCTGCTATCATCGCTCTGCCGGAGGATATTTTCTCAACTGCAAGCCAAGCTAAAAGTATTTTTGTCTTACAGAAGAAAAGAGACAAGGAAATAGAACCCTTTGTTTACCCTCTTACTAGCTTGCAAGATCCGTCAGTTTTGTTGGCCTTTAAAGAAAATTTTCAAAATTGGAGCAAAGGTACTGAAATATAAAAGAGATTTTGTTATAATAGATGAAAACGCTTAAAAAGAGGTATCATCTTATGACAAAAACAATTGCAATCAATGCAGGAAGCTCAAGCTTGAAATGGCAACTTTATCAAATGCCTGAAGAGAAAGTTTTGGCTAAAGGCTTGATTGAACGTATTGGATTGAAAGATTCAATTTCAACAGTAAAATTTGACGGTCGTTCGGAGCAACAAATTCTTGATATTGAAGACCATACACAAGCCGTTAAAATTTTATTGGATGACTTGATTCGTTTTGACATCATCAAAGGGTACGACGAGATTACAGGTGTCGGACACCGCGTCGTTGCAGGTGGTGAATATTTCAAGGAATCAACAGTTGTTGAGGGAGATGTGATAGAAAAAGTTGAGGAGTTGGGACTCTTGGCTCCTCTTCACAATCCAGCCAACGCAGCTGGAATTCGTGCATTTAAGGAATTGCTTCCAGATATTACCAGTGTTGTTGTATTTGATACTTCATTCCACACAACCATGCCAGAAAAGGCTTATCGCTACCCTCTACCAACTAAATACTACACAGAAAACAAGGTTCGTAAATACGGTGCCCACGGGACAAGCCACCAGTTTGTCGCAGGAGAAGCAGCGAAACTTTTGGGCCGTCCTCTAGAAGATTTGAAATTGATTACCTGCCATATTGGTAATGGGGCTTCTATCACAGCTGTTAAGGGCGGGAAGTCTGTAGATACTTCTATGGGATTCACACCACTTGGCGGTGTGATGATGGGAACTCGTACAGGAGATATTGACCCTGCTATCATCCCTTATCTCATGCAATATACAGAGGATTTCAATACCCCAGAAGATATTAGCCGCATTCTCAATCGTGAATCAGGGCTCATGGGAGTTTCTAGTCAGTCAAGCGATATGCGTGATGTGATTGCTGCCATGGAAGCAGGGGACCATGATGCGACTTTGGCTTATGAAATGTATGTTGATCGTATCCAAAAACATATCGGTCAGTACCTTGCAGTCCTAAATGGAGCAGATGCGATTATCTTCACAGCAGGTATCGGTGAAAATGCAGCAGATTTCCGTGAGGATGTCATTTCAGGTATCTCTTGGTTTGGTTGTGATGTAGATCCAGAAAAGAATGTCTTTGGTGTAACGGGAGACATCTCAACTGACGCAGCGAAAATCCGTGTCTTGGTTATTCCAACAGATGAAGAATTGGTGATTGCACGCGATGTTGAGCGCTTGAAAAAATAAGTAAATACACGTAAAATTTGATTGTGAAAAGAAGTTGGGAAAGAGATTTTCCAGCTTTTTTTATGTAGAAAATGTCTAAAACCTTGCTGTTATTGGCTTTTTCAAAAAATATGGTATAATAGTAGTAATTTAATAGATGGAGTTGAGTTTTGAAGAAAAGCTTTCGTGTAAAAAGAGAGAAAGATTTTAAGGCGATTTTCAAGGACGGAACGAGTTTTGCCAATCGAAAATTTGTTGTCTATCAATTGGAAAACCAGCAAAACCATTTTCGAGTAGGACTGTCCGTCAGCAAAAAGCTGGGGAATGCAGTTACCAGAAATCAAATTAAGAGACGAATCCGGCACATTCTACAAAGTGTAAAAGGGAGTTTAGTAGAGCATGTTGATTTTGTCGTGATTGCCCGAAAAGGGGTGGAAACCTTGGAATATGCAGAGATGGAGAAAAACCTACTCCACGTATTAAAGTTATCAAAGATTTACCAGGAAGGAAATGGGAGTGAAAAAGAAACTACAGTTGACTAGTTTGTTGGGCTTGTCCTTGTTTATCATGACAGCCTGTGCAACAAATGGTACAGCTAGCGATATAACAGCAGATTCGACAGATTTTTGGAGTAAATTCGTCTATTTTTTTGCTGAAATTATCCGCTTTTTGTCCTTTGACATTAGTATCGGAGTGGGGATTATCCTCTTCACAATCTTGATTCGGACGATTCTATTACCGGTCTTTCAGACACAGATGGTTGCCTCTAGAAAAATGCAAGAGGCTCAACCACGCATCAAGGCTTTGCGAGAGCAATATCCGGGTCGTGATATGGAAAGTAGAACCAAGCTAGACCAGGAGATGCGCAAGGTTTATAAAGAGTTAGGGATCAAGCATTCATCCTCTCTCTGGCCAATTTTAATACAAATGCCGGTCCTCTTGGCGCTCTTTCAAGCCTTGAGTCGAGTAGACTTTTTGAAAACAGGTCACTTTTTATGGATTAATTTGGGAGGAGTAGATACAAGTTTTGTTCTTCCGATTTTGGCGGCAGTCTTTACCTTCTTGAGTAGCTGGTTATCGAATAAAGCTTTGTCCGAAAAAAGTGGGGCTACGACAGGGATGATGTATGGTATGCCTGTATTGATCTTTGTTTTTGCCATCTCTGCCCCAAGTGGTGTAGCCTTGTACTGGGCTGTATCCAATGCTTATCAAGTTCTGCAAACCTATTTCTTGAACAATCCTTTCAAGATTATTGCTGAAAGAGAAGCAGTGGCACAAGCAGAAAAAGATTTAGAAGGTAAGAAGAGAAAAGCCTTGAAAAAAGCACAGAAAAAGAAAAAATAAGGAGGAATCTGGTAATGGTATTATTTACAGGTTCAACGGTTGAAGAAGCAATCCAAAAAGGATTGAAAGAATTAGACATTCCAAGAATGAAGGCCCACATCAAGGTCGTTTCAAAAGAGAAAAAAGGTTTCTTGGGCTTGTTTGGTAAGAAGCCAGCTCAAGTTGATATCGAAGCGATTAGTGAAACGACAGTGATCAAAGCCAATCAGCAGGCCGTCAAGGGTGTTCCTAAAGAAGTCAATGAAAAGAATGAACCAGTGAAGACCGTCAGCGAAGCAACAGTTGATTTGGGGCATGTAGTGGAAGTCATCAAGAAGATTGAAGAAGAAGGTCAAGGTGTTTCTGAAGAGGTCAAGGCTGAAATCCTGAAAAATGAAAAGCATGCTAGCACGATTTTGGAAGAAACAGGTCATATTTCAATTTTAAATGAACTTCAAGCAGAAGATGTTATTGAGGAAGTGGAATCTGCTCCGGAAAAAGAAACTGAAACGCAGGAAGCAGCAAGCCAATCGTTGGAAGACTTGGGCTTGAAAGTAGAGCCAAGTTATGATATCGAACAAGTGGCAACAGAAGTAGCTAGCTACGTTCAAACCATTGTGGATGATATGGATGTTGAAGGTACGATTTCGAGCGACTACAATCGCCGCACCATCAATCTTCAAATTGACACCAATGAACCAGGTCGTATTATCGGCTATCACGGAAAAGTCTTGAAAGCTCTTCAACTGTTAGCGCAAAATTACCTTTATAATCGCTATTCGAGAACTTTCTACATTACGATTAACGTCAATGATTATGTTGAACACCGTGCAGAAGTGTTACAAACCTATGCTCAAAAATTGGCGACTCGCGTTTTAGAAGAAGGACGTAGCCAACAAACAGATCCAATGTCAAATAGCGAACGCAAGATAATCCATCGCATTATTTCACGCATGGATGGCGTGACGAGTTATTCTGAAGGTGACGAGCCAAATCGCTATGTTGTCGTGGATGCAGAATAAGCAAAGTAAAATCAGGTTCATCCTGATTTTTTGCTAGGAAAGGAAAGATTCAGATATGCTGAAAGCAGTTAGAGAATACCTATCATTTGCAGGGGTCCAGTACCGTAATCCTGATAAAGCGGGAGAAGAGCGAGAGAAGATGCTGGAATTGCGTCACAAAGGCCAAGAGGCTCGAAAAACTTTCACAGAATTGGCCAAAACCTTTCAAGCAAGTCATCCAGAATGGAAACTGCAACAGACTAGTCAGTGGATGAACCAAGCGCAACGCTTGCGGCCGCATTTCTGGGCCTATCTACAGAGAGACGGACAAGTGACAGAACCTATGATGGCTCTTCGTTTGTATGGAACACCTGCTGACTTTGGGATTTCTTTGGAAGTTAGTTTCATCGAGCGAAAGAAAGATGAACAGACCTTAGACAAGCAAGCCAAGGTTTTAGAGCTTCCAGCGGTAGAAGGAATTTATTATCTAGTCTACTCAAATGGAGAAAGTCATAAGGTGGAGGCTACTGAGGAGAATCGCCGTACTTTACGAGAGAAGCTGAGAAATCAAGAAGTTCGTAAAGTCTTAGTCAAGTCAGATGTTTCCTTCATTGAAAATCAGTCAGTAGAAGCGATATTGGAGGAGCTAGAAGACGCTTATACTCGCTTGCTCCCGTACTATGAAGTGACGAGGGAATGGAAAATCAAATGTGTTAGATGAACGCAAATTGTTTTATTGCTATTCTATGCATTTTTTCATATAATAGAAAAATAGGATGTGTGATTCATTAATCACCTCAAAGAGAAAGGAAATTCTATGTCAAATCTATCTGTTAATGCAATTCGTTTTCTAGGTATTGACGCCATTAACAAAGCAAACTCAGGTCACCCAGGGGTGGTTATGGGGGCTGCTCCAATGGCCTATAGCCTCTTTACAAAACAACTTCGTATCAATCCTGCTCAACCAAACTGGATCAACCGCGACCGCTTTATTCTTTCAGCAGGACACGGATCTATGCTTCTCTATGCCCTTCTTCACCTTTCTGGTTTTGAAGATGTTAGCATGGATGAAATCAAGAGTTTCCGCCAATGGGGTTCTAAAACACCTGGTCACCCAGAATTTGGCCATACAGCAGGGGTTGACGCTACAACTGGTCCTCTAGGACAAGGGATTTCTACTGCTACTGGTTTTGCCCAAGCAGAACGTTTCTTAGCAGCCAAGTATAACCGCGAAGGTTTCAATATCTTTGACCACTATACTTATGTGATCTGTGGAGACGGAGATTTAATGGAAGGTGTCTCAAGTGAGGCAGCTTCATACGCAGGCTTGCAAAAACTCGACAAGTTGGTGGTTCTTTATGATTCAAATGACATCAACTTGGATGGTGAGACAAAAGATTCCTTCACAGAAAGTGTTCGTGACCGTTACAAAGCTTACGGTTGGCATACAGCCTTGGTTGATGATGGAACAGACTTGGAAGCTATCCATGCCGCTATCGAAGCAGCTAAAGCTTCAGGCAAACCATCTTTGATTGAAGTGAAGACTGTGATTGGATACGGTTCTCCAAACAAACAAGGAACTAATGCGGTACACGGTGCTCCTCTTGGAGCAGATGAAACTGCGGCTACTCGCCAAGCTCTTGGTTGGGAATATGAACCATTTGAAATTCCAGAGCAAGTTTATGCTGATTTCAAGGAAAATGTTGCAGACCGTGGTGCATCAGCTTATCAAACTTGGACTAAATTAGTTGCTGACTATAAAGAGGCTCATCCAGAACTGGCTGCAGAAGTAGAAGCCGTTATCGACGGACGTGATCCAGTTGAGGTGACTCCAGCAGACTTCCCAGCCTTAGAAAATGGATTTTCTCAAGCAACCCGTAACTCAAGTCAAGATGCTTTGAACGTTGTCGCTGCCAAGTTGCCAACTTTCCTAGGTGGATCAGCTGACCTTGCTCACTCAAACATGACTTATATCAAAACGGATGGACTTCAAGACGACGCTAATCGCTTGAACCGCAACATTCAGTTTGGTGTTCGTGAATTTGCAATGGGAACGATCTTGAACGGGATGGCTCTTCATGGTGGACTTCGTGTATACGGTGGTACTTTCTTTGTCTTCTCTGACTATGTGAAAGCAGCTGTCCGTTTGTCAGCCTTGCAAGGACTTCCTGTGACTTATGTCTTTACCCACGATTCGATCGCAGTTGGTGAAGATGGTCCAACTCACGAACCAGTTGAACACTTAGCAGGTCTGCGTGCTATGCCAAATCTCAATGTTTTCCGCCCAGCAGATGCGCGTGAAACTCAAGCGGCTTGGTACCTTGCTGTGACAAGCGAAAAAACACCAACTGCCCTTGTCTTGACACGTCAAAACTTGACTGTTGAAGAGGGAACAGACTTTGACAAAGTTGCGAAAGGTGCCTATGTTGTCTATGAAAATGCAGCTGACTTTGATACGATATTGATTGCAACAGGTTCAGAGGTGAATCTCGCTGTCGCAGCTGCCAAAGAATTGGCTAGTCAAGGCGCAAAAGTCCGTGTAGTCAGCATGCCATCTACAGATGTCTTTGACGCACAAGATGCAGCTTACAAGGAAGAAATCCTTCCAAATGCAGTCCGCCGTCGTGTTGCAGTCGAAATGGGTGCAACTCAAAACTGGTACAAATATGTTGGTCTTGATGGTGCAGTTCTCGGTATTGATACCTTTGGAGCATCTGCCCCAGCACCAAAAGTATTGGCAGAGTACGGATTTACAGTTGAAAATCTAGTCAAAGTCGTTCAAAACTTGAAATAATCGCAGAAAAATCAGAGTAAAAACTCTGATTTTTTTATTGCCATAAAACAAGGCACAACCTTGTAAAAGTAGCTGAAATTTGATATAGTAGTCCTATGTAAAAGACAAAGGAGAAAACAATGAATCCAAATATTACTTTTTTAATCATGCTTGTAGGTATGATGGCCTTGATGTTCTTTATGCAACGCTCTCAAAAGAAACAAGCTCAAAAGCGTATGGAAAGCTTAAATAAACTTCAAAAAGGCTATGAAGTTATTACAATTGGCGGCCTTTACGGAACAGTGGATGAAGTAGACACTGAGAAGAGAACAATCGTACTTGATGTAGATGGCGTTTATTTGACTTTTGAATTGGCTGCTATCAAGACAGTGTTGCCACTCAAAGAGGCTGTGACACCAGAAGGAACAGTTGTTGACGAAGGCGGAGCAATCGAAGAATAAAACGGGACCTGTCACTCCCGTTTTTCTATGAAGTGAGAGGAAAAGGGATGAGAAAAATAGTATTTGTTTGCCTAGGAAACATCTGCCGTAGCCCCATGGCAGAGTTTGTGATGAAATCCATGACGAGTGATTACCAGATTGAGAGTCGTGCGACTTCGGCTTGGGAACATGGTAATCTGATTCATAAGGGAACGCAGGGGATTTTCCAGCAGTATCAGATTCCTTATGACAAAGACAAAACATCACTCCAGATTCGTAGAGAAAATTTTGAATCGTTTGATTACATTATCGGTATGGATGCTTCAAACGTTTCAGATCTGCGTCAAATGTGTCCTCAGGAATTGCAGCATAAGATCTACCCTTTTGCATTTGAAAGTGTTCCAGATCCTTGGTATACAGGAGATTTTGAGGAAACCTATGCTCGTATCACAAGTGGATGTAAAAGCTGGCTAGATCGATTAGAAAATGAGAGTGACAATGGAAAAGCTTAAACAAATCTATGAAAAGTATAGAGTTTACCTAACTCGCCCTAGGCTAGAGTTCATTGCAGTAGTCGTAATTGCACTCTGTGCCCTTTCGGTATTTCTACTAAATACACCCAAAAAGGGTGTCCTGACACTTGATGGTGGTGCACTTGTTTATGATGGTACCCTGGTGCGAGGGAAAATGAATGGTCAGGGGACCATGACCTTTGAAAATGGGGACCAATATACAGGTGATTTCAATAATGGAGCCTTTAATGGAAAAGGAACGTTCCAATCAAAAGATGGCTGGAAATACGAAGGTGATTTTGTAAATGGCCAGGCTGAAGGTCAAGGAAAGTTGACGACAGAGCAAGAAGTTGTCTATGAAGGAACCTTTAAACAAGGCGTTTTCCAACAAAAACAGTAGTCTCCAGATGAGGAGGCTATTTTTAAAAGCAAGAAAGAAAGCGCTCTCTTTGATTAAATTCGGTAAATAACTATCAACTAGAAAAACTTTGTGAAATAAAAAAATATTTTTCATAATTTCACAATCATCCAGATAAAACTCTATTGCATAGGTAGGTTGAGAAAAATCTCACAAACTTAGGAAATTTCTTTGTGAAATGCTTATGAAACTGTTTACAAAGCATAAAAAAAGAGTTATAATGAACTTGTGAAAAAATTAACAAAGGATAACATCCTTAAAGGCTATGGAGGATAATATGGCTGATAAAAAAACAGTAACACCAGAGGAAAAACAACTTGCTGCTGAAAAGCATGTCGACGGTCTCGTGAAAAAAGCCTTGGTTGCGCTTGATGAAATGCGCAAGTTGAACCAAGAGCAAGTTGACTACATCGTAGCAAAAGCGTCTGTTGCAGCACTTGATGCGCACGGTATCCTTGCACAACACGCAGTTGAAGAAACTGGTCGTGGTGTGTTTGAAGATAAGGCGACAAAAAATCTATTTGCCTGTGAACACGTAGTGAACAATATGCGTGGAGTTAAAACAGCTGGAGTTATCGAAGATGATCCAATTACAGGTTTGACGAAGATTGCGGAGCCGGTCGGAGTTATTTGTGGTATCACTCCAACAACAAACCCAACTTCAACAGCGATTTTCAAATCATTGATTGCTTTGAAGACACGTAACCCAATTGTTTTCGCTTTCCATCCATCAGCTCAAGAATCTTCTGCTCATGCTGCACAAATCGTTCGTGATGCAGCGATTGCAGCTGGTGCTCCTGAAAACTGTGTTCAATGGATTACAAAGCCATCTATGGAAGCAACTGGGGCACTTATGAACCATGAAGGTGTTGCGACTATCCTCGCAACTGGTGGGAATGCCATGGTTAAAGCTGCATACTCATGTGGAAAACCAGCTCTTGGGGTAGGTGCCGGAAACGTTCCTGCCTATGTAGAAAAATCTGCTGACCTTCGTCAAGCTGCTCATGACATCGTTATGTCAAAATCATTTGATAATGGGATGGTCTGTGCATCAGAACAAGCCGTTATCATTGATAAAGAAGTGTATGACGAATTTGTAGAAGAATTCAAATCATACCATACTTACTTTGTAAACAAGAAAGAAAAAGCACTTCTTGAAGAATTCTGTTTCGGCGTGAAAGCAAACAGCAAAAACTGTGCAGGTGCTAAACTAAACGCAAACATCGTTGGAAAACCAGCAGCATGGATTGCTGAACAAGCAGGATTTAGCGTTCCAGAAGGAACAAACATCTTGGCTGCAGAATGTGCAGAAGTAGGACCAAAAGAACCATTGACTCGTGAAAAATTGTCACCAGTTATCGCTGTCCTAAAAGCTGAAGATACAGAAGACGGTCTTAAAAAAGCTCGTCAAATGGTTGAGTTTAACGGACTTGGTCACTCAGCAGCTATCCATACAAAAGACGAAGCTCTTGTTAAACGCTTTGGTACAGAAATCAAAGCAATGCGTATTATCTGGAACTCTCCATCTACTTTCGGTGGTATCGGTGACGTATACAATGCCTTCATCCCATCATTGACACTTGGATGTGGTTCATATGGACACAACTCAGTCGGTGATAACGTGAGTGCGATCAACCTTCTAAACATCAAGAAAGTAGGGAAACGTAGAAATAATATGCAATGGTTTAAAGTTCCTTCAAAAATTTACTTCGAACGCAATTCTATCCAATACCTTCAAACTTGCGAAGGTATCGAACGTGTCATGATTGTTACCGATAAATCAATTGAAAAACTCGGTTTTGTACAACGTGTGATTGACCAATTGAATCTTCGTAAAAACAAAGTCACGATTCAAGTCTTCTCAGATGTTGAACCAGATCCAGATATCACAACAGTTCGTCGTGGTGTTGAAGTAATGCGTTCGTTTGAACCAGACACTATCATTGCCCTTGGTGGTGGTTCACCAATGGATGCAGCTAAAGGTATGTGGATGTTCTATGAACAGCCAGACGTTGACTTCGGTGACCTCGTTCAAAAATTCATGGATATCCGCAAACGTGCCTTCAAATTCCCATCACTTGGTAAGAAAGCACAATATATCGGTATTCCAACAACATCTGGTACAGGTTCAGAAGTAACACCGTTTGCAGTTATCTCTGACAAGGCAAACAACCGGAAATACCCAATCACTGACTACGCTTTGACACCAACCATTGCAATTGTTGACCCTGCTTTGGTAGAATCTGTTCCAGCATTTATTGCTGCTGACACAGGTATGGATGTCTTGACACACGCAACTGAAGCTTATACTTCTAACTTTGCTAATGACTATACAGATGGTATTGCTCTTCAAACCATCAAGTTAGTCTTCAAATACTTGGAGAAATCTGTAAAAACAGCTGACCCAGAAGCCCGTGAAAAGATGCATAATGCCTCTACAATGGCTGGTATGGCCTTTGCAAATGCCTTCCTTGGAATGAGTCACTCAATGGCGCATAAGATTGGTGCTGTTCACCACACCATTCACGGACGTACAAATGCAATCTTGCTTCCATACGTTATCCGTTACAACGGAACTCGTCCATCTAAAACTACAACATGGCCTAAGTACAATTACTGGAAAGCTGATGAAAAATTCCAAGATATTGCTCGTATGCTAGGTCTTCCTTGCTCAACACCAGAAGAAGCAGTTGAAGCATACGCTAAAGCTGTTTACGAACTTGGTGTTGCAGTAGGTATCAAGATGAACTTCAAGGATCAAGGAATTGATGAAAAAGCTTGGAAAGACAGCTTGCATGAAATTGCCTTACTTGCTTACGAAGACCAATGTTCACCTGCAAACCCACGCTTGCCAATGGTAGCTGACATGGAAGAAATCATGGCAGATGCTTACTATGGTTATGCAGAACGACCAGGACGTCGCAAATAATTGTTTATCAGCCTAGAGGCAGGAGTTATCCTGTCTCTTTTTTTGTACATTTTCTTGAAAAATGTTATAATAAGCGCATATAGTTATTTGAATATCAAAGTTTTTGAAAAGATTCGAGAGGTAAATGAGAGAAGTGAATGATTTAGGGGAAAAGGTAAGACTCCTTAGAGAGGAGAAGGGTCTTAGTCGTCCAGTTTTTTGTGGAGATGAGTCAGAGTTATCCGTTCGTCAGTTGGTACGCATTGAAAAAGGAGAATTTCGTCCTACTATAAAAACACTAGAATACATTGCAGATAGGCTAGACATCCCATCCTATGTCTTGATGCCAGACTATAAGGAATTACCGAAGCGTTATCAAGAATTAAAGTACTTTCTTCTTCATCATCCTGACTATGGAGACAAAGAGTTGCAGGAACGAAAGGAAGAATATTTTGATGAGATTTTTGAATGTTTTTATGATGATTTGCCACGTGATGAGAAAGTGATAGTGGATTGTCTTCAAGCTATAGATGAGGTGAGGGCGACTAGTAATTCCTTATACGGAAGTAGTGTGATTGAGGGCGGTCTTCAAGACTTACTATCCAGAGATGTATATAAAGCCGAGGACTTTTTGAAATTGAGACTGTATTTCAACTGTCAGTTAATGGATGGTTTAAATGTGGGTGAGATAAAAAAATCTGAGCATGAAACCATTCTTTGTTTTCATGACAAACTAATTTCTCAGGTTGATAAGATAGAGTTCGATTGTTTGGACTTGCTTAGAGATTCCTTGTTAGCTTCTTTAGCTTGTATAGAAATTATGGGGCTGTTTCATTATTTTAAGAGAGCAGTTGAGACCTTAAATAAAATAGGACAGAAAACACGAGATTTTCAAAAACAACCAATTGTCTTGATGGTGGAGTGGAAATATTATATTCAGATGGATTATGAAACAGCCAAACAAAAGTATGAAGAAGCAAAAATGATGGCAAGGATGTTTGGTAATGAGCAGTTACTCATTAGTTTAGATAATGAATGGGCCGAGGATCTAGAAAGATATCTTTAAATGCTTTATAGGAGTGACATTTCTGTCATTGGAGGAATGTCGCTTTTTTGTTACAATGAATTCTAAAAAAGAGAACGGAATTGCTTGTTTCTTTTGAATCTGATTTTGTTAAATATAATTTATATTGGTACTGTTTATTTTAGTTTGTATCAGTACACGATATTACAAGTGATTAAAGGAGATTATAATGTCCATTTTATCCATGAAAAATATTTCAAAATATTACGCTTTGGACGGCAAACATAAAGAGCAGGCTCTAAGAAATATTAACCTGCAGATTGCTGAGGGGAAAATTACAGCGATTTATGGTCCGTCAGGCTGTGGCAAAACCAGTCTATTAAATATTATCAGCGGTTTAGATAGAGAGTACGAGGGAGTTTTAGATTTTAAAGGGGAGTCTCTCAGAGAACTATCGGAGATTGAATTGACTCAATTTCGCAAAGACAACATTGGGTTTGTCTTTCAAAATTTCAATCTCATCCCCCATCAATCTGTTCTGGATAATGTCAAGTTGCCTCTCTATGTCAAAGATTTATCGGATAAAGAAATGACAAGGATCGCTCAGGAGCAACTTCATAGTTTAGGGATGGAGCCTTTTATAGCTAAGAATGTAAAACAGCTTTCTGGCGGGCAAAAGCAACGTGTAGCCATTGCACGTGCTTTGGTAAATCAACCAGATATGATTGTAGCTGATGAGCCAACTGGGTCACTCGATTCTCAATCTCAGGAGATGGTTTTGGAAGTGTTCAAAAATTTGGCCCAAGCCGGGAAAACAGTACTGATTGTTACTCATAACCCAGAGGTTACTGAATATGCAGATGTGATTATCAAAATGAAGGATGGTGAAGTCGTTGAAGAAGTCAAAAAATAAAGGATTGTCCTTTAAAAACAAATTCAAACTTTCTTTAAGTAACTTTATGGAAAGAAAATGGCGTAACTTACTGATTGCAGTAGCGACCTCGATTGGTTTTGTAGGTGTATTGGTTTCGTTTGGGCTAGGAAATGCCTTGATTTCGATGATTGATGAAAATACCAACGGGGGGAAGCTCCCTTCTCAAGTTCAGATTGCGCTGAATTCTAGTGCTGCTGGCAGAGGTTTTTTGAACCAAGATGATAAGGACTATATCGTGGATACGATTGGGAAAGAAAATATTAAATATCTAGAAAGTCCTTTTGGCATGACCATGTCAAAAATTAGCATAGACGGACACGAAGTAGATTTTAGCCAAGCCATGCCGTCTTATGCTCAAGTCGTGAGTTTGTATGAAGACACAAGTATTTCTGTTAGTAGCAATGAAAAAGAAAAAGTGCTAGCAGGCTCCCTTTATACGGATGTTAACGAACAAGGATTGACGATTCCGATGAGTTTGCTCAAAAATTGGAACGAACAAACAGGAAACAATCTGACGGCTAGTGATGTTATTGGAAAACCAGTATCGGCAACCATTGTAGAAAATGCTGCTGAAGGTAGCAAGTTGGCAGGTTTTCAAACTTATATTGTGCGTGTCATCAATGACGAAGATGATGCAGAGGATAGCAATAGTTTCATGTCTTCCAACCAGATGGAAACGATTTTAAAAGAAGCTGAATTCACAAAGGCTGTATCCTATTTTATTTTGGAGCTTAAAGACCCATCTCGTACGAAAACAGTAATAGAAGAATTGCAGAAAAATAAAAAGTATACAGTTCTTTCTCAACAGGCCGTTCTTGATATTGTGATTACCTTTATTCGTGTCATTCAGGGATTGCTGATTGTACTTTCTTCACAAGCGATTGTGGTGGCAGCAGTTATGATAGGCATCATCATTTATATCAATATCATGCAACGTTCTAAGGAAATCGGTGTCATGAAGGCTGTTGGCTATCAAAATAGAGATGTGAAAGGAATCTTTATCTACGAAGCTCTTTGGATTGTAGGAATTGCCTTGTTTATAGCTTTCATCATTGCTCAAGGGATAGGAAGTCTAGCGAATGTTATTGTTCACCATTTCTATCCATCAATCTCTAAAGTTTTTGAATTAAATCTTCTCTCTATTTTAGGGACATTCATTTTTGCTTTGTTTCTTGGCTATATTTCTGCCTTCTTCCCAGCACGTAAGATTAGCAAAATGGATCCAGTGGAATCCTTACGCTATGAGTAGAGAAAGAAATTACAGAGGCATCCTATCAAAAAGAAACTGACATAGAAAATCAAGGTCAGCACTTGCAATTAAGCTCAAATAGTTATATAATAGGTTCGTTGAAAGGTGATTTGTAGTGATCCAAGTTACTCTTTTCACAATAAAATTTTCAGGATTTTCATAAGGAGGAAATCACTAATGGTAGTTAAAGTTGGTATTAACGGTTTCGGACGTATCGGTCGTCTTGCTTTCCGCCGTATCCAAAACGTAGAAGGTGTTGAAGTTACTCGCATCAACGACCTTACAGATCCAGTGATGCTTGCACACTTGTTGAAATACGATACAACTCAAGGTCGTTTCGACGGTACTGTAGAAGTTAAAGAAGGCGGATTTGAAGTTAACGGTAAATTCGTTAAAGTTTCTGCTGAACGTGATCCAGAACAAATCGACTGGGCTAACGACGGTGTAGAAATCGTTCTTGAAGCAACTGGTTTCTTTGCTACTAAAGCAGCTGCTGAAAAACACTTGCACGCTGGTGGTGCTAAGAAAGTTGTTATCACTGCTCCTGGTGGATCAGATGTTAAAACAGTTGTATTTAACACTAACCACGATATTCTTGATGGTACTGAAACAGTTATCTCAGGTGCTTCATGTACTACAAACTGTTTGGCTCCAATGGCTAAAGCTCTTCATGACAACTTCGGTATCGTTGAAGGTTTGATGACTACTATCCACGGTTACACTGGTGACCAAATGGTTCTTGATGGACCACACCGTAAAGGTGACCTTCGCCGTGCTCGTGCTGCTGCAGCTAACATCGTTCCTAACTCAACTGGTGCTGCTAAAGCAATCGGTTTGGTTATCCCTGAATTGAACGGTAAATTGGACGGAGCTGCTCAACGTGTTCCTGTTCCAACAGGTTCTGTAACTGAATTGGTAGCAGTTCTTGAAAAGAACGTTACTGTTGATGAAGTAAACGCAGCTATGAAAGCAGCTTCTAACGAATCATACGGTTACACTGAAGATCCAATCGTATCTTCTGATATCGTAGGTATGTCATTCGGTTCATTGTTTGACGCAACTCAAACTAAAGTTCTTGACGTTGACGGTAAACAATTGGTTAAAGTTGTTTCATGGTATGACAACGAAATGTCTTACACTTCACAACTTGTTCGTACTCTTGAATACTTTGCAAAAATCGCTAAATAATTCTTGAGTCGATAAAAAAGCAAGGCTTTCTGGCCTTGCTTTTTTGTATAGATAAAAGAATAGATGATAATGTCATCCATTCTTTTTTAATTCTTTTTCAAAAGTATCCGATAGAACAGTGAAACTCAATTTTTCTAAGGTGAGTGGATGGGTAAAAGAAAGGCGAAAGGCGTGAAGCATAAGCCGGCTTGCTTTTGATTTACTATTATAGAGAGGGTCGCCCAAGATAGGATGCTTGTGATGAGAGAGGTGAACACGAATCTGATGCGTTCGACCGGTCTTTAGCTTGCAACGGACAAGAGCTGTTTTGTTTGGGAATTGCTTTAATCGACTGATATGCGTTTCAGCATATTGCCCATTTTTGGGATCTACTACTCGTTTTCTGCGATCATGTCGATCACGCCCGATTTTATCTTGAAAGACAAGTTCTTTACTCTCCACTCGTCCTTCTACGAGTGCCCAGTACTCGCGAGCAATTTCTTTTTTCTCCAACAAGCGATTAAGAATGGGAAGAATAAAAGGGTTCTTAGCAAAAAGCACTAGCCCGCTGGTTTCCATATCTAGACGATGAACGACATAGCAAGTTTGTCCAACGTAGGCAGAGATATGATTGAGAAGGGCGATTTCGTTTGGTTGATTACCGTGAGTTTTCATACCCTCAGGTTTGTTGACGACAATAAGATGTTGGTCCTGATAAACTTCTTGAACGAGGTCTGGATTTCCCCAAAGTATTTCCTTTTTGGGATAATCTTCCTCGTCAAAAGTCAATTGGCAAATATCCCCTGGTTTCACCGTCTCGTTCCAGTGAACTTCTTCGTGGTTAATTAAGATGTTCTTCTTGGTTCTCAAAAAGTGACGGATTTTTCTAGGGATGAGGAGTTGTTCCTCTAGAAATTGTTTGACCGTCATTTGAGGCAGGGATTCGGGTAATGTAAATATGAATTGCATACAGATATTGTAACAAAAAAAGCCCTATTTGGATAGGGAGTAGCTAAATTCTTGAGTTCCCATGGTGAAGATGATAAAATAAACGCATGAAATTAGATAAATTATTTGAGAAGTTTCTTTCTCTCTTTAAAAAAGAAACGAATGAATCGGCGGAGTCGGATTCTACTAGTATGCGTCGTTCTCGGAGCGATAGAAAAAAATTGTCACAAGTAGGGGCAATTCGGAAATTTTGGCGTCGCTATCATCTGACAAAGATTGTCATCATTTTAGGGTTAAGTGCTGGTTTACTGGTAGGAACCTACTTGTTTGCGATAGCCAAGTCTACCAATGTCAATGACTTACAAAATGCCCTAAAAACCCGAACTCTGATTTTTGACCGCGAAGAAAAAGAGGCAGGAGCCCTATCCGGTCAAAAGGGGACCTATGTTGAGCTGGCAGATATCAGCAAAGACTTGCAGAATGCTGTTGTCGCGACAGAGGACCGTTCCTTCTATAAAAATGATGGGATTAACTACGGTCGTTTCTTTCTAGCCATCCTTACAGCAGGTCGTTCTGGAGGGGGGTCTACCATCACTCAACAGTTGGCGAAAAATGCCTATCTTTCCCAGGACCAGACCGTTGAACGGAAGGCCAAGGAGTTTTTCCTTGCCTTAGAGTTGACAAAGAAATACAGCAAGGAGCAAATCCTTACTATGTACCTCAATAACGCCTACTTTGGAAATGGGGTATGGGGTGTTGAAGATGCGAGTAAGAAATATTTCGGTGTATCGGCTTCACAACTAACGCTTGATCAGGCGGCCACTCTAGCAGGGATGCTCAAGGGACCAGAATTGTATAATCCATTAAATTCTGTTGAAACTTCAACCAATCGTAGGGATACTGTTTTGCAAAATATGGTTGCAGCGGGTTATATTGATAAAAATCAAGAGACCGAAGCAGCTGGAACAGATATGGCTTCTCAACTGCAAGATAAGTATGAAGGGAAGATTTCGGATTATCGTTACCCGTCCTATTTTGATGCAGTTGTCAACGAAGCGGTTTCCAAGTACAATCTCACAGAAGAAGAGATTGTCAACAACGGCTATCGAATCTATACAGAACTTGACCAAAACTACCAAGCCAACATGCAGGTTGTTTACGAAAACACCTCACTATTTCCAAAGGCAGAAGACGGAACACACGCCGAATCAGGTAGTGTTGCTTTAGAGCCTAAAACAGGTGGGGTACGTAGCGTTGTTGGCCGCGTAGCTGGCGATGACAAACCAGGCTTCCGTAATTTCAACTATGCCACTCAGTCTAAGCGTAGCCCGGGCTCAACCATTAAACCTTTAGTCGTTTATACACCTGCAGTAGAAGCAGGATGGGCCTTAAACAAGCAACTGGATAATCATACGATGCAGTACGATAGTTATCAAGTGGACAATTATGCGGGCATTAAGACATCTCCAGAAGTACCTATGTATCAGGCTTTGGCTGAATCACTCAATTTACCGGCAGTTGCGACTGTAAATGCATTAGGTATTGACAAAGCTTTTGACGCTGGGGAGAGATTTGGCCTGAATATGGAAAATGTTGATCGAGTTCTTGGAGTCGCTCTCGGTGGAGGCGTAGAGACGAATCCCCTCCAGATGGCGCAAGCCTATGCAACCTTTGCTAATGAAGGTCTGATGCCTGAAGCGCATTTTATCACTCGTATTGAAAATGCCAGTGGCCAGGTCATCAAGAGTCATAAAAATTCCCAAAAACGAGTGATTGATAAGTCGGTAGCCGATAAAATGACCAGCATGATGCTAGGAACATTTACCAATGGTACAGGAATTAGTTCGTCGCCAACAGATTATGTTATGGCTGGAAAGACAGGTACTACTGAGGCTGCTTTTAATTCAGTATATACTAGTGACCAGTGGGTGATTGGCTATACTCCAGATGTGGTAATTACCCACTGGCTCGGTTTCCCGACGACGGATGAAAACCATTATCTGGCAGGTTCGACATCAAATGGAGCAGCCCACGTCTTTAGAAGTATGGCTAATACCATTTTGCCTTACACTCCAGGTAGCACTTTTACAGTTGAGAATGCTTATAAACAAAATGGGATTGAACCAGAAAATACTAAAAAACAAGCTATTGAAAATGAGGCAAACCAGTCGGAGGATCCGATAGCGGATATTCGTAGCCGTGCACAAAATCTTGTAGATGAAGCGGGACGTGCGATTTCAGAAGCTAAGATAAAAGAAAAAGCCCAGACAATATGGGACTCATTCCTTAATCTATTTCGTTGTAAGTGGTAAGAGTTTTTAGAAAATCAAATAATTCAATATTTTTAGGAGAACAGAGAAATCTGTTCTCTTTTTTGTTCGCTTAAAATTCTATTTGAAAGGAGTTCAACGATGTTAGGATTAGAGATTGTAATGAATTTAGACACGTTAGAAATCTTTGACGTTATCGATCATGATAAGAATGGAAACAGCGAACAAGCGCCTACAACCATCCAGTTAAGCTTATTTGACTCAATGACGTGCATTTGACAGAAGGAGATACATTAGGATGGACAGAGAAGCGCTATACAATGAATTAATTCAAAGCGAACCACTAGGTTTCATTGATCCCTTTTCTGACCTTGGCGAATTCGATCCTCTTCAGCTGAAATTTAAACAACCCGTAAAGGATTTAGTGAATCGATATTCAGGGCAGCCTTACAGTTTGGCCTGGCAACATAAAATTATGGAAATGCGGAAGTTGTTTATTGATTATCAGATAGCATTAAATGAAGAAGATAAGCAGATTAACTTTCAGCGAAGAACAAGAAGCGAAGAGTCCAAAGAACATGCTGATGCTATTGTAACAACCTATTTGAAGCTAGGATTTAGTTTTAAAGAGATTGAGAAGCGTGTTTCTTTATCTTACAAGCAACTTCGTCGAGGATGGAGAAGAAGTGATCACATAATGACAAATAGTCCTGAATTTTATAGCAAAGGGGACTTATCTGAAGGTTACTGTTTACCGAGTAAAAAGCTACCTAAAAGTATGAGAATAAATGAGGGATAGAAAATGGAAACGGGTATTTGTAGACGATGTTCTTGTGACTGGGTTACACCTTGCATCAATGAAAAGTATGGTCCTTGTTGGTGGGTAGATAAAAACAGAACGCTGTGTAGCCACTGTTTTTATGGATTTAATGATGAATCTTGTCAGACAAAAGTTTATTACAGACCAGGGCATGATTGGCTTGAGAGAGATTGGGAATTTGCTTGGGAAATACTGACAAATTCAAAAAGTCATTGGGTATATGATATGGAACATGATGTGTTGTGTGTGGTTGGTTTAGGAGATCATATTGGAGCCGTTAGATTTATTGTAAGGAACTTTTATGGCCTTAATCGCATTTATCGTGAGGAGATTCCTAAATGGCAAGAAATTATTGGGAATAATATGATTTTTTATAATGCAAAGGTCAATGATTCAAAACATTACGCTAGTTCTTTGCCTAGAAAGTATAAACATGTGGATTGATATGGATAATAAAATTATTGAGAAGATACAAAATCTTTTAGAGTTAGCTTACGATGCACCAAACGATGAAGAGGGGCAGACTGCCCTTCTGATGGCTCAAAGACTTATGGTGAAGCATAATCTTTCTATGAATGATTTAACGAATAGTAAAACTCAAAAAGATATTGGTGAAACAATAGGAACATGGGAATACAGACTTCCATGGTGGCAAGAAAAGTTGGCAGGTATTTTAGGTGAAAATTTTAGATGTAAAACGATAAGAAGACGACTTCCTGAAGACGGCATCACACAGATAATTTTCTTTGGATATCAATCTGATGCTGAATTTTGTAGTAAGGTTTATGAAGGTGCGCTTTTATACCTTAAATATCGGCTGAAACGACTTTTTCCTACAGTATCAAGAGCAAGATGGAAAGACTATAAGAAATCGTACTTACTTGGTTTCTTAAATGGAGTAGATCAACGTTTTCAGGGACAGGTTCAATCATCAGAAGAATTTGGTTTGATGGTAAAAATCCCAGCAGAAGTTTTGGAAGAACAACATCGTCGCATGGGAAGTTTAAATAATAGAACCATTAATGTTAAAGTTAATGTTGATTATGAGGCCTATATTGCTGGTTTTGAACATGCAAAAGAGACCAGGTTGTTATCAGAAGAATTATTGAATAAATGAGAATGAACATAGGAGGAAAGAACTATGAAAAATACAGATTGGAAAAAAATTACACAAAGACCCCTTACTAGCTTTGATTTTAAAAGCGTGGAAAGCGCTTTTGGGATGCCGATGCGTTACGCAAACAATTCATCGCATTTGGTAGCTTGCTTGGAGAAAAGTAAGCTGATGTTAGATGACATTTTTCAAGAGAAAATAAATTTTCTCTTAAACGGTCTGTTTTACGCAGACGGAGAGGTGAAAAAGAGCTTGTTTATCGAAGAAAATTTGAGCGTTTTCTTCGAGTTGAAAAAGTGTGTTTATGATGCACACATTAAGAGCTTAAATAAAATTTAAGTGTTAAAATAAAAAACCTCAGAAGAGGGTAGGAGGAAATTACATGATTTTTGGGTTTATTGTATTGTTTGTTGTAGGAGTGTGCATTTCGTTCAGTGGAGTATTTATTATAGGTAAAAATACAGATATCGGATTTGATTTGACTGGTGAGAAAGACTTCTATGTACATCTAACTGCTTTGGGATGGATATTGAGTATCTTTTTAATTCTTGTAGGAGGGGGAATGATGTACTTCTCATGTAAGGAGTTGGTACCATATTTTATAAGTGTACTTGACTTCAAACTATAACTAGTGAAGGGATATGAGAGAGCAAAAAATCATGAAAAAGATTGATTTATTAAAATGCTTATCCATCATCACAAAAGACGGATTAAGAACACAAAAATTTAAGAATAGTCATCTACAGCTCATCTCTTCAGCTGAAAAAGGAAGACGAGGGTCTGTATTTGCTTATCGTTCAAAAGCAAATATGGTGAAGGCACGTGGTGTTGTTTTAACCTCTGTTGAATCATTGCTGGAGAACCAGGATCAGTTTACACACTGGACCCCTAATGTGTACTGCTATGGAAGCTATAGTGATGCTGGTCGACGGATTACACGTGGCCACTCTGAAGATAATCTAAGACAGATTAACACATTCTACATTGATTTTGATATTACCTCTGCAGCTGAAGAAATGACGACAGGAGATATTTTAACCGCTTCTCTGGAGCTAGGTTTTATGCCAACGTTGATTCTAAAATCTGATAAAGGATTTCAAGCCTATTTTGTCCTCTCAGAATCAGCTTATGTTACAGTTCATTCTCAATTTCGAGTGGTAAAGGTGGCCAAAGCTATCTCTCAAAATTTGAGAAATTACTTTGCTCAAACTTTACCAGTAGATTTGACTTGTAACCATTTTGGGATTGCTCGTATTCCTCGAACTGATAATGTCGAATTCTTTGAACCCGACTATACCTATTCATTCCAGGAGTGGTTAGATTGGTCAATGAAGCAATCAGAACTTCCTTTCCCAAGTAAAAAGCCCAATTTGACGGTTATTTCAGGCTCTGAAGGGGTGAAACAGATTGATGAACCCTGGTATCAATTGCTGATGAGAGAGGGGAATATCAAAGGTGGAAAAGCCTTGATGGGAAGAAACAACGTTCTTTTCACGCTAGCTTTAGCCAACTTCTCTTCAGGAATCGATCAGGAAGAGTGTGAGGAGGTTCTTTCTAGTTTTAATGCGAATCTAGACGAGCCACTCTCTTCAGCTGAATATCATAAGATTATCACAAGCGCCTACTCAGGAAAATATGAAGCTGCTAGTCGTGATTATGTGATGACTTTATGTAAAGCATGGGTCAATCAGGAACTCAAGGCTTCAGATCTCTTTGTGAAGCAACGTTGGTACAAATTTAAGAAGAAACGTGCTGACAGGAAGAATAGTCATCTCTATGAATGGAAAACAGACGTAATGGCCTATTTAGAAGGTTTCTATCAATCCGAGGATCCATTTATTCAGACGACGAAAAAAGAGATACGAGAGAAGTTGAACATTCCTGAGCGCTCATTAGACAAAGTATTGAAGGTTCTCAAAACAGAACAAAAGATCTTCTTCACAGTCAAACATGGCCGTGGAGGAGGCATCAGATTAGCCTCTATCAAAGCAATCTTGCTTTCCCTTATCCAGGTGAAGAAAGAGCGCCAGGAGGCTTATATGGTCAATATTGCTGCTTTCTTTGAAGAAAGTATAGAGTTCACTCAGAGAGTGATAGAAAGGGTTAAAGATGGCTTTAAACAAACACAACAACTATCTCTATTTGAGCTTGATATTGGATAATTTTTAAAACCCGCAGACTGCCTTACATTTATATCTACGATTACTACCAAGATATAAATGTATATAAAATAATCTATGGAGGAATGATATGATTTTGATTTTAGCTGGACTATTTAGTCTTATATTTGTTGGAGGATCTTTATTAGTTTTCTCACTTATAGGGATTCGTCAACGAGTTCGTTTAGAAAACGGATATGATTTTGAATTAGAGACAGATCTATTGGCAATGGTTGGCGAAAATAGAAAGTGAGAAGAAGAATGAAGTATGTAATTTTCAGTTTTGAATCAGGTGACTATATTTGTAATGGGGAGAATAAAGTTTTAGTTTTTGATACCTTGGGACTAGCTTTTCAGTATCTTCAAAAGCATTACCGTAAACCACTTCCTGAACAAAGAAAAAAGAGACTGATTCACTATCCTGATGTGTATCAAGCTCCGTTTAGGCTTTTAAAAGTTTGTTAGGAAGGGGAAAGGTCGATGTCAGAGTTATTCAAAATTATTAGAGGATACTACCTAACAGGAGTTGGTCAGGAAGCATTGGCTTATTATTTTAAACTTTCATCGGATAACTTAAAATTTGATTCTGTTTCTGCAGGGGATGTGGCTTTAACTTTTTATCAAAACGAGGAGAGTATTTCTAGCATTCCAGCGATCATTAGAGTAGATAGTGTTATCTCGAATGATAAAATGATTTCAGATTACCTGCAGGAGGAGTTGAGAGATCATTATCCAATGTTGCCAATTGTTCGTGTATTGGATTCTGAGGAATTTGATCCTTTACTCTTTCAAGAAGTGATGACAACGTTCACTAACTTGAAATCAGAAATAAAAGAATTGGCCAAGATTGATTATGTTCAAGGTTCCATATTTGATTTTATGGATGAGGAGGAGATAGGATGAAAGAGCTTTTTAGACACGTTAAGTTAGCTCTAGGGGCTCTTCTTGTCATTTTAGTCGTGAGTCTCGCAGTTTTAGGAGGATATAGGTTGTATAAAGATCATTTTATCTTAGATTATGATCCTCACCTTACTCAGAAGGAATACCAGAATACTGTACTTGATCAAAATGTAAATCTAGTATTTTATAAAAAAGATTGTCCTTACTGTCAGGTTGGAAAAAGTGTAGTTGTAGATGCAGCCAATAAAGGTTCCTATCCTACATTTTACATTGACACTCAGACAGAAGAAGGTCAAAAGTTGGTAGAAAAATACCAGGTTGAAAAAGCTGCAACTATCATCAAGATTCGTAAGGGAAAAATAAAGAAATATCTATATGCTTCAAGAGATTCAGAGGAAAAGATTGTAGCAGATGAGAAAGGTATTCAGGAGGCCATAAATGACTAAAAGGGTAAAACTAAGTAAATGGGCTGAGACAGCTTTTCAAAATGATTGGGAACTATGGCGTACTAGGACAAATGAAGGAATGGTTGTTTTAGGAAAATTATCAGATGGAACGTTTACCCTACATCGTTTTAATGATGAGGGAGGAAGACTAACACATATTTCTCAAGATGAGGCCCTTTGGCTAACATTGGATTTGGCACCTGAAAAGTTAGGTTGTATTTAAGGAGGCAGTATGTATCAAATTTTAAATGCCATTGCGCATGGCGTGGTTGGAACTGTCTTGATTGCGATCTGGTTTGTACCGCTCTTCAGGATAACTATATGTGATAACTTTGGAAATGAAATCAAAACGAAAAGGTTGCCATTAGCCTTCTTAATGTTACTAAAAAGTGTTTGGCCGAAAAGTAAGGTTTCATTTATTTGGAAAGGATATAAGAAGCATGAGAAGAACTAAATCATCTACTTTGAAGCAGAAAAGAGCTAACAAACATTTAAGAGGTATAAAAAATTACACGCTATCGAGTGAACAAAAAAGTTCCGACGATGTATCAACTTCTGATATGTTGTTTGCAACAAATGTGAAGTATCGAGTTTTTGCAATTTTAGGAGGTGTATCTGGTTTTATTTCGCTAGTTTTAGTATCAGTAAATCTCTTTTTAGGATTTAATGCGTATGTAATTGTAAATTTAGTTAATATGAGTCCAACTTTTCTTAAATTAGTAGGAGTAAAAGAAGTTTCTTTTATGACAGTCTTTGAATCATTTTATTTTGGAAGTGTCGAGTTAATGAGAGATATGTTTGCAACTATTTTTGTAGCTATTATAGTTTTTTCTTTATCATTATTTATAATTTGGGCTACTGAAAAAAAGACAGATATAAACTCTTTAACAAATCAGTATTATGAAAAAATCAGGAAGGAGAAATAAAATGTCTACTTTGATAGAAATATCCAAACGATGGATTGAAAAGATAAAATCTAGCCCAATTTTGAAACCATTTATTAAGATTAAAGTTTGGTTTCAAGAAAATATTATTAAGAGAAAACTAGTTATTTTCTCAATGTTGTTTGTGACCTGGTTGACCCTTTTGATGGGAGCAATTTTCTCGCCACAAAGACAAACTTATACTTCAGAACAACTCAAAACAAAGCAGGTTTTTGCGAATGGCAGTGGTGAGATGAAACTGGTCAGCCAGGAATATTCACCAGATACTGGAATTATCGTTTTACAATTTGAGACGAAAGATGCTACGACTTCGATAGATCGGGGCATCGATGCCAAACGATTGAAATGGAAACTCTATGCGCAACATAAAGACTCAAAAATAGAGATGGATGTTGTGCCAATCATTGATAATAAAGTATCAGTTATTATTAAAGGAGTTCCGAAAAATTTTGGTGCATTTGCGATCGATGTGACGAATCAGACAGTCTCTTCTAGCTCAATTGATGTGAATATTTCATCGCCATCCAGTGATTCTAAAAAGGTTTCTCAGAAGAAATCTGGAGAAGAGGACACTGTACAATTCTTTGTAACTCCTCAAAATCCTCAGCTTGAAATCAAAGCCATTGAGGTTGTCTCTAGAGAAGAATTTACTCTTCAGGAAATCGAAAAAGAGATCAATTTCCAGAATGAACAGTCTCAAAAATTGACAACATCAATTTCTCAATTGAAGGAATCTATTGAAGATGATAATTCACGAAAAGCGAGTCTTCAAGCAGAAGCAAAATATCTAACAGGTGATGATCTCGAAGCCAATCAAAAGAATATTGCTACGCTGGATACAAACATCGAAACGAAGAATAGAACCATTGAAACAGCCTATAAAAACATTGAAAAGTTGAAGGCTAAATTGGAATCTTTGGACAAGAAAAAACAGGCAGTCAAAGATGGAACATTTGAATTCTCAAACCCTATTGAAACTGTAGAAATGAATTAAAGTGAGGTAAAATAAAATGAAAAATTTAATTAAAATGGTAAAAGAAACTGATAAATTGGGATATAAATTATCTGCAATTTGTGGAGTGAATTGGCTTATTAGACAAGCCTTTAAATGGCAATTTTTAGTGTTTGAAATGATAGCGTGTGCCGTTCTGATTAAAGAAATTTCAGCAATACTTGAAATTAGTTCAGATTATTTAGTATCTTTAATGGGTTTATTTATCTTAGCTAGTCCTTTTTTGAAGTTGCGTTTTGGAGTTGAGAGATTTATTTTTTACTTCATGAGAAATTTTGTGTTATTATGGATTTTTTCGAAAGCATTGGATTTTCCATTTCAAGAGAATGAATCTGAATTATGGATTTTAATGTTTCTTTTTAGTATTGGTATTTATCAGTTTATGAAGTGGTTTCAAGCAAAACTATTTCAGCGGTATCTATTCAAAAATATCTTAAATAAGGACTACCTTGGAATCCGAAAATTAAAAGATAAGTTACCTCCTAAAATCAATCTTTTTACAGATGCTGATGAAGGTGATGCAAACCAACGAATGATTACGATTAATCAGCGAGCAGTGAAAAAGGATTATCAAGATATTGTAGAATTAAGTTTTGTGAACTATAAAAGATTTACAGGTCTTTCTCATTATAGAGTAACATGGAAAGGTTTTGAAGCTCCTTTTAAGTCTCCTTTGAAAAAGGGATTTTCTGATGTAGATGAAATGTATCATTTAGTGTTTAGTGTATATCCTTTTGGGAAAAAACATGATTTTTATTTCGAGTTGATTCAATTTAATGTAAGTAAAAAGAGTGCATTTTCTATGAAAGGCGAGTTCGTGTTTACCAACAAATAGTAGTAAAAAATCTCCTTAATTTTTGAATTAAGGGGATTTGTTTTTTATGATTGTCCCTTTAAAAAATTTTTTTCATTTATCTCTTATACTAGAATCAATCAAAAAAAGAAAGGCAGAAAAATGAAAGAACAACTTAAATTAGCACCAAAGGAGAATCAACCAGTTAGAAAGCATCGTACTGTATTCACAAGTACAAAAGGTTTGTTTAGAAAACAAAAATGGGTTGTGCTGGATATTGATGAATATGGAATAACCTATCGTAGTAATCCAGGATATAAAGGAGAAATGTTTTCTTCAATGTACCTCGTTTTACAGGAAATTAAAATTAATGAACGTTCTTTCACACTAACTATCAAGAAAAATGATCATGAAGTTTATGTGATTGATTTGAAAAAATTAGATGGCGATTTGTGGAGCAACTTCCAAATTATAAAAGAAAAAATTGCCAGCTTTGCAGGAAATAAATTAAGGGATTAAGAAATACGAAATTAGAAAAAGGAGAAATAATCATGGCTAAAAATGATTTAACAAAAATTGATAATCAACTAGAAGAGGCAAGGAAAAAAGTTGCCATGTTGGAACAGGAACGTAAAGACGCAGAAGAGAATCTTCAAAAACAAATTGGTAAAATTTATGTTCAAATTCAATTGAAGAAGAACAAAAATCAGTCGTATGAATCAATTTTTGAAGAGTTAAAAATGGAATTAAACCTCATCAAAGAAGATGAAAAAGAACAACGTTTAGCAGCGAAGAAAAATCGTGAAGAAGGAAATTTTCCAGCTGAAAATCAGTCTTGATTTTTGAGTTTTGAACTTCCAAATGAAGTTAAAAACGGTGTAAGTAAAAGTATGTAAAGAAGAAAAACAGTGTAAGTATAACACTTATAAAGTATGTAAAGGTAAGTATAGCATGTGTGTGTAAGTAGGCGAAGCCGAGAAAATTACCGGTACTGGAAACGTTGATACTATCAACATATCACGGCACGTGATATCAGTTTCCCTTATGCTCTTTTCTACCACAACACACCTAAAAAGGACCTTAGTCCCTCTGTGTGTGTTAGTGTGTTGAAAAACCGCAAAAATAGAACCGTATCGGTTCGTGATGTTGCGAGGTTGAAGTTTTCTTTTTTGCTTCTTTTTGCTTTTGCTTCGACAAAAGAAAAAAGAAGGGCGCTATTTTTTAGAAAGGAAAATTTAAAATAATGGCAAATATAAAACAAAATCGAATTGAGATTAGAGGCCTTACTGATGATGAAATTAATTATCTAAAATCTCTTGCGAAAAAAAATAAAGCCAACTCATTTAACGATTTTTTGCTTTCAATCTGTCGTGAAAAAATTGAGTATGGAAAATTTAATCGTGCTCAAGACTTGTATGTTGCTCATTTGGAAAATATGAAATTAGCTTCGGACCATGTTCTGGAACAAATGAAAAAACAGACCAGGATACTATCTGAATTTGGAGAAAAAATGGATTGTTATGGCGTTCATATTTCACGTTGGTTAGAGTATGAAGGAGAGGTGGAAAGTGATGACTAAAAATTTTTTAATTCGAAATGTTCCCGACGATATGTTTGAACAACTTCAGGCTATTTCAAAAAAATATAACTATCCAAGTTTCAATGAGTTTATGTTATCGCAAGTTCAAAATATCGTAATGAATGACGGATTGAATTTGTACAATAACCAATTTGCGGAAACATTATCTGATATCAAAGAACAACAAAGTCAGATTTTAGAATTGATGTTGAAGAATGAAATTTCTCTTTCAGCTTTAAATGTTAAACAAGATATTGTAAATGGTCTAACTACAAATTGGTTACATTTTATGGATGATGTATCTGCACTTGAAGCTGAAAGACGGTCAGGTGGTGTTTAGAAATGAAGAAGAATAAATCTCTGTTCATCATTCTCATTTTTCTTGCAATCTTTATCGTGCAACCTAACAATTTTAATGCTATCAAATCTGGCTTGACACAAAATGATATCCCAACTCAATTGAACATAGCCGATTCAGCTGAAGAGAAAAAATCTGACTCAAATTTGAATCCTACTCAGCAAAATGATAATTTGAAATCGAAGGAGTATGATGGAAAAAATCAGGTGATTGTCGTCAATGAAAAATCACAATTTACAAAAAGTGAATTGAGTTTAGGAACTGGCAGCTGGGAAAAATATTCTGATCTAGATTTTTTAAATCGTGTAGGAATTGCTGAAGCGATGTTAGGAAAAGAATTGATGCCAACAGAAGACAGAGAATCTATTTCGTCTGTCATACCGACAGGGTGGAAAAATAAAAAAATAATTTTCAACGGGAAAGAAGATTATTTATATAATCGTTCTCACTTAATCGGTTTTCAATTAAGTGGAGAAAATGCGAATGCTAAAAATTTATTTACAGGCACACGTGCTTTAAATGCAAATTTTGAAGATGAACAATCATCAATGGTCTACTATGAAAATAAAATTGCTAACTACATAAAAAATACGAACCACCATGTTCGCTATCGAGTAACTCCCATCTTTAGAAACGTGGAATTAGTTGCTAGAGGAGTTCGTATGGAGGCACAGAGTATTGAAGATGATGAGATCTCATTTGATGTGTATATCTTTAATATTCAACCAGGATATAAAATTAATTATTTGACAGGATCATCTCAGAAAAATTGAGGAGGGAAAAATGAATCCAAGACTTAGCTTATATTTTAGCGAAGAAACACATGAAAAATTTAAGGAAATAAAATCCTACTTGAAAGAATCGTCTGCTTTGCAGAAACAGTATCGAAACAATTCAGCAACGCTTGTCACTTTGATTGAAGTTTTTTATAAACTTTTTATTGAATTAGGGGAAGGAAAAAATTTCTATGAGCGACTGACTCAGCTGGAAAAAAATTTGGGGGATGCCTTTGATTATGGAAATGATAACAAGGCAATTCATCGTCAACTTGATCAAATTCTCTATCTAACGCTAACCAACTTTCATGCTATTACGAAAGATGATTTTGATGTTCAAGAATTGGAATCTATTCATTCACGATTGGATCCTACACAACATGAATTGATGGCACGAATCAACGATGTCATTCAAGAAGATATTGCACGTGGTCAAACTATCAAACATTCTCATTGAGGTACAGTAAATGGTAGATATTGTTGAAATCTATTTAGAAACAGGAGATTTTCATGAAGCGGTGAAACAGTCAGGGCTACCTACTCATATAGCTCATTTGAAATTAATAAAGAGTGGCTGCCTCAAAATTCAAGATAAAATTCAGTATGGTTCTAGGACAGCTAAGCTCGGGGGAATGGCCGAGGAGCTTTTTCAAAAGTATGTTCCAGATGCAACGGATGCGAATAAGTATTTCAAGAAAAATAATCCAGTATATGATTTTTGGCTAGATGGTCTAACGATTGATGTAAAATACAGCTCATTGTATAAAAGGAAAAACGGGAACTCCCATCACTGGCAATTGAGGACAAAAGGAAATCAAGATTTTATTGTCGCCTTTTTAGAACGAGAAAGTGGTTCAGAGTTAGAAAAACCAAATATTTTGTTGATTCCCATGCAATTTGTTGAAGAGCAAAAAGAATTACATATTTCTCAATCAGGACGGTGGATCAATGATTTTCAAGTTGAACCTGAAGAATTACAACCGTTATTAAAAGACTATGCTCTTTTAAGAAAAAATGGACTATTTTAATTCAAAGAGAGGAAAATAATGAACGTATCTTCTAGTCCAAGTATTACCTTCATGCTGCAATATACAGAAGCAAATAGTGGGTTTGTAGACTACACCAATAGAGATGAAGCTGTCGAGGTTGATAATGAATTAAATTTAGAGACACACAGACAAAATATTGAGTCTCTAACTGAAGATGAAATACAAAAAATCCAAGCTGAAGTCCCAGAAACAAAACTTAATTTCCAGGAGTACATCGATTATATGAATCGTTCTTATGCTACTGAAAATCAAAATGAGGAGATGACAGCGATTTTTACAAAAGAGGCCAATTACTTGCAGCGTAGCAAAGTAACTGAATTGAAAAGTAAGTTAGAACAGGCTTATCAAAATGGCTCTCTTCTATGGCAGGGTGTTATCTCTTTTGATAATGATTTTTTGGCCAAGGAGGGATTATATGATCTGGAAACTGGGAAAGTCGATCAGCAAGCTATCAAGTCGGTCATACGTGAAGCATTGCCGAGGTTGATTGAAAAAGAGGGTTTATCTGATTCATCATTTTGGTGGGCTAACATTCACTTAAATACGGATAATATTCATGTGCATTTTGGCTTATCTGAAGTTGAATCTGCAAGAGAAAAAATTTTCTATCGACCTCGTGGACGAATGGAGTACAGAGGAAACTTTTCCCAGAAAACTATTGAGCGTTTTAAAAGCGATGTTTTTCATGGCCTGTTGAATGAACAGACTAGAGGAATGATTGTTCGACGAGAACAAATCTTGGCCAATATCAGAAGTGAGTTGATCAATTCTGTGTTTAGAGATCAGAAGGTTCGTTTTTCGGCTGAAAAAAATTTTTTGGAGCAGGCTTACAACCATTTGCCAATGGATAAAAAATGGCGTTATGGATCAAATGCAAGAGATTTTGCAGTCAGTAAATTCTTCATCGACCGCTATCTGGATTCCTATTTAGAAAATGATGGGAAAGAGCTCTATCAAGAATTTCTGAAAGAAACGAAGGACTTCCTAGAAACTTATAGAGGAGCTTATTCAGCTGAAAAAAAATCAACCTACGAAAAGATTCGAAAAGTTGATGGTCGTTTTGAAAAAACACAGCAGGAGGCTGCAGGCTATCATCTGCAGCAATTAATAGCGAATCGAGAGAAGGAGTTGAGAGAACGACTAGCAAATAGAATCTTGCACCTATTTCGTGAGAATGCTCCTGAAATAGCTGACGTTCGGCTGGAAAAAAATTTGGCCAATTTCTCAGTAAAGAATCAAAAATTAATTTTAGCCCAGGATCCTAACGCAAGTGTCATCAAAACACTAGATGCCTGGAAAAAACTGGGTTATGATTTGAAAGATGGAGCAAAATCTATTGAAATCACAAAACCAGTCTATGCTGCTTATGATAAACACGGAACAGGTTTGGGTAAACCTGAATTTGTTACGGAATTAGTTTATGATGTGAGTCAGATGAAAGAAGACTTACTACAGAAGCAACTTAGTTTAAGGGACTTATCGCTATTTTCTTCAGCTGATTTGAAAGATCTTGTAGAAGCGGCCAAAAAGAAAAGCGATCGATCATTGAAAGAACGCCAGGAGTTAGGAACATTCCGCTATGCTTTAAAATTGAGTTTATTGGAAGAAAAACAAAGTAGTTTATTAGTTCGTAAAACTCTTTTTGATCAAATACAACCACTTGAAACGGATAAGCCATTTGTTGAATTAAAAAAGAAGGAGATTCTTCAAAGACTGCAGCTGACTGAATTGCAGCTGACTCCAAATTATAAACTGAGTGAAGCAGATCAATCTCTGAGAAGTTCTCTTGCTAACCAGTTTGAAGATAGTGTTTCATTTTCAGTAGAGAAGGCTGATTTATTGACAATTCAAGCTCCTATTAAACGTTTGAAGGGAGAATTAGCTACAATCCAACCTCTTCAAGATGAAGGAGTTTTGACCATTCTAAAGGGCTATCCCGTTACGAAAGATAGCTACATAGAAGAGTTACAGACACATATCTCCATTTTTCAGCTGAAGCATCAGATCTACAGTCGAAACAAGGAAATTTCACAAACGACTGATCAAACTACTGTTCAAAAATTAAAACAGGAGAATGCGAAAGGATTTTCTGAGCTCAAATCACTCTATCAAAAATTATTGCCGGAGGAAGAAAGTAATCAGAAAAGTCAGTTAGCCCAAGCTGTTTCACAGAAAATGCAAGAAAGAAAGGTCCTGCAAAGAAAAAATATCCAACAATCCCAAGGTAAAGCAATCATCAATACAGATTTCATGAGGAACCTGACCAATTCTCTTCAAAGGGCTCAACGTGCAAATAAAAAAGCCCTTATGGAACGTGAGAGAAGCGATGAGAAACAAGAACTGGAGGAAAAAGGACACAGTATATAAAGGGAGGTGTTTGGAGCCAAATAAAAGCCGTGAAAAATCACGGCTTTTGCTGTACGAATGGAATGTTGTATAAGAAACGGTTTTATTTGTAGCCATATCTCACTTCCGCTTCACGGCGCATTTTCGTAGCTTCTTCTCTCTCATCGGATATTCTCCAAGTTCTTCTCAATCCATTCAAGTCGATTTTGACGCCCTGCAGGTATTGGTCTTGGGTCACGAGAATAGTTCTTGAATCGCATTTGAAGCATATATGACCCATCTCCTAGACTGCTACTCTCTAAGGCTACTTTTAAATAAGCACTACATATCCAATTCCCATCAGCAGTATATATGCGACCTGCACCACCGATGATGTCCTCTCTACTATTCTCAAGCCATTTTAGAAGTTGTTGTTTCTTGAACTGGTCATAGTAAGCGTGAAATGTCATGTTCATTTTAAGAGAATTATTTAGATAGTAACTATTTTGAGCCTTGCCAATCATAGCCAGTTCAAAATCTTCAAATAAGCGATCAAGCATTGCATTCACTCTTGCAGCGCCCATCTTCTCGATAGAGGTCTCACCACTCTTGAATCTCTGCCAGTTGGCATCAGTGAACTTGATACCTGGTAATTTATAGAAATCATTTTCATATCTGAAGTATCGTCCTACATATTCCAAAATTAAGTCTTTGATGTCGTTGTTGATTTCCATTTTTATTTCTCCTTTATTTATCTTACAAGTATATTATATATCATAAAAGATAGTTTGTCAACAAAAAACTCAAAGAGATTTAAACTTTTTATTTAAAAGTGTTTAAAAAAGTAAGATTATTGAATGAAAAAACCAGCATTTAAGCCGGTTGATCAAAATTTTAAGAGGTTGCTTTCTACGACTGCCTCAAGTGCTAGAGATTTTTTCCCTTGGTCTACAAAATCAATGGTGATAGTGTTGTCTTTGATTTCGGTTACTTTACCAGTTCCAAATGATGGGTGTTTAACTGTTGAACCTATAACGTCCTTGTGAGACTCAATCCATTCTTTGACTTTCTCATTTTCTTCCTGAGGCTGAAGAAGACCAGACTGTTTCATCAATTCGACTGCCTCAAAATATCCATCTACAAATGTCTGTTTGAAATCTGACCCCATAGACAATTCTGAACGTTTTACAGGTTCGCCAAGCCCTAGCATTAGTTTAATAGCTTTTAAAATAACATCATCAGGGACGTTGCGACTATCAAGCTGCCCACCAACTGCGTCACCATAAACACCGTAGAAATGGCCATCTTCGCCATTAATACCATAAATATCCATGATATTACTTGTACCAAGATTGCAATAAACTGCCCCATCTTCGTTTACAATAGCATACGCTACATCGTTATTTTTAATTTCTTCAAGTAGTTGTTTTGCGTTTTTCATTTCTAGCTCCTCCGCATAATTTGTCAATTTGATAGCATTTTCTAAACTCATTTTTTCGATTGGTGTTTTTCCTGTAACCCATCTGCTGATTGTAGTGTCACCAATTCCAGTAGCTTTAGAAATTTTATAAGCTGTTACAGTCTTTAGTAATTTTTGAATTTTGTTAAAATCTGCTTTATTCAATTTTCATTACCTCCTTACACTATTAATTATACCGCATTCCAGTGCAGTAGTCAAGCTTTTGTTATTATTTTTTAATTTATTTGAGCAAAATTATCCTGAAAAATGGAATTATATTGTCCCTTTAACTGGGATTTTTTGGTTATTGAATAGAATAGAAGGATAAAAAGAGAAAGGAGAAGAAAAATGAAGCTATTATTTCCAGATGTCGCAGTTGAAGACTTTGATTTTTCAGCCGAATGGTTAATTACGGCAATGAATGCCGATAACAAGCAAGTGCATTTTGAGGGTCAAGGAAGAAATTCTGATTTAGAAATGGTTCTAGATTTTAAGGAAAATTCTGAGCTATTTGAATCTTTTTCAGTAGGGGAATTGGTTCACTTAGATCCAGAAACGTTTCTACAAGCAGAGAAAGAGCCGTATAAACCACAGTATGAAGGATTTTAAGGAGATTTTATATGACAGAACAAGAATCAAGACGTGGGAAAACTCGTAGAGAACGTGTTGAATTTGCACGTTCTAGAGATATTTTGGATGTTGCAAACGAGCTCCAGATGGAGCTGGTTCGATCTGGACGAGACTATCGATGGAAAGAACATGATAGCCTAATTATATCGCCTGATAAGAATTTATGGAAATGGTTCTCCAGAAATACAGGAGGAGATGCGATTTCTTTAGTTGAAACGATAAAGGAAGTGGATTTTAACCAATCTGTAGATTTTTTAAATGATGGAAATTTTAAAGAGTTTCAAATGGTTGAAAGAGCTCAAGAAGATTTTAAATACTATCTTGAAAAATATGAGCAGCCGTTTTCAGCTGGAAGAGATTATCTACGGAATCAACGTGGGCTATCAGACGAAACGATTGATTATTTTTTGGAACAGGGTGTTTTAGCCCAAGCTAACGCCAAACTTGACTACTTTGCGGAAGGCAATGATGGAGTTACAACAAATGCGATTGAGCCAGTTATTGTCTTCAAGTCCCTTTCTTCTTCAGGTGAAGTTGTTGGAGCCTCTTTACAAGGAATACAGGAGAATTGGGAGAAGTGGCCAAAACATGGATATGCTAAAGTGATTATGAAAAACTCCGATCCTATGACAGGTATTCATGTTGATATTGGCAGTCCAAAACGATTGATTTTTACTGAGAGCCCAATTGATTTAATGTCCTACTATGAATTGCACAAAGATAGTCTTCAGGACGTCAGATTAGTTTCTATGGATGGTTTGAAAGAATCAACTATAGGCCGTCATCTATCTCAAATTCAAGCTGAAATATCAGGAAAACCGCTAAGATGGACACCTGAACAATTAGCGGACGGACTTCAAGTAGCTATTGATCATCACTTTTTTGAAGATGGGAAAAATGCGGATTTGATTACTCTAGCTTTAGATAATGATGAAGCAGGTAGAACATTCATTCAAGAATTGGAGGCAAAAGGAGCTGTTATCAATTCAGATCTACCAGAACTAAAACCAGGACAAGATAAAACGGACTGGAATGATGTTCTAAAGAATCAACAGGAAGAAAAGCCTGACAACAGTCGTCTTGCCCAGGCACGTCGAAAATTGGAACGACTAAGGGATGAACAAGACGAGGCTATTTCAAGGGCTTATTCTCACCAAGCGCTAACAAATGGGCAACCCATGAATGATAAGCGAGGAGGTGCTAGCTTTAAACGTAAGCAAGAACAAATAGAAGATCAAGTCTTCTCAAAGATGGATGAGATTAGGCAACAGGAAGAGCGAGTAGAGCGCCTGGAGCACCAACAACATTTGAAAGAAATGGGGTTGAATCGTCAGGGAAGTGGTCTGGAGATGAGTGTTCAAAATATACCTAGAATCCGTGAAGAGTTAGAAAAAGCTAAACGTGGGGAGTCGTTCTTTACCAAAGCTACTCTCAAACGCTATCAAGAAGAGTTGACTAGACTTGAAGCCATATCTGAACAAATGGGTAAAACGAGCATTCAACCAGCAACTCAAGCCTTAATTGATGAGGGGCTAGTGAACCAGTGGCAAAAACAACCAAATACGTATTTTGTAAAAGGTTTACGAAGAGTTGCCCTGGAGTTGACTGAAGAAGGAGAGTTTCAATTATCTTCACAAACTAAGTATCATCCGAAAACAGATGAGGAAAGACTGAAGGTGGATGAATTACTTGCCAAACAAGGGCAAGAAAATGTAGGATTAACGCCCTCGAATCAGGAAAAAACAATCTCACCACAACCAGAGCCTGTTGAAAAAAATCAAGGCGAAGCAGGGTGGTTAGAAAAAAATTGGGACAATCTCACGTTTTCGATAGAAAATAAAAAAACAGTCGTCATTGATCCGACTAGTATAGATGAGATGGTTGAAGAAAAACAAACTCCAGAAAATCAAGAATCTATTGTCAATACAGAGGAGAATGCTGTGAGATTGATGAGCTATGAAGAGGTAAAACAGGAAAACGAAGCATTAACAAAGAGTTTAAATAATCGGATTCAATCTGGAGAATTATCAATTGAATTTGCCCCAGATTTCTATCTATATGATGTCTTTGCGAAGTTAGGAAATAGCCATCCTATTAAATACCTCAACGCTAAACGAATGGAAGTGTTGTCTCCTATTCATTCACTTTTGACCTCTCTTGATGATCAAACGACTGATTTATACAAGAAAAAAGGGACTCCTGAGCAAGATTCCTTGTATCAAGCATTGAAACCTCATCAGAGAACTTTGGGAGTAGATATTTCAACCCGATTTATTGGTGAACTTGCAATTGCAGCCTACAATACCAACAAGCAGATAGAAAGCCTTTCAAGTGACAGTTTTGGCGTCTATTATGATGAAAGAACTCTTGATAATCTATCACAATCGATTGAGCGAATGTTGGAGTATCCATTGATTGAATCGGGTAAAAGAGACTTTACCTTTGGTTTTGTGACAACACCAAATACGCTGTACCACTATCTGGAAGAACAAGAGGGAGAAGTGGTTTTAAACCGTGAATTGTTGGATAACCTGATGTCACGTCTTGATACTCAGCCCATTAAGATAATAGAGGCTTCAGAAGAAAAAGAAAAAGCCCCTGAGAAATCTCAAGAGCTAGATATGATTTTTGAGCAACAAAAAAACGAGAGGACCAGTGGTAGTCTGGGGTCTTTACAGCCCGAAGCTGAAGGCAGTCCCACACCCGTACCAAAAGCTGGCACCTTTGAACGCTCTGTTACCAGTCGTCCTACGACATCCTCTCATTTACTTTATTTTACCATAAATGAAGAGTTTCAGTCAAGTAACGATGGCTACTATCACTCTATTTCCTTAGATGAATTAACTAAATTGAATCGTCCAATCCGTCGACTAGCTTTGCAAAATGCAGCACAGTATTATTTGGATGAGTTGGCCAACTCAAAGATTTATTATGTTACCCCTGATAAGACTGTACAAGTTCATTTTGAAGAAAAGCACTTCATGCACCTAACAGGAATTAAACCAATTGCATTAGGGCAGACACCCGAGAAAACTTTACATGATTTTGCAGAAGGAAATGGGCATTTTGATAATATTTTATTGGCTAATAATGATGCAGCTTTTGACAAACTAAAGGTCTTATCAGATCTTTCAGTAGCAACAGAAAGTACATCTTTCTATTTTGATGATTTAACTGATCTTAGGCGATATGATGGACGTTTTGATAGTCTTATAAAGTCTGATGATAAAGATATTATCTTGTTATTCAAAGAGTTAGAGGAAGAAAACTATATTCCAATATCAGTTTTTAAGTCTCGGACAAAACTTACCAAGGAACTGGAGACGGTAGATAAAACACCTATTCTTGGCGTATTCCGTGAACGTGATGGCCAGATTGAACAGCTATCGATTAATGAGGAATATGTTAAAGATGGTGGCGAGGAAATGTTATCTATCTTAAAAAATAAGCAGTATGAGGAGGTTTCTGAAGAACCTGAACCACCAGCTCCAGAGAATACACTGAATAACTCCCTACTTGATGCGAATAAGTTTACTCAAGTCTTAGATACTGTCTATAATTTAGGTGTGCCAAATGACATCTCAAAAACTCCAGAAGAATTTCATCAAGCCTGGAATCATTATCTTGACTATGCGAAGCAGTACAATGGTGAATTTGATCAGATTGTGGCTGCAGCTGGAGAAGATCATCTCCTAGATACAAATTCAGATTTTTATAGAGAGTGGAAACAAGATCATATTTATAAGGAAAACTACCATGTTCGTCTTCAATGGTCTGAGGATCGCCCAGATGGGCCTAAATTGCCCTTTAAAGAAACTGAGCTGATATCTTATCAAGATTTCGCTAGGGAGCTATATAAGGCCAATCAGGACTTTTATCCAATTCATCAAGAAGGAATGAAACAAGTAACTGCAGGCAATACTGAAGGCTATATCCCTCCTACCAAAATTAAGTTTGATGTTTATGCCCCAGGTGGGAAAGTGATTAAAGAGGGAATTCGATATGATGTTGGAGATGAGACTAAACCAATTTCACAAATGCTAGGGTTAGGATATCGTCGACTCAACGGTCAATCTGAACTAGCATCGATGGATGAAGAAATTCTTTCTCAGCTGGAAAATAGAGTGGTGAATAAGGAAATTTCTCAGGAAGCAAATGAATCGTCTCGATTGATAGAAGAAGGAGAAGGTCAAACTCCTGATACAAGAAAAACGGTAGCTTTTCAATCTTCTAAGCAAGAAACTAAAACTAATTTGCTTCAGCGTGTAGAGGAGATTCTGAAAGAGGAATCTATTTCGGATTTGGAAACCCCTGAAGTAAACTCAAGTAGTATTGATTATGCTGCTTTAACGCCTCATGAATTGAGTGAGGTTGCTTTTCAAAAAGTGAGAGAGTACACAGAAACACCAGAACGGTTAGAAGAGTATCTGAGTTTTATGAGTAAGTTTCCAGAACTCTCACCTAGAAATGTAGCGTTAATTCAGGAACAGTGGCCAGGAGCGAATGCAGTCGCAACCTATAATCAATGGCAATCGATGGGGGATGTTCTTGGGATTACTTCAGATCAGGTATTTGAAACTAGAAATACCTATACCAATAAAAAAACAGGTCGAACAAAAGAAGTTGTCCATAACAATCTTTCAGTTAAAACAGGAGAAAAATCACATATTACCTTGTTTAGACCTATGATGGTTGAAATGATTCCTGTATTGGATGAAAATGGGAACCAGGTAAAAAACGGAAAAGGCAATCCAAAATATAAAAGACTTTCTGAAGCGACACCTGAAGAAAAAGTTTTAAAGAAAGAAGGAAAGTTAAAATCTCGCTTCTTCCAGGAAAGAGATTCAAATACTGGCTTGGCTAAATTCGCTACGTATAAAGTATTTGAGTTGTCTCAAACAACCTTGAAGCCTGAATTTTATCCAAAAGCGATGCCAAATCGTCACTATGACTTTAATATGGATCATATTCGCACGAAAGAGGTGCTAGAGGGGCTTTCAGACTATGCTAAGAACATTGGGGTAACAATCTATCAAGACGATGCAAAAGAGTTGAGGAGTGCGAAGGGAGCTTTTTATCCAGATGAACAAAAGATACTTTTGAATCCAGATAATACTCCTGGAGAAGTCGTTGCAACAACCATTCATGAGTTGGCGCATGCTAGTCTACATAATCCTAAATTTGCTAACTCATATAAGGAGGATGTCTCAAAAGATCGTAGAGAACTTGAGGCTGAGATGACAAGTTATCTCGTTTCTAAGCATTTTGGGTTAGATACCTCTGAGAAAGCCATTCGCTATATGGCAATTTGGACTGATAATTTGACCTCTCTTGACGATCAACAACTAGCGCAGTCTATGAAACGTATTCATGGAACAGTCTCAAAAATTGTAAAAAGTGTTGAACAACATACAAAGCCTTACCAGTTAAACAGACAGGTGGTACAAAATCAAAATTTTATCCAAAGCCCAAAGAAGGGGCTTAAAGTCTAGAAAGAGTGCTCTTTAAGAGCCTCTTTTTTGTGTATAAAGTTATATAACTTTATGTACTGTTTTTTGATACCAACTCACTCTATTTTTTGTTGATGTCCCTTTACAAAAGATTTTTTAATTATGGCTTACAATGACAGAAAATGAAGTAGAAGGAGAATGATATGGTTATAGTTATTCTGGCTGAAAAAGAGAAACAGGCAGAAGCTTACGCTACAGCTTTGGGACAATTTAGTAAAAAGAAAGGTGTCTATGTCATTAGGCATTCACCCTATTTCCCAGCTGAAGTACATGTGGTGGCTGCTGAAGGGCACCTATTTGAATATAGTGAACCAGACAATTGGTCGCTTGATAAATTACCTCTTACAAACGTTTCATTTAAGCAACATCTGAAAGAGGACAAGGATTCAAGAGAAAAATTTAAGAGAATCTATGATGAAGTGGTAACAGCAGATCAAGTGATTATTGGGACGGATGCTGATAGAGAAGGAGAGCGGATTGCGTACTCTATTTTATCGCACATACCAGGGGGGAAGGAGAAAATTTGGAAACGTCTTTGGGCAAGCTCCATGACAAAGAAAGCTCTTCAAAAAGCTTTTCAGGAATTGAAGGAACCTTCAGAAACCTATAATTACTATTTGGAAGCTGAAGCACGTGCACAAAGTGATTGGTTGGTAGGAATGAACTTATCACCTCTTGCAACTCTTGATCTTCAAGCAAGAGGACAACTCCCTCGAACAAAAGGTAGCCACCTATCGGTTGGCCGAGTTCAAACACCAGCGGTCAGACTAGTTTGTGAAAATGATTTAGCAATCCGCAACTTTACCCCAGAAAAATATTGGAAGCTTCAGCTGGAGGATAATAAAAATGGGGTGTTCTTTACGACCAAAGATAAAACTAAAGATAGTGAAGCTATTTTAGCCTCTTCAAGGGGATTATCAACTACCTCTGTTGTTTCTTCAGTTGAGGTAGAAAAACATCAGAAATCAGCTCCACAACTATTTACCTTGTCTGAATTACAAAGTTTTGCAGCAAGCGCCTGGAAATTTGACTCAAGTAAAACAGAGAGCATTGTTGAGGGACTGTATTTGGAAGGTTTTCTCTCCTATCCACGACCAGACTCAGAATACATCAATCATTTTGAATTTGACGATTTAAAAGAAAATCTATCTGCCTATCAAAAAGCTATTAATTGTCATTTTCAGCCAGCGTTTTTGGATCCTAGAGAAAATTATGTTAATGATGAAAAAGTTTCTGGCACGAGCCACTCAGCCTTGATTCCGACTGAAAGAATTCCAAACCTTTCAAATTTAAAAACTGATCAACGACTGATTTATGAAGCAGTTGTGAAGCAGGCGATCTTGATGTTTGCGGATGATTGTTATTATTCAACCAAGACTATTGAAGTAAAGAATAATGGTCTTGTTTTTAAAACAAAGGGTAGAACGCTTCATAAATTAGGATGGGCTGAATGGAGTTCACGAAAGGTACGAGGTCCTGTTGAAGTTCCTGATTATAAAGTGGGAGATAAAGTTGATACGCAGGTTCAGATTGTAGGGGGTGAAACAAAACCACCTAAACGATTAACTGAAAGCCAATTAATTGGCCAAATATTTCCTAAATATGGCTTGGGAACCCAAGCCACTAGAGGAGAAATCATTAAAAAAATTCAGAGCAAGGGCTATGTTGTTAAAGATAAAAAAACAGGTCAACTAACTCCTACCAACAAGGCCTATTTACTGATCAATTATCTCTATGACAATGAGTTTTCTGATCCAGAGACAACAGGAGGCTGGGAAATGTTTCTATCTCAGATAGGAGAAGGGACAATCAATCCACGAGAATTTGTGGATGCGATAAAAGATAAGCTTACTCTTCAAATCAAAGAAGTAAAAGAGAGAGGTGATTAAGTGTGACTACTGAAGAAAAGAAAAAAACCCCCTATTTAGATCGTTATACAGATAATTTGACAGAAAAAGTTTCAAAAAAAGCAGAAGATTATCAGGTGTACGGACGTGATAAAGAAGTAGAAGCTGTTCAGACCACTCTTCTCAGACGAACTAAGAATAATCCTATTTTGGTAGGAGAAGCTGGGGTTGGAAAAACAGCTATTGTTGAAGGATTTGCTTTAGCCATTTTAAGAAACCAGGTATCTCCCAAATTAAAAAACTTGACCGTGCGATCTCTGGAACTATCTAGTTTAATGTCAGATGAGGATGGAGGGTTTATTGTTAAGTTTAAAAAAATTATTGAGGAGATGGTCGAGACCAAAGGAGAGAATCTTCTCTTTATTGATGAATTTCATACTATTGTTGGTGCTGGTGGTTCAGATAAGGGCGCTTTGGATGCTGGAAATATTATTAAACCAGTTTTGTCACGTGGTGAGATGCAATTGATTGGCGCAACTACATTGGATGAATTTCATGAATATATCGAAATGGATCGAGCGCTTGAGCGAAGGATGCAGCCAATTATGGTTTCTGAACCTACAACTACTCAAGCGATTGAAATTCTTGAACAAGCTAAAACTATTTATGAAAACTTTCACCAGGTGTCTATTAGCTCTGAAGCTGTAAAACAAGCTGTACTTCTATCTGTTCGCTACATACCTGATCAATTTTTACCTGATAAAGCCTTTGACTTGATAGATGAAGCAGCGACTATTTGTTCTACAAATGGATTGGTTCATGTCGGAAAGCAAGAAATTGCAGAGGTGCTGAAAAATAAAACAGGTATTCCTGTTACGACGATTTTGAAAGGTGACAAGGAAAGACTTGACGGTTTAAAAGAAAAGCTATCACGACGTGTTAAAGGCCAAGATGAGGCTGTAGAGGCTGTTGTGGATGCTATAACTGTTGCACAAGCTGGTTTACAGGATCAAAGAAAGCCCCTATCCTCCTTTATGTTTCTAGGAACTTCTGGGGTTGGTAAAACAGAGCTTGCTTTGGCACTAGCAGAGGGAATGTTTGATGATGAAGAGGCAATCATTCGCTTTGATATGTCTGAGTATAAACAAAAGGGAGATATCACAAAGCTGATTGGCGATCGTCAAACTAGAACGAAAGGACAATTGACTGAGAAGGTTAAACAAAAACCTTATAGCGTTATTCTGATCGACGAAGTGGAGAAAGCACATTCAGAAGTTGTAGATTTATTTTTGCAGGTGCTTGATGCAGGGCGCTTGACTGATTCAACTGGAAGGCAAGTGAGCTTTAAGAATACGATCGTCATTATTACTACGAATATTGGTTCTGAAAAAATTATTAAGCAATATGAATTGAAAGGGAATTTTAAAAAACTAACAGATAGGGATAAAGTTCAGTTTGAAAAGAGCATGACGTTGGAGTTGGAAACTAAATTCCGACCAGAATTTCTCAATCGAATTGAATATAAATTGATTTTCAACATGTTAGACGAGAAAGTGAATAAGGAAATTATTGTCAAACAACTATCAGAAATTCAAGAAAGAATGAAGAATCAACAGTTGACTCTCTCTTATGAAGAAAGTTTGGTTACTTATTTATTGGATGTAGGAACCAATATAAAGGATGGGGCACGGCCACTGGAAAGAGTGATTAAACATAAAGTTCTCCCTTTAATTTCTAAAGAGTTTCTGAACTTATCTGATCACAATCAAGAGTATCATTTTCATCTTTGGGTAGAAGGTGATGCACCAGATGAGCATCACCGTGAAGATAAAAGAAAAATATTATTCGATGTTGAAACTGAAAAGACGTCATTTGGTGAAGCATTATTTTCTTAAAATTCACCTTAAAAAAAATGATTGTCCCTTTAAAAAATTTTTTTCAATTATCTATTATACTAACGTTGTCAAAAAAACAAAGGAGGATTTCTATGAAAAATTATTTGACAAGACAACTTCAGCAAGTAAAAACAAAATCACAGATGTTTTTATTGAGCCTTTCCCTGTTTCTAACAGGATCTACAGTCTATGCGGACGATCCATTTGCTAAGTCGGATAACTTGGCGAAACAAGGAATTACAAAAGTTCAGCTAGTCAGTGTTGCGCTATTTGGTCTAGCTGCCGTTGTCACTTCGCTCATTTATGCGTTTGGTGGACGAGAGTTAAAAGCCTCAATGAAAAAAAATTGGATTTCAATTGCAATTGCAATTATTGGTGTTTCTGCAGGTCCAAGTATCATTGAATGGATTTTTGATTTTGTGAAAAATTAAGGGGTGGTGATATATGGCTTTTGCGCTCTTTAATAAAGGTCGCTGTACGATTGCAGATGACTTATTTCTAGAAATCACCTGGGAAGATGGAAGAGGTCCAGAGGATGATATTGAGTTGCTTGATATTATCGAGGGATTGGATCATCTTTCTGATTTTTCTCAGCCGATTGCAAAAAGTTTGCCCTACCTAACATTTCAACAAGCCGAGTTGTTATTTAGAGAGTTGAAACAGGTGTATGGACGGTTTCAGCTGAAAAAAGTAGCAATTGCCCATCTGGAAGGAAAAAGCGTGGTGACAGAAGGTGAGGTTTATGCTAGTCCATTCCTCATTACTGAAGACTATGAAAACCTCTTGCTCCCTCTCATTCAAGCGATACTTACTCGCTCTGAATTTGCGAATTATAGCTATCAAGAAAAAAGGGAGTATTTTGAGAACCAGATTTATCCTGTATATAAACAAAGTTTGGGATTATCCGATTCTTCTCTTCCGCTTTTTCCAGCTGAAGGTGAGACAGAGGCTGTTTCACAACCAAATCGTCCATCACATGATCTAAAAGCAGGAGGTCAAATAACTGTTGCCCCTCCTATTGCTCAAAAGCAGTCAGTTTCCCTGAAGAAAATTTATCTATTTTTAGGTGGTTTGGGAGTGTTGTTAGTAATAAATATCATTTGCGTATTTTTTGCTTTCGCTCAACTATCAAGCCAGTCCGAAAAAGTAAATTTCTTATACCAGGAACAAAAAAATACTCAACTTATCATTTCAACGAAAAATGAAGTTGATGTATTTAGCCGTTATTTCTTACCTTCTTATTACTCGGGCAAAAAAGAAAACCTAGTAGATTTTCTTTCTGAAGGTGATGCAAAATTTACCAAACCGAAAGAAGGAATTTTACAGTCCGTTATTTTAGAGAAATTGAATTATGATTCAGAAACTCAAAGATATACGGTTTCCTATATCCTGTCTGTCAAAAGAGGGGATAAATCATCTAGCGTTAGATTAACTTTTGATGTAAAAGCTTCTGATTCTTCAAAATATGGATTTGTTGTAGAAACAGAACCAAAAGAATCAAATTATCTTAAAAATTAGAAAAGGAAAAATCAAAATGAACAAGAAACAAGTATTAGCTACACTAGCACTTTCAACTATCGCACTTGCACAAGCTGGTTATGTATCAGCAGACGAACTTGCACCAATTGATTCTTCAGCTCCAACAACAGAAGTAGTTACGCCAACAGTACCTAGCGCTTCAACAGAAACAGAGGCTCCAGCAGTTCAGCCAACAGAGCCTTCAGTTACTCCAGTTGATCCAACAACTCCCTCAGACAAGGATAACGCAGGAAGCCTTGACGGAGTGCCAGCTGATAAACCAGCACCTTCAGACAAGCCACAGGACAAGGATAATGCAGGTAGCCTCGATGGTGTTCCAACACCATCAGATAAACCACAAGACAAAGACAACGCAGGAAGCCTTGACGGAGTGCCAGCTGATAAACCAGCACCTTCAGACAAGCCACAGGACAAGGATAACGCAGGTAGCCTTGATGGAGTCCCAGCTGAAAAGCCAAAAACAACAGATGAGGCCAATGAGCAAGGAAAATCACAAATTGGAACTACTTCAACTTCAACAGGTCAAGTGGTGCATGATGTAACAAAAGAACCAGTTGAAACGAATACAGGAGCTTCAATTGTTAGCACTCAAAGCGGAAACGTAGTCCTTTCAGATGGCTCTGTAGTAGCTCCTGAAGAGGTCGGTGGAACAGTTAACGAAGATAAGACTATCTCTGTTACTGACAAAGATGGGAAGCTCAAAACTCTTCCAAATACAGGAACGGCAGAAAGCATTCTGGGTGCTATTGGGGCTATGTTGTTGACGGCAGTCAGCTACGTCTACAAGAAGAAAATGTTTTAAGGTGAAATGGAAAGGGAAACAATTAAATGACAGAAAAAACACAAGGACACGGATATTTCCGTAAGAAAAAATGGGCTAAAGGCTTAGTATCAGGAATTGCAGTTGCAGGTATTGTAGCCTTCTCTGCAGGTTCTGTATTGGCGGATGAAGCAGTACAGCCTGAAACTAAAAACGACAACAACGCATACGCTAAACAAGCTGGCAAAACAACAGGAAGCCAGTCTGTAGCGATTGATAATGGAGCAGTCACAAAGGCTGCTGACAATGCCAAAAAAGCTGGAGTAGTTGTATCTGAAACATCAAGCATTGATAAGGGAACAGATACCACTGCTCCAAAACTTGAACAGTCTAAGTCTGAGATTAAACAAGATCAGGACAAGCAAGTCAAGGAACTGGAAGAAACGACTACAAAACAAGTCAAAAACAATGAAGCCTTCCAGGAGGCGCAAGAAGCTATTCACGCTAACAATCAATTTGTAGCGGATGAAAAAGCCAAGCATGAAGGAGCAACAACTGTCACAGTGACGAATGACGGTTCGACTGCCACAGATGGTTCAGCAGACCAAAACAAGAAAGCTATTCAAACAGCTAAACAGGTCTTGTCAGATAACCAACAAGCAGTAACAAAATACCTGGGTGAAAAATCTAACTATGATGCTACTGTTGAACAAGCTACTGCTCTAAACAAAGCGGTAGAAAGCGCATCTGAACAGCTGAAGAAAGAAAAGGTTGACGTTAAAGTCGTTACACGTACGGTCTCTTCAGTCGCAGAAGTAGAAGCATTGAAGAAACAAAATGACCAGGCTATTGCGACTGCAAAAGGCAAAGTGGAGCTTAACAAAGCCCTGATGGCTGCCTACACAGAGAAGAAGAATGCTAGTGATCAAGTCAATCAAGATGCTGATCGTAAGTCAGCGGATTTGAAAAATTCTGGTGTACTTTTAACTTCTAAAACACAGGAAGTTTCTTCAGTAGATGAAGCCAACAAAATTGCCAAACAAAACCAAACGGCCTTTGATAAAGCTAAGCAGACCCAGGCTGAATGGCAGAAGAAATACAATGAACTTCAATCTAAAACAAGTACGGAAGGGTTCACAAAAGAGGTTGTCTTACAGGCTCTAAGTCTTGCAACAGCTAATCCTGAAGCAACAGTAGAGTCCTCTGCTTCAGGAGCGCAGGTAACTACTAAAGATTACATCGCTTCATCAAATGGAACATCAGGCTATACTCGTGTTCTTGACTCGACTAAAGTCTTGAAATACAAAGATGTGGGCAATGGATGGAAAACAGAAATTGACTACACTAATCTGAAAGGTTTGACTGTTTCAACTGCAGATGGTAAAAAGCATGATATTTCTCGTATCCATCGAAAATTCGAGCTTCTTAATCAAGGGAAGACAGGATTGAATGATGTCTATGTCTTGAATGATCCAACAGAAGGATTCGTAGTAGCTCGTAACGATGGAACAGGTGGAGCTGCGGACTACATGAATTTCCTGGTTACAGATACTTACTACTACAATGAGGACGGCAAAGAAGTAGCTTTCAAGGCTTCTGAAAAGACACCTGCAGCCTTAACTTACTCGTCTCTGAACCACAATCCTATCGGTTGGGAAGGTGCAAAAGCTATCAATGGTACCCATGTTGAAATCAATGGCTCAACTGTTACTCAAAACAAGGATTATGGATATGTTTATGCAGAAGACTATAACCGTGAGGAAGAGGTAGGTCATCTTTGGGATACTTCATCCTCAGCGTATCAGTACAAGGGAGCAGCATTAGGTGTGTTCAAACAAGGAACAACCTTTACAACCGAATTTATCCAATGGGACGGCCCTGCAGAGTCAAATGGTCAAACTTACTGGTTTGCTTTGAATACGAAGGTTGTAGCACCAGTTGTTGAAGTTCCAACTACGGCAACTATCGTAAAAACAACTGTGAAACCTGTCAAAACTGACCCTGTATCAGCTGAATTGGTCAAAGCGAAAAATCCAGCCAAGCCAACCTTGGCGCTTAAAACTCTTTCTGAAACCAAAAATCAGAAATTATCTGCAAGCTACCACGGCTACAAATTGCAGTATAAGCCAGTTGTCAGAAAATCTGTAGCAGACACAGATAAGACCAACACAGATGGTAAAACGGTAGCTAAAAACGCTACTCAGCTTTATACATTGACCCATGACAATATCTATGCGAACCTGAAAAAAGGGGACAAGATTACCATCATTGATCCACTCGAAGCTGGAGCAGTTCCTGATGTAGCTGTCACAAAAGCAGCGGCAGAGAAAGCAGGATGGACTGTTTCATATAATGCAGGAAAGAACACATATACCTTTACTGCTACCTATCAAGGAAAACGCCTAGAAGCTCCAGTGATTACCTGGAAGCCAATCTATGATAAAGGATTTTACGATAATACCTACAAGGTTTTAGTAAACGACTATGAAGTTTTCTCAAACCCTGTTACGAACTACACACCGAAACCACCAAAACCAGTCAAAGCTGTCCTGGATCGTTCTGGTAAGAATATAAACGGGGCGACAACATTTGATCGCAACGTGACTTTCCGATTGATGACAGATTACAGCCCTTACACCAAAACACTTGCTTCAACACAAGCGATTGGTAAGAAGTTTGCTATCCTGGATGATGTTCAAGACAATGCCTTCACAGTTGACCACAGCAAGATCAAGATGACTGCTGCAGGACAAGATGTGAAAGATCTCTTTGAGATGCATCACGTCCTTTCAGACAAAGGACGTACAGATGCAATCAATAAGATTCTGAAAGAATTAAACTTGAACCCTAAAGGTGAGTTCTATCTTTGGACACCGAAGAACTCTCAGAGTTTCTACCAAAATTACGTGAAGCGAAATAAAAACGTGACGATTGATCTTCCAGCTAAGCTTCTGGTTAAAGCAGGGGAAATCGTGAAGAACGATTTTAAACAGATCGATTTTGGTAATAGTTATCAGTCAAATCTTGTAACAGTTGAAGTTCCTAACGTGAAACCCGAAAAGCATGCGCTTGATAGAACAGGTAAAAAGGTTCTTGATGGCAAAGAAGTTCAATTAGGCGACTATATCCAGTATTTTCTTAACGGTGTTACTGTTCCAGAAAAACATGATACGTTGTACCAATATGACGGTTTGGATAAACTCGATACGAAGCATGATCGCTATACTGGTAATTGGAAAGGTATCATCAAGGGTACAGAATATACAGCAGAAAAAGAGCTTGTGTTGCCTTATGACGTGACATTGAAAAATGGTAAGGTTATCAAAGCAGGGGATAAGATTGCCAAAGGTAGCACTTATGCCTTTACATTTGAGTTTAACCAAGGTACCAATTCAGAGTTCATCAAGAAACTTGTGACTGTTAAGTGGGATGCCAAAGGTGGTCAATGGTCTTACGTTATCAATCAAGACTTCCTTAACTCCCTAGGAGTGAAAGGAACATTTGATGCTGACTTCTACATCGAGGTTGAGCGTATTGAAACTGGTGATAAGATTGAGAATACCTTCATCAATATTGTCAATAAACAAGAAATGACCGCTAAGGTTATTACTCGTACACCAGAACCACCTAAACCAAAACACCCAGAAAAACATGCGCTTGATAAAACAGGTCAGAAAGTTCTTGACGGTAAAGAAGTTCAAATGGGTGAATTGATTCAGTACCTTCTTGACGGTGCAACTGTTCCAGAAAGACACCATACGTTGTACCAATATGACGGTTTGGATAAGCTCGATATGAAGCATGACCGTTATACAGGTAATTGGAAAGGTGTCATCAAGGGTACAGAATACACAGCAGAAAAAGACCTAACGTTGCCTTACGATGTTATCCTTAAGGATGGTAAGGTTATCAAAGCAGGTGATAAGATTGCCAAAGGTAGCTCTTATGCCTTTACCTTTGAGTTCAACCAAGGCACAAATTCTGAGTTTATCAAGAAACTTGTGACTATTAAGTGGAACGAGAAAACAGGGGTATGGTCTTATGTTATCAATCAAGATTTCTTGAACTCTCTAGGAGTTAAAGGTACCTTTGATGCTGACTTCTACATCGAGGTTGAGCGTATTGCAGCTGGAGAAGTTGAGAATACTTTTGTCAATATTGTCAATGGACAGGAAATGATTGCGAAGGTAACAACCCGCACTCCAGAACCTCCAAAACCAGAGCCTAAAGAACCAGGCAAGCCACAACCGCAGCCATCACTTCCAAATACAGGAACAGCAGCAAGCATGCTTCCAGTTGTGGGAATGATTTTGGGATTGTTGAGTCTTGCAGGCCTTCGTAGGTCGAAAGAAAACTAATTTGACGAACTAAAATGAAATGATGACCACAAGTTGAATAAAGACTCTCTTGTGGTCTTTATTGAAAGGAGAAAAAATGCAAGAATTTATTGCTTCTGGACGTGTTGCATTCATCCCAAGCGATGCAGTAGGTCGAACTCAAAACGGTCACGTCAGTTTTAAATTTGAGTTTGTTTGTGACTCTAGCATGACTGATGATACAAATAAACCAATTCCTAGTTTCTTCCATGTGCAAGTTTATGGGAAACAAGCGGAATTGATGGCTCAGAGCTTATCTAAAGGCTCTCCAATCCTCTTAAAAGGAGAAATTATCCAACGACCATATAATGATGAACAAGGTCAACGTCGGACGTATCAGTTTATTTCCCCAAGTCAACAAGGAGGAATCACTTTCCTTGAAAATAGGGAAGCATCAAACCGACGTAAGCAGGAACAACAAGGCTTTTCTCAGCCGACACCAAGTTCTATTCCTACATCCTATCCTGAACCAATAGATGCGGATTCCCCATTCTAAAGGGATTGAAAGCATACAAGAACACTTGTATGCTTTTTTTGTTGCTTATTTATTGTATAAAAAGTTATATAACTTATGATATAACAATATCTTTTGTCCCTTTAACAAAGAATTTGATATTATCCTTTAGAATAGAGGGGAATTAAGAGATAATAAGAAAGGAGTGCAACAATGGCAAGACAAAAATACAATTATCTGTCTGATGAATTGATTGCAGAATCTCTTCAGGTGACCAATTACTTAGAACAAAGTCGATCTAGTCGATTGAATGTTCTTCAGTTGGATGGGGAGAAATGGTTAGAAAGTTACTTTAACCGTTATGAGAAAGCCTCTCCAAGGCTACAGTTTCACATATTTCTCTTTTCGAGCTTCTATACTCGAAAAATGGAATGGTTCTTGGAAGGTGTAAGGGGGTAGTAGTTTGTTTGAGTTATTTGAAGTAGTGTTTTATACCCTTATCCAAGTGATTCGAGCCAGTTGGCTCAATACCTTCCTTTTTTTAGGAGTCGCAGGTTATTACCTATTCAAACTCTTCCAGCCGTATTTTTTAAGGCAGTATCAGCGGTTGCTAAAAAGCAAGAGTTTTCTTCAGCAGATTTTTAAAAGAGGTTGGAAAGGTCGCAAAGCGATTGATTGGGAACAGGTATGGAAGCAATCAGCCAGAGGGCTGTTCAAATGGGTAAAGTTATTGATTCCAAAAATCATTGCGCTTGTCTCCCTCATTCTTTGGAATATTCTCTTTCGAATTGTTTATATGATTCCCTTTGTAAAACAGGAACGAAAACGGTTTGATAAAGAAATGAAACCCATTCTTTATTTTAAAAGTTATCGTAGCTTCGTCTATATGGGATTAGGTTTTAGCTTTATTGCTTTTATCTTAACCAATTACCTGGTTACTGTTTTGAGGGCTACAATCCGCTTTCTCTACTTTAGTATTTGGTCGTTTAAAGATGCTAGTAAGGCCGTAAACTTTGACTTAAACAGCCTCTTGTTTCAAAGTTTATTGAATGTAAAAGTCTTTTGGATTGCCCCGATTTTAGCTTTTCCTCTCTTTCTGATGGGTCTAGTCCTTGCTTGGAAATCTGCTTGGATCAACTTTGAGCAGTTTCGTGACTACAACCATAATGAGGAGGGGGATGACCGTTTTGTGACGGTTGATGAAATTCGTCGTCAATACAAAAAGATTCCCAATAAAGCTCTAACTTATCCAGGTGAAGGTGGGGCTCCTGTATTTCATGAACTGACTCATGATTTGGCAGGACAAACACTCCGAACGCAAATGTTATGGCAAAATAAGACAATCAGTCGATACGTGACCAATGCGGAGCGCATTTTGGGCATGCAATCTTTTCCTTCGGGATATTATTACATTGAAGATAAGCCGACGAATCTGTTAGGGATTGGGATGACTCGCTCAGGTAAGGGGGAAGGTCAGATCACGACAGCGATTGATATCAACAGTCGTGCGGAGTTGCAGCCATCGCTAGTTCTGGCAGACCCGAAAGGAGAACACTACCAAGCCTCTTACAAAACGATGAGGCAACGTGGCTATGAAGTTGATGTGCTTTCTTTCCAAAATATGGATTGGTCTATGTCCTACAATCCTTTGGCTCTAGCTATTGCAGCTGCCAAGAAAGGTTACTATGAGAAAACGCAAACCTATGTCAATGCAGTTGCAGAATCCATTTTTCCCAAACAAAAAGGTGGTGAGAAGGGAAATGCGGAGTATTTTCGTAAGTCTTCTATATCCTTGTTTAACGCTCTTACAATGGCTTTGATGGATCGGGCTAATGAAACTTATCAAAATGGTGAAGACGATGCCTGGGATACCATTACGATCCCTAACGTTGCGAAATTCTTGGCGACAATGGGGTCTGAAGAAGTCTTTGTAGATGGTGCTGGTGAAATCGTTGAGAATCCAAGCCGAGAACAACAGGTATCCAAGAAGTCAAAAATCACAGTCTATTTTGATAATTTGAGACAAGTCAATCAAAAACAATTCTCGAAATTTAGACAAATGGCGGATATCGAATTTCGTGCTTCAGACTTTGGTGGTGATGAGACTAAAGGAAATGTCTACTCTAGCATGATGACAGGAATCAACCTGTTCTTGCAAGACAACGTGGCGAAGCTCACTTCCAAAAACTCGATTGATTTAGAGTCTTTTGCCTTCCCACGTCGATTGTCTGTTAAGTTGAGATCAAGCACCAACAGTCAATTAAAAAATGAGTTCAAGCATAAGACTGCTAGGGTAACCATTACAGGCTTGAAGAAATGGGGCAAAGTTGAAAAGCAAGTCGACTATGTGAAGCAAGCGACAGCTCTTATTGATGGAGAAGGCTATCTGACTTATGCCATCGAACCTAAACTTCCAGATCAGTTTACGGTTACGATTGATTTTAATCATAAGAAAAATGGTAAGTCTCCAGTTCGGGATCGGGTCTTCCAATTCTCAGCTGAAAAAGTCTATCGAAAAGATGGAGATAGTTTAGAACTAGATGAGTATACCAAGAAGCCGATTTTAGATCATATCGATGTAAGGGTTCTGAAGAGCAAAGAAGACACTCAAAATCTTCTCCAAGAGTCGGATATTGAACTGATTTACTCCGATAAACCAAGAGTCGTCTATCTGGTAACACCACCAAACCGAACAGAGTATAATGGGATTGTTTCTTTGTTCTTGGATCAGTTGTACAATGCCAACTATGACCTTGCCCTATCAAATGGGCGGAAATGTATCAATCGTATTCTCCATATCTTGGATGAGTTTACAAACATTCCAGCTATTCCTCACATGGATACGAAAATTTCTATCGGATTGGGACAAAACATTCTCTATTATCTTTGGATTCAAAACTTGGAACAATTGGTTAATGTCTATGGTGAAAATGTTGCGCAAACGATTCTGGATAACTGTTCATTGAAAGTTTACGTCAAAACGACGTCTCCAGATACCAATAAGAGATTTAGTGGGGAGTTGGGTACACGTACCATCACCAGAAGACGGCGCTCCAGCAATATCCTGGACGAAGCCAATCCAAATGTAGCTGTCGAGAATCCAAAACAAGAGTTGTTGACACCAACACAATTGGCCAAGCTTCAGGAGGGAGAAGCAGTTATCTTACGTGGGGTTAAAGGACGGGATAATGTTGGACGTAAGGTCACAACGGATCCAATCTTCGCACATGATAAGAACAGCTTCCCTTACAAGTACATGTTTTTACAAGAGGAGTTTGATACATCGATGACTCTTGCGGATATTCCAGTCGAAAGTGCACACCGTGAGCTAGAGCTCCAGGAAATAGCAGTTGATGCTGGTACAGCCTTCAACAACATCATAGACTGGAGGCAACGTTTGACCATGCCTCTCCTCAGCAACAATGGAGAAACTCCTAAACTATCAGGCCGTCACAGTAAAGGGCAAAAGGTACAATCCCAACCCTTTACTTCCACAGATGAATTATTCCAGGCAGCTGCAGCTAGTATTATTCACGGTGACTATGATTATTATGATGACGGAGACGACTTCTTTGCGGATGAAGTTATCTAAAAAGATGTACAATAAGTTATATAAACACTTGCAAGAAAAAATGATGTTTGTTATAATGAAATAAATAATGATTAGGAGAAAAAATGATGAAAGCAAAGCACTTTTTAAGAATTGTTTTAGTAGGGTTAGCCTTGATTTTACTAGGGGCATGTGGTCAAAAATCACCTGATTCTATTGCTAAAAATGTGCTAAAAGATAGCTATACAGGCTTTTCACAAGAAGATAGTTATGATAGTTCTATTTTTAGTGGTGGAGTAGGATCTACTTTAAAATTCGATAAAGAAAAGCGAACCATTTCAAATAATGACGGTAAAAGCATTAGGTACAGTGTTCTTTCAGAAGAACAAGTGAAGGCAATTCCAGCCTCTTTCAGAGGAACTATTGTTAGTTTAGAAAGTCAACTGAAAGGAAAGGATAATTTTACTATAGCTGTTGGTGATAACGCAGATAAGCCTGAAGAGGCTGGTGCTTACTATCAAGTCGTCTTGACTGAAGGTGGTAAAAAAATTAGAGTCATTGAATTACTTCGTGGCTATAAAGAAGACAATGCTTTCTATGATTTCAATGGAACAGCAGATTAACTTACAAAAGTCTCAATTATTTGAGGCTTTTTTTATTGTCAGAATTTCATTGTCCCTTTAAAAACGATTTTGCCATTATCGAATATGATAGGGGTATCTTAGAAAGAAAGAAGGTACCTTTAGTGCACTATCAAACCTTTTCAGATTTGATGAATGAGGTCAAGAATCTCAATGGTGAAATCACAGGCGAGAATGCAAAAAAGCTGGCGGAATTTTATTCCTACTGGGGCAACTATTTAGAACCGACTCCTGCATTTATGGCATTTCTCACTTATTTACCAGGAGGGATTGCCAAGGCTCTTTATCAAATCACTTCCAGCCTAGAACATGTTTTTAATAATATGTTCAAGCTCTTTGGTCTCTTCGGTTATCTAGGCGACCAGAAGACGATTATAGGCCAGTTCTTTTACTGGTTTCAGTTATTGGGGACGTCCTTGTTTACCCTGATTTTGGTTGTGTCGGCTGTTGCAGGAGTTTTTACAAAACCAGTCAAATACAAAGGGGTCATTACGAATTTCCTTTTGGTGACTGCTGTAACTGCCGTATTGCCACTAGCTTTGACCACTATCTCAACCGCAGTGGCGCAGGATGCCATGTCTATCCAGACGGTCACCAGTGAAGCGCCATCTGGTAGTCAACCAACTTCCTCCTTGGCTCTTCAGCCCATGAAAAATAATGTGGTAGACTTAAAAGTTTTGATCTACAAGGATTTTTCTACAGAGTTGTTTCCAATGGATGATTATGGCTATATCAAGCCCGTTCAGGAGGGGTCAACTCCTGTCAATAATATCACGGATGACCCTGCACAGCGGGACACGACTGATTTTGCGACCAAGATTGATTTTGGGGCAAACTATGGTACGACCAATCCAAAACTGTTAAAGGATATGCAGGAAACCGACAAAATAGCAGGGATTAAAGGCTTGTTCCTCCATAAGTTGAATTCCAATAATACTGGAGTTGAAAGCATAACAGAACACCGTCTCATCAATCAATTGAGTGCTTTTGAATCAGTTTATATGCGCTATAAAGTCAACTGGATAGGGATGTTCCTCCAGTATATTATCCTTGTTGTTCTTTTGGTCAGCATGATCATCAAGCTCGTCAAATCAGTTTTTGATATTCTGATTGAAGCAATGATTTCTCCGATTCTTGGTTATAGCTCCCTATCAAACTCAAAGAAATACAAAGAGCTGTTAAGAACGATTGGTGGTGCTTTAGCAGGAATTTTCTTTGAAGTTATCATTATGCGTGTAACACTTGAGATTTTCAGAGATTTACCGATCCTATCTGTTTCAGCTGTAACGAAGCTTTCTGGCGGATTCTTTGACGGACTCAACATGTGGGAACAGTGTCTCGCCGCTGCCTTTGTATATGTTGGAGTATTCTTTGCGGCCATGCAAGGAGTGGCCATGATCGAGCGCTGGCTTGGAGTTTCGACTGGTCATAGTGAAACAGCTCAACAATTGTTGGGTGCTATGATGATGGGGAATGCCTTTGCGGCTGGAGCAGGCGGTCTCTTTAATGGCAGTATGGCACTTGGCCAATTTGGTATGGATATGGCTAAAAAAGCTCCAGATGCCTTGTCTAAAGGAAGTCAGATCCTAGGAAATAGCCTTGCCAGAACTGGAGGTGGTATTCAAGGTGCTTTGAACTCTGTAAAAGACCAAGGCTTTATGAATGCGGCCAAAGGTGGTGTAAGCAATATGGTTGATTTGGCAGAATGGAAAGCATTTGAAGCCATGCAAAATACGAAAGGGGCAGTTGGTAGCGCATTAGATAAGCTGGATGATAAGGCTGCCTCTGCTCAAAATGCGACCTATAACGCTCTGAAAAATGATGCTGTTCCTGGAATTGATCAGCAGCCTGGACCAATTGATATTCCTGAGCCTCCAATTGATCCAGGAACAACCGATGCACCTATTGTCGATCCAACTCCTCCAGCTGAAGAAATGGAGTCCCCAATTCAAGATCCAAATCCACCTGCAGATGCACCAGTTTCAGAATCACAACCACCAGCACAGCCTGATTCTTCTCAACAAAAATTTCAAAAGAGCATGAATCAAATGAATTACATGAACCAACAAATGCAACAAGCAGGACAGCGTATGCAGGGAGGTCGTCATATCACAGGTGCTGAGAGTGAGGACGAAGAAGAATAGGCTGAACTATGGATTTAACAGGAAAGAACATTGTTATCACAGGAAGTCTACGTCCTCTAACTCGAGAAGAAGCCATACGCTTTTTAGAAAGTAAAGGAGCTGTCGTTCAAAACTATATATCTTCAAGGACAGATATATTGGTTTTAGGACACAAGCAGTTGAATCTTTTTGATCTAGATAAAAGGTCTAAAAAGCATGATGAAGCGCTTAGACGAATATCAGACGGTCAATTCATCACTTTCCTTTCTGAAGAATCATTCTTTGATCTAGTTAAGAAGTCTCAAGATTGAGGCTTCTTTTATTGTTCAAAAAAGTATATAACTTTTTGTACAATTCTTTCCTGAAAGACAATGGCAAAAATGCTATTGTCCCTTTAAAAGATATTTTCGATTATTCATTATAATGTGAGTGTCAAAACAAATGTAAAGGAGAAATCAATGTACGGTGAAAAATACGGTGTACCTAGAGATATCTATGCCAAAATCAAGATTATAGGTCTTCTTATTCTAGATATTGCTTTTGTAGGAATTACTGGCGTAATCGCTTTGAGCGTTGGGCTAAAGATCTTTCCTAAAAGCCAGTGGATACAGATGTTCGCATTCATTTTGTTGACACCAGTCATGAGTCTATATCTTGTATTGCCAGCCAACGGTGGCAAAAAGAATTGGCACAGCATGTTTCTTTTCTTCAGACGAAGAAGAAAACGTTATATCAGCTTAAATTACATCAGAAGGAGAAAACCATAATGGCGATTAAACAAACTCAACCCCCAAAAAATAAGAAACGTCCGCTGGGACGTATTCAAGAAACAAAGAAACAAACGCAGGAATATTTTGATTTGCATTCTTGCGTTGAGTTGTTGGATGTAAAATCAATCATTCCAAACAGCCAGGCTTATATCCAGTTAGTTGATTATGGATACTTGCAGCTGATGGAGATACCAGGTAAAGATTTAGGATCGATGTCTTATAACGAGGTTATGAGAACCATTGAAAATTTTGAAACCTGGTTGACTCGATTTGGACCGAATATCCAAGTGGAGACGACAACTTTGCCAACAAATACAGACACGCAAATTTCTGACTTGCGCCATCATTTGGATTTAGTGCGACAAGATATGTCTAAGTTATCAGTAAACGATAGACGTTTTTTACAACTCAAGGATCGTGAAATTTGGCTTCAAAGCCAAATTAAGGTTGAAGAAAGTATCCGACAAGAAGTCTATAATACAGAATTCATTCTGTGGCTATTTGCGCCCACAACAACCGAATTGGACGAATTGGTTCGGAAGGCTAAAACCTATGGAAATAATGATTTTGTTCCGCAAGATATCAACTACAGGAAGAAAATTCAGATAATAAAGCAATACAACAATATGAATGAGAAAGTATAGGAGAGATAGCATGCCTGATTTATCAAAACGTAGACAAAGACAACTAAAAAATGAAGGATATGACCTTGCTTTTCTTAGTCAGATTCAACCGCAAGGAAATATTGATTTTCAAAAGGATGACCGCTCCTGGATAAGTGGAGATGGGCACCATACGGTCTTACACTATTATGAGTATCCAACTGAAGGGATGGATCGTTTTTGGCTTTCTGAATTGTTGTTGATTCCTGGTACACGTTCCTTCCTGTCACTGTACAAGGAGGATAACAGACAGCTTCAAAAAGAGATTGAGGACTCTATTGAAGAGAAGTCAACACGGATTACAAACAATAGCAAACTAACCAATAATCGGAAAGAACTAGATGAAATTGACAATCTGAATAAACTAAGCCGTGAAATTGATAAGCAAAATATAGCTATGTACGGCATGTATATTCGTGTCTTTACGTTCGCATCAACCAAAGAAGAATTATTCAAGAAGGTTGAAGAGGTCAAAGACAAAACGTCGAAATTCAAATCCACTATTCTGTCTGGAGAATTAGATTTTGAATACCATGCTCCATTTATTCCAGCTGAATATCAGATTGATTTGCCCAATCATCGAAGAGGAATACCGACTCCAGCTCACTCAATAGCTGGTGGATATTTCTTTAATCATACGAAACTAGAAGATGAGAAGGGTTTTTATCTGGGTTGGACTCCAACAAATGGAGCGGTAAATTTCAATTTTCTAGAACGTGACGAGAAAAGAACACGCTCCTTTATGATCCTATCTGGAAATCCAAAGATGGGACAGCGATCTTTTCTTATGAAACACACAGACGGTCTCTATGCGAAGGGGCATTATATTCGTAACTTTGATGCTACTGGCCAGTTTCTTGATCAGACACGAAAACAACATGGATTGATTCTTGATTTATCAGGTGAGGCTAACCGTATCAATATCTTCCAGGTATTTCCAACAGTAACCAATGAAGCAGGAACTGAAATCGATAAGAAGAAATCTTACAACCTTCATATCGAGAAACTGAAGAGTATCTATAAACTCCTGAATAATGAAGTGACAGGAGACGATTTAATCACATTTGGAACTCTCCTGAATGAGTTTTATATTGAGGGAAATATGTGGGCTCGAAATCCTTCATTGAATCCAGAAAAACTGAAAGCGACAGATATTGTGAAGGAAGAGTATCCTATTCTGTCTGATTTTATTTTGTTTGTTGATGCCTACAAACGTCGACTGGAACAAACTAGTGCGGATAAAGCCGAACACAAGGCTGTTAAGCGTATTTACAATACGTTTAACGAACTATTGACAACAAACGCAGAAATTTTCGAGGGGACAACCAAATTTCAAGATATTTCTTCAGAGCAAGTTGTAACATTTGACTTCTCAGGGTTGAAGAACGCCCCACATTTGTTAAATGTTCAGATATTCTCTGTTCTTTCACTTGTCTCAGCTGATATTGTCAATAACGGAAAACGCTGTAAGCAATTACTGAAGAGACGTCCTGACTTAACGGAGATGGATATGCAGCACTATATTGTCAATATTAGTGGGGCACAGACACTCATTGACCCTAAGCATGAAAGTAGTGTCAACCTTCTGGCCGATATGATTGATACAATGGGCGAAAACTTTGCTGGTGTTGTATTGTCTGTTAATTCACTGCGAGGGATTCTGTTTGAGACGGGGATTGGCACTCATAAGGATCCGTACGTAACGGCAGTCCAGAGGATTTTTGGTCTGATGCAATATAGAGTTTTTGCTCAGACGGACGAAACCAGTGTTCCTCTACTAGCTAACGCCTTATCTGGATCAATGAACCAGTCTGAACTAGAGACTTTGCCTCGTCTGAAGAAAGGACAGTTATTCATGAATATTGCAGGGGTAGGAAATCTGGTCTTTAACCAACAGCTGTTAGCCCCTGAAGTTGAGCGCTATGGCGGTATTGAGTAAGAAAGGAAGGTAAACCAGAATGGCCAAAAATAAACTAGGAATGATTGCCAGGACTAAGCAGAGATTTGATCAATACGTATTGATTCGTAAATATCGCATGCAACAAGAAAGAGATTATTTCGCTTCAGAGGGAGAATCTGATCCAAAACGCCTGGAAGCACAAAAAGAACGAGATAAGGAGTTTTTGAACGGTCTCAAGAAGATTGGAATAGGATTTATTGTATTTTTGGTTTTTTATGGAATTTTGCGAACAATATTAGGATTGTGGTAGATAAGCGAGGTATCCATGAAAAAAATATTTAAACTGAAGATCCTCATTCCTTTTGTGGCTCTCCTATTAATTATCAATGTTGGGATAACCATGTTAGTTGGGATAATGGGAGCTGTAACCAATAATGGAAGAAATGATTGTGGTGCTGTAGAAACAACATCTTCAACTGGCGACTCCACAGTTTCTTCAGCTGATGGTTCCATCGATGAATTTGTAAAAAAGCACAAGGAAGCCTATATCCTGTCTTGGAAGGCAGGAGGTTTCCTACCTTCAGCTTCTATCACTCAAACAATGATAGAGAATGGCTTCAATTTTACGAATCCTAATGGTACTTCCTTCTGGAAAGCTCACAATATGGGAGGTGTTAAAACCTCTAGTAAAAGTAATTTTCCAGTTACTCTTGCGACGTATGGTGAAGATAGTGTTGATTTAAGTGGGACAAAGCCTGGAGCGAATGTCGGAGACGGTACAGGAGGAGCTTATACTTGGTTCTCTAGCTACGATGCAGGGATCGTAGGGAAAGCTGAGTTTATGGCTCACCAGACACTTTATAAAGGGGCTATAAACAATACAAATGGCATTGCTAGCCTATCTGCTATAGCAGATGGCGGATGGGCCACAGATGGAACTTATAAGAGCAAACTAACTGATATGTACCAAAAACTAGGTACGAAGTATCAGTGGCTTGATAAGGAAGCTATTGCTGCTCATGGCGAGAAACCTTATGAAGTATCCAGTACACAAGATATCAGTTCTTCAGATAGTGCGGTATCTTCTTCAGCTGAAAGAAGTGGATGTGGAGAGTCAGGTAACAGTACCGATGGAACGGGAACTGTCCCTTCGGATGCGACTGCGTGGGGGTATAAACCAGAAGACTTACCAGATAGCTTGAAACCATTCATTATTGATCCTAAGAGCTTAGGCATGGATTATGCCAAGTCTACAGGATGGTACAATCCTGGAAACGACGAGGATGCTGGTCAATGTGTGAATCTTACAATTAGCATGGGAAATCACTTATGGGGCCATTCTGGATCAGTACAAGGAAATGGGAAAGATCAAGCGGCTGCATGGGCTGCAATATTTGGAAATTCAGTTAAGAATACACCTAAAAGAGGCGCTATTTTTTCTTCACAGGTAGGAGGCGGAGGATATGGCCATACTGGAATTGTATGTCATGTTTTTGAGAATGGCTCTATCTTATTTGTAGAACAAAATACACCTCTGAGTGGTTGGGATCAGTTCAAAACTCCATATACATGGAATTATCGTATTTGGACTAAATCACAACAACAAGAACAGGTAATCTCTTTTGCTTATCCAGATGACAGAGAAGCTAAATTAAGTTCAAATTAAAAGGAGTATATAAGATGATTGATTGGATAAAGGAAAATATGGTTGTATCGATTGTAGTAGGTATTCTATTGGTTTTGGCAGGGATAGGGATTGTATCGAGTTTCAGGCCGTCTCAACAAACTAAAATAGAAGAAGCTGCTCAGGTGAGTTCTTCAGGAACCGCACAAAACGAGCCGTCTTCCAAAGAGGAAACAGCAGACGAGAAGCATTATCGGACAGCTAAGCTAAAACTAGAACGCCCCTATGCAGAGGCAAGTCCAGAAGACAAAAAAGAAGTGTTAAAAGCCTTTGAAGAAGCAGTAGCAGATATAAAAAAGACGAATTTTCTGCCAAATGTCAAGGGGACAATCGAGAATCATTTATCTATGACACAGAATGCGATGGTTCAAACCTTTGCGATGGCTCTTCTGACGAATCAGTATGATTTTCAACCTAAACAATTGGAAGTGATGCCAACTGAATCAGATGATGTGATTCAATTTTTGGTTGTTCTAACTAAAAATGGAGAAGAGAACAGCTATTTCGTTGGAAATTTCAATACTACGGTTCAACAAATCCAGCTAAAAGCCTATGTTGGCGGAAATATAGGTGGTACATACGGATAATAAGTTGCACAAAAAGTTATATAACTTTTTGTGCTTTTATATTGACAAATAAAGTTGTTTTAGATATAATTAAGTATATAAAAAGTTATATAACAAAATATACAATTATCCAAGGAGGGAATCATGAAGATTCAGACTACAAACTTAGGAAAAGGTGGCGGTGGTAAGACTACAGATACCTTTAATGAAGGGGATTGGTTGGCACGTGTTAAGGGGCTTAGAACACTACTCATTGATGGAGCTTGGGAATGTAATTTGACAAGAACATTTGATGTAAAATGTGAGAAAACCGTCTATGATATATTTACGACTGGAGAGTATGAGATTGTTCCAATATCAGAAAATCTCAGTTTGATTTGTGGTGATGAGCGTTTGACAGATGAGCAGTTAGATCTTGCTAGTCGAAACAACAAGTATCTCCAGTTGTTTATGTGGTTTAGCGAACATTACGAAGAGTTAGAAGCACAATTTGATGTCATTCTGATTGATACGCACAATGATGAGAGTTTAGTTACAGCAAATTTTATTGCTGTATCAGATATTGTCTTGGCTGTTTCTGATGCCTCTCTTAATGGTTTTCGTGCCTGGTTATCTTTGAAAAATTTTGTAGACTTCATTAAGAGCGAAGCTATCGAAGTTATTACCAAGAAAAGTTATGTTAAAGCAGAACCTTATCTTATTGGAAATAAGATTAAGTACGTTGGAAACAATGTAACAGACACCTGTAAACAATTTTTAGAAGTTGTTGAAGAAGATCAGGCTTACCTGGGATCTATCCAGGAGAAAGAGCTCATGGCCAAAAGTCTTGTGATCAGTCAGAGTGTCTTTGAGCAGCATGAAGAGATGACAGCTAACCAACAAGAGACACATCAAAAGTTTTATGATAATATAAACTACGTATATGAAAATATTTTGAGTGTGTTAGAAGGAGAGGTAGCATGACAGAGAATCGATTCGCACAAGTAAAACAAACATTCCAAAGTACACCAAAGAGAGAAAAGATTCCTTCGTCTAGGAAACAAAATCAGGAGGCAAGAAAGTCTCCTGAAAGCTACAATAAAAAGCAACGTTTCCCTTTCTCTCTGCATCATAATGTTCGATATGATATGTTAGATGCTTTAGTAGAGTATCACGGTGAAAAATCAGCTTCATCTTATATTGAGAATCTGATTATAAGAGAATGGGAAAAGATGGAGCGAAAGAAAAAATAGAGTTCCATAAGAAAGGAAATGTAGCAATGAAATACTTATCAAATCTATCAGAGATTCCAGAGTTTTCTTCAGCAGCAACAGATTCAAGACAATTCTTTATTCCTCGTCCAATAATAGACAACCCACAGTTCAATGATTTGAAGAGTAGCGGAATCTTTCTCTACATGCTGTTATTAAATCGTTTAAGAGGAGCAGTTGACTTTGAATTAAAAGGATATGATGAAAATGGAAATACTTTTGTATGTTACCCTGTAGAGGAGCTAATGGAGGCTCTTCAAGCAGGTAAAAGCAAAGTAATTTCTTTGAAAAAGAAGCTAAAGAATCATGGTTTAATTGAAGAAGTCCACCAAGAATCCAATCTACCCAATAGAATTTATCTAACAGATGAGATTTTAAAATATTACTGATGAAGTAGGAGGAATCTATAATGATTTTCATTGACGTTAAAAGACTTGTTCAGCTATTCTTTATTTTTATCGGAGCTATAGCGGTCTATGTATTCTATAAGACGTTTGGTCTTAGTATGGTGTTTATAATCGTTTTAGGGTTGGCCGTTTTAAAATTCGCTCCAGCTTTCTTACCAGTTGTATTATTGCTGTATTTGGGACTTCACTTTACAGGCGGTTTTTCCTTTATTGCAGATGGAATTGTGACGGTTTTATGGAGTATTATTTTGATTCCTATGGGGATAGCTACTATTGAAATGAGCAAATCCTATTTTAGTAAGAAAGAGAAACCCTGGTATGACAAATAAGAGTTTATCTGAAAAGATAGGCTCTTTTTTTGTCAGAATAAAGGATTATTTGAACATTCAGGTCAAAATTTATTAAAATAAGCGTAATTTTAATAAGGGAGGATTCTGAATGGCTTTCTTTGATGAGAGAGAACTAAAAAATCAATTGCTGTTTCAAAATGCAAAAGAATTTTATAACTTTGTTTCTAGGTATGATGAGGAGATGATTCCAGTCATGAAAGCAAAGGGCTATACCTGTATTCACTCTATGGAGCGAACCGTTGCCTTCACATTTGGTGAGTTTACTTTCAGAAGAAGACGTTGGAAAAAGGGAGATCATTGGGTTATTCCAGTAGATGAAAAGTTAGGGCTTCAGAAGAACGTCCGCTTCTCCTGGGAATTTATGTATCAGGTGGCTAAATTATCTACTTTAATGCCATATGATAAAGTAACTCAGGTGATCCAATTGACTTATCACATCTCTATCACAAAGCCAATTGTAGTAAAGGCTGTAAAAATTTGTGAGAAGTTGTTGGAGGAAAGAGAAGACTATCGATATTATGAAGAGAATAAAGAAGTTCGCAAAAGAAAAGCCCAGGTTATTTATATTGAGGGTGATGGTGTGATGGTTAAAGCACGTGACACACAGAAGGATAATAAACATTATGATTTATCCCATTTTGTAGTCCATACAGGAAGCCAGAAAGTTGGCAGCAATCGATTTGAACTCCAGGACAAAAAAGAATTTATTGGCCTTGACAATCGCTTAGTGAGGGAGCAGGTGATCGATTATCTGTTCAATAATTACGAAATTACGAATCAGACTTTATTGATTACGAACTCTGATGGAGGTCATGGATATACACCCTATGTTTTCAAAGAGATTGCGAAGGTTCTGCGAATTAAACGCCACGAACATTTCTGGGATGAGTATCATGTAAATAAGGAGTTGAAGAATTATCTAAAATTTTACTCTGAGGATCTATTAGAGAGAGCTTTCCAGGCGATTAAGCAACATGATAAGCAGTTAATGAGAACTGTCCTAGATACGACCGAAAGTTACATCGATACAGAAGAAGAACAAGAGTTGTTTGAGAAGTTCAAGAGTAAAATATTGAGAAATTTCCAATATACCAAACCAGCCGAACAGAGAGGATTCAGTCATGCAGGAATCGGGATAATGGAGAGTCAGCATCGTAAGGTCACTTATAGAATGAAAAAAAGAGGAATGTATTGGACTCTTGCTGGAGCTGAAACGATGAGTCGAATTATTGTTTTGAATTATGAGGATTCCTTGAGAGAATTATTCTTCGGCACCTGGAGAGAAGATTATGAAAAATTTATTTCTTTAGAGGAAGTTTCTGCTTATACCATTAAAAAGAGAATGAGTAAAACGGATAAAGAAAATACATCTAGATATCAATGTTACCCTGATAGCAAAAGATTATCCTACTTCCGAAAACAATAGAAGTACATAACAAAGTATATAAAAAGTTATATAACAATAACCTTTGTAAAAAAAGGTCTTTTTGTGCTACAATCAAACATAAAATGCTTGCACGGTATGTAAAAATGTGTTATAATTTACTTAAATTAATCGAATAAAAAAAGACGAAAAGTGCGCTAACACTTCTCGCCTTACCGAGTAAGAACTCGTCCTTCTTACTCAGTCTTTAATTAATGATACCTGATAAGTGTATCAATGTCAAGACTGAGCAAGAAATTTGTTCAGTCTTTTTTTAAAACTCGGTGATGTTCTCCTAAAAATTGTATGAATTTAGGCGTTCTAAAAAATTCTACCGCATACTATTTCGTTAAGAGGCTTGTCAAAGCCTAGGTTTCTTGTTATAATAGATAAGATGGAGGCGTTATGGCACTAAAAAAAGCAAGCCTAGCTTGTGCAGTTTGCGGTTCAAGGAATTACTCAATCAAAACTAGTGGGAACCCCAAGCCAACACGACTAGAAGTAAATAAATTTTGTAAACATTGTGGGAAATATACGACACATAGAGAAACGAGATAGGAGAGAACGATGGGTTTTATTAAGGATATTTTTAAACTTCTTAAAGAAACAACGTGGCCAACTCGCAAGGAAAGCTGGAGAGATTTTCGCTCTATTATGGAATACACAGCCTTCTTTGTGGTCATCATTTACATTTTTGACCAGTTGATTGTTTCAGGTTTGATTCGATTTATTAACATTTTTTAGAAGAAAGGCGGAGAACTTCTGCTAGTTTCTTCTATTATGAAAGGAAATATCATGGATAGTTTTGACAAAGGATGGTTTGTTCTACAAACTTATTCTGGCTATGAAAATAAGGTAAAAGAAAATCTATTGCAACGTGCACAAACGTATAACATGTTGGATAATATTCTACGTGTTGAGATTCCAACACAAACTGTGCAAGTTGAGAAAAATGGAAAGAAAAAAGAAATTGAAGAGAATCGCTTTCCAGGTTATGTCCTTGTAGAAATGGTCATGACAGATGAAGCATGGTTCGTCGTTCGAAACACACCGAACGTAACAGGATTCGTCGGATCCCACGGCAACAGATCAAAACCAACTCCGCTATTGGAACAAGAAATTCGTGATATTCTGGTTTCAATGGGACAAACTGTTCAAGAGTTTGATATTGATGTTGAAGTTGGTCAGACAGTCCGCATCATTGATGGCGCTTTTGCAGACTACACAGGTAAAATTACTGAAATTGATAACAACAAAGTGAAGATGATTATCTCTATGTTTGGTAATGATACGATTGCAGAAGTAAACCTAAACCAAATTGCAGAATTATAATCCCAGAGAGGCCTTGCCTCTCTTTTTATGTGCCGTTGAGAGAGAAAGAAGTATAGAATAGAGGAAATAGATTCATGGGTTCGTGCATTTTGCTAAACTAAATGCAGAAAGGAGAGGTCTATGAATCTGAAAGAACTATACGAAGAAACGAAGGGGATTGTCCATAAGTGTCGCAAAGATTATCATCTACATCTGTGGGAGAAAGAGGACTGGGACCAGGAGGGCATGATGTGCCTCTATGAACTGGTCAGTAGCCATCCAGAGTTGCTAGAGGGTGAGCGCCATCGACTATATGTCTGCTTTAAAACAAAATTTAGAAATCGCATCCTGGATAATATTCGAAAACAGGAAAGCCATAAGCGCCGTTTCAACAAAGAACCCTATGAAGAGGTGAGTGAGATTAGCCATCGCCTAGGAGAAAAAGGACTCAGACTGGATGATTATTATCTCTTTCACGAACTTCTAAAGACTTACAAATCCAAGCAAAGTGAGGAGAAACAAGAGTTAGTGGACCGTCTCATGGGAGGGGAAGTCTTCAGAGGACGCAAGGCGTTATTGAGGGAGCTTTCTATCGTCTTCCAAGAATTTGTATAGGTTTGAAAAAAGTTCTTGACAAAGGAGGAAAAGTAGGTATAATAGAAAGAGTTGAAAAGCTCAAGGTCCGTTGGTCAAGAGGTTAAGACACCGCCTTTTCACGGCGGTAACACGGGTTCGAATCCCGTACGGACTATGGTATGTTGCGGATGGAACACTTGATGAAAAAAGTTCAAAAAAGTTTCAAAAAAGTGTTGACAGGGGCGGGGAGCTGTGATATACTAATATAGTTGTCGCTTGAGAGAGATTGAGTGACAAAGACCTTTGAAAACTGAACAAGACGAACCAATGTGCAGGGCACTATAACTAAGGTTATAGTACTGAACAATGAAAAAAACAATAAATCTGTCAGTGACAGAAATGAGTGAGAACTCAAACTTTTAATGAGAGTTTGATCCTGGCTCAGGACGAACGCTGGCGGCGTGCCTAATACATGCAAGTAGAACGCTGAAGCTTGGTGCTTGCACCGAGCGGATGAGTTGCGAACGGGTGAGTAACGCGTAGGTAACCTGCCTGGTAGCGGGGGATAACTATTGGAAACGATAGCTAATACCGCATAAAATGGATTATCGCATGATAATCCATTGAAAGGTGCAA
>NZ_KB373321.1:1800918-1895149 GCF_000314775.2 Streptococcus sp. F0441 | reverse complement strand
GGCTCGAAAGCGTGGGGAGCAAACAGGATTAGATACCCTGGTAGTCCACGCCGTAAACGATGAGTGCTAGGTGTTAGACCCTTTCCGGGGTTTAGTGCCGCAGCTAACGCATTAAGCACTCCGCCTGGGGAGTACGACCGCAAGGTTGAAACTCAAAGGAATTGACGGGGGCCCGCACAAGCGGTGGAGCATGTGGTTTAATTCGAAGCAACGCGAAGAACCTTACCAGGTCTTGACATCCCTCTGACCGCTCTAGAGATAGAGTTTTCCTTCGGGACAGAGGTGACAGGTGGTGCATGGTTGTCGTCAGCTCGTGTCGTGAGATGTTGGGTTAAGTCCCGCAACGAGCGCAACCCCTATTGTTAGTTGCCATCATTTAGTTGGGCACTCTAGCGAGACTGCCGGTAATAAACCGGAGGAAGGTGGGGATGACGTCAAATCATCATGCCCCTTATGACCTGGGCTACACACGTGCTACAATGGCTGGTACAACGAGTCGCAAGCCGGTGACGGTAAGCTAATCTCTTAAAGCCAGTCTCAGTTCGGATTGTAGGCTGCAACTCGCCTACATGAAGTCGGAATCGCTAGTAATCGCGGATCAGCACGCCGCGGTGAATACGTTCCCGGGCCTTGTACACACCGCCCGTCACACCACGAGAGTTTGTAACACCCGAAGTCGGTGAGGTAACCGTAAGGAGCCAGCCGCCTAAGGTGGGATAGATGATTGGGGTGAAGTCGTAACAAGGTAGCCGTATCGGAAGGTGCGGCTGGATCACCTCCTTTCTAAGGATAAGGAACTGCGCATTGGTCTTGTTTAGTCTTGAGAGGTCTTGTGGGGCCTTAGCTCAGCTGGGAGAGCGCCTGCTTTGCACGCAGGAGGTCAGCGGTTCGATCCCGCTAGGCTCCATTGGTGAGAGATCACCAAGTAATGCACATTGAAAATTGAATATCTATATCAAATAGTAACAAGAAAATAAACCGAAACGCTGTAGTATTAAAAGAGTTTATGACTGAAAGGTCAGAAAATAAGGTTAAGTTAATAAGGGCGCACGGTGGATGCCTTGGCACTAGGAGCCGAAGAAGGACGTGACAAACGACGATATGCCTTGGGTAGCTGTAAGTAAGCGATGATCCAGGGATTTCCGAATGGGGGAACCCAACAGGTACTACCTGTTACCCATATCTGTTAAGGATATGAGGAGGAAGACGCAGTGAACTGAAACATCTAAGTAGCTGCAGGAAGAGAAAGCAAAAGCGATTGCCTTAGTAGCGGCGAGCGAAACGGCAGGAGGGCAAACCGAAGAGTTTACTCTTCGGGGTTGTAGGACTGCAAAGTGGACTCAAAGATTATAGAAGAATGATTTGGGAAAATCAGCCAAAGAGAGTAAGAGCCTCGTATTTAAAATAGTCTTTGTACCTAGCAGTATCCTGAGTACGGCGGGACACGAGAAATCCCGTCGGAATCTGGGAGGACCATCTCCCAACCCTAAATACTCCCTAGTGACCGATAGTGAACCAGTACCGTGAGGGAAAGGTGAAAAGCACCCCGGGAGGGGAGTGAAATAGAACCTGAAACCGTGTGCCTACAACAAGTTCGAGCCCGTTAATGGGTGAGAGCGTGCCTTTTGTAGAATGAACCGGCGAGTTACGATATGATGCGAGGTTAAGTTGAAGAGACGGAGCCGTAGGGAAACCGAGTCTGAATAGGGCGCATTAGTATCATGTCGTAGACCCGAAACCATGTGACCTACCCATGAGCAGGTTGAAGGTGCGGTAAGACGCACTGGAGGACCGAACCAGGGCACGTTGAAAAGTGCTTGGATGACTTGTGGGTAGCGGAGAAATTCCAAACGAACTTGGAGATAGCTGGTTCTCTCCGAAATAGCTTTAGGGCTAGCGTCGACATAAAGATTCTTGGAGGTAGAGCACTGTTTGGGTGAGGGGTCCATCCCGGATTACCAATCTCAGATAAACTCCGAATGCCAAAGAATTATGGTCGGCAGTCAGACTGCGAGTGCTAAGATCCGTAGTCGAAAGGGAAACAGCCCAGACCACCAGCTAAGGTCCCAAAATAATTGTTAAGTGGAAAAGGATGTGGGGTTGCACAGACAACTAGGATGTTAGCTTAGAAGCAGCTATTCATTCAAAGAGTGCGTAATAGCTCACTAGTCGAGTGACCCTGCGCCGAAAATGTACCGGGGCTAAAACAATTTACCGAAGCTGTGGATACCTTTATAGGTATGGTAGGAGAGCGTTCTATGTGTGGAGAAGGTGTACCGTGAGGAGCGCTGGAACGCATAGAAGTGAGAATGCCGGTATGAGTAGCGAAAGACAGGTGAGAATCCTGTCCACCGTAAGACTAAGGTTTCCAGGGGAAGGCTCGTCCGCCCTGGGTTAGTCGGGACCTAAGGAGAGACCGAAAGGTGTATCCGATGGACAACAGGTTGATATTCCTGTACTAGAGTATGTAGTGATGGAGGGACGCAGTAGGCTAACTAAAGCAGACGAATGGAAGTGTCTGTCTAAGCAGTGAGGTGTGAATTGAGTCAAATGCTTAATTCTATAACATTGAGCTGTGATGGGGAGCGAAGTTTAGTAGCGAAGTTAGTGACGTCACACTGCCAAGAAAAGCTTCTAGCGTTAAACATACTCTACCCGTACCGCAAACCGACACAGGTAGTCGAGGCGAGTAGCCTCAGGTGAGCGAGAGAACTCTCGTTAAGGAACTCGGCAAAATGACCCCGTAACTTCGGGAGAAGGGGTGCTGACTTTACGTCAGCCGCAGTGAATAGGCCCAAGCAACTGTTTATCAAAAACACAGCTCTCTGCTAAATCGTAAGATGATGTATAGGGGGTGACGCCTGCCCGGTGCTGGAAGGTTAAGAGGAGTGCTTAGAGGTAACTCGAAGGTATGAATTGAAGCCCCAGTAAACGGCGGCCGTAACTATAACGGTCCTAAGGTAGCGAAATTCCTTGTCGGGTAAGTTCCGACCCGCACGAAAGGCGTAATGATTTGGGCACTGTCTCAACGAGAGACTCGGTGAAATTTTAGTACCTGTGAAGATGCAGGTTACCCGCGACAGGACGGAAAGACCCCATGGAGCTTTACTGCAGTTTGATATTGAGTGTCTGTACCACATGTACAGGATAGGTAGGAGTCTAAGAGATCGGGACGCCAGTTTCGAAGGAGACGTTGTTGGGATACTACCCTTGTGTTATGGCCACTCTAACCCGGATAGGTGATCCCTATCGGAGACAGTGTCTGACGGGCAGTTTGACTGGGGCGGTCGCCTCCTAAAAGGTAACGGAGGCGCCCAAAGGTTCCCTCAGAATGGTTGGAAATCATTCGCAGAGTGTAAAGGTATAAGGGAGCTTGACTGCGAGAGCAACAACTCGAGCAGGGACGAAAGTCGGGCTTAGTGATCCGGTGGTTCCGTATGGAAGGGCCATCGCTCAACGGATAAAAGCTACCCTGGGGATAACAGGCTTATCTCCCCCAAGAGTTCACATCGACGGGGAGGTTTGGCACCTCGATGTCGGCTCGTCGCATCCTGGGGCTGTAGTCGGTCCCAAGGGTTGGGCTGTTCGCCCATTAAAGCGGCACGCGAGCTGGGTTCAGAACGTCGTGAGACAGTTCGGTCCCTATCCGTCGCGGGCGTAGGAAATTTGAGAGGATCTGCTCCTAGTACGAGAGGACCAGAGTGGACTTACCGCTGGTGTACCAGTTGTCTTGCCAAAGGCATCGCTGGGTAGCTATGTAGGGAAGGGATAAACGCTGAAAGCATCTAAGTGTGAAACCCACCTCAAGATGAGATTTCCCATGATTATATATCAGTAAGAGCCCTGAGAGATGATCAGGTAGATAGGTTAGAAGTGGAAGTGTGGCGACACATGTAGCGGACTAATACTAATAGCTCGAGGACTTATCCAAAGTAACTGAGGATACGAAGCGTGAGGTTTTCTAATTATTTGATAGATATTCAATTTTGAGTAGGTATTACTCAGAGTTAAGTGACGATAGCCTAGGAGATACACCTGTACCCATGCCGAACACAGTAGTTAAGCCCTAGAACGCCGGAAGTAGTTGGGGGTTGCCCCCTGTGAGATATGGAAGTCGCTTAGCTCGAGGGAGTTTAGCTCAGCTGGGAGAGCATCTGCCTTACAAGCAGAGGGTCAGCGGTTCGATCCCGTTAACTCCCATATAGGTCCCGTAGTGTAGCGGTTATCACGTCGCCCTGTCACGGCGAAGATCGCGGGTTCGATTCCCGTCGGGACCGTTTAAGATAACGGAAGTTATTTTAGACTCGTTAGCTCAGTTGGTAGAGCAATTGACTTTTAATCAATGGGTCACTGGTTCGAGCCCAGTACGGGTCATATTTGCGGGTTTGGCGGAATTGGCAGACGCACCAGATTTAGGATCTGGCGCTTAACGGCGTGGGGGTTCAAGTCCCTTAACCCGCATAATAGAAAGCAGCCGGCTTAGCTCAGTTGGTAGAGCATCTGATTTGTAATCAGAGGGTCGCGTGTTCAAGTCATGTAGCCGGCATTTTTTTATATAGAATAAGAGGTCGATGCGAATGTAGTTCAGTGGTAGAACACCACCTTGCCAAGGTGGGGGTCGCGGGTTCGAATCCCGTCGTTCGCTTAGAGAGGCCGGGGTGGCGGAACTGGCAGACGCACAGGACTTAAAATCCTGCGATTGGTAACGATCGTACCGGTTCGATTCCGGTCCTCGGCATATAATGATGAGCACCCTTAGCTCAACTGGATAGAGTACCTGACTACGAATCAGGCGGTTAGAGGTTCGACTCCTCTAGGGTGCATTTTTTTATTTAACGCGGGAAGTAGCTCAGCTTGGTAGAGTACTTGGTTTGGGACCAAGGTGTCGCAGGTTCGAATCCTGTCTTCCCGATCGATTACGAGGATACTTAAGGGTATCTTTTTTATATGTGTTAAGGAGATTCTGAGAATCTTCTTTTTTGTGGCTCTTTGTCAACTGTAGTGGGTTGAAGTCGGCTAAGATCTAGAAAGGACGAATTTCGTCCTTTCTTTTTTGATGTTCGGAGTTATGAAAATCATTTCTTGAAGCTGTATTCATCTCAAGACATGTGGGTTGGAAGAAAAGATAAATCTGTCTTGAATTTGAATTCTTTCAATTTACGAATGACTGTCGAAGTAGAGACAGATAGACTTTCTGCAATAGCTGTCATAAGGACTTTCTCGATTAATTTTTGAGTGATTTTCTGGTTGACGATGGTCGCGATTTGGTGATTTTTCTTGACGAGAGAGGTTTCGGCGACCGCTATTTTCGAACACTGATAACACTTAAAACGTCGCTTTCTAAGGAGAATTCTAGTAGGCATACCAGTTGTTTCAAGGTAAGGAATTTTGGAAGTCATATTTCTTCATTTGATTTTCGCAATCAGGACAAGATGGTGCGTCGTAGTCCAGTTTAGCGATGATTTCCTTGTGTGTATCTCTATTAACAACATCCATAATTTGGATATTAGAGTCTTTGATATCGAGTAGTCTTGTGATAAAATGTAATGGTTCCATATGATTCTTTCTAATGATGGTTTGGTCGCTTTTCATTATAGATCATATGGGACTTTTTTCTACAACAAAATAGGCTCCATAATATCTATAGGGGATTTACCCACTACAAATATTATAGAGCCGAATTTAGGAAAACTAGCAGGGTTTAAGGAATGGTAGTGACTATATATTTTCTTTAATTATGGTAAAATAGTAAGAGAATAATGTGAGGAAATTGGATGTCAAGTAAGTTTGAAATTTTAATGAATCAAATAGGAGTCTCTGATCAATTGAGACAGGATCCTGCTCTTGTTAATGCAAGTATTGAGCGTGTTGTGGTTCATAAGATTAGTAAGATTTGGGAATTTCATTTTGTATTTTCTAATATTTTACCGATTGAAATCTTTTTAGAGTTAAAGAAAGGGCTTCGTGAAGAATTTTCTAAGACAGGGAATCAAGCTGTTTTCGAAATCAAAGCTCTCTCTCAAGAATTTTCAAATGAACTCTTGCAGGCCTACTATAAGGAGGCTTTTTCTGAAGGTCCATGTGCTAGCCAAGGGTTTAAGTCTCTTTATCAGAATTTACAAGTTCGTGCAGAGGGAAATCAGCTCTTTATTGAAGGTTCAGAGGTGATTGATAAGGAACACTTTAAGAAAAATCATCTTCCTAATTTAACAAAGCAACTTGAAAAGTTTGGTTTTCCAGCTTTTGTCTGCCAAATCGAAAAGAATGATGCTCTTACACAGGAGCAGGAGGAAGCCTTCCATACGGAGAATGAACAAATCGTTCAGGCTGCTAATGAAGAAGCTTTGCGTGCTATGGAACAACTGGAACAGATGACTCCTCCTCCAGTAGAAGAGAAGTCGGCCTTTGATTTCCAGGCTAAAAAGGCTGCGGCAAAACCAAAATTGGATAAGGCTGAAGTTACCCAGATGATTGATGTGACGACTGAGGAAAATCGTTTGGTCTTTGAAGGGGTCGTTTTTGATGTGGAGCATAAGGTGACCAGAACTGGTCGCGTTTTGATTAACTTTAAAATGACGGACTACACTTCAAGTTTTTCAATGCAAAAATGGGTTAAGAATGAAGAAGAGGCTCAGAAGTTTGACATCATTAAGAAAAATTCTTGGCTTCGTGTTCGTGGGAATGTAGAGATGAATAACTTCACACGCGATTTGACAATGAACGTGCAGGATGTGCAGGAAGTTGTTCACTATGAGCGGAAGGATTTGATGCCAGAAGGTGAGCGTCGGGTTGAGTTTCATGCTCATACTAATATGTCGACCATGGATGCTCTGCCAGAAGTAGAGGAAATCATTGCGACAGCTGCAAAGTGGGGACACAAGGCGGTTGCCATCACGGACCATGGAAACGTTCAGTCTTTCCCACATGGCTACAAGGCAGCTAAGAAAGCTGGAATTCAGCTGATCTATGGAATGGAAGCCAATATCGTTGAAGACCGTGTTCCTATCGTTTACAACGAAGTGGAGATGGATTTGTCAGAAGCAACCTACGTGGTTTTTGACGTGGAAACGACGGGACTTTCAGCCATCTATAATGACTTGATTCAGGTTGCGGCTTCTAAGATGTATAAGGGAAATGTTATTGCCGAATTTGATGAATTTATCAATCCTGGATATCCCTTGTCAGCCTTTACTACTGAGTTGACTGGAATTACAGATGACCATGTCAAAAATGCCAAACCACTGGAACAAGTTTTACAAGAATTCCAAGAATTTTGCAAGGATACAGTCTTAGTCGCCCACAATGCTACCTTTGACGTTGGATTTATGAATGCCAACTATGAGCGTCATGGTTTGCCTAAGATTAGCCAGCCAGTTATTGATACGCTCGAGTTTGCTAGAAATCTCTATCCTGAGTATAAACGTCATGGTTTGGGGCCTTTGACCAAGCGTTTTGGTGTGGCACTGGACCACCACCACATGGCCAACTACGATGCGGAAGCTACTGGTCGTTTGCTCTTTATCTTTATCAAGGATGTAGCAGAAAAACATGGTGTGACTGATCTGGCTAGACTAAATATTGATTTGATTAGTCCAGACTCTTATAAAAAAGCTCGGATCAAGCATGCGACCATCTATGTCAAGAATCAAGTAGGTCTAAAAAACATCTTTAAGCTGGTTTCGTTGTCCAATACTAAGTACTTTGAAGGGGTGCCACGAATTCCGAGAACAGTTCTAGATGCTCATCGGGAAGGTTTGATTTTAGGGTCAGCTTGCTCTGAAGGTGAAGTTTTTGACGCAGTCGTTTCCCAAGGTGTGGATGCGGCGGTTGAGGTGGCCAAGTATTATGACTTTATCGAGGTTATGCCACCAGCTATCTATGCACCATTGATTGCTAAAGAGCAGGTTAAGGATATGGAGGAACTCCAAACTATTATCAAGAGTTTGATAGAGGTCGGAGACCGTCTTGGTAAACCTGTTCTGGCTACGGGAAATGTTCACTATATCGAACCAGAAGAAGAAATTTATCGTGAAATTATCGTCCGTAGTTTGGGGCAGGGGGCTATGATTAACCGAACCATCGGTCATGGTGAGCATGCCCAACCAGCTCCTCTGCCAAAGGCTCATTTTCGAACAACCAATGAGATGTTGGATGAATTTGCCTTTTTGGGCGAGGAAATGGCTCGTAAACTGGTTATTGAAAACACCAATGCCTTGGCAGAAACCTTTGAGCCTGTTGAGGTGGTTAAGGGTGACTTGTACACGCCTTTCATTGACAAGGCGGAAGAAACAGTTGCTGAGCTGACCTATAAGAAGGCCTTTGAGATTTATGGAAATCCGTTGCCAGATATCGTTGATTTGCGGATTGAAAAAGAATTAACCTCTATTCTGGGTAATGGATTTGCCGTGATTTATCTGGCTTCCCAGATGCTGGTACAACGTTCTAATGAAAGGGGCTACTTGGTTGGTTCTCGTGGGTCTGTTGGCTCCAGTTTTGTTGCGACTATGATTGGGATTACGGAGGTTAATCCTCTCTCTCCTCACTATGTCTGTGGGAAGTGTCAATACAGCGAATTTATCACCGATGGTTCTTATGGTTCAGGGTTTGATATGCCCAATAAGGATTGTCCAAACTGTGGTCACAAACTCAGCAAAAATGGACAGGATATTCCGTTTGAAACCTTCCTTGGTTTTGATGGAGATAAGGTTCCCGATATTGACTTGAACTTCTCAGGAGAAGACCAGCCTAGCGCCCACTTGGATGTGCGTGATATCTTTGGTGAGGAGTATGCTTTCCGTGCAGGAACGGTTGGTACGGTGGCTGCCAAGACCGCTTATGGCTTTGTAAAGGGCTACGAGAGAGACTATGGGAAGTTTTATCGTGATGCAGAGGTGGAACGCCTCGCTCAAGGTGCAGCTGGTGTCAAGCGGACTACAGGACAACATCCGGGGGGGATCGTTGTTATTCCGAACTACATGGATGTTTACGATTTTACGCCCGTTCAGTATCCAGCAGATGACATGACGGCTGAATGGCAGACGACTCACTTTAACTTCCACGATATCGATGAGAATGTCCTCAAACTTGATGTACTGGGGCATGATGATCCGACCATGATTCGGAAATTGCAGGACTTGTCTGGTATTGACCCTAATGAAATTCCCATGGATGATGAAAGCGTTATGGCTCTCTTTTCTGGAACGGAAGTTTTAGGGGTGACGCCTGAGCAAATTGGAACTCCGACGGGTATGTTGGGAATTCCAGAGTTTGGCACCAACTTTGTACGTGGGATGGTAGATGAGACGCATCCGACGACTTTTGCGGAGTTGCTTCAGCTGTCCGGTCTGTCCCACGGTACCGATGTGTGGTTGGGAAATGCCCAGGATCTGATCAAGCAAGGAATTGCGGACCTATCAACTGTTATCGGTTGTCGGGACGATATCATGGTTTACCTCATGCATGCAGGTCTCGAACCTAAGATGGCCTTTACTATCATGGAACGGGTACGTAAGGGAATGTGGCTAAAGATTTCCGAAGAGGAGCGAAATGGTTACATCGAGGCTATGAAGGCCAATAAGGTGCCAGAGTGGTATATCGAGTCTTGTGGGAAAATCAAGTATATGTTCCCTAAAGCTCACGCGGCAGCCTACGTTATGATGGCCTTGCGTGTGGCCTACTTCAAGGTTCACCATCCGATTTATTACTACTGTGCTTATTTCTCAATCCGTGCCAAGGCTTTTGATATCAAGACCATGGGGGCGGGTTTGGATGCCATCAAGCGCAAGATGCAAGAAATTGCTGAAAAGCGGAAGAACAATGAAGCCTCTAATGTGGAAATTGACCTCTATACAACTCTTGAGATTGTCAATGAAATGTGGGAACGTGGTTTCAAGTTTGGCAAACTCGATCTCTACCGTAGTCAGGCAACAGAGTTCCTCATCGATGGGGATACCCTCATTCCGCCATTTGTAGCAATGGATGGTCTGGGAGAGAACGTTGCCAAGCAATTGGTGCGCGCTCGTCAAGAGGGAGAATTCCTCTCTAAAACCGAACTACGTAAGCGTGGTGGACTTTCCTCAACTTTAGTTGAAAAGATGGATGAAATGGGAATTCTCGGCAATATGCCAGAGGATAACCAGTTGAGTCTGTTTGATGATTTGTTTTAAGAATTAGAACGGAGAACATCTTTATGAAACTTAGAATCTTTGCGGAAGACAAACCAGCTGAAAAGGTTTTTGACTATCAGCTAGAGCTGGCAGATGAAACAATTATCCTATCGACAGTGCTTCTGTCGGGTGCCATTGCTTTAGCAGGATTGTTTTCTGCTTTAAAAGAAAAATAGAAAAGGAAGAATAGAATGGTTTTACCAAATTTTAAAGAAAATCTAGAAAAATATGCGAAATTGTTGGTTGCGAACGGAATTAACGTGCAACCTGGTCACACATTGGCTCTCTCTATCGATGTGGAGCAACGCGAGTTGGCTCATCTGATCGTGAAGGAAGCCTATGCCTTGGGTGCGCATGAGGTCATCGTTCAGTGGACAGATGATGTGATCAATCGTGAGAAATTCCTCCACGCGCCGATGGAGCGCCTGGATAATGTGCCAGAATACAAGATTGCTGAGATGAACTATCTCTTGGAGAACAAGGCTAGCCGTCTTGGGGTTCGTTCTTCTGATCCAGGTGCCTTGAACGGTGTGGACGCTGACAAGCTTTCAGCTTCTGCTAAAGCGATGGGACTTGCCATGAAGCCAATGCGTATCGCAACTCAATCCAACAAGGTTAGCTGGACAGTGGCGGCCGCTGCTGGACTTGAGTGGGCTAAGAAAGTCTTTCCAAATGCTGCGAGCGATGAAGAAGCAGTTGATCTCCTTTGGGACCAAATCTTCAAAACTTGCCGTGTCTACGAAGCAAATCCCGTTAAGGCTTGGGAAGAACATGCAGCCATCCTCAAGAGCAAGGCAGATATGCTTAATAAGGAGCAATTTTCAGCCCTTCATTACACAGCACCAGGGACAGATTTGACACTTGGTTTGCCAAAGAACCACGTTTGGGAATCGGCTGGTGCTGTCAATGCACAGGGAGAAGGGTTCTTGCCAAATATGCCGACAGAGGAAGTCTTCACAGCGCCTGACTTCCGTCGTGCAGATGGTTATGTTACCTCTACAAAACCGCTTAGTTACAATGGAAACATCATTGAAGGCATTAAAGTGACCTTTAAGGATGGACAAATCGTAGATATCACTGCTGAGAAGGGTGATCAGGTTATGAAAGACCTTGTCTTTGAAAATGCAGGCGCGCGTGCCTTGGGCGAATGTGCCTTGGTACCAGATCCAAGTCCAATTTCTCAGTCAGGCATTACCTTCTTTAATACCCTTTTCGATGAAAATGCCTCAAACCACTTGGCTATCGGTGCCGCCTATGCGACCAGCGTTGTTGGTGGTGCAGAGATGAGCGAAGAAGAGCTTGAAGCTGCAGGACTTAACCGTTCAGATGTTCACGTTGACTTTATGATTGGTTCTAGTCAAATGGATATCGATGGTATCCGTGAGGATGGAACACGTGTACCTCTCTTCCGTAATGGAGACTGGGCAATTTAAGGAGAAGTTATGCTTGGAAGTATGTTTGTTGGTCTCCTAGTGGGATTCTTGGCAGGTGCTTTAACCAATCGTGGAGAGAGCATGGGATGCTTTGGGAAAATGTTTCTCGGCTGGATTGGTGCCTTTCTGGGCCACCTGCTCTTTGGAACTTGGGGTCCAATTATAGCAGGAACGGCCATTATCCCAGCTATTTTAGGAGCTATGATTGTCTTAGCGATTTTCTGGAGACGAGGAAGTTAGTTTCTTGAAAAATTAGAAAAAAGGAGGTTGGTCACTTGCGCCAGCCTCCTTTTGAGTATGATATAATAGTTCTATGAGATTAGATAAATTTTTAGTGGTCTGCGCTATTGGCAGCCGGACAGAGGTTAAAAACTTGCTCAAGGCTGGGCGCGTGACAGTTAATGGCAAGAAAGAAAAATCAGCTAAACTGCAGATTGACGAAGAAAGAGACCAGATTTACTTTGATGGTCAACAACTCCAGTATGAAGAATTTGTTTACTATATGATGAACAAGCCTCAAGGGGTCATTTCAGCAACTGAAGATACCAAGCATAGAACAGTTCTGGATTTGTTGGATGACTTTGCGCGGACCAAGGAAGTCTTTCCAGTGGGACGCTTGGATATTGATACGCATGGTCTTTTGCTCTTGACTAATGACGGTCAGCTTGCCCATGCCCTTCTCTCGCCCAAGCGTCATGTAGATAAAACTTACTTGGCTCAAGTCAAGGGAATTATGACCCAAGAAGATGTGGAGACATTTGCCAAGGGCATTCCGCTCAAAGACTTTACCTGTCAGCTGGCTAAACTGGAGCTTGTATCGGTATATCCAGAAAAAAATCAAAGTTTGGTTCGTGTAACCATTGCTGAAGGGAAGTTTCATCAAGTCAAACGAATGGTGGCCTACTGTGGTAAGGAAGTGGTGGACCTACAACGTTTGACGATGGGAACTTTAGCCTTGGACGAGAACTTAGAACGAGGAGAATGGCGTCGCCTGACCAAGGAGGAGTTAGAGGTTCTCCTTGCGAGTATTGCTTAATTTAATTTATGCTAGAAAAGGTGAGGAGAATGTCCCTGCCTTTTTCGTTTTTCAGTTGCTTCCTTTGTGAAAAGAGTTATAATAGACAGTAGAATAAAAGGAGGAATCTATGAACGCGATTCAAGAATCATTTACAGATAAACTATTTGCCAACTATGAAGCAAATGTCAAATACCAAGCGATCGAAAATGCTGTCAGCCATAATGGAATTTTTGCAGCTCTAGAACGTCGTCAAAGCCATGTAGACAACACACCTGTTTTCTCATTGGATTTGACCAAGGACAAGGTTACTAACCAGAAAGCGTCTGGTCGTTGCTGGATGTTTGCAGCTCTCAACACCTTCCGCCACAAACTCATCTCTCAATACAAACTGGAGAACTTTGAATTGTCACAAGCTCACACATTCTTCTGGGACAAGTACGAGAAATCCAACTGGTTCTTGGAGCAAGTGATTGCGACTGCAGACCAAGACTTGACCAGTCGCAAGGTTAGCTTCCTACTCCAAACACCTCAACAAGACGGTGGACAATGGGATATGGTCGTTGCCCTCTTTGAGAAATATGGTGTCGTTCCCAAGTCCGTTTATCCTGAGTCCGTTTCATCTAGCAGCAGCCGTGAGCTCAATGCCATCCTTAACAAATTGCTTCGTCAAGATGCTCAAATCTTGCGTGACTTGCTCGCTTCTGGTGCAGACCAAGCGACTGTTCAAGCTAAGAAAGAAGAACTCTTGCAAGAAATCTTTAACTTCCTTGCTATGTCACTAGGACTTCCACCACGTAAATTTGACTTTGCTTATCGCGATAAGGATGATAACTACCAAAGCGAAAAGGGGATTACGCCACAAGAGTTTTACAAGAAATATGTCAATCTTCCTCTAGAAGACTACGTTTCTGTTATCAATGCTCCAACTGCTGACAAGCCTTACGGCAAATCTTACACAGTTGAGATGTTAGGAAATGTGGTTGGTAGCCGTGCAGTTCGCTACATCAACGTTCCAATGGAACGCTTGAAAGAATTGGCGATTGCCCAAATGCAAACAGGTGAAACTGTTTGGTTTGGTTCAGATGTCGGCCAACTTAGCAACCGCAAAGCTGGAATCCTTGCGACAGATGTTTATGACTTTGAATCAAGCATGGATATTCAACTCACTCAAGACAAAGCTGGACGTTTGGACTACAGCGAAAGTTTGATGACCCACGCCATGGTCTTGACAGGTGTGGATTTGGATGAAAATGGCAAGTCAACCAAGTGGAAGGTTGAAAACTCATGGGGAGACAAGGTCGGTACCGATGGGTACTTTGTTGCTTCAGACGCTTGGATGGACGAATACACTTACCAAATCGTTGTTCGCAAAGAATTGCTGACAGCAGAAGAACGAGCTGCCTATGAAGCAGAACCAATCGTGCTCGCACCATGGGATCCAATGGGTGCCTTGGCAGAATAAAGCATAAAGAAAAAAGGTTAGGAGAATCCTAGCCTCTTTTTTTCAAGTAATTTCTTAAAGTAATGATAGATGATGCTTGTCAAGGGAGTTCTTCTTATTTTGAGTCTTTAAGTGACAGAGGAAAAGATATGTGTTATTATAGTAGTACAAAAGGATATCGGAGTAGAAATGAAGTATTTAAGCAGTCAAGACATCAAGGATCGTCAACGAAATATCAGCGATATTAAACCCTATAAAACGACCAAGGAAATCATTTTTTCAAATATCTTTACCTTTTTTAATGCTATGAACTTGGCTCTGGCAGTTCTGGTAGCCACAACCTTGCGATTTGAGAATATGCTCTTTTTAGGTGTGATTGCTATCAATACAGCCATCGGTATCTTCCAAGAAGTGCGCTCAAAGAATGCCTTAGAAAAGCTTAGTTTACTTGGTAAAAGTAAGTACAGGGTCAATCGAGATGGCCAAACGATTGAGATTGCTCCAGAGGACATCGTTCTGGGCGAGTATTTGCATCTCAATCTGGGAGATCAGGTGCCTGTAGATGCGGAAGTCCTTGAAGGGAATATTGAAGTGGATGAGTCCTTGCTGACTGGTGAGAGTGATTCAGTCTTTAAAACAGTTGGTGACCAGCTGATGAGCGGAAGCAATGTCGTCAGTGGCACTTGTCTCGTCAGAGCAACGGCTGTGGGTCCCGATAGCTACATCAACAAACTCGCAAAATCCAGCAAGGAATTCAAAAAATATCCTTCTCAACTACGGGACTATATGGATAAGATTTTAAAAATCGTCTCCATTTTGCTGGTGCCAGTTGCCATTCTGCTCTATGTCAGAGGTTTTAGTCTGGGACGGACTTATGTTGAGATTGTCTTGGGAAGTTCTGGTGCCTTGGTCGGCATGATTCCAGAGGGATTGATTCTCCTGGTCAGTGTGTCTCTGGCGGTAGCGGCCATGAAGCTTGCTAAAAAGAAGGTTCTGGTGCAGGAACTATACTGTGTGGAGACCTTGGCGCGTGTAGATGTTCTTTGTTTTGATAAGACAGGTACCATCACGACTGGTAATATGAAGGTCCAAGAAATGGATGCTAATTTAGCAGAGAAACTGTCTTCGTATCTGGCTTATTTTGAGGATGAAAATGCGACGTCGCGGGCTCTGAAGACTTACTTAACCTGTGAGAAAAAGTGGGACGTTCAAGAAGTTGGTGCCTTTTCAAGTAAAAACAAGTATTCCTTTGTTCAAGTAAAAGACGGTGGAACCTATTTCTTCGGGGCTTATGAGTTTCTCGGCTTTACCCAAGCGATGGATGCCTACTATGAACATCTAAAACAGCAAGGTTTTCGAATCTTATCGCTTGCTCATAGCAAGGACCAGATTACAAGCCCAGACGATATGGAACTACTAGGGCATGTCGTTCTGTCAGATGAGATTAAGGACAATACCAAGGAAATCTTTGACTATTTCGAATCTCAAGGTGTTGAAGTGAAGATTATCAGTGGTGATAATCATGTGGCTGTATATGGGGTGGCTCGTAAGGCAGGATTTAAGGAAGAAGCACGGGCTATTGATATGACCAAGGTGAGTGATGAGGACTTTGAAAGAGTGGTCTTGGAACACGATATCTTTGGTCGGGTGACACCTGAACAGAAGCAAAAGATGGTATCTATTTTGCAAAATGCTGGTAAAACAGTTGCAATGAGTGGTGACGGGGTCAATGATGTTCTAGCTCTTAAGAAAGCAGATATTAGTTTCGCAATGAAGGGAGCAACGAGTGCAGCCAAAAGTGTATCCAATATTGTTTTTCTAACAGATGACTTTGCAGTATTTTATGATATCTTGATGGAAGGTCGCCGGGTTATCAATAACATCCAAAAGGTAGCCTCTCTCTTTCTGACAAAGACCTTCTTCTCCATCGTGTTTGCGATTTTGAGTGTAATATTTGGTTTGGAATTTGCCTTTATCCCTATTCAGTTCACGATTATTTCAGCTATTACGATTGGGATTCCATCCTTCTTCCTAACTTTTGAGTCCAATAAAGAAAAGGTTAGTACTCACTTTATGAGAGATATCCTAACCAACGCTGCGATTGGCGGAGGCGTTCTGGTTGCTAGTGTTCTCCTGACTAACTTCTTTATCACTGTCCCAGACCAGGTCAAATTTATTTGCTTCCTCCTTGCTTTGATCAATGGTCTATGTCTGGTTGCCAAGGTCAGTCTGCCTTTTAATCGATACAAGATACTCTTACTCGGTTTTTTGAGCCTTGCAGCCCTTGTTGGCGTACTTGCCAATACCTTTATCATTCGAGGTGCTTTTGTGCCTTTAGAAGCCACTCAAATGCTCTATGTTGCCATCCTAGCAGTAGTGATTGGAAGCTTTCATTATCTGACTAGGAGAAAAAGTTGACACACAAAAAGAATCAGGGTTTGATCCTGATTCTTTTTTATCTATATTCTCGATGGCTTGAATTACATGATACCAAGGAAACGAGCTGCAATACCTACTGCAAAGAGAGCAAGGATGATTGCGATTGGTGATACTTTTTTCTTAAGCAACCACATGCAGAGGAAAGTAAGGAGAAGTCCCATCAATCCTGGAATCAATGAGTTCAACTGACCTTGAAGTGTTTGTGGTTGAACGCTATCCAAGCTCAAACCACTAAGAGCCTGACCAAGAATTCCTTTCAATTCTCCACCTGTTACAGGACCTTCTGGGAAGTTGATGTAAGCACCTTCTGCCAATTGTTTACCTGGAAGGTTAACAGTAAAGTTGATAGACACCCAACGTTGTACAAGAACGGCAAGGATGAACATACCAAGGATAGATGCTCCTTTAGTGATGTCTTTCAAGATACCACCAGACATGTCTTTAGTGATTTCAGATCCCGCTTTGTAACCGAACTCTTGTGTGTACCATAGGAAGGCCATACGGATAGCATTCCATCCGAAGAAGAAGAGAAGGGGACCAACAATGTTACCAGATGCAGCAAGTGATGCACCAAGAGCTCCAAGGATAGGACGAACTGTAAACCAGAATACTGGGTCACCGATACCAGCAAGAGGTCCCATCATACCGATCTTAACCCCTTGGATAGCTGCGTCGTCGATTTCAACACCGTTAGCGCGCTCTTCTTCAAGTGCAAGAGTAACCCCCATGATTGGAGCAGCTACGTATGGGTGAGTGTTGAAGAACTCAAGGTGACGCTCAAGAGCAGCCGCTTGGTCTTCTTTTTTAGTGTACAATTTTTTGATAGCTGGGATTAATGAGTAAGCCCAACCCAAGTTTTGCATACGTTCGTAGTTCCAAGAACCTTGAAGGAATTGTGAACGCCACCAAACTTTTTGACGATCTGATTTTGATAATTGAATTTTTTCAGCCATGATTGTTCCCCTTTCTAGTAGTCTTCTAGGATATCACCGATTGGGTCGTTAGAAGTCGCAGCTCCGCCGCCACCGTTTCCACCTTGTTTTGAAAGGTTAAGGTAGATGAAGGCAAGGGCAACACCGATGACACCAAGGGCAATCAAAGTCAATTGAGAAATCGCTGCAAGAGCGAAACCGATAGCGAAGAATGGCCATACTTCACGAGTTGCCATCATGTTGATAACCATAGCGTAACCAACGGCAACGACCATAGCACCACCAACAGCCATACCACCATTCAACCATTCTGGCATTAGACCAAGAGCGTCTTTAACAGCAGAAGCTGGGATAGCGATAAGGAAGGCTGCTGGAATCGCGATACGAAGACCTTGAAGAACAAGAGCAAAGTAGTGAGCGCGTTCAACAGCTGCAATGTTTCCTTCTTTTGCAGCTGCGTCAGCTGAGTGAACCAAGGCAACTGAGATTGTACGAACAATCATTGTCAAGAAAAGTCCAGCTACGGCAAGAGGGATAGCTGTGGCTGTTGCGACGGCGATACCTTCAGTAGTAAAGTTACCACCTTTGATTAAGATGATTGCTGCAGCAACAGATGCAAGAGCAGCGTCAGGAGCTACGGCAGCTCCGATGTTTGCCCAACCGAGGGCGATCATTTGAAGAGATCCACCAAGCATAACACCTGCTTCGAGGTTACCAGTTGCAAGTCCGATAAGGGTACATGCGACGATTGGTTGATGGAATTGGAATTGGTCGAGGATACCTTCAAGACCTGCAAGGAAGGCAACAACTACAACCAAGATAGCAGAAATGATTGAAATATCTGACATGGTTTTATTCCTTTTCTATGTAGTTTTAATAAAGTATTTAATCCTGTTTTCGAAAATGATAGAAACAGATTAAAATTATTGAACGTTTGCTTTTTTAATCAAGTCAAACAAATCTTTTTTCGTGTCGTTTGGTACTTTACGTACGTCAAATTCAACACCGAGGTCACGCATTTTTTCAAAGGTTGCAACGTCTTCTTTGTCCATAGACAAGACGTTATTGATCATTGTTTTACCTGTTGAGTGGGCCATAGAACCAACGTTAAGGGTCTTGATTGGCACGCCACCTTCGATGGCACGAAGGGCATCTTGAGGTGTTTCAAACAAGATAAGAGCATGTGTGTTACCAAAACGAGGATCTTTTGCAACCTCAATCAATTTTTTGATTGGTACAACGTTGGCTTTTACTCCGTTAGGAGCTGCTTGCTTGATCAATTCTTTACGCAATTCGTCGTTTGCAACGTTATCTGAAGCAACGATGATACGGTCTGCTTTTGAATCTGGAGTCCAAGCAGTGGCAACCTGACCGTGAAGGAGACGAGTGTCTAGACGAGCAAGATTGATTTTCAGTTTACCGTCACCGATAACTGTTCCTTCTGGAATAGCAGCTTGGGCAGCAGGAGCAGCTGCAGCAGTTGCAACTTCCTCAACTGGATTGAGCTCTTCTGGAAGAGCCTTGATGCCATCTTTGGCTTCTTTAATGATATTCGCAGCGACTTTGTCCACGCCAGCAGCAGCGTCCATAAGACGTTCTGTGTAAGCTTGGATCAACATCGGTAAGTTGAGTCCTGTGATGATAGCAAATTTACGATCTGGGTTTTCTCCCATCACGCGACTAGCTTGGTTGAATGGAGATCCACTCCAAAGGTCAGCCAATACTAGAACCTCATCTTCTGCGTCAAATGCAGCCACAGCGTTGTTGAATTTAGCGTAAAGATCATCTGGACCTTCATTTGGCATAAAGGTTACAACTTGAACCTTTTCTTGTTCACCAAAGATCATAGATCCTGACTGATGAATACCCGCAGCAAATTCGCCGTGGCTCGCAATAATGATTCCGATACTCATTATTGTCATTCCTCCTTTAAAATGTTTGACTGTATGTTTAAGAAAACTTTAAGCCTAACTTTAAGTATAAACCGTTTTCAAACAAAAAGCAACCATTTCTTATAAATATGTATTGGTTTTCGATGAAAACTCGCTTACAAAATGTTAATATATAAACATTTTTGTAGGAATGTATAAAAAGATAAGGGAGTAATTTAATATAAAAAAATGAAAACAGGTCGGTTAATTGAAAAATTGTGAAAATCAAAAAAGCTAGCACAAGCTAACTTTTTGAGTATTATAGGAACAAATCTTGTAGGGCATGGGCAACACCATCTTCATCGTTTGTCAGAGAGAGTTGCTCATCTGCATATGGTAGCAAATCGGGATTGGCATTTTTCATGGCATATCCCTTGCCTGCGAAAGCCAGCATTTCGGTGTCATTGTGTTCATCACCAAAGGCAATCAAATCTTGTCTGTCTCGGTTCATAACATTGAGCAAATACTCTAAAGCAAAGGCCTTGTTGACTCCTTTTGGTGTACATTCGAGAATGTTGAGGGGGCCTCCCCAGGTATTGATTGCTAGTTGGTGTTGGTAAAAACGATTCATCTCGTCTGCTAGAGCGTATTTGTCCTCAACTCTTGTTTGCAAGAGAATGCAGTTAGGATTCTTGGTTACTCGTTCGGGTTTGAATTGATTTTCTGGTTGGAAATTTTCTACACCAAATAGTTTGGGATTGGCAATTTCTTCATTAGGAGCGGTGATATAAAATTTCTTGCGATATTCTCCTGCAATAAAGTCAGCTTGGATATCCTCTTTGTGTTTGACCATATCCAAGAGGTATTTTTTATCTAAGGTCAGGCACTTTTCATGCTCCCAAGCCTGTCCTGGCAGATGGGTAAGGGAACCGTTGAAGTTGATCATAGGTGTGTGCAACTCTAGTTCCTGATAAAATTCTTTTGCCATACGATAAGGACGACCTGTCGTGATGACAACATGGTGCCCCTTTTCAGTAATTTTTTTGATTGTCTTTTTGGTAAAATCGGAGAGCTTGCTTTCACCATTAAGCAAGGTTCCGTCCAAATCGACTGCGATAATTTTTTTAGTCATATAAACCTTCCTAGTCGTTTCCAGATAAGATGTCTACTATTATATCAAAAAGAAAGAAGAAAAGCAGACAAGAACAAAAAACTCAGTTGCTTTGATTTATTAAATAAATCAAACAAACATATTGAAAAGGTGAATGATAAATGATATAATACTAATATTGTTCGTAAAAAATAAAAGGAGATTAAAGATGGACAAACTATTTAAACTAAAAGAGAACGGGACGGACGTTCGTACGGAGGTTCTCGCTGGTTTAACAACTTTCTTTGCAATGAGTTACATTCTCTTTGTAAACCCACAAATGCTTGCGCAGACAGGGATGCCTGCTCAAGGTGTCTTCCTAGCAACGATTATTGGTGCAGTAGCTGGTACCCTGATGATGGCCTTCTATGCGAACCTGCCATACGCTCAAGCACCAGGTATGGGACTCAATGCCTTCTTTACCTTTACAGTCGTATTTGGGCTTGGTTATTCATGGCAAGAGGCCTTGGCTATGGTCTTTATCTGTGGGATTATTTCGCTAATCATTACCTTAACAAATGTTCGTAAAATGATTATTGAATCCATTCCCAATGCGCTTCGTTCGGCTATTTCAGCAGGTATCGGTGTCTTCCTTGCCTATGTAGGGATTAAGAATGCTGGTCTTTTGAAATTCTCTATTGATCCAGGAAGTTATACAGTTGCTGGTGAGGGTGCTGATAAGGCCCAAGCAGCCATTACAGCAAACTCTTCAGCAGTTCCAGGTCTGGTTAGCTTTAATAATCCGGCTGTTTTAGTAGCTATTGCAGGTTTGGCTATTACGATTTTCTTTGTTATTAAGGGCATCAAGGGAGGAATCATTCTTTCTATCTTAACAACGACAGTTCTTGCTATCGCTGTTGGTTTGGTTGATGTATCAAGCATTGATTTTTCTAATAACCATGTAGGTGCAGCCTTTGAAGATTTGAAGACAATCTTTGGTGCAGCACTTGGCTCACAAGGATTGGGTGCTTTAATCTCAGACACTGCTCGTCTACCGGAAACACTTATGGCTATTCTGGCCTTCTCGTTGACAGATATTTTTGACACAATTGGTACCTTGATTGGTACAGGTGAAAAAGTCGGTATCGTAGCGACAAATGGTGAAAATCACCAATCAGATAAGTTGGATAAGGCTCTTTACTCTGATTTGATTGGTACTTCAATTGGTGCCATCGCAGGTACTTCAAACGTGACAACCTATGTTGAGTCTGCAGCGGGTATCGGTGCGGGTGGACGTACTGGTTTGACAGCCTTGGTGGTTGCGGTTTGTTTTGCAATTTCAAGTTTCTTTAGTCCACTTTTGGCAATTGTTCCATCAGCTGCGACGGCTCCAATTTTGATTATCGTTGGGATTATGATGCTCGGTAGCTTGAAAAACATCCATTGGGATGATATGGCTGAAGCTGTCCCTGCCTTCTTTACGTCTATCTTCATGGGATTCAGCTACTCTATCACACAAGGGATTGCAGTTGGTTTCTTGACTTATACGTTAACAAAAGTTGTCAAAGGTCAAGCCAAGGATGTGCACGCGATGATTTGGATTTTGGATGCCTTGTTTATCCTTAACTATATCAGTATGGCGCTTTAAATGATATAATAGTAAGAGGGGGGTTCCCCCTTTTACTATAAGGAGGTATATCATGAAAGAAAAGACGATCTGGCGAGAGGTTTGGGACAGAGGGAAGTGGATCCTCATCCTTTTAGCAGCTTTTGTCCTATCACAATTTCCTTTAGGGTTATCCGCTTGGTTGACTTCTAGACAATTTCCGCTTTTGCAATCAGGACTCTTAGTTGGTGCCTTGTCTATTGTCGTTTTGGTGGTATTTATCATTGGTGCGCGGAAAACAAAGCTTGCTACCTTTAATCTATCCTTTTTTAAAGCTAAGGACCTAGCTCGCTTGGTATTGAGTTATCTAGTAATCTTTGCTACTAATTTGTTGGGCTCAGCTTTGCTTCGCATGATGAATGAAACAACAACCAGTAACCAATCAATACTGAATGGTTTGGTTCAGAATAGTTCCTTGATTTCTACCTTCTTCTTGATTGTATTGGTTGCTCCGATTTGTGAGGAAATTTTGTGTCGTGGGATTATTCCCCAAAAGATCTTCCGTGGAAAAGAAAAACTTGGCTTTGTTGTTGGTGCAATCGTCTTTGCCTTGCTCCATATGCCAACCAATCTACCTTCTGTGATTATTTATGGAGGAATGTCAACGGTTTTGACTTGGACAGCCTATAAGACTGAGCGTTTGGAGATGTCCATTTTGCTTCATATGATTCTCAATGGTATTGCATTTTGTTTGTTGGCCTTATTGGTATTGATTAGTAGAAATCTAGGTCTATCATTCTAAGCCATTGACCTACTTGGAAAAGATGAATACTAGCGTGTCCATCTTTTTCTTTTTATGGTAAAATAGAGGGATAATATGGTAAAGAACCTTAAGGAAGTGACCGTTATGTCCAATAAAGTCAACCACGTAAAAACAGCCATTTGTGGCATTATCAATGTAACCCCAGATTCTTTTTCAGATGGTGGTCAATTTTTTGCTGTTGACCAGGCGCTCCAGCAAGCTCGTAAATTGATAGCTGAAGGAGCGAGCATGCTAGATATCGGTGGGGAATCGACTCGCCCGGGCAGCAGCTATGTAGAGATAGAAGAGGAAATCCAGCGTGTTGTTCCAGTTATCAAAGCTATCCGTGAGGAAAGTGATGTCCTCATTTCCGTCGATACATGGAAAAGTCGGGTGGCAGAGGCTGCTTTGGCTGCTGGCGCCAATCTGGTCAATGATATCACTGGTCTTATGGGAGATGAGAAAATGGCGGATGTGGTTGCTAAGGCTGGAGCGAAAGTGGTTATCATGTTTAATCCAGTCATGGCTCGACCTCAGCATCCTAGCTCGCTCATCTTTCCTCATTTTGGTTTTGGACAAGCTTTTACAGAGGAAGAGTTAGCTGACTTTGAAAAAATGCCAATCGAAGACTTGATGGAGGCTTTCTTTGAACGAGCTCTAGAGAGAGCGGAGGAAGCTGGGATTGCACAAGAAAATATTCTGCTGGATCCAGGAATTGGCTTTGGTCTGACCAAGAAAGAAAATCTACTCCTTCTACGTGATTTGGACAAGTTACACCAGCAAGGCTATCCAATCTTTCTTGGAGTTTCGCGCAAGCGGTTTGTCGTCAATATCCTGGAAGAAAATGGTTTTGAAGTCAATCCTGAGACAGAACTTGGTTTCCGCAATCGGGACACAGCTTCGGCTCATGTGACTAGTATCGCTGCGAGACAGGGTGTAGAAGTAGTGCGCGTGCACGATGTAGCCAGTCACAAGATGGCGGTTGAAATTGCGTCAGCTATTCGATTGGCAGAAGATGCGGAAAATCTAGATTTAAAACAATATAAGTAAGATGAACGAAATTCAAAACAATCAATGGATTGCCCACTACCGGATGGACCAACCGCATTTCGGTTTGGAACGAATGGTGGAACTCCTAGCTTTACGAGGCAATCCCCATCTCAAACTTAAGGTCATCCATATCGGAGGGACCAATGGCAAGGGGTCTACCATTGCTTTTTTGAAAAAGATGCTGGAAAAGCTAGGTCTAAGAGTTGGTGTGTTCAGCTCGCCTTATCTCATTCATTATACAGACCAGATTAGCATCAATGGGGAATCCATCCCAGAAGCGAGGCTGGAGGCCCTCATGGCAGTTTATCGCTCTTTGCTTGAGGGGGAATCTGCTGACAATTTGCAGGGAACAACCGAGTTTGAGATTATCACAGCTCTAGCTTATGATTACTTTGCCTCAGAGCAAGTAGATGTGGCCATCATGGAAGTCGGTATGGGTGGTCTTTTGGATAGTACCAATGTTTGCCAGCCCATTCTGACAGGAATTACGACTATTGGCTTGGATCATGTAGCCCTGCTTGGTGATACTGTAGAGGCCATAGCAGAACAGAAGGCTGGTATTATCAAACAAGGCATTCCTTTGGTGACAGGTCGCATTGCTCCAGAAGCCTTGGCTATTATTGACCGCATTGCGGAAGGGAAAGATGCGCCGAGAATTGCCTATGGGACAGATTATCAGGTTGGTCATCAAGAAAGTGTGGTGACGGGCGAGGTCTTTGACTATACAAGTCCTGTCAGACAAGGTCGCTTTCAAACAGGTCTGCTTGGTTTGCATCAGATCGAGAATGCAGGGATGGCACTTGCTCTTCTAGACATTTATTGCCAAGAGATTGGGCAAGAATTAGCTAGCAATGACTTGCTTGCTCAAGCCTTGGAAGAAACAAGATGGCCAGGGCGTTTGGAGGTCCTGTCTAGCGAACCTATGATGATTTTGGATGGGGCTCATAATCCCCATGCTATCAAGGCTTTGTTAACTACTTTACAAGAACGCTTTGCGGATTATCATAAGGAAATCCTCTTTACTTGTATCAAAACCAAGGCTTTGGAGGATATGTTGGATTTGCTAGAGACGGTGCCGGATAGTCAACTGACTCTGACTTATTTTGATGATAGTCGGGCGACGGATGAAAGCGTGCTGAAAGAGACAGCCAAGTCTAGAAATCTCAATTACCAAAGTTGGCAGGATTTTCTAGAGCAGAAATTGACAGATAAAAATGAAGAGAAACAAACAGTTAGGATTGTCACGGGTTCCTTGTATTTCTTGAGCCAAGTGAGAGCCTACCTAATGGAGAGGAATAACTAGAGAATGGATACACAAAAAATTGAAGCAGCTGTAAAAATGATTATCGAGGCTGTTGGTGAGGATGCTAACCGGGAGGGCTTACAGGAAACACCTGCTCGTGTAGCCCGTATGTACCAAGAGATTTTTTCAGGTCTTGGTCAGACTGCGGAGGAACATTTGTCAAAATCCTTTGAGATTATCGACGATAATATGGTGGTGGAGAAGGATATCTTTTTCCACACCATGTGTGAACACCACTTCTTGCCCTTCTATGGGAGAGCGCATATTGCCTATATTCCAGATGGCCGTGTGGCAGGTTTGTCCAAGCTAGCTCGTACGGTTGAAGTCTACTCTAAGAAACCACAGATTCAAGAACGGTTGAATATTGAAGTGGCTGATGCCTTGATGGACTATCTAGGGGCTAAGGGAGCCTTTGTTGTTATTGAGGCGGAACATATGTGTATGAGCATGCGTGGTGTCAGAAAACCAGGCACTGCAACCTTAACTACTGTAGCCCGTGGCCTATTTGAGACGGATAAGGACCTCCGAGACCAGGCTTATCGTTTAATGGGACTATAATACTCTTCTAAAATCAAATTCAAACCACGTCAGCTTCCATCTGCAACCTCAAAACAGTGTTTTGAGCAGCCTGCGGCTAGCTTCCTAGTTTGCACTTTGATTTTCATTGAGTATAAAAAGAATCCGCTTTAAGCGGATTTTTCTAGAAAGGACTAGTTATGGATCAGCTAAAGATTAAAGATTTGGAAATATTTGCTTATCATGGACTCTTTCCAAGTGAGAAGGAATTGGGGCAAAAGTTTGTTATTTCCGCACGCTTATCCTATGATATGACCAAGGCAGCGACTGAGTTAGATTTGTCTTCTTCTGTCCACTATGGAGAACTTTGCCAACAGTGGAAGACTTGGTTTCAGGAAAGCACTGAGGATTTGATTGAAACGGTAGCCTACAAACTAGTAGAGCGTACCTTTGAGACCTATCCTCTTGTCCAAGAGATTGAGTTGGAACTAAAAAAACCATGGGCTCCTGTGCATTTGCCATTGGATACCTGCTCGGTGACCATTCACCGTCGTAAGCAACGAGCTTTTGTCGCTCTAGGAAGCAATATGGGGGACAAGCAAGCAAACTTGGAGCAAGCCATTGACAAACTGCGAGCTCGAGGTCTCCATATTCTCAAAGAGTCCAGTGTCTTGGCGACAGAGCCTTGGGGTGGTGTTGAGCAAGATAGCTTTGCCAATCAGGTGATTGAAGTAGAAACCTGGCTACCAGCACCAGTCTTGTTAGAAACATTATTAGCTATCGAGTCAGAAATGGGACGGGTTCGAGAGGTGCATTGGGGGCCACGTTTGATTGATTTGGACCTGCTTTTTGTAGAAGACCAAGTCATCTATACAGACGACCTCATCTTACCTCATCCTTATGTAGCAGAACGCCTCTTTGTCCTTGAGTCTCTGCAAGAAATAGCTCCCCATTTTATCCATCCAAACTTAAAACAACCAATTCGATACTTGGTTGACCAGTTGGAGCAAGGAGATGCCTAAACTTTCCGAGAGCTATAGCAAGTGGAAGAGTATAGGGGAGGGGCTACTTGCTATTGTTTTAGGCTTTCTCTTGATTTATTTCGGACAGGTGATTCCAAGGATAGGTTATCAGTTGCTGATGACTTACTTTTCCTTGTCAGCAGTTTGGCACTTGTTGACTCGTTGGTTTCAGGATAAACAGCGTAGGGAAAACATCTTTGTAACCTTGGCCAAGCTGGTGGTCGCGGCTCTGGTGTTTGACTCTATCATTTTACAAGACCTGACCCTCTACCTCCTGGTGTTTATCATTGCGAGTTACCAGCTGTTTACGGGCGTCATTAGTCTTGTGACTTGGTTTCTCTATCGAAAAAATGCCATTCATCCTCGGCTTCATCATTTCTTCGATGCTGTATGGATGATAGGATTTGGTCTTTATAGCATTTCTCCTTTTCACGATGCGGCGAATTTTGAATTGCTCTTACTTGGATTTTACTTGCTCATGCTAGGAGCCAGTAGTCTTCGGGATGGTTTCTTTTTTGAGAGGATAGAAAGCAATCCCAAGCTGAAACGGCGAATGCGAATGACCTTGCCAATCTTTGTGACGGCTCTGATCCCTATCAGCACCTTGCGTAAACTGAATGAGTGGTTATCAAATCATGAAATCCAAGAAGGGGAAGTTCATTCAGAAAGAAAAAACGACCAGACGGTTGATTTAGAAATTTTTGTCCATACTTCTGAAACCTCTTTTTTCCTCGCCATGGGGCATGTGGATATTTGTTATCAGGGGAGGGTTATTTCCTATGGTTCGTATGATCCCCAATCGGAGCGTTTATTCGGTATGGTTGGAGACGGTGTTTTATTTAAAGCCAATCGGGAAAAATACATCGAACTTTGTAAGAGGGAGAGTCAGAAGACCTTGTTTGCTTATGGTCTGAGTTTGACAGAACAACAGAAAGCTGCTATCCAAGCTCGTTTGGCAGAGATAGAAGATTTGTTAATTCCTTGGGAGCCAAGCTCGCAGTTGATGAAAAGAAGAGAGGGCGAGGTCAAGCATACCTACTCCTACCAACTGAAACAGGAAGCAGATGCGACCCTCTATAAATTTAGCTCATCTGAGTTTAAGACCTACTTTGTTCTCAGTACCAATTGTGTCTTGCTAGCAGACTCAATCGTGGGAAAAGCTGGGACTGATATATTGAGTCCCCAAGGTTTCATCGTACCAGGGACTTACCAGGATTACCTTGACTTAGAGTATACAAAACCCAATGGTCTGGTTGTTAGTCGCTCCATTTATTAGAAAAAGAAAACTCTAGTTCCTCAGCAGTTTACGCCGAGAAGCTAGAGTTTTTAAAATAGGTCATTTTCTTCTGGAAGGAGGATGGTTTCTCTGCCGTCCATGTCTACAACAAGGACCCTAGGAGGGTAAAGGGGATCAAAAGGATGATTGAAATCAAAATCAATGCTAGTCGGAAGGTTCTGACTAGAGAAATGGAAGGTGATTGCCCCCTTATTGTTGATCAGTTGAAACTCAAGCTCTTCTTCTAATTCAAAGACATTTTTCAGAAAATGATCGATAATATACCATAAAGAGTCAATGACATCGTCAGGTAGGCTGGTCACAACACCAAAACTGGCGGAACGTCTCTGTGTATTTGTAAAAGCCATGATATCCTCCCCCTTTTTATTTTTTTCTTATCATACAGCAAAACATCTCAAAAATCAAGGAATCCTAATTGCTTTTTCAAAATGGGAATAAACTGTGAAATTTTTTCAAAGTTTCTCCTAAAAATACTTGAAAGTGTTTACAATAAGTGATAAAATGAAGTAAGTAGATGCGTGAAAGCGAAATTTTCAATATAGAAAGGAAACGGAATGAACACAGATGATACAGTGACTATTTATGACGTTGCCCGTGAAGCAGGAGTTTCGATGGCAACAGTTAGCCGTGTCGTTAATGGCAACAAGAATGTTAAAGAGAACACTCGAAAAAAAGTCCTCGAAGTGATTGATCGCTTGGATTATCGTCCAAATGCGGTCGCTCGTGGTTTGGCTAGCAAGAAGACAACGACAGTCGGAGTTGTGATTCCTAACATTACCAATGGTTATTTCTCAACACTTGCTAAGGGGATTGACGACATTGCTGAAATGTACAAGTATAACATTGTCCTAGCAAATAGTGATGAGGATGATGAAAAGGAAGTTTCAGTGGTTAACACGCTCTTTTCAAAACAAGTCGATGGGATTATCTTTATGGGCTATCACTTGACTGAAAAGATTCGTTCAGAGTTTTCTCGCTCACGGACACCGGTTGTTCTTGCTGGTACTGTGGATGTAGAACACCAACTTCCAAGTGTGAATATCGACTACAAACAAGCAACGATTGATGCTGTGAGCTACCTTCTCAAAGAAAATGAGAAAATTGCTTTTGTGAGCGGACCACTCGTCGATGATATCAATGGCAAGGTTCGTTTGATTGGTTATAAGGAAGCCTTGAAAAAAGCTGGACATTCTTATAGCGAGGGCTTGGTCTTCGAATCAAAATATAGCTATGACGATGGCTATGCCTTGGCAGAACGCTTGATTTCATCACAAGCTACAGCCGCAGTTGTAACAGGTGATGAATTGGCAGCAGGTGTCCTAAATGGTTTGGCTGACCACGGTGTGTCTGTACCAGAAGAGTTTGAAATCATTACGACAGATGACTCTCAGATTGCACGATTCACTCGTCCAAACTTGACGACTATTGCCCAACCTCTTTATGACTTAGGTGCTATCAGCATGCGTATGTTGACTAAGATTATGCATAAGGAAGAGTTGGAAGAACGTGAAGTTCTCTTACCTCATGGTTTGACAGAACGCCGCTCTACACGAAAACGTAAATAGAAAAAATCAGGAAATCTTCACGATTTCCTGATTTTGTGTTCTAGAGAAGAGGATTAGCCTTCCATATAGTCTTTTAAGGCTTGTCCTTTTAGTCCAGCGTTAAGGGCAATTAATAATTTGAGGCGAGCTTTTTGAGCGTTGAGTTCTTTGACAAAGAAAATACCAGCTCGTTGCAACTGCACCCCTCCGCCTTGGTAGGCATAGACAGGTTCAGCAATACCATTAAAACAACGTGAGACCAAGGCGACTGGGATTCCTTTTTGGAGGAGATTTTCCAACTTTCGAGCTGTTTCTTTGGGAACATTGCCTGCTCCAAAAGCCTGAATGACTAAGCCATCCAGCTGTTCCAAGTCTAACATATCGATCAGCTCGTCTGTCATACCGGCATAGGCTGAGATGATGGGAACCAGACCTTGAATACGCTCGAGATCAAACCGGACACGAGGTTCAGCCGTTTTGAAGTAGAGGATTTCTTGCTTCATGATGAGGCCAAGTGGTCCATGTGTTGGGGTTTGAAAGGTGCTGACGTTGGTTGTATGTGTTTTGGTAACATACTTGGCTGCGTGGATCTCATCGTTCATGACGACCAGCACACCCTTTTCGGCTGCTTTATCATCGCTGGCAACTCGTAAAGCGCTCAGATAGTTGTATACACCGTCACTACCAAGTTCGTTGGAACTACGCATAGCTCCTGTTAGAACGATGGGCTTGTGTGGGATTTTCATGGTATCAAGGAAATAGGCTGTTTCTTCCAAGGTATCCGTCCCATGTGTGATCACAACTCCATCGTAGTTATCAGCTTCCTCTTTGATTTTATGATAGAGTGCAAGCATATGCTTGGGTTTGATATGGGGACTTGGTAGATTAAAAAAGTCTAGGGCATGAACCTCAATCCCTTCAAGTGGATTGGAAACATGGTTCATGGGATTGTCCTGACTAGTTACAACGGCACCAGTGGCGTCTGCTTGCATGGAAATAGTCCCACCTGTATGTAAAACAAGGATTTTCTTAGGCATGATTTAGTCACTCTTTCTGAAATGTGGTATAATCATTGTAACACAAAAGGGGAGAATGGGATAGGATGGAAGTCAAGGCTGTTTTTTTTGATATCGATGGAACGCTAGTCAACGATCGCAAGAGTGTTTTGAAATCCACTAAGGACGCGATTAAGATTGTCAAAGAGCAAGGGGTACTTGTTGGAGTAGCGACAGGACGAGGACCGTTTTTTGTCAAGGAATTGATGGAAGACTTGGACCTAGACTTTGCGGTGACCTACAATGGCCAATACATTTTTAATAAAGAAAAGGTACTCTTTGCAAGTCCGATTGCTAAGTCAAGCCTGCGTCAACTGATTGCTTATGCTAAAAAGGAGCGTAAAGAAATCGCTCTTGGAACCGAGCATGCCGTTGTTGGTTCGAAGATTATGTCATTTGGTCTCGGATCCTTTTCCCAACTGGTTAGTCGTTTTATCCCGACAGTGCTGACAAGAACCGTCAGCCGTTCTTTTAATCGAATGGTCAGCAAGGCAGTTCCTCAAAAAGAAGACGACTTGCTTAACTTGATTAATCAACCCATTTATCAAGTTTTGATGCTGATGACGCCAGAAGAATCTGAGAAGGCAGCAGCTGATTTTCAAGACTTGAAATTGACTCGAAGCAATCCTTTTGCCGCAGATATCATTAACCAAGGAAATTCCAAACTAGAAGGCATTTGTCGGGTCGGGAAAGAATATGGCTTTGCTCTCAACCAAGTCATGGCCTTCGGTGATTCAGATAATGACCTGGAAATGTTAGCAGGTGTCGGTATGTCAGTCGCTATGGGAAATGGCAGTAGCAGTGCCAAAGAGGTTGCTAAGCATATTACGGCAAGTAATCAACAAGATGGCATCCACAAGGCGCTTGAGCACTTTGGTGTTTTGGCTTCAGAAAAAGTGTTTGTCAGTCGGGACTACCACTTTAATAAAGTAAAGACCTTCCACCACATGATGGATGAACGAACTCAAGAAGAGCCACAAGCATGGGATGTTGAAGGTGCAACCCACCGCGCAGACTTTAAAATTGAAGAATTAGTAGAGTTTGTTCGCGCGGCAAGTTCTTCGGAGGAAGAATTCCAAGAGTCCCTTGCAAGCATGCATGAAGCACTTGATAAGGCAGCAGAGAAAGTGGCGAAAAAGACACCTGCTAAGCAAAACTTGGTCGGTCAAGTGGATGCTTTGATCGACACACTGTATTTCACATACGGTAGTTTTGTTTTGATGGGAGTGGATCCAGAACGCATTTTTGATATTGTCCATGAAGCAAATATGGGGAAGGTTTTCCCTGATGGAAAAGCTCATTTTGACCCAGTTACACACAAGATTTTAAAACCAGATGACTGGGAAGAAGAATATGCTCCAGAACCTGCCATTAAACAGGAGCTACAACGTCAGCTTAAGGCTTATGAGCGACATAAAGAAAGAAATAGAAATAATAAGTAACAAAAAGGAGCTCTAGGCTCCTTTTTTAATAATTATAATGTTTTTTCACTTTCTCTCACGACCAGCAAATCAACTTTTGCATGGCGGAGAATGTATTCAGATGAAGACCCGACTAAGAGGCGTTCAAAGGCATTGAGACCTGTGGCACCAACTAAAATCAAGTCAACATTTTCTGCGTCTGGAATCGTCCGAGCGAGGAGAGTTTTGGGATTTCCCATCTCGATGACGATGTGGATATCAGTTAAACCGGCATCTTTTGCACGCTTTTCGTACTCTTTCATCATACTTTCAGCATCGGCTTGGAGTTCTTCGTAAACTTCAGCATCAAAGGTAGATACGCTTTGAAGAGCGCGTGTGTCAATAACATGGACAATGGTGAGCTTGGATTCATTGCGTAGAGCAGTGTAAACACCTTTGACGAAAGCCAAGTCCGCTTCTTTAGAACCATCAATTGCGACCATAACATTTTGGTAACGTTGTGCCATAATGAAACCTCCTGAAATTTTCTTGCTTTTATTGTAACCCTTTTCACTAAAGAAGTAAAGTAAAAATCATATTTTAAACCATATTGTTGGTCATAGACTTAGTGCGTATATAGAAATAAAAGAAAAGAGAATTAGTGAAGATTCTCTTTGTCAATGTTTTTTCTTTTGTTTCCTTGTTTATGGAAGCTTGTCGCAGCGACTTTCTAGTGGTATAATGTTACTATCCTGACGAATTGAGGAAAAAAGATGAAAGAATTTAACAAATCTAGCAAGCTAGAGCATGTTGCTTATGATATCCGTGGTCCTGTTTTAGAAGAAGCCATGCGTATGCGAGCAAATGGAGAAAAGATTTTACGCCTGAATACAGGAAATCCAGCAGAATTTGGCTTTACAGCGCCAGATGAGGTCATTCATGATTTGATTATGAATGCGCGTGATAGCGAAGGGTACTCTGATTCCAAGGGTATTTTTTCGGCGCGTAAGGCTATCATGCAGTATTGCCAACTGAAGAAATTCCCAAATGTGGATATTGATGATATTTACCTTGGAAATGGTGTCAGTGAGCTGATTGTCATGTCCATGCAAGGGCTTTTGGACAATGGAGATGAGGTCTTGGTGCCTATGCCAGACTATCCTCTCTGGACAGCGGCTGTCAGCCTAGCTGGGGGAAATGCCGTTCACTATATCTGTGATGAGGCTGCAGAATGGTACCCTGATATTGACGATATCAAGTCAAAAATCACTTCAAACACCAAGGCTATTATTCTCATCAATCCAAATAATCCGACAGGAGCCCTTTATCCCAAGGAACTCTTGTTGGATATTATTGAGATTGCCCGTCAAAACGACTTGATTATCTTTGCGGATGAAATTTACGACCGTATGGTCATGGACGATCATGAGCATGTCTCAGTAGCTAGTCTGGCTCCAGATGTTTTCTGTGTCAGCATGAATGGTCTGTCAAAATCGCATCGTATCGCTGGTTTTCGTGTGGGCTGGATGGTCTTGTCTGGTCCTAAGACACATGTTAAAGGCTATATCGAAGGTCTCAATATGCTGTCTAATATGCGTCTTTGCTCCAACGTTTTAGCCCAGCAAGTTGTACAAACCTCGCTAGGTGGGCACCAGTCAGTGGACGAATTACTCCTTCCTGGTGGTCGCATCTATGAGCAAAGAAATTTTATCTATAATGCCATTCAAGATATTCCAGGTTTATCTGCGGTCAAGCCTAAGGCGGGTCTTTATATCTTCCCTAAAATCGACCGCAATATGTACCGTATCGATGATGATGAACAGTTCGTTCTTGATTTCTTGAAGCAGGAAAAGGTTCTCTTGGTTCATGGTCGCGGCTTTAACTGGCAAGAACCAGACCATTTCCGTATTGTTTATCTTCCTCGTGTAGATGAATTAGCACAAATCCAAGAAAAGATGACTCGTTTCTTGAAACAGTATCGTAGATAGGGCTTACATGAGAAAAAGCTGGAAACATTTGCCTAGAGCTATTGACAAAAGTATCAGAATCAGATAGAATAGTAAAGTATGTTTAGTAACTGATCACTTTATAGCCGGCTAAACGAATACAAAATCTATGAGGAGGTATTCATCGTGAAACGTACTTATCAACCAAGTAAAATTCGTCGTGCGCGCAAACACGGATTCCGTAACCGTATGTCAACTAAAAACGGTCGTCGCGTATTGGCAGCTCGTCGTCGTAAAGGACGCAAAGTTTTGGCTGCATAATCCAAACAAATTCAGCAAAGAAGCCAGTAGGAACTCGAGTCTACTGGCTTTTGTTTTGCTCAACAAGTATAGATAGTGAAAGATTCATACATTTCAGTATGAGTTTTGTATCATGGAATAAGTCTCTAATCTATAAGAAAATTTGAGAAGTTCAGATAAAAAAGCTCAAAATCAAAAACAAATGATTTTGATTTTGAGCTTTTGTTTATTCTTTTAAGTGATAAGAGTAGCTAGCGACAACGACGTCTTCATGCCATCTGAGAGCGTATTTTAGTTTGAGGCTCATTTGATTGTGCAGGATATTTTGCCAAGGCTTGTTAGGGATGAACTGTGGTACAAGGACTGTAACGGTGTAGTTTTTTTGCTTAGCTTCTTGGGCGATTCGTTTGACATACTTAACGCTAGGGGTGATGATGTCGCGGTAGCTGGTGTTGATATTCTTCAGAGTGATATTTGGGTAGTAATCGGCAAATTCCTGAAGAATTTCTTGGTCTTTTTCGGCAGTTTCTTTAGTAGAAATGTGCATAGCCAACACTTCGTCACCGATACTTTGAGCGTAGTTAATGGCTCCGACACTTACTCGAGTAACATTTCCTACTAGGACAAGGACAAGGTTACCGTCATAAGTGCGCTTCTCAATTCCTTCGTAGAGTCGCAGTTGTTTTGCCACTTTTAGGTAATGGCTGTGAATGGACAAAAAGAGGAAGGTTAAAACTAGGATAATTGGGAAGAATGGCCAGATATCACCCAGTCTGAAGAGGAGTAAAATGAGGACAATAGCATAACAAATGATGGCCCCAAGGATATTAGCGAAGGCAGATTTTAAGAAGTTTGCTCCTTTTTCCTTTTTCCAATGGCGAATCATCCCAGTCTGAGAAAGGGCAAAGGGAACGAAGACTCCGATAGTATAAAGAGGAATCAAGCGTTCAGTATTCCCATTAAAAATGAGAAGAAGGATCATAGCTCCAAAAGCCAGAGTTAAGATACCGTTGGAGTAGCCAAGGCGATCCCCTTTTTCCATAAAGAGATGGGGCATGTACTTGTTTTTTGCCATATTGTAGGACAGCATAGGGAAGGCTGAAAAGCCAGTATTTGCAGCTACGGCTAGAATCAAGGCTGTCGAGAACTGGAAGAGATAGTAGCTAGCATGACCAAAGAATGAATCACCAAGAATTCCCTTGGCCATTTGTGAAAGTATTGTTTCACCGTGTTGAGGCATAATCCCCATCCAGTAGTTTAGGAAGGTGATGCCTGCAAAAAGAAAACCTAAAATCATTGACATGATGGTCAAGGTCTGAGCAGCATTCTTTTCTTTCGGAGTTTTGAAAAATGGGACTGCATTTGAAATAGCCTCGACCCCTGTCAGAGAGGCAGAGCCACTGGTAAAGGCTCTTAGTAGGAGAACGATGGAAAGGCTCGGAACAGTTTGTCCAATGGTTGAAGTCGCCTGGTAGTTTAGGGAACCTGTAAATAGTTGAAAGAACCCATAAAGCAAGAGAAAAACGGTACTGAAGATAAAGAGGTAGACGGGAATCATCAGAGAGCTGGCAGATTCTTTCAATCCTCTTAAATTCAAGAGCATGAGCAGGCAGACTAGGAAAATAGAGATATGAAGATTATAGGGATGGAGGGCAGGGATGGCCGCTGTAATAGCATCAGCTCCAGACGCAACGGATACGGCTACTGTCAGCATATAGTCAACAAGGAGGCTGCCTCCTGCAATCAAGCCCAGTTCAGGGGAGAGATTTTCCCGAGTGACCATATAAGCTCCTCCACCTTGAGGATAGGCGTGGATGATTTGACGATAGGAAATGGTCAAACTAGCGAGGAGTAAGAGGACAAAAATACCGATAGGGAGGCTCCACCAAATAGCTAGGGGAGAGAGACTAACTAAAACGAGAATGACTTGTTCAGGCCCATAGGCAATAGAAGACAGGGCGTCACTGGATAACATTGCAAGTGCCTGCATTTTTCCCAACAACCCTCCTTCGCCGTCTGTGAGAGACTTGAGTGGTCGACCGATAAAGGTATATTTTAATTTTCTAAACATTTTCTTTTCCTTTGCTGAAAATTTCAATAAGTGTTATTATACTGCTTTGAGAAAAGGCAGTCAAGGGAGAATGATTGATATTAGAATATTTTTACAAGCCGAGGGATGCTATTTTTGGTATAATAGATGGAAGAAAATGAGGTTAGAAGAGATGATTTTTGATACGCACACACATTTAAATGTAGAGGAATTTGCAGGTCGTGAGGAGGAAGAGCTTGCCTTGGCGGCTGATATGGGTGTGACACAGATGAATATTGTTGGTTTTGACAAACCAACCATTGAACGAGCCCTAGAGTTGGCAGATGAGTATGAGCAACTCTACGCAACTGTTGGCTGGCATCCGACTGAAGCAGGGACATACACAGACGAGGTCGAAGCTTACTTGCTTGAAAAACTAAAACATCCCAAGGTTGTTGCTTTAGGTGAGATTGGTCTGGACTACCATTGGATGACAGCATCTAAGGAAGTGCAGGAGCAGATTTTTCGTCGTCAGATTCAGTTGTCTAAGGATTTGAACTTGCCTTTTGTGGTCCACACTCGTGATGCGCTAGAAGATACTTATGAGATTATCAATAGTGAGGGCGTTGGTCCTCGTGGTGGGATTATGCATTCCTTCTCAGGTTCTTTGGAGTGGGCTGAGAAGTTTGTCGAGCTTGGCATGACTATTTCTTTCTCAGGAGTGGTGACCTTTAAGAAAGCGACGGATATCCAAGAGGCTGCTAGGGAACTTCCTTTGGATAAAATTTTGGTAGAGACGGATGCCCCCTACCTGGCTCCTGTTCCTAAACGTGGCCGTGAAAACAAAACAGCCTACACACGTTATGTGGTGGACTTTATCGCCGACCTGCGTGGGATGACGACCGAGGAATTAGCAGCAGCAACGACTGCAAATGCAGAGCGTATCTTTGAATTGGATAGCAAGTAATGAAAGAAAAAATTTCCCAAGTCATCGTAGTCGAAGGACGGGATGATACAGCTAATCTCAAACGTTACTTTGACGTAGAGACCTATGAGACACGAGGATCGGCAATCAATGATCAGGACATAGAGCGGATCCAACGCCTGCATGAACTGCATGGAGTCATTGTCTTTACAGATCCTGACTTTAACGGGGAACGAATCCGTCGTATGATTATGACGGCCCTTCCGACAGTGCAGCATGCCTTTCTCAAACGTGATGAAGCGGTTCCCAAGTCCAAGACTAAGGGGCGTTCACTGGGAATTGAACACGCCAGCTATGAAGATCTAAAAACAGCGCTGGCTCAGGTAACAGAACAATTTGAAAATGAGAACGAGTTTGATATCAGTCGTAGTGACTTGATTCGTCTTGGTTTCCTAGCGGGAGCAGACAGCCGTAGACGCCGAGAGTATCTGGGCGAACAGCTCCGCGTCGGCTATTCCAACGGCAAGCAACTCCTCAAGCGCTTAGAGTTATTTGGGGTGACCTTGGCAGAAGTGGAGGAAGCCATGCGTAAATATTCAAACTAACGGAGTCAGAAATGAAAAAAGTGATTATTACGGGTGGCAATAGTGGTATTGGCTATCAGGCTGCTAAACAGTTGGCTGAAAAGGGCTGGTCAGTGACCCTGTTTTGCCGGCGAAAAGAAGCTGCTGAGCAAGCCTGTGAGGAAATTCGTCAACAAACAGGAAATCGACATGTAGATTATATCTTGGCTGATTTATCTGAGATGAAGAGTGTCAGGAAAGCAGTGGAGCAGTATATCCAAAAAGAAGAGACTTTAGATGTTTTAATTAACAATGCGGCTGATTTTGATTTATCAATCAAAAGTCCTGTGGTAACCAAAGATGGATTGGAAAAGCAATTTGCGACCAATGTTGTCGCCCCTTTCTTGCTTTCTATCCTGTTGAAAGGTTTGTTGGAAAAATCAGAAAGTGGTCGGATTATTAATATTTCTTCTCAAGGGCTGATACTCTATCCTTTCATGAAACTTGATTTTGAAAATTTAGCTGGTCAAAAACGTTACAGTCCTGCCAATACCTATTATCAGAATAAACTAGCCTTGTTGATGTTGTCGCTTTATATGCGGAAACATTGGAAAGGTATCAAGGTTCAGGCAATTCGTGTGACCAATGTCAAAGTTGATATGAGCCGCTACAATCACCTCAACACTTTTATGAAAAATCTGTATAAAATTAAGTCGAAATTTTCGATTAGTCCTGAAGAAATGGCGAAAGTCTATACAGCTTTATCTACAGAAGATGGCCAAGACGGTTTTCTGTATGACGAGAAATGCAGGGAAGTAAAAGCAAATGCACCTGCTTACGAAGAAGAGGAGCAAGAAAAACTCTATTCTCTGCTTGAGCACCTGACTTTTTCAAGAGACAATTCATAAAGGATTAGAAAAATAAATTTTATGCTTACATCAATAGTGGAAAGAAATTTAGATATCGAAATCTGTTTGCAGAGTCCTGAAAAGTGATAACAATAACCAGATAACCCGATAATACAAAGGGAATGTGTTACAATAGAGGTGCTTAGATTTATTTTGATAGTGTTCAAATAGAAACTTATAAGGAAAGAGCGAAATGAAAATCCGAGTTGATAGAGATTCTGTGTGTATGGGGGACGATGTACTGCCTCATGAGGTGGAATTTGAAGTTCCTGATGACATGACGGTGAAAGATTTTTTTGAATTTCTAGAAAAGGGACGTTATTTGCCGTCTGTCCAAGGAAACAATGTGGCCTGGGAACTCCGTAATCGGAATGGTGAACAAGGTGTTTATTTCACCAAAACACGAGAGATTATCCATCCAGATGCAATCTTAAAAGAGATGTTGGAAGGAATTACTGAGACTCCCTTATTTGTTTTGCTCTATCATAGCACCCCGGAAGCATACTATATTAGAAAAGAGAATAGATGAGAGTTGTGGATTATAGCGTGACTAAGGCCAAGCTATATATGCATTGATTTTTTGGCAACAAGAGCCCATATAAACAATTGGAACTGTTTGGAGTGACTTTGACGGAAGTTAAAACCTTCATAAAAATTGTGAAAGGAAATGAAATGGCAAATAGAAGCTATATTTATTTAAAAAACGGAGATGAAGCTCGTATCTTAACAGCAGGCATCTACACGATACCCTATTTTTGGCAATTGTTTTGGAATGAAGAAGATTTAAGAACTCCCATTTCTCTCTGGGAAACAGCAGAACAACTCGAAGAAGATGAAGAACAAGCAGAAAAGTTTTACCAAGAGCAGAATGTAGATATCTTACTTCCTATTGCAAAATTCCAGCAGAATGCTCTCCAAAACCGCTCTTTTTTAGAAGAGAATGCCCCGCAAGCCTTGCAACTCTATGATGACTTTGTTCGTTATATTCTTGCAAATGTCAAAGACGGTGATGTGCTTGGATTTGATCTTTTGGATGTAGTTTTTATGGACCAAGTGTCTGTAGTCGCTGATAAACTGTTAAAAAATATCCGAGCTATTCAGGAAAATCAACCAAAAGATTTGGATTTTTCTCTAAAGGATAAGAACTTAATTGGCCTTGCTATGGGTTTTCCTGATTATTATGCTTCAGAATTATTACCAGAAGACAATATTCTAGATTCGGTTGCCTATCAGGATGAATTGAAGAAAATGAACCTCCAAGAAGATAAAAAAGCACTTGATATGACTGGAGCTGATTCAAAAGGGAACAAACATCGTGTTCTTGCTATATTTTGGATTTTGCTGGCACTAGGAATTATGTGGCTTCTATATATTATTTTTAGCTAATAATTAGAAAAGAGAATAGATGAGAATTGCAGATTATAGCGTGACCAAGGCAGTGCTGGAGCGTCACGGTTTTACCTTTAAAAAGTCCTTTGGACAAAATTTCCTGACGGATACCAATATCCTTCAAAAGATTGTGGATACGGCAGAGATTGATGATCAGGTCAATGTCATCGAAATTGGTCCAGGAATTGGTGCCTTGACTGAGTTTCTGGCTGAGCGCGCAGCTGAGGTCATGGCTTTTGAGATTGACCACCGTTTGGTACCGATTTTGGCAGATACCTTGCGTGATTTTGATAATGTGACCGTGGTCAATGAGGATATTCTTAAGGTTGACTTGGCCCAGCATATCCAGAATTTCAAAAATCCTGATTTGCCAATCAAGGTAGTAGCCAACTTACCTTACTACATTACGACGCCTATCCTCATGCACCTGATTGAAAGTGGCATTCCTTTTAGCGAGTTTGTGGTCATGATGCAGAAAGAAGTGGCAGATCGTATTTCAGCTCAGCCAAACACTAAAGCTTATGGTAGTTTGTCGATTGCTGTGCAGTATTATATGACAGCCAAAGTTGCCTTTATCGTGCCTCGTACGGTCTTTGTACCGGCACCAAATGTGGATTCGGCTATTTTGAAAATGGTACGCCGCCCAGAACCTGCGGTAGCAGTAGAAGATGAGCAGCTCTTCTTTAAGGTTTCCAAGGCTAGTTTCACTCATCGTCGCAAGACCTTGTGGAATAACTTGACAGGTTATTTTGGCAAGACTGAGGAAGTCAAGGAAAAGTTGACCAAGGCTTTGGACCAAGCAGGTTTGTCACCAAGTGTACGTGGAGAAGCTCTCAGCTTGTCAGAATTTGCCAGCTTAGCAGATGCGCTTAAAGGGCAAGGATTCTAAGATGCAGGGACAAATCATTAAAGCCTTGGCGGGCTTCTACTATGTGGAGAGTGAGGGTCAAGTTTACCAGACGCGTGCGCGCGGAAATTTCCGAAAAAAAGGTCATACACCCTACGTCGGGGACTGGGTAGACTTTTCTGCGGAGGAAAATTCAGAAGGTTACATTCTCAAGATTCACGAACGGAAAAATAGCCTGGTCCGTCCGCCTATTGTCAATATTGACCAAGCTGTGGTTATCATGTCGGTTAAGGAGCCGGATTTTAATAGCAATTTATTGGATCGCTTCTTGGTTCTTTTGGAGCACAAAGGCATCCATCCCGTCGTCTATATTTCTAAAATGGATTTGTTGGGCGATAGGGGAGAACTGGATTTTTTCCAACAAACCTATCGTGCCATCGGTTACGACTTTGTGACTAGTAAGGAAGAACTCTTGCCACTTTTGACAGCCAAGGTGACAGTCTTTATGGGGCAGACAGGTGTTGGTAAGTCAACCCTTCTCAATAAAATCGCACCGGATCTCAATCTTGAAACAGGAGAAATCTCAGATAGTCTAGGTCGTGGTCGCCACACTACTCGAGCTGTTAGTTTTTACAACCTCAATGGTGGTAAAATCGCGGACACGCCAGGATTTTCATCACTGGATTATGAAGTATCAACGGCAGAAGACCTTAATCAGGCCTTTCCAGAGGTTGCTAGTGTCAGTCGAGACTGTAAATTTCGTACCTGTACCCATACCCATGAGCCGTCCTGCGCAGTCAAGCCAGCAGTAGAGGAAGGTATCATTGCCAGCTTCCGTTTTGACAACTACCTGCGATTCCTCAGTGAAATTGAAAATCGCAGAGAAACCTACAAAAAAGTCAGCAAAAAAATTCCAAAATAAGGAGAAACCTATGTCTCAATACAAGATTGCTCCGTCAATTCTGGCAGCAGATTATGCCAACTTTGAACGTGAAATCAAACGCCTAGAAGCAACCGGGGCAGAGTATGCCCATATCGATATCATGGATGGTCACTTTGTACCACAAATCAGCTTTGGTGCGGGTGTGGTCGAAGCTCTTCGACCACATAGCAAGATGGTTTTTGACTGCCACTTGATGGTAGCTAATCCTGAGCACCATTTAGAAGACTTTGCGCGTGCAGGTGCAGATATCATCAGCATTCACGTAGAGGCAACACCTCATATCCATGGCGCCCTCCAAAAGATTCGTTCTCTAGGTGTCAAGCCATCTGTTGTCATTAATCCTGGTACGCCTGTTGAAGCTATTAAGCATGTCCTTCATCTAATTGACCAAGTCTTGGTTATGACGGTTAACCCTGGCTTTGGTGGACAAGCTTTTCTGCCTGAAACCATGGATAAGATTCGTGAGTTGGTTGCCCTTCGTCAGGAAAAAGGTTTGAACTTTGAAATTGAAGTGGATGGTGGGATTGATAATCAGACCATTGCTCAGGCTAAAGAAGCTGGTGCGACCGTTTTTGTAGCAGGTTCCTATGTCTTTAAGGGAGATGTCAATGAGCGAGTACAAACTCTTAGAAAACAACTGGGCTAGGGTTGCCGTTTTTGCAGGCGGAGAACGCGGTCACTACCGGACGGATTTTGATTGCTTTGTCGGTGTGGATCGAGGCTCGCTCTGGGTCTTGGAAGAAGATCTGCCTCTGACTCTAGCAGTTGGGGATTTTGATTCGGTGACTGCGGACGAACGTCAGTTGATTCAAAAACGTGCCCAGCATTTTGTCCAAGCCCATCCAGAAAAGGATGATACAGATCTGGAATTGGCTCTCTTAGCCATCTTTGAGCAAAGTCCTCAGGCTCGGGTGACTATTTTCGGTGCTCTTGGCGGTCGCATTGATCATATGCTGGCTAATGTTTTTCTACCTAGCAATCCTAAGTTGGCACCCTATATGCGCCAGATAGAAATTGAGGACGGACAAAACTTGATTAGCTATTGTCCAGAAGGGACCAGTCAGCTAGAACCCCGTTCGGATTATGATTATCTAGCCTTTATGCCAGTTCGGGATAGCCAGTTGACTATTATCGGAGCCAAGTACGAATTGACAGAGGAAAATTTTTTCTTTAAAAAAGTGTACGCTTCTAACGAATATATAGATAGGGAAGTTTTGATAACTTGCCCAGATGGCTATGTCGTCGTGCTGCATAGCAAGGACAGGAGGTAGGATGGAGACTGTATTATTACTATTATTAATTGCCAACCTAGCTGGACTCTTTCTGATTTGGCAAAGGCAGGATAAGCAAGACAAGTACCTAGCCAAGAGTTTGGAGGATCAAGCAGACAATCTTTCAGATCAACTGGATTATCGCTTTGAACAAGCCAGACAAGCCAGTCAACTAGATCAAAAAGACTTAGAAGTGGCTGTCAGCGACCGCTTGCAGGAGGTGCGAATGGAGTTGCACCAAGGCTTGACTCAAGTTAGACAGGAGATGAACGAGAATCTCCTTCAAACCAGAGACAAGACCGACCAACGTCTCCAAGCCCTGCAGGAGTCCAATGAGCAACGTTTAGAACAAATGCGCCAGACGGTCGAGGAAAAGCTAGAAAAGACCTTGCAGACACGCTTGCAGGCTTCCTTCGAGACAGTTTCCAAGCAATTGGAGTCGGTCAATCGAGGCCTTGGAGAAATGCAGACAGTTGCCCGCGATGTCGGGGCCCTCAACAAGGTTCTCTCTGGAACCAAGACGCGAGGAATTCTGGGCGAATTACAACTGGGGCAAATCATCGAAGACATCATGACACCAGCCCAGTACGAACGAGAATTTGCAACGGTTGAAAACTCCAGTGAACGTGTGGAATACGCCATCAAGTTACCTGGTCAAGGTGACCAGGTAACTGTCTATTTGCCGATTGACTCCAAGTTTCCACTGGCGGATTATTACCGCTTAGAAGAAGCTTATGAAGCAGGCGATAAGGACGAAATCGAACGCTGTCGCAAGTCACTCTTGGCAAGCGTTAAGCGTTTTGCCAAGGATATCAAGAGCAAGTATATAGCGCCGCCTCGGACGACCAATTTTGGGATTTTGTTTGTTCCGACAGAAGGTCTTTATTCAGAAATCGTTCGAAATCCGGCCTTCTTTGATGATTTGAGACGGGAGGAGCAGATTATTGTCGCAGGTCCAAGTACCCTATCAGCCCTGCTTAACTCTCTATCAGTTGGCTTCAAGACTCTCAATATCCAAAAGAGTGCCGACCATATCAGCAAGACCCTAGCTAGTGTCAAGACCGAGTTTGGTAAGTTCGGAGGCATTCTGGTCAAGGCACAAAAGCATCTTCAACATGCCTCTGGCAATATTGATGAATTATTAAACCGTCGCACCACAGCTATTGAGCGGACGCTCCGTCACATTGAGTTATCAGAAGGTGAGCCTGCGCTTGATCTACTCCATTTCCAAGAAGATGAGGAAGAATATGAAGATTAGTCACATGAAAAAAGATGAGCTGTTTGAAGGTTTTTACCTGATTAAATCAGCTGACCTGAGACAGACGCGTGCTGGGAAAAACTACCTAGCCTTTACCTTCCAAGACGATAGCGGCGAGATTGAAGGGAAGCTCTGGGATGCCCAACCTCATAACGTTGAGTCCTTTACCGCAGGTAAGGTTGTTCACATGAAAGGGCGCCGAGAAGTTTACAATAACACTCCACAGGTAAATCAAATCACTCTTCGCTTACCTCAACCTGGCGAACCCAATGATCCAGCTGATTTCAAGGTCAAATCTCCAGTTGATGTCAAGGAAATTCGTGATTACATGTCGCAAATGATTTTCAAGATAGAAAATCCTGTCTGGCAGCGTATCGTTCGCAGTCTCTACACCAAGTATGATAAGGAATTCTACTCTTATCCAGCTGCCAAGACCAACCATCATGCCTTTGAAACGGGTTTGGCTTTTCATACGGCAACCATGGTGCGCTTGGCAGATGCCATTAGCGATATCTATCCTCAGCTCAACAAGAGCCTGCTTTATGCTGGGATTATGTTGCACGACTTGGCCAAGGTTTTAGAACTCAGCGGTCCCGATCAGACGGAGTACACAGTGCGAGGCAATCTCATCGGTCATATCGCCCTAATCGATAGCGAAATCACCAAGACAGTTATGGAACTCGGTATCGATGATACCAGAGAAGAAGTGGTGCTACTGCGCCATGTGATTCTCAGTCATCATGGCTTGCTGGAGTATGGAAGTCCGGTCCGACCACGCATTATGGAGGCAGAGATTATTCATATGATTGATAATCTGGATGCCAGCATGATGATGATGTCAACGGCTCTAGCTTTGGTGGACAAAGGAGAGATGACCAATAAAATCTTCGCTATGGACAATCGTTCCTTCTATAAACCAGATTTAGATTAATAATTTAAGAAAAACGAGCATTTTTTACGCAATAATGTTCGTTTTTTTATGTGAATGTGGTATAATGGATAAAATATCAAAATTAAATGGAATGGTAAATAAAAATGAAATTAAGAAGAAGTGATCGGATGGTTGTCATTTCCAACTATTTGATTAATAATCCATACAAACTAACAAGTCTCAACACCTTTGCAGAAAAGTACGAATCTGCTAAATCATCGATTTCGGAGGATATCGTGATTATCAAGCGTGCCTTTGAGGAAATTGAAATCGGCCATATTCAGACTGTGACTGGAGCAGGTGGTGGCGTTATCTTTACACCATCAATTTCGAGTCATGAAGCCAAAGAAATGATCGCAGACTTGCGTGACAAACTTTCAGAAAGCGATCGTATCTTGCCAGGCGGCTATATCTACCTGTCTGATCTGCTTAGTACGCCTGCCATTTTGAAAAATATTGGTCGTATCATTGCCAAGAGCTTTATGGACCAAAAAATCGATGCGGTTATGACAGTAGCAACAAAAGGTGTGCCACTTGCAAATGCAGTTGCCAATGTCCTCAATGTTCCATTTGTCATTGTGCGCCGTGACTTGAAAATTACCGAAGGTTCAACGGTCAGCGTCAACTATGTTTCAGGTTCAAGCGGTGACCGCATAGAGAAAATGTTCCTTTCAAAACGTAGCCTCAAGGCAGGCAGTCGTGTCTTGATCGTGGATGACTTCTTGAAAGGTGGGGGAACTGTCAATGGGATGATCAGTCTCTTGCGTGAGTTTGATTCGGAACTAGCTGGTGTCGCAGTTTTTGCAGACAATGCCCAAGAAGAACGTGAAAAGCAGTTTGATTACAAGTCACTCTTGAAAGTAACCAATATTGATGTTAAGAACCAATCCATCGATGTTGAGATTGGAAATATCTTTGACGAAGACAAATAAGAAATAGAACTAAAGGTTGGAACGATTGTCCCAGCCTTTCTTTGCAAACAGAATAGAAGGATGCTTATGAAAACACCATTTATCAGCCGAGAAGATTTAGAAACGATTGTTGCAGAGTTTCCGACTCCCTTTCACTTGTATGACGAGAAGGGAATCCGCGAGAAAGCGCGAGCAGTCAACAAAGCTTTTTCCTGGAACAAGGGATTTAAGGAATATTTTGCAGTCAAGGCCACCCCAACCCCAGCCATCTTGAAAATCCTCAAAGAGGAAGGCTGTGGTGTGGACTGTTCTAGTTATGTGGAGCTTTTGATGAGTCATAAACTGGATTTTCCCGGTTCTGAGATCATGTTCTCTTCTAACAATACCCCGGACCAAGAGTACGCCTATGCGCGTAAATTAGGTGCGACCATTAATTTGGATGCCTTTGAAGATATTGAACATCTAGAGAGAGCTGCAGGTATCCCAGAAATCATTTCTTGTCGTTACAATCCAGGTGGAGTCTTTGAATTAGGAACAGACATCATGGACAATCCTGGAGAGGCCAAGTTTGGGATGACCAAGGATCAGCTTTTTGAAGCCTTTGCGATTTTGAAGGAAAAAGGAGCCAAGACATTTGGGATTCATTCCTTCCTAGCATCCAATACCGTCACCCATCTCTACTACCCAGAGTTGGCGCGTCAGCTCTTTGAATTGGCTGTTGAAATCAAAGAAAAGTTAGGCATTTCACTAGACTTCATCAATCTTTCTGGTGGAATCGGAGTCAACTATCGTCCTGAGCAGGAGCCAAATGATATCGCCTTGATTGGTGAAGGGGTGCGTAAGGTGTATGAAGAAGTCCTTACGCCGGCAGGTCTTGGTCAGGTCAAGATTTTCACTGAATTGGGCCGTTTTATGCTGGCACCTCACGGAGTTCTTGTCACCAAAGTCACTCATAAAAAGAAAACCTACCGTACCTATCTGGGCGTGGATGCCTCAGCAGTTAACCTCATGCGCCCAGCCATGTATGGAGCCTACCACCATATCACCAATCTGACCCATCCAGATGGAGCTAATGAGGTGGTAGACGTGGTCGGTTCACTCTGCGAAAACAATGATAAATTTGCCATTAATCGCGAACTACCTCATACAGAAATCGGTGATTTGCTGGTTATTCATGATACAGGTGCACATGGATTCTCCATGGGTTACCAGTACAATGCCAAGCTGCGTTCTGCAGAAATCCTCTATACCGAAGAAGGCAAAGCCCGTCAAATCCGCCGTGCAGAGCGTCCTGAGGATTATTTCGCAACCTTGTATGGTTTTGATTTTGAATCAGATCACTAAGAGGGAATGAAAATGAAAGTGAAAAACAGATTGCTTTCTAAAAAATAGACAAAAAACCTTGTTTTTCATCTCACTCGTGATATAATAAAACTATAAAACGGTTTCAAGGAAGGTGACGATATGTCTGAAGAAACAATTGACTATGGACAAGTGACAGGAATGGTGCATTCGACAGAGAGTTTTGGGGCGGTGGATGGCCCTGGGATTCGGTTTATCGTCTTTTTGCAGGGCTGTCAGATGCGTTGCCAGTACTGCCATAACCCTGATACATGGGCTATGGAGACCAATAAATCACGAAGACGGACAGTAGACGATGTCTTGACAGAAGCCCTTCGCTACCGTGGTTTCTGGGGAGACAAGGGAGGAATCACTGTCAGTGGTGGAGAAGCCCTCTTGCAGATTGATTTCCTAATTGCCCTCTTTACCAAGGCCAAGGAAAAAGGGATCCACTGTACCTTGGATACCTGTGCTCTTCCGTTCCGTAATAAACCACGTTATCTCGAAAAGTTTAATAAACTCATGGCGGTGACAGATTTGGTTCTCTTGGATATCAAGGAAATCAACGATGAACAACACAGAATTGTTACCAGCCAAACCAATAAAAACATCTTGGCTTGTGCAAAATATCTATCAGATATTGGGAAGCCTGTGTGGATTCGCCATGTGCTGGTTCCAGGCTTGACAGATAGAGATGAGGACTTGATCGAACTTGGTAAATTCGTCAAAACCCTCAAAAACGTTGATAAGTTTGAAATTCTACCTTATCACACTATGGGAGAATTCAAGTGGCGTGAACTTGGAATTCCATACTCACTTGAAGGGGTAAAACCACCAACAGCAGACCGTGTCAAGAATGCCAAAAAACTCATGGATACAGAAAGCTATCAAGACTATATGAAACGTGTACATGGATAAAAAAGAAGCCTGATGGAAACATCAGGCTTTTGTGATGCAAAAAAGGCCTAGCCTTTCAGCTAAGCCGTTACTTTATTTTCTAGAATGTTGTTTACCAGCATTACGTTTTTTATGTTTCTTAGTAGTCGTAATTGCAGTTGCTTGGTTAGGAGTGATATCTTTTCGCCCGCCTGTAGTTGATGCTGAACTTGCTTTTGGTGGATTTTTGGCAAATTCTTCACGTACTTTTTGACGAAGTTTTGGACGAACAACATAGTTAACGATGAACTGTTGGAGAATCATCATGAAACCACCGACAACCCAGTAAAGTGTCACACTGGCTGGTGCGAAGAGGGAGAAGACGACAATCATGAGTGGGCTCATGTAAATCATTTTCTTGAGTTGATCTCTTTGCATCTCGTCTTCTACTCCGTGAAGTGAAAGGAGTGATTGGAGATAGTAGAGGATACCAGCGAAGGCGACAAGGATCATACTTGGAGAACCGAGATTGATACCCAAGAAGGTAGAGCTAGATACTCCATCAGTATACTGGGCTGCAAAGTAGATAGCAGAGAAGAAAGGCATCTGAATGAGGATAGGGAAGCATCCTACACCACCGAACATGCTGATGCCGTTTTCTTTTTGTGCAGCAAAGAGAGCCTGTTGTGCTTCTAGTTTTTCTTCCTGAGTTGTTGCCTCTTTAAGGCGTGTTTGATGTGGTTCGAGCACATGTTTGAGAGCATTCATCTTTTCAGAGTGAAGCGTTGCCTTCCATGATTGGTAGATACCAAGTGGCAAAATAATCAAACGTACGATAATGGTTACGATAATGATAGCCACACCAAAGCCTAGACCTTTATCAGTAGCGAAGTATTTGATAGCCTCTGCCATAGGCGATCCGATAGTGTTCCAGATAAAACCAGTAGGTTGTCCTGTTGCTTTGTCTACTTGGACACAGCCTGTCAAGATAAGTAGCATAGCCACTCCCATAGCTGAGAGGGCAAAACGTTTAATAGATTTCAATGTTTTCATTCCTTCTTTAAAAATTATACCTTTCTATTCTACTGTTTTTTTGTAAAATATACAATAGTTCTGGAGACCTAATTTGCGACTTTGAAGTCCGAATAGGATGAAAAGTTGCTCATCTGCACATCTAGATAGGTAACTTTTGAAAAAGGTGTCGGACCTTTTCGGATTTCTTGGATAAATTTTGCCATAGTGGCAGAGGAGTCTGCCTGAGCAAGAATTTCCACTGTGCCATCGTCGTTATTCCATACCCGACCAGTGATGCCACCGATTTCAAGAGCTAAAGTATAAACACCCCAGCGAAAACCAACACCCTGTACTCTGCCTTGGGCAATCATTCTAACCTTTTGCATACCAAACCCCTTTGATTGTGTTATAATGTTTCTATGACTATTATAACCTCAAAAGCCAATTCAGTGGTAAAAAATGCCAAGAAATTGCATCAAAAAAAATATCGAAAGTCTGCCTATTTGATTGAAGGTTGGCACTTATTTGAAGAAGCTGTTCAAGCTGGGGTGAGGATTGAGAAGATCTTTGCTCTGGAAAGTTACCGAGGTCAGTTAGCTGCTTTTTCTCAAACTATCTGGGTTTCAGAGGAGATTTTGCGGGATTTAGCAGATACGCAAACCCCTCAAGGCATTGTCGCTGTTATTCAAAAAGAAGAAGTGGGACTGCCTGATTTCCGTCAGGGTAAGTTTCTATTTTTAGAGAATGTCCAAGATCCTGGTAATGTGGGTACCATGATTCGGACGGCGGATGCGGCAGGCTTTACAGGGGTTATTGTTTCAGATAAGTCAGCAGATATCTACAGTCTCAAGACCCTGCGTTCCATGCAAGGAAGTCATTTTCACTTGCCCATCTATCGCATGCCCGTTGCCGCTTTTGTAGAAGAGGCAAAGAAGAGCAACTTGCCCATTTTAGCAACGACCTTATCCAAAGAATCCAAGGACTATCGTGAGCTTTCTCCCTTAGAAAACTTTGCTTTAGTCATGGGAAATGAAGGGCAGGGGATTAGTCCTGTCATGGCTGAGAGTGCTGATCAGCTGGTTCATATTGGCATGAAAGGTCGAGCAGAAAGTCTCAACGTGGCAGTTGCCGCAGGTATATTGATGTTTTATTTTAGCTAATTTATAAAATCTTTGTTATAATCAAGACATACTTATAGAGAAAAGGAGAATCAGAATGAATCAAACGATTATTCAAGAACGTTCAGGTCTCAATCAATTTTACGCTAAGGTTTATGCCTTTGTAGGACTTGGGATTGGTCTATCAGCTCTCGTGTCAGCTTTGATGTTGACAGTTTTTCAGTCCCAGTTGATTTACTTTTTAATGCATGGTCGTCTCTGGCTGGTGATTGCAACTTTTGCAGAACTTGCTCTAGTCTTTGTTGCAAGTAGCATGGCTGCAAAGAACAGCCCAGCAGCTCTCCCAGTATTTTTAGTTTATTCTGTTTTAAATGGATTTACGCTTAGTTTTGTCGTAGCCTTTTATACACCTGGGACCGTCTTATCAGCCTTTGTATCCAGTGCCCTTCTCTTCTTTGTCATGGCGGTGATCGGAATTTTCACCAAGAAAGATTTGAGTGGAGTGGGACGAGCTTTGATGGCAGCACTTGTCGGTCTCATCATTGCCATGGTTGTCAATCTATTTTTAGCCAATAGCTTCTTTGACTACATGATTAGTATTGCCATGGTCTTGGTCTTCTCAGGTTTGATTGCTTGGGACAACCAAAAGATTCGCTATGTTTATGAGCAGTCACGAGGACAAGTAGCGACAGGTTGGATCATCTCAATGGCACTCAGCATCTACCTAGACTTTATCAACCTCTTCCTTAGCATCTTACGAATCTTTGGTCGAAACGATTAATGAATGACAGAGTCAGTGTTCGAAAGAGCTCTGACTTTTTCTTATTTACTCTTTTCTTTTCTTGGAAATAGGTGTATAATGCTTTTAACTAATTTTTGAGGAGCCGTTTATGAAGAAAAGTTTTATCCATCAGCAAGAAGAGATTTCCTTTGTCAAAAACACCTTTACTCAGTATTTGAAAGATAAGTTAGAAGTTGTTGAAGTTCAAGGTCCTATCTTGAGCAAGGTTGGTGATGGGATGCAGGATAACCTGTCCGGTGTCGAACATCCAGTATCCGTAAAGGTCTTGCAGATTCCAGATGAAACTTATGAAGTCGTTCACTCACTAGCCAAATGGAAGCGCCACACCTTGGCTCGCTTTGGTTTTGGAGAAGGTGAAGGTCTATTTGTTCATATGAAGGCCCTTCGTCCAGATGAAGATTCGCTTGATGCGACTCACTCAGTTTATGTGGACCAGTGGGACTGGGAAAAAGTGATTCCAAATGGTCAACGCAATATCGCTTATCTCAAAGAAACCGTTGAGAAGATTTACAAGGCTATTCGTCTGACAGAGCTAGCCGTAGAAGCGCGCTACGATATTGAATCCATCTTGCCAAAACAAATCACCTTTATCCATACAGAAGAGTTGGTGGAACGCTATCCAGATTTGACACCGAAAGAGCGTGAAAATGCAATCTGTAAAGAGTTTGGTGCTGTCTTCTTGATTGGTATTGGTGGCGAGTTGCCTGATGGCAAACCTCATGACGGCCGTGCACCTGACTACGATGACTGGACAACAGAGTCTGAAAATGGCTACAAAGGGTTGAATGGCGATATTCTAGTTTGGAACGAATCTCTTGGTTGTGCCTTTGAACTTTCCTCAATGGGGATTCGGGTAGATGAGGATACACTTCGTCGTCAGGTGGCTCTTACAGGAGACGAAGATCGGCTTGAGCTGGAATGGCATAAAGCCCTGCTTAACGGCCTTTTCCCATTGACAATCGGTGGGGGTATCGGACAGTCTCGGATGGCCATGTTCTTACTTCGCAAGAAACACATTGGAGAAGTTCAAACTAGTGTTTGGCCTCAAGAAGTCCGCGATACTTACGAAAATATCTTGTAGAGAATCGAACCGCAAGGTTCGGTTTTCTTTCTCTTTTTGCCTATAATTTGGTATAATAAACGGTATGAAAATCGTATCAGGAATCTACGGAGGGCGTCCTCTCAAGACGCTAGAAGGAAAGATGACGAGGCCGACATCGGATAAGGTGCGTGGAGCTATCTTTAACATGATAGGTCCCTATTTTGATGGTGGTCGTGTATTGGATCTCTATGCTGGCAGTGGCGGCTTATCTATTGAGGCAGTCTCGCGTGGGATGTCCCATGCTGTCCTAGTGGAACGGGATCGAAAGGCACAAGCTATCATCGCTGAAAATATCCAAATGACCAAGGAAGTTTCCAAATTTCAGCTCTTAAAGATGGAGGCTGAACGGGCCTTGGAGCAAGTGAAAGGTCCCTTTGACCTGGTCTTTTTAGACCCTCCCTATGCCAAGGAACAAATCGTTGCAGATATCGAGAAAATGGCAGAAAGAAACCTCTTCTCCGAAGAAGTCATGGTTGTCTGCGAAACAGATAAGTCTGTAGAACTTCCAGAAGAAATCGCTTGCTTAGGCATCTGGAAGGAAAAAATATATGGGATTAGTAAGGTGACAGTCTATGTCAGATAAAATTGGATTATTTACAGGTTCATTTGATCCGATGACAAATGGACATCTGGATATCATTGAACGTGCCAGCAAACTTTTTGATAAGCTCTATGTCGGGGTTTTCTACAATCCCCACAAACAAGGTTTTCTCCCTGTTGAAAACCGCAAACGAGCAGTTGAAAAAGCGGTGGCGCATTTAGATAATGTAGAGGTGCGGGCTTCTCATGACCAACTAGTCGTCAATGTTGCAAGAAGATTGGGTGCTAAGACCCTTGTCCGTGGCTTGCGGAATGCCACCGACTTGCAATATGAGTCTAGTTTTGATTATTACAATCATCAACTGGCTCCAGAAATCGAAACCATTTACCTGTATAGTCGCCCAGAGCATCTTTATATTAGCTCTTCAGCCGTGAGAGAACTTCTGAAGTTTGGCCAGGAGATTCAGCAATATGTCCCAAACAGTGTTGTGGAGGAATTAGAACATGAAGAAAAAAACTAGATGGCCCTTATATGTCATCCTAGCACTAGTAGTGACTTTTTTAGCCTTTGTAGTACCTTTACCTTACTACATAGAAGTTCCAGGTGGAGCGGAAGATATTCGCCAAGTTTTAAAAGTCAATGAAACAGAAGATACAGAAGCAGGAGCTTACCAGTTTGTGACAGTTGGGATTCGACACGCAACCCTGTCGCATCTTGTCTATGCTTGGTTAACACCTTTCACGGATATTAGAAGTGCTAAGGAGACTACGGGTGGCTCTACGGATGCGGAATTTATGCGGATCAATCAGTTCTACATGCAAACTTCTCAAAATATGGCCAAGTATCAAGGACTGAAGACGGCTGGTAAGGATATCGAACTCAAGTACCTGGGAGTTTATGTCTTGACCGTGACGGACAATTCAACTTTTAAGGGCATTCTGAACATCGCAGATACCGTGACGGCTGTTAATGACAAAACATTTGACAGTTCAAAAGACTTGGTCGACTATGTCAACTCTCAACAATTAGGGGACACGGTCAAGGTAACCTATGAAGAAGACGGAAAAGTCAAGTCTGCTGAAGGTAAAATTATCACTCTCGAAAACGGGAAAAACGGGATTGGAATTGGTCTGATTGACCGTACGGAAGTGACCAGTGACGTTCCCATTCGCTTTTCAACAGCTGGTATCGGCGGGCCAAGTGCCGGTCTCATGTTTAGCTTAGCTATCTACACCCAGATAGCAGATCCAGGACTTCGTAATGGTCGCATCGTCGCGGGAACGGGAACCATTGATCGCGATGGAAATGTTGGTGACATCGGTGGAATTGACAAAAAAGTGGTTGCAGCCTCTCGTCAGGGGGCGAGCGTCTTTTTTGCTCCTGACAATCCAGTCACCGAGGAAGCAAAAAAAGCAGATCCAAATGCGAAAAGCAACTATGAAACAGCTTTAGAAGCTGCTAAAACGATTAAAACAGAGATGAAAATCGTTCCTGTTAAGACCCTGCAGGATGCGATTGATTACCTCAAAAACAATCCCTAATTTGTAGAAAAATCGAAAACTAGCGCGCAAGCGGATAAGATGGTATAATAGTCAAATGGTTCAATTATTATTCACTATAAGTAGTCATATACTCTTTATTTATTTGAGTTTTTACCTTTTAAAAGATCTTGTAAGATGGGAAAAGGTTTTAAAAGTAACTGCTACTAACACAAAAAAAGTTCGTCTGTTGGTCGGCTTCTGTAGTATTGTAATGGGCTACATCTTGAGTTCATTCTTTATCAGTTTGTACCAACTGTGGCAAGAAGCACTTAGAGGACTATTATAAAATCAAAAGTAAAGGAAACAACTATGGAAAAAATTGTGGTTCAAGGCGGAGATAATCGTCTGGTCGGAAGTGTGACGATTGAGGGAGCAAAGAATGCAGTCTTGCCCTTGTTGGCAGCGACTATTCTAGCAAGCAAGGGTAAGACAGTCTTGCAGAACGTCCCAATCTTGTCAGATGTTTTCACCATGAATCAAGTAGTTCGTGGTCTGAATGCCAAGGTGGACTTTGATGAGGAAGCTCATATTGTCGAGGTCGATGCGACTGGTGATATCACGGAGGAAGCTCCTTATAAATATGTCAGCAAGATGCGAGCATCCATCGTTGTCTTGGGACCAATCCTTGCTCGTGTAGGCCATGCCAAAGTTTCTATGCCAGGGGGGTGCACCATCGGGAGTCGTCCGATCGACCTCCACCTCAAAGGTTTGGAAGCTATGGGGGCAAAAATCACTCAGGCAGCTGGTTACATCGAAGCCAAGGCAGACCACTTGCATGGCGCTCATATCTACATGGACTTCCCTAGTGTCGGCGCAACACAAAACCTCATGATGGCAGCAACTCTAGCTGATGGTGTAACGGTCATTGAAAATGCTGCGCGTGAGCCAGAAATTGTTGATCTCGCTATCTTCCTTAATGAAATGGGAGCCAAGGTCAAGGGAGCTGGCACAGAAACAATCACCGTGATTGGTGTTGAGGAACTCCATGGTACGACTCATACTGTAGTACAGGACCGTATTGAAGCTGGAACCTTTATGGTAGCAGCAGCTATGACAGGTGGGGATGTTCTCGTTCGTGATGCAGTCTGGGAGCATAATCGTCCCTTGATTTCAAAACTACTTGAAATGGGCGTTGAAGTGACAGAGGAATCAGAAGGTATTCGTGTTCGTTCTCAACTTGAAAATCTCAAGGCTGTTCATGTAAAAACCTTACCACATCCAGGATTCCCAACAGATATGCAGGCACAATTTACAGCTCTGATGACAGTTGCAAAAGGGGAATCAACCATGGTGGAAACGGTGTTTGAGAATCGCTTCCAACACTTGGAGGAAATGCGCCGTATGGGCTTGCATTCAGAGATTATCCGTGACACAGCTCGTATTGTAGGGGGGCAGGCTTTACAGGGGGCAGAAGTTTTATCAACGGACCTTCGCGCTAGTGCTGCTTTGATTTTGACAGGTTTGGTGGCGCAAGGAGAAACAGTTGTCGGTAAACTAGTCCACCTTGATAGAGGTTATTACCGCTTCCATGAGAAGTTAGCTCAGTTAGGAGCGAAGATTCAGCGAATTGAGGCAAATGATGAAGAATAAAAACTTACGCTATGTACTCCGTCGCCTACTGTTGATTTTTATCGTACTCTTGCTAGGTTTCCTTGCTTTAGGAATCGGCTTGATGGTTGGCTATGGCATCCTAGGAAAGGGACAGGATCCATGGGCAATATTGTCTCCGGCAAAGTGGCAGGAATTGATTAGCAAATTTACAGGAAATTAGACTGGGAGACCAGTCTTTTTCTAAAGAAATAAGGAGAAAAATGGACAAAAAAACAAGACAGACTTTGATAGGGTTACTTCTATTCTTACTCTTGGCTGCGGGAAGCTATTATATCAAGCAGATGCAATCGGCATCAAATAGCCCTCGAACTAAGGTTAGTCAGAAAAAACAAGCTTCAGAAGCTCCCAGTCAGGAGCTGGCTGAAAATATCTTAACTGAGTCGATAAAGAACCAAATCAAGGGGGATCTCGAGTGGAATGGAGCAGGGGCTTTTGTTGTCAATGGCAATAAAACCAATCTAGATGCCAAGGTTTCAAGCAAACCCTATGCGGATAATAAAACAAAGACAGTTGGAAAAGAAACAGTCCCGACTGTTGCCAATGCCATCTTATCCAAAACGACTCGGCAGTATAAGAATCGTGAAGAGACTGGAAATGGATCCACCTCTTGGACACCACCAGGATGGCATCAGGTTAAAAATCTAAAGGGAGCCTACACACATGCAGTTGATAGAGGACACCTGCTAGGCTATGCCTTAATAGGTGGTTTGGATGGTTTTGATGCCTCTACCAGCAATCCCAAGAACATTGCAGTCCAGACAGCTTGGGCAAACCAAGCACAGGCTGAGGATTCGACAGGTCAGAACTACTATGAGAGTCTGGTCAGAAAAGCCTTGGACCAGAATAAGAGAGTCCGTTATCGGGTGACACTCCACTATGCGACAAATGAGGATTTAGTTCCGTCTGCTTCACAAATCGAAGCCAAATCTTCGGATGGCGAATTGGAATTCAATGTCCTAATCCCCAATGTTCAAAAGGGAATCCAGCTTGATTACCGAACAGGTCAAGTAACGGTGACAGATCAGAAACAATAGATACAATAAAACAGCTCCTTTGTCTTCTAGAGACGGGGGGAGCTGTTGTTTAAATGAAAAATAATGTGAATCCTGATGGATTTTATGATATAATGGGACACAAGATACTATTTTAGGAGAAGGACTATGGAAGACCCGAGCAGTCAGAATTTGTTGCTACAGTTTGTATTATTATTTATCTTGACCTTGTTAAATGCTTTTTTCTCAGCCACTGAGATGGCAATGGTGTCACTAAACCGTTCCCGAGTAGAACAAAAGGCAGAAGAGGGAGACAAACGTTACATTCGTTTGTTAAAGGTACTTGAAAATCCTAACCACTTTTTATCAACAATTCAAGTCGGTATCACCTTGATCACGATCTTGTCAGGGGCAAAATTGGCAGATACACTTGGACAAGTAATTGCCTCTTGGATGGGGAACGGAGAAACAGCTTATGCCATTGCAAGTTTCCTCTCTTTGGCATTCTTGACCTACATCTCTATTGTTTTTGGTGAACTATATCCTAAACGGATTGCCCTCAATCTCAAAGATGCTTTGGCGATTCGAACAGCACCAATTATTATTGGTCTTGGAAAGATTGTCAGTCCCTTTGTCTGGCTGTTATCTGCTTCAACTAATCTACTGAGCCGTGTAACGCCAATGACCTTTGATGATGCGGATGAAAAGATGACTCGAGATGAAATTGAGTACATGTTGACCAAGAGTGAGGAAACCTTGGATGCAGATGAGATTGAAATGCTACAGGGAGTCTTTTCTTTAGATGAACTAATGGCTCGTGAGCTAATGGTGCCCCGAACAGATGCCTTTATGGTAGATATTCAGGATGACAGTCAAACGATTATCGAGAGTATTTTAAAGCAAAATTTCTCACGTATCCCTGTTTATGATGGGGATAAGGACAATGTGATTGGTTTGATTCACACCAAGCGCTTGTTGAATGCCGCTTTTGTGGATGGCTTTGACAATATTGTCTGGAAACGAATTCTCCAAACGCCACTGTTTGTTCCTGAGACTATCTTTGTGGACGATCTCCTTAAAGAACTTCGAAATACCCAAAATCAAATGGCCATCTTACTAGATGAATACGGTGGAATGGCTGGTTTGGTAACTCTGGAGGACCTCTTAGAAGAAATTGTTGGTGAGATTGATGATGAGACTGACAAGGCTGAAATTGAAGTCCATCAAATAGGAGAAGACACCTATATCGTTCAAGGCACCATGAATCTTAATGATTTTAATGACTACTTTGATGTAGAATTGGAAAGTGATGATGTTGATACCATCGCCGGTTATTATTTGACGGGTGTGGGAATGATTCCAACGACTGAGAAACTCAGTTATGAATTGGTCAGCCAAAACAAACAAATCATCCTAACCAATGACAAGGTGAAAAACGGACGTGTTACCAAGGTAAAAGTCCAAATCACTGAAATAGAGACTGAAGAAGAAACAGAATAAAGCAGTGACTTGAGTCACTGCTTTTTGTAAATCTATATTGTAGATATAGTTATCCCTATCTATTTGGAATAACAAAAAAGCCCGATTGTCCGGGCTTTTTATTCGGTTAATTCCTGTTAATTCAGGTACTGAAAGGCGGTAGACGGATTTGAACCGACGATCAAGCTTTTGCAGAGCCGTGCCTTACCACTTGGCTATACCGCCTCAACGTTTATTATTATACCTTGAAAATCATTTCCCGTCAATAGTTTCTTAATCGAAAATCCAATTTAGAAGATTGCCCTTTCTGACTGGGTAGAAAATGGAGAAAGGAAACCTGAAAATCAGGCTTTATGAACATTAAGTTTGCCTTATGACTCGATAGATAGCAAACAAAGAATAAAGAAATTTGACAAATGAAAGTTTTTTATGGATGCACGCCTAAATATTCTGAAAATTCGTTTACTTTTTAGAAGATATATGTTATAATCTTCAATAAGCCTAAATTTTTCAAGAGGAGTTAAAAACATGAAAAAAAGTAGAGTATTTGTTGCAGCAGGAGTTGCTTTATTAGCAACTGGAGTACTAGCTGCTTGCGGTTCTTCAAAATCATCTGATTCAACAGCACCAAAAAATTATGGTTATGTTTATACAGCTGATCCGGAAACATTGGATTACCTCATTTCAGGGAAACAAAGTACTAAGGTTGCCACTTCAAATGGTATCGATGGTCTTTTCACAAACGACAAGTATGGGAACCTAGTTCCTGCAGTTGCAGAAGACTGGTCAGTTTCAAAAGATGGTTTGACTTATACTTACAAGATTCGTAAAGGAGTCAAATGGTTTACATCTGACGGAGAAGAGTACGCAGAAGTTACTGCCAAAGACTTTGTAAATGGTTTGAAACACGCAGCTGATAAAAAATCAGAAGCTCTTTATCTAGCAGAAGATTCAGTTAAAGGTCTAGCTGACTATACAGCTGGAAACAATAAAGATTTTTCTTCAGTCGGTGTGAAGGCTGTTGATGATTATACTCTTGAGTATACTTTGAACAAACCAGAACCATACTGGAACTCTAAGATGGCCTACGCAATCTTCTGGCCATTGAACGAAGATTTTGAAAAATCAAAAGGGGCTGACTTTGGTAAAGCGACTGACCCTACATCATTACTTTACAATGGTCCGTTCTTGCTGAAAGGGTTGACTGCTAAATCTTCTATTGAATTCGCTAAGAATGAAAACTATTGGGATAAAGACAATGTTCATATTGATAAAGTAACCCTTGCTTTCTATGATGGGTCAGACCAAGAGTCAATTGAGCGTAACTTTACAAGTGGAGCTTATAGCTATGCTCGCCTTTTCCCTACAAGTTCAAACTACTCTAAAGTAGAAGAGACCTACAAGGAAAATATCTACTACAATCCATCAGGACCTGGTATCGCTGGTTTGGGTGTGAATATTGACCGTCAAGGTTACAAATACACTTCTAAGACAACTGACGAAGAGAAGACTTCTACTAAGAAAGCCCTTCTTAACAAAGACTTCCGTCAGGCTTTGAACTTTGCCTTTGACCGTACTTCTTACTCAGCACAAATTAATGGTAAAGAAGGCGCTCCTCTTGCAGTTCGTAACCTCTTTGTGAAACCTACCTTTGTCTCAGCAGGCGAAAAAACTTTCGGTGACTTGGTAACTGAAAAGATGGCTGCTTATGGCGATGAGTGGAAGAACGTAAACTTTGCTGATGGTCAGGATGGCCTTTTCAATGCTGATAAAGCCAAAACCGAATTTGCCAAAGCTAAAACTGCATTGGAAGCAGAAGGTGTGAAATTCCCTATCCACTTGGATATCCCAGTAGACCAAACTTCTAAAGCCTATATTGCACGTATCCAATCTTTCAAACAATCAGTTGAAACAGTACTTGGAGAAGACAATGTAGTGATCGATATCCAACAAATTTCTAAAGATGAGTTGAACAATATCACTTACTATGCTGCAAACGCTGCGGCAGAAGATTGGGACCTCTCAGGAGCAGTTGGATGGAACCCTGACTACGAAGATCCATCAACTTACCTTGATATCTTGAAGACAACGAATGCTGAACAAACAAAAACATACATGGGTTACGAAGGTGCAGATAATGCTGCAGCAGCTCAAGTTGGTTTGAAAGAATACGATAAGCTAGTTGATGAAGCTGCTAAAGAAACAAGCGACTTGAATGTTCGTTATGAAAAATACGCAGCTGCCCAAGCTTGGTTAACAGACAGCTCACTCTTCTTGCCAGCTATGTCATCAAGTGGTGCTGCACCAATCATTTCTCGTGTTGTGCCATTCTCTGCATCATATAGCCAATCTGGAGATAAAGGCTCAGATGTATACTTCAAGTATATTCAGTTGCAAGACAAGGTTGTAACCAAAGCTGACTATGAACAAGCTCGTGAGAAATGGCTCAAAGAGAAAAAAGAATCAAACGAAAAAGTTCAAAAAGAATTGGCTAATCACGTTAAATAAATAACTCTCAAGAGAACTTTCTCTCCATGAGGAGAAGGTTCTTTTGGGATTTTAAAAGGAAACGATATGAAGAAATATATTTTTATGCGTGTATTGCGTTCATTGGTGTCTATCTTCTTGGTGACAACCTTGACCTACACGATTATCTATACGATGGTTCCTCGGAAACTGATTTTCAAGCAGGATACCAACTACAACAAGATTGCAACGACTCCAGATAAGCGGGATAATTATGAGAATACCGTTTATGAACGTATGGGCTATATCGAGTACTACGATACTAAGGAGTTGCAAGAAAAAGCTAGCTCAATGGACTCATCTGTAACAGTAGATGCCAATGATACCAATAAGGCAATCTACGAAAAATACATCAACCAACTCGGTAATGGTTGGACGTTAGGTGTCTTTTCAGAGAGTGGTCAATTCTATGCGACGCGTGAAATTCCGATTTTTGAACGTGTTTTCAAATTCTATGCCAACTTGATTGATATTGATCATACAAACAAAATTCAAGACCCTGAAAATCCAAACTTGCAACGTTATCTTCGTTTTGAAAATGATCCTGCTATTGGTTGGTCATTGGTTGGTTCAGGTACAAAACATAAATACCTTTTGTATTTCAACAAACAATTCCCATTTGTACACCAAAACTTTGTGAACATTAACTTGGGTGACTCTTACCCAACTTATGCAAACACACCAGTGCTTCAAGTTATCACACAAGGTCAAGGACAAACTAAGACATCGGAAGTTCAATTCCCTACGGGTAAAAAGACTTCATCTGTTGATATCTACTCTCGTACCTACAAGTCTCCAAGTCAAGCAGATGCGCGTGAGGTAGCCAACTATGGGAAGGACGATCCATATACAGCTACAGAAAGCAATTATCAATACCCATCAATGATTGCAAGCTCAGCGGTTGCTGGTTTGATCGGTTTGATTATTTCTTATGCTATCGCCATTCCTCTTGGTTCTGCTATGGCTCGCCACAAGAATACTTGGATTGACAGCTTCTCTACAGGTGCCCTAACCTTCTTGCTTGCTCTTCCAACGATTGCCTTGGTTTACATCGTACGCTTGATTGGATCATCTATTGGTCTGCCAGACTCATTCCCTATCTTGGGGGCTGGAGATTGGCGTTCCTATGTCTTGCCTGCAGTCATTCTAGGTTTGTTGGGAGCGCCAAGTACAGCTATCTGGATTCGTCGTTATATGATTGACTTGCAATCTCAAGATTTCGTTCGATTTGCTCGTGCAAAAGGACTGTCTGAAAAAGAAATTTCAAATAAACACATCTTTAAAAATGCCATGGTTCCTTTGGTTTCGGGTATTCCTGGTGCCGTAATTGGAGTTATTGGTGGTGCAACATTGACAGAAACAGTCTTCGCCTTTCCAGGTATGGGTAAAATGTTGATCGACTCTGTTAAGGCATCCAACAACTCAATGGTAGTTGGTCTCGTCTTCATCTTCACATGTATTTCTATCTTCTCACTCTTTGTAGGAGATATCTGGATGACCATGCTTGATCCACGTATTAAATTGACAGAGAAAGGAGGCAAATAATGTCAACAATCGGAAAAGAAAAATTTCAGTTCGTAAAACGTGACGATTTTGCCTCTGAAACAATTGACGCCCCTGCCTATTCATACTGGGGTTCTGTATTTAGACAATTTCTAAAGAAAAAATCAACAGTCATTATGTTGGGGATTTTGATTGCTATTATCTTGATGAGCTTTATTTATCCAATGTTCTCAAACTTTGACTTTAACGATGTAAGTAAGGTTAATGACTTTAGCGCTCGTTTTATTAAGCCCAATGCCGAACACTGGTTTGGTACTGATAGCAATGGTAAATCCTTGTTTGATGGAGTTTGGTTTGGTGCGCGTAATTCTATCCTCATTTCTGTAATTGCTACTTTTATCAACCTTGTGATCGGGGTTATTGTTGGTGGAATTTGGGGAATTTCAAAATCTGTTGACCGCGTCATGATGGAAGTTTATAACATTATTTCAAACATTCCATCTCTCTTGATTGTTATCGTCTTGACTTACTCAATCGGTGCTGGTTTCTGGAATCTGATTTTTGCCATGAGTGTGACAACTTGGATTGGGATTGCTTATATGATTCGTATCCAAATCATGCGTTACCGTGACTTGGAATACAACCTTGCTTCTCAAACACTTGGGACACCAACCTTCAAAATCATCGTTAAAAATATCATGCCACAATTGGTATCCGTTATTGTTTCTACGATGACCTTGATGTTGCCAAGCTTTATTTCTTATGAAGCCTTCCTTTCCTTCTTTGGATTGGGATTGCCTGTAACAGTGCCAAGTTTGGGACGTTTGATCTCAGATTACTCACAAAACGTTACGACCAACGCTTACTTATTCTGGATTCCGTTGACAACTTTGATCTTGGTGTCCCTATCTCTATTCGTTGTTGGTCAAAACCTAGCGGATGCTAGTGATCCACGTACACATAGATAGGAGTAGACATGACAAAAGAAAATAATGTAATTTTGACTGCTCGTGATATTGTCGTGGAATTTGACGTTCGTGACAAAGTTCTGACGGCTATCCGAGGAGTTTCTCTGGACCTGATTGAAGGAGAAGTTCTTGCCTTGGTAGGTGAGTCTGGTTCTGGTAAATCTGTATTAACAAAAACCTTTACAGGGATGTTAGAAGACAATGGACGTATTGCCCAAGGAAGTATCGACTATCGTGGACAAGACTTGACAGCCTTGACTTCAAACAAAGAGTGGGAGAAAATCCGTGGTGCTAAAATTGCGACCATCTTCCAAGACCCAATGACAAGTTTGGATCCAATTAATACAATCGGTAGTCAAATCACAGAAGTTATCGTTAAACACCAAGGGAAAACAGCTAAGGAAGCCAAAGAAATGGCAATCGACTATATGAACAAGGTCGGAATTCCAGACGCTGAAAAACGTTTTGACGAGTATCCTTTCCAATATTCTGGAGGGATGCGTCAACGTATCGTTATCGCGATTGCCCTTGCTTGTCGCCCAGATATTTTGATCTGTGACGAGCCGACAACGGCCCTTGATGTAACCATTCAAGCGCAAATCATTGATTTGCTTAAAACTTTACAGAACGAGTACCACTTTACCATTATCTTTATCACCCATGACCTTGGTGTGGTAGCAAGTATTGCGGATAAGGTAGCAGTTATGTATGCTGGTGAAATTGTAGAATACGGAACTGTTGAGGAAGTTTTCTACGACCCACGTCATCCATATACTTGGAGTCTCTTGTCTAGCTTGCCTCAGCTTGCTGATGATAAAGGGGAATTGTACTCTATCCCTGGAACACCACCGTCTCTTTATACTGAGTTGAAAGGCGATGCCTTTGCCCTTCGTTCAGATTATGCGATGCAAATTGACTTTGAACAGAAAGCACCTCAGTTTTCAGTCACTGATACTCACTGGGCTAAGACTTGGTTGCTTCATGAGAATGCTCCTAAGGTTGAAAAACCAGAAATCATCGCAGATTTACATGATAAAATTCGTGATAAAATGGGCTTTGCTCATCTAGAAGACTAGGAGGAAGGAAATGTCTGAAAAATTAGTAGAAATTAAAGATTTAGAAATTTCCTTCGGTGAAGGAAGTAAGAAGTTTGTTGCCGTTAAAAACGCTAACTTCTTTATCAACAAGGGAGAAACTTTTTCTCTTGTTGGTGAATCTGGTAGTGGGAAAACGACGATTGGTCGTGCCATTATTGGTTTGAATAATACTAGTAAAGGTGAAATCATCTTTGACGGTCATAAGATCAATGGGAAAAAATCTCACAAGGAATCTTCAGAGTTGATCCGCCGTATCCAGATGATTTTCCAAGACCCTGCAGCCAGTTTAAATGAACGTGCGACAGTTGACTATATCATCTCTGAAGGTCTTTACAACTACCACTTGTTCAAAGACGAAGAAGAGCGAAAAGAAAAAGTTCAAAAGATGATTCATGAAGTCGGTCTTTTGAAAGAGCACTTGACCCGTTACCCACACGAGTTTTCTGGTGGTCAACGTCAACGTATTGGGATTGCCCGTGCTCTTGTGATGGAACCTGATTTCGTTATTGCGGATGAACCGATTTCAGCCTTGGACGTGTCTGTTCGTGCGCAAGTCTTGAACTTGCTCAAGAAGTTTCAAAAAGAATTGGGCTTGACCTATCTCTTCATTGCGCATGACTTGTCAGTTGTTCGTTTTATCTCAGATCGTATCGCAGTTATCTATAAGGGTGTTATCGTTGAAGTAGCGGAGACAGAGGAGTTGTTTAACAATCCTGTTCATCCGTACACTCAAGCGCTTCTATCTGCTGTACCGATTCCAGATCCAATCTTGGAACGTAAGAAGGTCTTGAAAGTCTATGATCCTAGCCAACATGACTATGAGACAGACAAACCATCTATGGTGGAAATTCGTCCAGGTCACTATGTTTGGGCCAATCAAGCAGAACTTGCTCGTTACAAGGAAGCTCTTAAAAAATAAACAGATTATGAGAGGACCGAAAGGTCTTCTCATTTTTAATAGAAAAGCTCCCCTTTCACTAGCTTGTAAAAGGGGAGTTTTATTGTGATTAGCGTTTGGACCAGGTACGTTTCATAAAGAGAAGCAAAATGGGATAAATCTCTAGACGACCTGCAATCATTGCAAATGAGAGAAGGATTTTAGAGATGGGACTAAAGATAGCAAAACTAGAAGTTGTACCTAGAATAGGTCCGATGTTATTGAAACAACTGAAGACAGCACTGGTAACAACTAGAAAATCATTGTTATCTAGACTGACAATGAAGATAAGTGACAGTAAAATCATCACATAAATGACAAAATATTTTAGGACCTTGTGCTGGGTATCCTTATCAATCACAGTTTTATTGACATGTAGAGTCAATACGCGATGAGGAGATAAGATGGACAAGATCTGATTTTTAGCAATTTTTGAAAGGATGAGCCCTCTGATAACTTTGAGTCCACCTGCGGTTGATCCAGCAGAGCCACCGATTCCCATAAGGAAGAGGAGTATAAATTGGGAGAAGAGGGGCCAGTTGGTAATATCTCCATAACCAAAACCAGTTGTTGTAATGATATTGGAAACCTGAAAGAGGGCCATTTCAAAGCTCTTAGAGACACCTTGGTAGAGGTGGAGCGTATTGAGAGTAATCAAGCCGGTAGAAACTAGGACAATGATTACATACGTGCGAAGTTCTTCATCACCAAAGAAAGCCTTAACCCGACGGAGCATGAGGGAGTAGTAGAGATTAAAGTTGACCCCAAAAACCAGAACTCCGATACTGACGAGATAGGTGATGAGTGAGCTGCCGTAGTGGGCAATTCCGTCGTTATAGACGGTGAAGCCACCGGTTCCTGCCGTTCCCATAGCGATGACAAAGCTATCAAATAGAGGCATACCAGCTAGATAGTAGATGACTACAAAAAGTGAGAAGAGCCCTAAATAAAGCAGATAGAGAATCTGGGCAGTATTTTTCAGTTTGGATACAACCTTGCCAAAGACAGGCCCAGGGACCTCAGCCTTCATCACCTCTAAGTGACCATTCTTGGCATTGTCCATAATGGCAAGCGCGAAGACGAGTACCCCCATCCCTCCAATCAAGTGAGTAAAACTTCGCCAGAAGAGGAGGGAACGGCTGAGAACGGAGACATCTGTCAGAATGGTTGCTCCTGTAGTTGTAAAACCAGAACTGGTTTCAAAGAAGGCATCGATGACACTTGGGATTTGTCCTGAAAAGACAAAGGGAAGCGCTCCAAAGAAAGACCATAGAATCCAACAGAGGGCGACGATTAAGACTCCCTCCTTAGTATAAATTCGCTGATTTTTGGGTTTCCGTAAAATTCCCAAGCTACCAAGAAGTATTAAAATTCCAATTGTTGTAAAGAGAGCTGTAAATACTTGGCTGGATTCTTGATAATAGGTTGCTACGCTAACGGGTACTAGAAGGAGAACCGCCTCAATCAAGAGAAGTTTTGAGAGGAGGTAACGAATCATACTTTTATTCATCTTTTACCTCTCAATCAGATCATAAATCTTGGTGATATTTGGTAATAAGGTCGTCACGAGTAACTGATCTCCTACCTCAAGTCTATCCTCTCCAGTAGGGAAGATTGTTTTTCCTTTTCGGATAATGGCTGCGATGAGAACCCCTTTCTTCAATTTCAGATGTGAAAGAGGTTTGGCAGTCATTTTATTAGCTTCCTTGATTTGGAATTGAAGAGTTTCAATTTGACCGTTTGCTAGATGGTGCATGGCTTGAAGGTCTGAGTATTGAGCGTTTACTCGACCACGGATAAAGTGCATAATGGTATCCACTGCAATGCTTTTGGGTGTGATGATACTTGAAAAATCAGGTGCATGGATAATCTCTAAAAGGCTAGTTCGATTCACCTTGGTGATATTCTTATGGACACCAACACGGTCTAAGAACATAGAGGTAATGATGTTTTCCTCATCAACTCCAGTCAAAGTTGCAACTGCATCATAGTTGGGAGCACTTTCCTCAAGCAAGATATCTTTGGCAGTTCCATCTCCCTGTACGATATAGAGATTTGGAAATTTTTCACTGAAGAGACGAGCTCTCTCAGGATTAATCTCGATAACTTTAGTGTCAATACGGCTATCTTTTAAAATGTCAAGTAGGTAATAAGCAATTTTTCCAGCACCAACGATGAGCAAGCTTTTCACTGTACGTGATTTGAAATAGTTATGGAAAAGCATCATATCCACACGATTCCCAGTAACAAAAATTCTATCTCTATCCTGAATGGTGATATCACCGCTCGGAATCATAAGTTGATGGTCTCGTTCCATAGCGCAGACAATGATATTGCCAAATTTTTTACGAAAATCTGAGATTGGCATTTGACAGAGACCACTGGAATCTTTGACAACAAACTCCATCAGGTTGACCCTTCCCCCTGAGAACCGCTCAACTGAGAGTGCATTCGGAAAATCAATGATATTTGAGATAGCACGGGCGGCTAGGAGTTCTGGGTTAACGATAAGTGAGAATCCAAGAATATTTTTCTCTTTGAAATAGGTATTGGAGTATTCAGGATTTCGCACTCGAACGATAGTTTCTTTAGCGCCCATTTTTTTAGCAAGTACTGCTGAAATCATATTCACTTCATCGTGTTCCGTTAGAGCGATAAAGATATCACACTCTTGAACACCGGCTTGCTCTAAGATAGCAAAGTCTGCTCCATTTCCAAGGAGTCCCATGATATCAAAGCGACTGACAATATGATTGAGAACAGCCTCATCTTGTTCGATGAGGACAACGTCGTGTTTTTCTGCAACCAGTGAACGACAGAGGGCGAAACCGACTTTCCCTCCACCAACAAGGACAATTTTCATATAAAAACCCTACTTTTTCATGATGTAACTATCATACCCTTTTTTCGCAAAAAATGCACTTGCCAAGCCATTTCAGAGGATAAGAAAAGCTTTTTTTAAGTTTTCAAAGATAAAATCGGTCACCTTTCATAGAAATGTCTATTATATGAAATGATTTCGCTCATTTAATATCCTTTCTCAGAAAAAGAATAACGAAGTATGGAAATATTATCAAAAAAGTAAAAAAATCAAGTCATTTCTATTGACAATGATTCTGAAAGTGTTATACTAAGGAAGTAGTTTCGCTGATTTACTTCAAACCTGTTGTGAGGTAAGTTAACGATGCCTTAACCACGCTGTTTGCTGAGCTTGACTCCGGGCAGTGTGGCTATTTTTTTGCAATGATAAAAGGAAACCCGTCATGACAAATCACATTGTATTATTTGAACCTCAGATTCCACAAAATACAGGTAACATTGCGCGTACTTGCGCTGCGACCAATTCTCCCCTCCACATCATCAAACCGATGGGATTTCCTATTGATGATCGCAAGATGAAGCGAGCAGGTTTGGATTACTGGGATAAGTTAGAGATTCATTTTTATGACAGTTTGGAAGATTTTATGTCTCAGATGAAGGGTAAACTCTATCTGATTTCGAAATTCGCGGAAAAGGTGTACTCTGAGGCAGATTTATCGACTGACGAAGCCCATTATTTTCTCTTCGGACGTGAAGACAAGGGCTTGCCGGAGGACTTTATGAGAGAACATCCTGAGAAAGCTCTCCGTATCCCGATGAATGATGAACATGTCCGCAGTCTCAATGTTTCCAATACGGTCTGCATGATTGTCTATGAGGCTCTTCGTCAGCAACATTTTGCTGGTTTAGAGCTCGTTCACACCTATGAAGCGGATAAATTGAAATAAACAAAATGCTTGCACTTGCAAGCGTTTTTTGTTATGATTAAAGGGTCTTCAGGGCTGGGTGTGATTCCCGACCGGCGGTGACTTTAACTAGCTATTTTGGCTTTCTCGTCCTTGTCTTGTCTCGATATACTTTAAGTATTATCTTCGACTGCGACGCCTAGATTACTCCAAGATATCTTAGTTAAAGAAGTCCGCGAGCGCAAGCTGATGTGGTGCGATTCCACAACCGACAGTATAGTCTGGATGGGAGAAGACGAAAGAATAGCCTTGTCTGTTCTGATGAGTTTATAGATAAATTGCAACCGCTTGCTCAAAAGAGTGAGGGGGGAACTTTTGGGATATAAAAAGTGAGAATAGATAGAGGGATCCTTTCCAACTTCTTCTGATTTTATAGAAAATTGGAGGAACCTGTTATGACAAACACACGTCGACTTTCGACCATTGCGATTTTATCAGCCATTTCATTTGTGCTGATGTACTTTGACTTTCCGCTCTTGCCAGCGGCGACCTTCCTCAAGATCGAGTTTAGTATCTTGCCAGTCCTTGTGGGCTTGGTGGTGATGGATTTGCCAGCTGCTCTAGGAATTCTCTTGCTGCGCTCACTCTTGAAGTTGCTTCTCAATAGCCAGGGAGTGAATACTTACATTGGCTTGCCAATGAATATCGTAGCCTTGGGAGTTTTTGTTATCGCTTTTGGTTTGATTTGGAAAAAGGAACGCAGCACCCTTCGTTTCCTACTGGCATCTCTAGCGGGAACTGTCGGCTTGACTGCGGCTATGTTGCTTCTCAACTATGTCTATGCTGTTCCTTTGTACGCGAAGTTTGCCAACTTTGATATTGGAAAAATTTTGGGACTTTCTAACTACCTAATGACCATGGTTTTACCTTTTAACTTGATTGAGGGTATCATCTTTGCCGTTTCATTCTGGTTGTTGTATGTCCTCTTGAAACCAACCTTAAAACATTATGAGAGATAAACAAACATTTTTAATGAAGGGCAGTTTTGCCCTTTTACTTTTCGTCCTTCTTGGCTATACGGTTAAGTTCTATCCTGAAATGCTGGTCGGTTTTGATCAACCAATTCAGACTGCCCTTCGTGGGGACTTGCCAGATTATTTGACAGTTTTGTTCCGTGCCCTTACGCATTTGATTGATATCCCAGTGATTATCACCTGGGTTGCCATCGCAGCCTTTATCTTTTATCGTAAGCAGTGGAAGATAGAAAGCTACTTCATGGCGGGCAATCTGGCCTTAGCCGGTCTTTTAATCGTGACCTTTAAAAATATTTACCAGCGCCCACGACCAGCTATCTTACATCTGGTAGAGGAGAAGGGATTTTCCTTCCCAAGTGGGCATTCTCTGGCTGTAACCTTGATGGTAGGCACTCTGATTGTCATTCTGAGTCAACGGATTAAAGATCCGGTTTGGAGAAAAATCGTGCAAATCGTGCTAGGGTTCTACCTAGTCAGTGTACTGGTATCAAGGGTCTATCTGGGAGTTCACTATCCATCAGACGTTCTTGCCAGTCTCTGTGTGGGCTTGGGAGTCTTGTTTATCGAATTTCCCTTCTATGACAAGCTACGCTTCCAATGGCGATTTAAAGGTAAACAGAAGTAAATATCGAATTCCCTTGAGGAGGAAGAAATGAAAGTCAACATAAAAGCTCTCCATCCGACTCAACTATACTTATCAGAAAAGAAACTAGAAGGCATCCAGACACTTTATCAGTCGGCAGAAATAATCAATGTTGCTCCAATCAGTATTCTTGCGTTCGGAGATTGCTTGTTGATTACAGATGGCCATCACAGGGCTTATCAGGCTTTATTGGCGGGTAGGAATATGATTTCTGCTGAGTGGGATAGAGATGGTGGCGATGAACTGTATTATCTCTATGCGCAAGCTTGCGAGGAAAGAAAGATTTACTCTGTTTTGGATTTAAAAGACTGTATCTTAGCTCAAGATGAGTATGAAGCAAAATGGTATAACTGGTGCGATGGTTTTAATCAAGCAGCAACTCTTTTGTTGAAAAGGAAAGCGGATGAAACAGATCTTACAAATAGGTAGTGCATTGCGTCTTGTTCCTTTTTATATTGAAATTAGTCTGGTCTAACTTGTTTTTTAACTAAAAATCTGATAAACTATGTAGTAATTGAATAGGAATCCGCAAGACTAGTAACTCAAGGGAAGTATATCAGGGAGGAGAGCCATGACTGCAAGCTCTCTATATGAAAGCTGAGTGAATTCACTTGCGCATGGATTTAGAAATGAAGGTCTGACTTGTCAGATGAAACGGATGGTACCGCGTGTCAACGCTCCGAGTGGAGTTTTTGGCATGTGGTTTTCTTTTTATCTACGAGCGACTGATGGAGGAATTATGTCAACTATTGAAGAACAATTAAAAGCGCTTCGCGAAGAAACGCTGGCTAGCTTAAAGCAGATTACTGCTGAAAATGAAAAAGAGATGCAAGAATTACGTGTCTCTGTCCTTGGTAAAAAAGGTTCGCTTACGGAGATTCTTAAAGGAATGAAAGATGTTTCTGCTGAAATGCGCCCTGTCATCGGGAAACACGTCAATGAAGCTCGTGATGTCTTGACAGCAGCCTTTGAGGAAACAGCGAAACTCTTGGAAGAAAAGAAAGTCGCAGCTCAACTGACTAGTGAGAGCATAGATGTAACACTTCCAGGTCGTCCAGTTGCGACTGGTCACCGTCATGTTCTTACACAAACCAGTGAAGAAATCGAAGATATTTTCATCGGGATGGGGTACCAAGTCGTGGATGGTTTTGAAGTGGAGCAAGACTACTATAACTTCGAGCGTATGAACCTTCCAAAAGATCACCCAGCTCGTGATATGCAGGATACTTTCTACATCACAGAAGAAATCTTGCTTCGTACTCACACGTCTCCAGTTCAAGCGCGTGCCATGGACGCCCATGATTTTTCAAAAGGTCCTTTGAAAATGATCTCACCAGGGCGTGTGTTCCGTCGTGATACGGATGATGCAACCCACAGTCACCAGTTCCACCAAATCGAAGGTTTGGTTGTTGGGAAAAACATCTCTATGGCTGACCTTCAAGGAACCCTCCAGTTGATTGTCAAAAAAATGTTCGGTGAAGAGCGTCAGATCCGTCTGCGTCCCTCCTATTTCCCATTCACAGAGCCATCTGTTGAAGTGGATGTTTCCTGCTTTAAGTGTGGTGGAGAAGGCTGTAACGTATGTAAGAAAACAGGTTGGATCGAGATTATGGGTGCCGGTATGGTTCACCCACGTGTCCTTGAAATGAGTGGAATCGATGCGACTGTTTACTCTGGATTTGCCTTTGGTCTTGGACAAGAACGTGTCGCTATGCTCCGCTACGGAATTAACGATATCCGTGGATTCTACCAAGGAGATGTCCGCTTCTCAGAACAGTTTAAATAATGATTAGAAAAGTAGAAATGGCAGATGTTGAGATGTTGGCTAAAATTGCCAAACAAACCTTTCGTGAAACATTTGCGCATGATAATACGGAAGAGCAGTTACAGGAATACTTTGAAGAGGCATATAGTCTGAGAACTTTGTCAACTGAGTTGGAAAATCCTGACTCCGAAACTTATTTCATTATGCATGAAGAGGAGATAGCCGGTTTTCTCAAAGTCAACTGGGGAAATGCTCAAACTGAGAGGGAATTAGAGAACGCTTTTGAAATTCAACGCCTCTATGTGCTACAAACATATCAAGGATTTGGACTTGGTAAGCAACTGTTTGAATTCGCTCTGGAACTTGCCGAAAAAAATGGTTTTTCCTGGGCTTGGCTAGGTGTTTGGGAACATAATACAAAAGCTCAAGCATTTTATAATCGATATGGTTTTGAAAAATTTAGCCAACATCATTTTATGGTTGGTCAAAAAGTAGATACGGATTGGTTACTGAAAAAGAAATTAAGGTAAGAAGAGGATTCTTCTATTGAAATGATAGGAAAGGAAAAAACTAGAGTGACAACTGTCATTCTGGAAAACTAAATTATGCTTGTATCTTATAAATGGTTAAAAGAATTGGTGGACATTGATGTGCCATCACAAGAGTTGGCTGAAAAAATGTCAACCACAGGAATAGAGGTCGAAGGTGTCGAATCACCGGCTGCCGGTCTCTCAAAAATTGTCGTCGGTGAAGTTTTGTCTTGCGAAGATGTGCCAGAAACTCACCTTCATGTTTGTCAGGTTAACGTTGGCGAAGAAGAAGCCCGTCAAATCGTTTGTGGTGCCCCAAATGTGCGTGCTGGTATCAAGGTCATGGTGGCTCTTCCAGGAGCTCGTATCGCTGACAATTACAAAATCAAAAAAGGGAAAATCCGTGGCTTAGAGTCTCTCGGAATGATTTGCTCACTTGGTGAATTAGGTATTTCTGACTCAGTTGTGCCAAAGGAATTCGCAGATGGTATCCAAATCTTGCCTCAAGATGCTATTCCTGGGGACGAAGTCTTTTCTTACCTAGACTTGGATGATGAAATTATCGAACTTTCAATCACTCCAAACCGTGCAGATGCTCTATCTATGCGTGGAGTAGCGCACGAAGTGGCAGCTATCTATGACAAGGCAGTTAGCTTTAAGGAATTCAGTTTAACAGAAACAAATGAAAGTGCAGCAGATGCTCTTTCTGTAGGGATTGAAACAGATAAGGCGCCATATTATGCGGCCCGTATCTTGGACAATGTGACCATCGCACCAAGTCCACAATGGTTGCAAAACCTTCTTATGAACGAAGGCATCCGTCCGATTAACAATGTGGTCGACGTGACCAACTATATCCTACTCTACTTTGGTCAGCCTATGCATGCCTTTGACTTGGATAACTTTGAAGGGACTGACATCCGTGTGCGTGAAGCGCGTGCTGGTGAAAAGTTGGTGACCTTGGACGGTGAAGAACGTGAGTTGGAAACAAATGACTTAGTGATTACTGTCGCTGACAAACCAGTCGCCCTTGCAGGTGTCATGGGTGGAGAGGCTACAGAAATCTCTGAAAAATCTAGTCGTATTGTGTTAGAAGCTGCTGTTTTCAATGGCACATCCATTCGTAAGACTAGCGGACGCCTTAACCTTCGTTCGGAATCATCTTCTCGTTTTGAAAAAGGGATCAATGTGGCAACAGTCAATGAGGCCTTGGATGCTGCAGCTAGCATGATTGCAGAACTTGCAGGTGCGACGGTGCGTAAGGGCATCGTTTCAGCGGGTGAGCTTGACACTTCAGATGTAGAAGTATCTTCAACTCTTGTCGATGTCAACCGTGTCCTTGGAACAGAACTTTCATACGCTGATGTCGAAGATGTCTTCCGTCGTCTTGGCTTTGGTCTTTCTGGAAATGAAGACAGCTTTACCGTTAGCGTTCCACGTCGTCGTTGGGATATCGCCATTGAAGCGGACCTCTTTGAAGAAATCGCTCGTATCTATGGTTATGACCGTTTGCCAACCAGTCTTCCAAAAGATGATGGTACAGCAGGTGAATTGACTGCAACACAAAAATTGCGTCGCCAAGTTCGTACGATTGCTGAAGGAGTAGGCTTGACAGAAATCATTACCTACGCTCTAACAACTCCTGAAAAAGCAGTTGAGTTCACAGCTCAACCAAGTAACCTTACAGAACTTATGTGGCCAATGACAGTGGATCGCTCCGTTCTCCGCCAAAATATGGTCTCAGGTATCCTTGATACGGTTGCCTACAATGTGGCTCGTAAGAACAAAAACTTGGCTCTTTACGAGATTGGAAAAGTCTTTGAACAAACAGGCAATCCAAAAGAAGACCTACCAAACGAGATCAACAGCTTTGCCTTTGCCTTGACAGGCTTGGTTGCTGAAAAAGACTTCCAAACGGCAGCAGTTCCAGTTGATTTCTTCTATGCTAAGGGAATCCTTGAAACTCTCTTTGCTCGTTTGGGACTCCAAGTAACTTATACAGCAACATCTGAAATCGCTAGCCTTCATCCAGGACGTACAGCCGTAATCTCACTCGGTGACCAAGTTCTTGGTTTCCTTGGCCAAGTGCATCCAGTCACTGCGAAGGCCTACGATATCCCAGAAACTTATGTAGCTGAACTTAACCTTTCAGCCATCGAAGCTGCCCTCCAACCGGCTGCTCCATTTGTGGAAATTACCAAATTCCCAGCTGTTAGTCGTGATATTGCTCTACTTCTCAAGGCAGAAGTCACTCACCAAGAAGTTGTAGACGCTATCCAAGCTGCAGGCGTGAAACGTTTGACAGATATCAAACTCTTTGACGTCTTCTCAGGTGAAAAATTAGGACTTGGTATGAAGTCAATGGCCTATAGCTTGACCTTCCAAAATCCAGAAGATAGTTTAACAGACGAGGAAGTCGAACGCTACATGGAAAAAATCCAAGCATCACTCGAAGAAAAAGTGAATGCAGAAGTACGTTAACTCATCAATCCATCCTTCGGGGTGGATTTTTAGTTTCAAAAGGACAGTTCAGAAGAGAAAAGCAACAGTTGAGAGAGGAATCATCTCAGAAAGCCTTTAATGAGCTATACTTAAGTTATCACTGAACCGCTTAAAAAACTTAGATTTGGTAGATTTTTACTATAAATAATCTCGATAAAAATAGACACAAAACGTTGTAAAGGCTATCAAAAAGGAGTATAATAAGTGCAACATATCTCGGAGGTGGAAAATGTTAGAAGTAAGAAATCTAGAGAAAAGTTTCGGTTCCAAGCAAGTCTTGTTTGGTGTCGATTTTCAGGCAAGTCCAGGAAGGATTCTGGGCTTGGTCGGGAAAAATGGTGCTGGGAAAACAACGATTTTTCACAGTATGTTAAAATTTTTAGAGTATCAAGGAGAAATCAGTCTGGATGGGCAGGAGATTCGTCAGGAAACCTACGCTCGGATTGGCTATCTGCCTGAGGAACGCAGTCTTATGCCCAAGCTGACAGTCTTTGAACAAGTTCGCTACTTGGCGACTCTAAAGGGCATGGATGCCAAGGAAGTCAAGGAAAAACTCCCTCAATGGATGGAAAAATTGGAAGTGAAGGGCAAATTGACCGACAAAATCAAGAGTCTTTCCAAAGGGAATCAGCAGAAGATTCAGTTGATCATCACCTTAATCCATGAACCAGACTTGATTATCCTGGATGAGCCTTTTAGTGGTTTGGATCCAGTCAATACCGAGTTGCTCAAACAGGTCATCTTGAAAGAGAAAGAGCGCGGTGCAATCATTATCTTTTCTGACCATGTCATGACCAACGTTGAGGAACTTTGCGATGATATTCTCATGATTCGAGATGGGCGTGTGGTCTTGCATGGACCAGTTCAGGATGTTCGGAATCAATATGGGAAAACACGTCTCTTTGTTTCAAGTGAACGAAGCAAGGAAGAACTGGAAAGTCTTCCTCATGTCAAACAGGTGAGCTTGACCAAGCAAGGCAGTTGGAAATTAATCCTAGATGATGAGAGCGCTGGAAGGGAACTCTTCCCCATCCTCACTCAAGGTCAATACATCGCGACCTTTGACCAACAAGCTCCAACAATCGATGAAATCTTTAAACTAGAATCAGGGGTGGAAGTATGAGAAATATGTGGGTTGTAATGAAGGAAACCTATCTTCGACATGTCAAGTCGTGGAGTTTCTTCTTCATGGTGATTTCGCCGTTCCTCTTTTTGGCTTTATCTGCAGGAATCGGCTATCTCCAAAATTCTTCGATGGCTAAAAATAGCAAGGTAGCAGTAGTAACAACTGTGCCATCTGTGGAAGATGGGCTCAAGGGTACCAATGGTATCAACTTTGATTATAAGGATGAAGCCAGTGCCCAAGCTGCTATCAAAGATGAGAAAATCAAGGGTTACCTAACCATTGACCAAGAGGACAGCGTCCTCAAGGCTGTCTATCATGGTGAAACTTCTCTTGAAACAGGCATCAAGCTAGCAGTAACCAATAAGCTCAACGAACTGCAATACCAACTCAATCGCTCGGCGGCTAATTTGTCCCAAGAGCAGGAAAAACGCCTGGCTCAAACTGTTGACTTTACTGAGAAGATTGACGAATCCAAAGAAAATAAAAAAATGGTTCAAACCATTGCGGCTGCGGGGCTTGGTTTCTTCCTTTATATGATCTTGATTACCTATGCTAGCGTCACTGCTCAGGAAGTGGCTAGTGAAAAAGGAACCAAAATCATGGAGGTGGTCTTCTCTAGTATTCAAGCTAGCCATTATTTCTACGCTCGCATGCTGGCTCTGCTCCTTGTGATTTTGACCCATATTGGGATTTACGTCGTGGGTGGTCTGGCTGCGATTCTGCTCTTTAAAGACCTACCAATCTTGGCTCAATCTGGTATTTTAAATCATCTAGGAGATGCCTTCTCGCTTAATACCTTATTGTTTGTCTTGGTTAGCCTCTTTATGTACGTAGTTTTGGCAGCCTTCCTAGGTTCTATGGTTTCTCGCCCTGAGGATTCAGGAAAGGCCTTGTCGCCATTGATGATCTTAATTATCGCAGGATTTGTCGGAGTGACTGCTCTAGGTGCTACGGGGGACAATTTGGTTTTGAAAATTGGCTCCTACATTCCCTTCATTTCGACCTTCTTTATGCCATTTAGAGCTATAAATGGGTATGCAAGTGGTCTAGAAGCTTGGATTTCGCTTGCCATAACGGTTGTTTTTGCAGTAACTGCGACAGCCTTTATCGGACGCATGTATGCTAGTCTAGTCCTTCAAACGGATGATTTGGGAATCTGGAAGACCTTTAAACGCGCCTTAGCTTATAAATAGGAGAGCCTCGCAAAAGCGAGGTTTTTCTAGATGTTAAACACTGAAATCGGCAAAAATATTTTTCATATCTATTGACTTTTAGTAGTAAAATTTGGTATGATAGTAGACGGTATTGTTTACCCCATTTGTAAGGCCCCGGAACCTTTCAAATACCCCGCGGACCGGAACATCCGCCCAGTAAACAAAAACGATATTCATATAGGAGAAATCATGAACAAAACTACATTCATGGCTAAACCAGGCCAAGTAGAACGCAAATGGTACGTTGTTGACGCAACTGATGTACCTCTTGGACGCCTTTCAGCAGTTGTTGCTAGCGTACTTCGCGGAAAAAACAAACCAACATTCACACCACACACTGATACAGGTGACTTCGTAATCGTTATCAATGCTGAAAAAGTTAAATTGACTGGTAAAAAAGCAACTGATAAGATCTACTACACTCACTCAAACCACCCAGGTGGATTAAAATCAATCTCTGCTGGTGAACTTCGTTCTAAAAATGCAGTACGTTTGATCGAAAAATCAGTTAAAGGTATGCTTCCACACAATACTCTTGGCCGCGCTCAAGGTATGAAATTGAAAGTATTCGTTGGAGCTGAGCACACTCACGCTGCACAACAACCAGAAGTTCTTGATATTTCAGGACTTATCTAAGGAAAGGAACAATAAAGTATGTCACAAGCACAATATGCAGGTACTGGACGTCGTAAAAACGCTGTTGCACGCGTTCGCCTTGTTCCAGGAACTGGTAAAATCACTGTTAACAAAAAAGATGTTGAAGAGTACATCCCACACGCTGACCTTCGTCTTGTTATCAACCAACCATTCGCAGTTACTTCAACTGTAGGTTCATACGATGTTTTCGTTAACGTTGTAGGTGGTGGATACGCTGGTCAAGCAGGAGCTATCCGTCACGGTATCGCTCGTGCCCTTCTTCAAGTAGACCCAGACTTCCGCGATTCATTGAAACGCGCAGGACTTCTTACACGTGACTCACGTAAAGTTGAACGTAAGAAACCAGGTCTTAAGAAAGCTCGTAAAGCATCTCAATTTAGTAAACGTTAAAACTTATTTACACTTATTGAAAGCATTTCGTATCAAAAATACGGGATGCTTTTTCTGTTCATCCCAAATATTTGAACCTTGAATTTCCGTTAATACGTTCCGTTACGACTGTTGGCTTTAAAATAATTAGCTTTATCGTAAGGCTCATACCCTAAAAAGGCTGATAACTCTGCTTGAAGCAGATCGTTCATAACTGTTTCAAGGAATGAACGAAAAAATTCATCAATATCTTGCTTTTGGGCTAAGAAGTTAAGTAGTTTTGTAGTAAACTGTGTCATAGGAATAAACCTCGTTCCAGTAATGTTTCGTAACTCTACTATAACGGATTTCTTCCTGTTTGTGTTTACACGGCTTATTTTACACTACCAAAAGAACTTTAGCTATTGGGTATACAAGCTAAAGTTCTCGGCTCTATAATTTCTGTAGTGGGTAAAGCCACCATAGGAATTATAGAGCCTTTTCTTTCAACATTTTCTGAAAAAGGAGTATAATGAGGGTGTAAATATGAAATCGCTTTAATGATTTAGAATCGAGGAAAGGATTATGAGTGATTCTAGACAGAAGGGGACTACATTAGGAACCCGTGCCCCTGATCAGGTTTATCAAGTGTTGCAAACAAGTCCTCAAGGGTTAAACTCACAAGAAGTAAAAAAGAGGCAAGCAACTTATGGTCCTAACCAGTTGAAAGAAAGTAAGAAAGAACCTATTTGGTTGACCTTTGTCAAACATTTTACCAGTCTCATGGCCCTCTTATTGTGGGTTGGTGGCTTTATTGCTGTGATTTCCCATAGCTTGGAGTTGGGAATTGCGATTTGGCTGGTCAATATCATTAATGGTCTCTTTAGTTTTATTCAAGAATATAAGGCTAGTCAAGCCACGGCAGCACTGAATAAGCTTCTTCCATCCTATACCCGAGTTCTTCGTGATGGAAAGGAAGATAAAATCCTTGCACAGGACTTGGTGCCAGGTGATTTGGTTTTCATTGAAGAAGGTGACCGTATTTCTGCAGATGGACGTTTGGTTGCTGTGACAGACTTGCAAGTAAATCAGTCTGCCCTCACTGGTGAGTCTAATCCCATTTATAAATCAGACCAAGCAGATTTGACTCCTGATAAGACTAAATTGGAATATGACAATATGGTGTTTGCAGGGACCACAGTTTCCTCTGGGTCAGGACATTTTATAGTATCTGCCATCGGTATGGAAACTGAGTTTGGACAAATTGCAGACTTGACGCAAAACCTAGCTCAGGAAAAGAGCCCACTGCAAAAGGAACTAGACCATTTGACAAAACAGATTTCGGTTATCGCAGTATCTGTAGGTCTCTTCTTTATGATTGCAGCAACACTATTTGTCCATCAGCCTCTTTCTCAAGCTTTCATCTTTGCCTTGGGAATGATTGTTGCCTTTATCCCTGAGGGGTTACTTCCTACAGTTACCCTCTCTCTAGCTATGGCTGTACAACGCATGGCTAAAGAACATGCTTTAGTGAAGAAATTATCTTCTGTTGAGACTCTTGGAGCAACCTCTGTTATTTGCTCAGATAAAACAGGGACCCTAACTCAAAATGCCATGACAGTTAATCATTTATGGACCTTGTCGGGTAATTATGAGGTGACTGGGCTAGGTTATGCACCAGAAGGGCATATTGAGAAGGATGGTGACCCTGTTTCTCTGAAGGGAAATGATCTCCTGAATCGTTTGGTTCGCTTTTCTCACTTGGCTAGTAATGCTCAAGTGGTTGCGCCAAGTGCTGACAATCCCGATTATACGGTCTTGGGAGACCCGACTGAAGCTTGTCTTAATGTTCTTGCAGAAAAAGCAGGTATTGATTTAAATGACAACCACAACTGGGCTCCTCGTATCAAAGAAATTCCCTTTGATTCGGATCGTAAACGAATGACAACGGTACATAGTCTCGAAAAAAGTCTGGATGGCAGTCACCATATTTCCATCACTAAGGGTGCACCTAAAGAAGTGATGGAACTTTGCTCAGACTATTATGATGGTCAAGGAGCAATCAAATCTATGACTGCTACAGAACGTCAAGCAATTCTTGCTGCTAACGATCAATTTGCTCGTGACGGCTTACGTGTTTTAGCTGTTGCTTATCGTCCTTTGGAAAGCGAAGATATTAGAGAAGACAAGTGGGATATGCGGACCCTCGAAGAAGATATGGTCTTTGTGGGACTTGTTGCCATGAGTGACCCTCCACGTCAAGGTGTACGTGAAGCAATTGAGCAATGTCACCGTGCCAGTATTCGCATTATCATGCTCACAGGTGACTATGGTTTGACAGCTCTTAGTATTGCCAAGAAAATTGGAATTGTAAAAGGTAACAATGCACGAGTGATATCAGGGCTTGAACTGGCAGATATGACCGACGAAGAGCTCAAAGTAGCTCTTAAAGGCGAGATTGTTTTTGCTCGTGTGGCTCCTGAACAAAAATATCGTGTAGTCAATGCACTTCAGGAACTTGGTGAAGTTGTCGCTGTTACTGGTGATGGTGTTAATGATGCCCCTGCTCTTAAAAAGGCTGATATCGGTGTAGCTATGGGGGTATCTGGAACCGACGTAGCCAAGGAATCTGCTGATATGATTTTAACGGATGACCACTTTGCTTCTATTGTCCATGCTGTTGAAGAAGGACGTGCCGTTTATCGAAATATTCAAAGATTCCTTACCTATATTTTTAATTCCAATACTCCTGAAGCTGTACCCTCTACTTTCTTCTTGTTCTCTTTGGGGCGCATTCCTCTTCCCTTAACAGTTATGCAAATCCTAGCGATTGACCTTGGAACAGATATGATGCCCGCTTTGGGATTGGGGGTTGAGCCACCAGAAGAAGGCATTATGGACAGGCCACCAAGACGCCTATCAGATCGTTTGTTAAATCGGCAATTATTATTAAAAGCCTTTGCTTGGTATGGTATGATTGAGTCTGTTTTGGCTATGGGTGCCTTCTTCCTTAATTATTGGGTTAATCAAGGACATCTGAATCATCTAGCTAGTTCAGGACCTCTTTATCGAGAGGCAACAACCATGACTTTGGGAGCTATCATCTTCACGCAGATTGGTATGGCTATGAATAGTCGCAAAGGTAGAGGATCTATTTTCAAAATCAAACCATTTGCAAATAAGATTATTAGTCTGGGGATTATCTTAGAAATCATTCTCTTTATTATCCTGTCCTATGTACCTCTTTTCCACACTCTCTTTAATACAGCTCCGATTGGTTTTGATGATTGGCTCTATTTGCTCGTCTGTCCATTTATCATTATGGCTCTAGAGGAAATAAGGCACCGACTATTTGATTAAGAGTAAGCCGATGGCTTACTTTTTAGGCTCTATAATATTTGTAGTGGGTAAATCCCCTATGGATATTATAGAGCCTATTTTATTGTAGAAAAAAAGTCTCATAAGACATATAATGAAAAGAGACTAAACAACTCATTAGAAAGAATCATATGGAACAATTACATTTTATCACAAAACTACTCGATATCAAAGACCCTAATATCCAAATTATAGACATCATCAATAAGGATACCCACAAGGAAATCATCGCTAAATTGGATTATGATGCTCCACTTTGTCCTGATTGCGGAAGCCAAATGAAGAAATATGACTTTCAAAAACCTTCTAAAATCCCTTACCTTGAAACGACTGGTATGCCTACTAGAATTCTCCTTAAAAAACGCCGTTTTAAGTGCTATCAGTGCTCTAAAATGATGGTCACTGAGACTCCTATAGTCAAGAAAAATCTCCAAATTTCCCGTATCATCAACCAAAAGATTGCTCAAAAGTTGATTGAAAAGACTTCTATGACCGATATTGCCCATCAGCTGTCCATTTCAACTTCAACTGTCATTTGAAAGCTCAATGACTTTCACTTTAAGCATGATTTTTCGCATCTTCCTGAGATTATATCATGGGATGTTGAAACAGTTAGGGAAGTGACTGTTTTAATCGGGAGATGAAGATGAGTTTCATTGCGCAAGATTTTGAAAAGCTCGATATCATCACTGTTCTTGAAGGAAGAACACAAGCTGTCATCCGAAATCACTTTCTTCGCTACAATCGAGCTGTTCGTTGTCAGGTGAAAATCATTACTATGGATATGTTTAGTCCCTACTATGAATTAGCTAAACAGCTTTTTCCATGTGCTAAAATCGTTCTCGATCGTTTTCACCCTTCGTTATTATATTTCTGAACTCAGGCTAAAACAGTCCACTGGACTGTTTTACTCCAACACTTAAACCGTGCTATGAGTCGTGTGCGTGTCCAAATCATGAATCAGTTTGAGCGAAAATCTCATGAATATAAAGCCATCAAACATTACCGGAAGCTCATTCAACAGGATAGCCGTAAATTGAGTGATAAGCGATTTTATCGCTCTAAACATCAAAAAAGAAAGGACGAATTTCGTCCTTTCTCGAGCTTAGCTTTTCTTCAATCTACTACAGTTGACAAAGAGCCAAGTTCTTTTGGTTTGTATAGTTTAATAAAATTAAATAAATCCTCTACTTCTGATGACAGTGTAGCTGATTTGAGATAAGCGTAATAAACTGTAAATGTTATCTGGTCCTCCGGTATTAGAGGGATTTTTATTAAATCATCATCTTTATCAGAAAGTGCGATATCAGCCAGTAAACTAACGCCAATCCCTTTCTTTAAAAGTTCTTTAATGATGACAATGTCGTCACTCTTGAAGAATATTTCTGCCTTGTTTTGATGCTTTTGATTAAGTAGTTCAAAAGCTTTCAGGTGAACAAAGTGTTCGTCTAAAAGTATAAAGGATTGATCTACTAAATCTTCAAAAGTGAGGGAAAGAGCAGTAGCAAGAGGATGGTTCTTAGATAAAACAACATACAGTTCTTTATGAAAGAGTTCATGTGTCTCTATTGAAGGATGATTGAGTGGTTCAATCAATCCGAGTAAGCTCGCATCTAGTTCTCCCTTAAGGAGAAGATTTAATAATTCTACGGATCCACCACGAATAGGACGTACCTTTTTTAAAAAATCAAATTCAGTTTCTTTATTTAAGACAGAGAAAAGATACTGAATGATAATAGGAGGGAATCCTACAGTAGAGCAATGCGCCAAAGAGCGATTAATTTCTTTGCGAGTAGAAATGACCTCAGGTAAAATTAGTTCTGTATGCTTCAGAAGGATTTGTCCTTGATTAGTTAGTTTAAAGGAGCGATGTGAAGGATCATGGTGAATCAATTTGCAATTAAAAGATTCCTCTAAGCGCTTAATGGCATAAGAAATAGATGGTTGGCTGACTTTGTGTTGTTTTGCTACTTCCTTATAGGATTGAAGCTGGCAGAGGTCATAAAAATATTGTAGATCTTTTAAATTCATATAGGCTCACTTTCATTAGTTGGAGAAGGAAAATAAGTGGAAATCACCAGATAAATACTTTTTATCCGTATCCTACAATTTGACTATACGAGTATTCACCGGTTAAAATGTAAGTGAGTCAGGGATATCAAAGGTTATCTAAGATACTTTCAAAAATGACTAACATCTTTTCTCGTTTATCAATAGGGAGCTGTTTAATCTTCATGTTGATTCTTTTGAGTGAAAGATTGTCGGTCTTATCAGAGGTTGATTCAAGGCTATCAAAATTGAAAAATTCTTCTGGGGTCATCTCTAGGGCGACAATCACTTTTTCAAGACTGTGAATGGTCAGATTCACATTTTGGTTTTCAAGTTGATTGATATACTTAAGCCCGAGCCCCGCTTGTTCCGAAAGTTCTTCCTGGCTCATTTTTTTCTGTGTTCGAAAATATTTCACTTTTTGGGAAATATATTGTTGTAAATAGTTTTTATTCGTCATATAAATAGAATACAAGTTTTGCATGACAAAAAAACACCCTAAAAAATACAAAGTATTATATAACAAACTTATATGATATTTATTTTAATTCGGATTGCCAATTTGTATGATTAGTTTCTTTTACTCGAAGCTTTTAGTAAAGAGTGATCATCGAGAGTTTTATGAGTTCAGAACCTTATAAAATATAACAACTTAAAGTGCCATTAACAGTGGTGTTTTAAGTATAAAGAGCTTATTAGAAAATTGTCTTCGTAGACTCATTATAACATATGCGTACACGATTGTATTTTTTAAAAAACAAAGTTTTCTAAATAATTCGTTTTAAGTGGTATAATAGAAGTAAAAAGGAGGTTGCACTATGACTGCACATGATATTTTAAACAACCCTTTCCTCAATAAAGGTACTGCCTTTACCTTAGAGGAGCGGAAGGAACTAGGTCTTATTGGTTTACTGCCACCGTATGTTCAAACGATTGAAGAACAAGCGGCGCAAACTTATGCACAAATGCAAACAAAAGCCAATGATTTGGAAAAGCGTCTTTTCCTAATGGAAATTTTTAACACGAACCGGACTCTTTTCTATTACCTCTTTTCTCAACATTTGGAGGAATTCAATCCAATTGTATATGATCCAACTATTGCAGATACCATTGAAGGCTATAGTGACCTCTTTGTAGATCCACAATATGCGGGATATCTTGATATCAATCATCCTGAAAATATTGAAGCCACTTTGAAAAATGCTGCTGGGAATCGCGAGATTCGTCTCATTGTTGTAACAGATGCAGAAGGAATCCTTGGAATCGGTGACTGGGGAACAAATGGTGTCGATATTTCTGTTGGGAAATTGATGGTCTATACTGGCGCTGCTGGAATCGATCCTTCTATGGTCCTTCCTTTAGTCATTGACGCAGGGACTAACCGTGAAGAACTTCGGAACAATCCTAATTACTTGGGAAATCGTCACGAACGGGTCCGCGGAGAACGTTACTACGACTTCATTGACCAATTTGTTCAAACAGCAGAACGTCTCTTTCCTAAACTCTACCTTCACTGGGAAGACTTCGGTCGCTTAAATGCTGCTAATATTCTTGAAAAATATCGGAAACAAATCCCAACCTTTAACGATGATATTCAAGGTACAGGAATCGTTACCTTGGGTGGTATCTTTGGTTCACTAGATATTAGTGGTGAAAAATTAACAGATCAAGTTTATCTCTGCTATGGTGGTGGTACTGCGGGTGCAGGAATTGCCTCTCGTGTTCTTCGCGAAATGGTGAGTGAAGGTCTTTCTGAAGAAGAAGCCTATAAACGTTTCTTTATGGTTGATAAACAAGGTCTTCTCTTTGATGACATGGATGACCTAACTCCTGAACAAAAACCGTTTGCTAAGAAACGTGCTGACTTTAGCAACGCAGACAAGTTGACTGATCTGCTTGAAGTAGTGAAGACTGTGAAGCCAACCATTCTTGTAGGAACTTCAACTCAGCCAAATACCTTCACTAAAGAAATTGTAGAAGCTATGTGTGAAAACACTGAACGTCCAATGATTTTCCCATTATCAAATCCAACCAAGCTAGCCGAAGCTAGTGCCAAAGATTTGATTGAATGGTCAGATGGTAAGGCTTTTGTCGCAACAGGAATTCCTGCTGATACGGTTTCTTATAAAGGTGTAGACTATGTGATTGGTCAAGCAAATAATGCATTGATTTACCCAGGTCTTGGTCTAGGTATGCTGGCTTCTGAAGCAAGTCTTTTGACAGATGAAATGATTGGAGCAGCGGCTCATTCATTGAGTGGTATTATCAATCCAGGTCAACCAGGAGCTCCTGTCTTGCCACCATTCAAGTATGTAGCAGATGTTTCTGTTAAAGTAGCAGAAGCAGTCGCTAAAAAAGCGCAAGAACAAGGTCTTGCACGTGCTAAAGAAACTGATATGGCTAAAGCAGTTCGTGATTTGAAATGGTATCCAACCTATAAATAAGTAAATGGAAATGGGGTGTACGAGTGTGACTGGATGCTTCGTACACCTCCTAATATATGCTAGATCATATAGAAAGGGAGACTATGGATATCTTTTTAACTTCAATTCAGAGTATTGTACCTATTATCGTCATTATCATTCTAGGTTACTTCTTACAAGTTCGTGGTTGGTTTCAAGAGAGTTTTGGAAATGATTTATCTAAACTCATTATGAATGTGGCCATGCCAGTGGCAATTTTTACCTCTGTTCTTAAATATTTAACTTTAGATAAATTGATTAGCCTGTCTAGCGGTTTATTGTATACGTTTATCGCCTTCATTCTCGGTTACCTAATAGCTTTTATAGCGGTGAAACTTTTTAAAGTGAGCCCAGGCCGTCAAGGAACTATGATTAATACCTTTGTTAATGCCAATACCATTTTTATTGGTTTGCCTTTAAACATAGCTCTGTTTGGAAATCAAGCCCTTCCCTACTTCTTGGTGTATTATATTACAAATACGGTATCTACTTGGACATTAGGTGTCTATCTAATGACCTCGGGTAGCAAAGAAGGGGCTTCAAAGCAAGCTCAAAAATTCAATTGGAAGAAGCTCTTACCAGCACCTTTATTGGGATTTCTCGTAGCCCTCGTATTTTTAGTGCTCCGTCTTCCTGTCCCAAGTTTTGCGGAAAGTACCTTGACTTATATTGGTAGTTTAACAACGCCATTATCTCTTGTCTATATCGGTATTGTTCTTGCAAAGGCAGGCTTGAATACGATTGCTTTTGATAAAGATACAATTGTCACTTTGGTTGGACGCTTTATCCTAGCTCCTCTGATCATGCTTCTTGTATTGAAGTTCTTTGCCCCAAATATGGCACCAGCAGAATTTAAGACCTTTATGATTCAGTCTGCTACACCAGCTCTAGCAGTTCTTCCAATCCTTGCCAATCAAGGAAAAGGAGATGTTGAGTTTTCAACGAATGTGGTGACCCTAAGTACGGTTCTATTTATCGTTGTTATTCCAATATTACAAACTTTGTTAGGATAAGAAGGAAGAGGATAGGATTGAAAGTTCTGCGTTAAGAAATTCCCCTATTTAAAAAATATTGATTCAAATTTTATGAAATAAATAAGTGGTTTTAGTTCTGAAAAGCCTTGATATTACGCTATTTTTAGTCCAAATGAAACTCATACTTTCCAAACCAGGTCTTAAGAAAGCTCGTAAAGCATCTCAATTCTCAAAACGTTAATCAATACGATACTATCAACGTTTCAAAGCACTCAAAAGTTTACCTTATGGGTGCTTTTTTCGTGTTTTTTTTGAAAAGTTTACCTCAAAGTTCACCTTATTTTTACCTTATTGTTTTAGAGACTTTAAAGCAAATTTTCCAACAGCCATTGGAATCACATTAGAAGTGTTAACATAGGTCTTAGTTGTAATCGTATCACTATGGGTTAGCGCTTCAGAAATTTCTTCAAGCGAAACTCCAGCTTGTTTTGCTGGTGTGGCGCTTGAACATTATGCTTATCCATAGTATTTTGTGTTATAATGTAGAAACTATACAGAAAATAAAAGAATCTCTTTAAATTCTGTAAATTTCACTTTGCGTAAACATGAGAAAATTTGAATGTAGATAATGATGGGAGAGGATTTGTAATGATCAGTTTAGAGCTGTTGTCTGAAGAAAATAGTCTAGACGTCTATTCTTTTGAAAAAGAAAATCGAGAGTATTTTGAACGAAATTTACCTCCTAGACCAGCTAACTATTTTGATTTAGAAGGTTTTAAAGAAATTACAAGGGAATTGTTAACGGAACAAAGGAATCGTGCTGTTTACATGCATCTTATTAGAAATTCGCAAGGTGTTATGGTTGGGAGAATCAATTTAAGTGTCTTAGAGAGTGATCGAAATACAGTAGAACTTGGGTATAGGATTGGGGAAAATGTTAACAATTTAGGTTATGCCAGCGAAGCGGTTAAACTCGTTTTAGAAAAAGCCTTCACGACTTATGGTTTCAATAGAATCATTGCAGGAACGGCAACAGGTAATCTAGCCTCTCAGAGGGTGCTTTTAAAAAATGGCTTCACCTTTAGTAGGGTTATAGAAAATGACTTACAAATTCATAATGAGTGGGTTCATACAGCAGTATTTGAGATAAGGAGACCATAATATCATCAATTCCGGTCTATTAACAAGGTTAATGGAGGCATCAATCTTTCCAGACATTTAAGAATTTACTCTTGGATGTCTTTTTTTGTTCAAAATAGATAAGTGTTGCTGTTTAAACTTGATTTTCCCAGTGGACAATCGTCCACTTTTTTTATATAATAAAACTAAACCGAATTGGTTGAGTTTTGAAAGTGTAAGCTCAACCGTCGATTTATCTTTCTAAGGGAGATAATGTTCATTAAAGCATCACACTAGGAGGTGAATCATGTACCAACCAGAAAAACTCAAGGCTCGGAGAAAAGAGTTAAAATTGACACAGAAGGAAATTGCAGAGGAATTAGGGATTAGTTTTCAGGCTTACTCCGCTTGGGAACGCGGGATTAAGGAACCATCCAAGGAGAAGGTTGCTCAGCTGGAGAAGATTTTAAAAGTGGCAAAAGGCTATTTTACTCAGATTGAGATTGTTCGTCTTTACAATAGCCTCTCCAAGCAAGGGAAGGACAAGGTTGTGCTCTATGCTCGCAACCTGGCTAAAGAAGAACAAACTCAGAAAGTGACGACCATGCCAGAGCGCCTCTATGAGTATCACGTCTATGAACGCATGTCAGCAGGGATCGGGGCTTCGGTCTATGATGATCAGAATTTTGATACGGTCTACTTTAACGAGGAGTTGGCCCATGATTTTGCATCTTGGGTATCTGGGGACTCTATGGAACCTAAATATCAAAATGGTTCGGTGGCTCTGATTCGGGAAACAGGATTTGATTATGATGGGGCGGTTTATGCAGTGGTCTGCAACAACCAGACCTATATCAAACGGGTTTATCGGGAGGAAGATGGCTTGCGTCTGGTATCGATCAATCCCAAATACAAGGATATTTTCATCTCCTATGAGGATGATCCTCGGATTGTAGGGATTATCGTTGGGAATTTTGTGCCGATGGAGGGTTAGTCTATGGGCTACTTTGATTATTCCAGAGAGCCCAAGAGTGATATTGCTTTTGTCGATATGAAATCTTTTTATGCCAGTGTCGAGTGTGTGAAAAGGGGCTTGCATCCGCTGAAGACTTCGCTTTGTGTCATGAGTCGCGCGGATAATTCAACTGGCCTTATCCTAGCCTCCTCTCCCATGTTTAAGAAGATTTTTGGCAAGTCCAATGTTGGTCGGGCCTATGATCTGCCCTTTGATATCAAGACCCGCAAATTTTCCTACTATAACGCCAGAAAGCAGGGGTTGCCTACAGATTCAGACTATGTGCGCTATATTGAAGATTGGGCTCAAGTCACCTTGATTGTCCCTCCTCGGATGGACGAGTATATCGCAGTCAATATGGAAATCCAGCGAATCTTTCAAAACTATGGGAGTCCAGAGGATATTTATCCTTACTCTATCGATGAGGGCTTTATTGACCTGACTAGTTCGCTCAACTATTTCATCCCAGACAAGAATCTCTCTCGCAAAGACAAGCTAGATATGCTTTCTGCTCGTATCCAGAGGGATATTTGGAGGCAGACAGGGATCTACTCTACGGTGGGTATGTCCAATGCCAATCCCTTACTGGCCAAGTTGGCACTGGATAATGAGGCCAAGCACACCCCGACCATGAGGGCTAACTGGTCTTACCAAGACGTGGAAGAGAAGGTTTGGGCCATTCCCAAGATGACGGACTTTTGGGGGATTGGCAGGCGGATGGAGAAACGCTTGCATGCTCTGGGGATTTTTTCCATCAGAGAATTAGCTACAAGCAACCCAGACCAGCTACAGAAAGCTCTCGGTCAGGCTGGCCTGCGTTTGTGGTTTCATGCTAATGGGATTGATGAGAGCAATGTTCACATGCCCTATAAAGCCAAGTCTCAGGGATTAGGAAATTCTCAAATCTTGCCGAGAGACTACGTGAAGCTACGGGATATCGAAATTATTCTCCGAGAAATGGCGGAGCAGGTGGCTATTAGACTGAGAAGGGCGGGAAAGAAAACAACCCTTGTCTCTCTCTATGTTGGTTTCTCTAAACAGGAGGTCAGGCCGTCTATTCATACACAAATGAAGGTCGAACCGACCAATAATACAGCTGTCTTAACGGATTATGTTTTGAAGCTATTTCATAGCAAATACACTTCTGGAGCGGTCAGAAGTGTCGGAGTCAACTATTCAGGATTTGTGGATGAGTCCTTTGGCTTGATCTCCCTCTTTGATGATGTTGACAAGTTAGAAAAAGAAGAAAGGCTCCAGACGGCTATTGATGCCATTCGGGAACAATTTGGTTTTACCTCTCTCTTAAAGGCCAATGCACTGGAAGAAGCCTCTAGGAGTCTTGCCAGAAGCAAGCTGATTGGTGGGCATTCTGCTGGAGGATTAGATGGATTACAATGATTGATCGTTCTTATTTACCTTTTCAATCTGCGCGAGACTATCAAGATCCAGGGATGCAGAAGTGGATGGGCTTTTTCCTCTCAGAGCATACTAGCTCGCTTGGTGAAGAAAAAAATCGTGTTGATTTTTCGACGAATTTGAATTTAGTTGAGAAGCTACGCTTGCTTTCTCAGCTTTATGTTGGTCAATTAAAGGGATGTTTTGTTGTCAAGGAAAGAAAGCAAAAAATGACGATCATCGGTAAGGTGAGCGAATTATCACCTCAAACTCTATCTATTAGGACAAATGAGGGATATAGGCTGGTAGAGATTGTAGATGTCCTCGAAATTCGATTGTGGGAGGAGGAAGTTTATGACTAGAAAAGAGCTGTATGAAAACAAACTACAGATGGATTATTTTTCAGATAGTTACATCCGCTTTGAAGAGGATTTCCAAAAATACTCTGCCATGAATGTTCCCTTGACTTTTTTGATCGATGATATCCTACGAACCATGGCAATGAATCAGAAGAACTACTTCGTCTTGAACAAGGAAAATGCCAAGGATGGGCGGGAGCATCGCTTTTATTTTAGGCTAGTGACAGAAAAAGAGTGCCCCAGAAATCGAACCTATGCCTATATGGGACTGCAAGCATAGAGCCTGTCCAAGTCTCTGAAAAATGTCTAAATATGCTATAATAAAATAAATTTCAAAAGAATTTAATTGATTCTATTTTCATAAGAGTAGAGAATATTGCAGGAGGTAAATCATGCTAGGAGCGGTTATTGGAGATATTGTTGGTTCTCGATTCGAGGCGGATAATCATAAAAGCAAAGAGTTTGATTTGTTCACCCAGAATTCTTGCCCGACCGATGATAGTATTATGACTTTGGCGGTTGCTAAAGCCATATTGGCCAGTAAGGAAGACTGGAGTCAACTGTCAAAAAATTCTGTCAAGTATATGCAGAAAGTCGGCCGTCATTATCCCGATTGTGGTTATGGAGGTCACTTTTTCCATTGGATTTTTTCTGAGGATCCTCAATCCTATGGTAGTTATGGTAATGGCGCCGCTATGCGCATTAGTGCTGTCGGTTTTGCGGCAGAAAGTATAGAGCAAGCCAAGTCTTTGTCACAAGCGGTTACAGCAGTGACTCATAATCATCCTGAGGGCATAAAGGGAGCTGAAGCGACGGCTGTAGCAATTTTCTTGGCACGAAATGGTGCTAGTATGGATGAAATCAGGGACCATATTGATAAGAATTACTATCCTATGGACTTTACTCTGGACGACATCAGAGAGGATTACACTTTTGACGTGACTTGTCAGGGCTCTGTTCCCCAGGCCTTAGAGGCCTTCTTTGAGTCTGAAAATTTCGAGGATGCTATCCGAAATGCGATTTCCATCGGAGGAGATAGCGATACTATCGCTGCTATCTGTGGAGGGATCGCTGAAGCTTACTATGGCATTCCTGAAGACATTAGACAAGAGGCTTTGACTTTTTTAGATGACCGTTTGCTTGAAATCGTAGTTGACTTTGAAAATACCTATCCTCAATGATAACCTTAGTTTAGAATTTTATACTAAAACATCCATATAAATTTGTGGATGTTTTTTAATTTTACAGATAGAAAAAGAGAAGACCAAATGGTCTTCTCAACGGGGGAACTGAAATAATGGAAAAGAATCAATCAAAGAGGGTTATTAGTCTTTGAAATTCTTTTGGAAGATGAGGAGAGACAAGATAGAAGTAATGGTCGCCAAGAAGAGGAAGGCAGTTGCTTCTTGTTCCCCAGTTGCAGGGAGTAGTCTTTCCTTGTCTTCTTTGACTGTAGCTGTAACAGGAGCTTTTTCATCTTTTGCTGATGAATTATCTATTACGGCTGGAGCCGGTTTTTCAGTCTCTCTTGGTAGAACATACTCAGGAAGAGTCACAACTGGTGGCGCTTCTGTACCAACTGAGCTTTGTTTGCTACCTACCTCAATCACTCGATCTTGAGCTGGAGTTGCTTCTGTTTGGAGAACCTTGCGATTGTCACCGTCCACTTCAACATACTCAACTAAAAGACCGTCTTTTCCTTCTGATAGAACTTGCTCTTTTCCTTTGTCTAATTGTGGGTTTTCGCGACGAATAGTCTTGAACGGTACTACCTTATTGACGATTTCCAAGCTTGGAAGTGTAAAGACAAGGTCTTTAACCCCTTCCTCAGGACTTGAAGAAGTGATTGGTTTCTCAGGTTGAACTGGAGTTTCCGGTTGCGTCGGTTTCTCAGGCTGAGCTGGCTTTTCCGGTTGAGCAGGTTTTTCAGGCTCAGCAGGTTTCTCAGGCTGAGCAGGTTTCTCAGGTTCAGCAGGTTTCTCAGGTTGAACTGGTTTTTCAGGCTGAACTGGAGTTTCCGGTTGCGCTGGGGTTTCAGGTTGTGCTGGTTTCTCAGGCTCAGCAGGTTTTTCAGGTTGCGCCGGTTTTTCAGGCTGAACTGGAGTTTCCGGTTGCGCCGGTTTTTCCGGTTGAACTGGAGTTTCCGGTTGAGCTGGTTTCTCAGGTTGAGCTGGAGTTTCCGGTTGCGCCGGTTTTTCAGACTGAGCTGCTTGGAGCTTGCTGATTTGTTCGAGAGCAGTTTCTAGCGCTTGATTGACTGCTTCCTGAGTTTTAGCTTCTTG
>NZ_KB373321.1:1740023-1800768 GCF_000314775.2 Streptococcus sp. F0441 | reverse complement strand
AGCTTTTGTTAAGCTGTCCATAGCCTTATCATACTCAATTTCCGGTTGTTTTGGTTCAGCTGGTTGCTCAGGCTGGTCAGGTTTCTCAGGTTCTTCTGGCTGTTCCGGTTGCTCTGGGCTAGGTTCCTCTTGGCCTCTTTGATAGTTCTCATCCTTGGATAGGATATCTTGTAGGGCACTGACTGTCAACATGACTTCTTGAACATCCACTGCATCAGCACTGAGTTGGTTTCTCAATTTTTCTAGATTTGCTTGGAAAGCTTGGCGTGCGGTAGCCGTATTTTTCAAGCCTGCTGGGTCAAAGTTGGACAGATCATCTTTCCATTTTGAGATAGACTGGATGATATCGGCCTTGCTGTAGAGTTCACTACCTTCGCCACGAGTGATAAATTGATCTACCTGAATACCGATATTTCGAGACAAATCGTTTCGATCAGGATCGAGTTGAAGGGTGACTGCGTGCAAGTTTTCGTCCAGACCTTTTAGGCTAACCAGCGTTTGATTGCCTTGGCGTTGGGTAGCGTGACCGCTAAAGTATTTCTTACCATCAATAGTCGACGCATTTCCCATGCCATCTTGATAAGGAACTTCTTTGCCATCTAGGAAGACTTTGTAGATACCATGATTTGGATCAACATAGCCCTTGATATCAAGTCCAGTACCGTAGAAGTAGGCTGTGACAGTTGTTTTTTTCTTTTGCTCATCAGTTAAGCGACCAAAGGAAGCCCAAGACTCCGTCTTTTGGTATTTATCTGCCGAATTGGTTTCATGGTGCCAGCCAGGACTGTAATCCAACTGACTAGCTTGGTCATCATAACTTGTTTGATCCTTGATCAGCAATTCAGCTTTCATCACTTGGATGGTTGCATCGGTAGCGAAACCGAGCAGGGCACCATCAGAAACAGAAGTGAGCTTGGCTTTAAAGTCAAAGATAGAGTCGGCTTGTTCTGTAAAGTCAATCGTTGGGATGGTAACAGTCTTTTCTGTTTCTCCATCTTCAAAAGTCACATCTTGAGTTGTATCTTGGTAAACTTTACCGTGAACCCCAGTTCCAGGTTCTGTGATGAAGCGAACAGTAGCAGTTCCCTTGCTTCCACCAACACGTTTAATTTTAACAGTGACTGGTTTTCCTTTTTCGACTTCGTAGTTGGTAGATTCGAGTTCAAACATTCCCTTGCTATCATTGTTTAGGGTGTAGATCCCTTCTGTAGCAATTGGTTCGCCTGTTTTATTTACAAGAGTAATAGTGTGTTGGCCTGGTGCTAAATCACCTGTCTCAAAGACTTTTTGGCTGCGTTTACGGCTTGCGTTCTTAGTTTGCACATCCGCAACTTTTTGGCCATCAACGTAGACGGACATTTCTCCATGACCTGGGTCGACTGTAGAGACGACATAGGCCTTGGTTCCTGTGAAGGTATAGCTTACTTTGGCATCTTTTTGATTGGTCCACATAGAAGTACCACGAACACCTTCAGATTCATTGTACCAAGTTGTTCCGGCTGTATCTGCCGTTGTGTTTGAGTGGTATTCAAGTCCAAGAGGGTAGCCATCTGTCTTTTCAATGCTGCTTGGTGTCTTGTAGACTGAGAAGTTGGTTAAGATTGGGGTTGCTTGAGCACCGGTGATGGTTACACGGATTTTTTGTGCTTCTACAGGTTTACCTTGAATCAAGCGACGGTAACCAACAGTTGAACCTTCCCCGTAAGTCACCCAGCGTCCGTTGATTTCGACTTCAATCTTGAAACCAGAGATACGTTGACCTTTGGCGATGTCTTCTTTGAGTTCGACAACGTCAAAGCGTCTCTTTTGTCCTAAATCGACTGTGAAACTACCAGTTGTGGCATCATTTGAGAGGGCCCAGCTAGTATCATCTTTACCGTCAGTCAGGTGACTTTCCTTGTAGAGGTGGTTCTGACGAGTAGAACTTGCTGTTACAGTGGCCCCTTTGGCAAAGTCAGTCGCATACATTTGGTCTAGGGTTGCTTTGAATTCCTTCAAGCGAGCTACATCCGCATCTGCGAATTTTCCTTCTTTGTTTGGTGGAATGTTGAGAAGGAGAGGGGTTCCACGACCAACAGACTTGAAGTAGATGTCCATCAACTCTTTGAGTGATTTCGGCTGTTGATTGTCATGGTAGAACCAACCAGAACGGATCGAAACGTCAGCTTCCCCCACAGAGTACATATCACCATCTGGGTCACCATGGTTGAGGTATTCGTTTTTCACATCGTCTGTGATGTTGGCTCTTTTCACTTTATGCCATACAGGGTCACCTGCGATACCACGTTCATTTCCGATCCAGCGAACGCTTGTCGGTTGAGCAGAGAAGATAGCGATATCTCCTTCAGCTTCTTTGATGTATTTGAACCACTCATCAAAAGTATAGGTTACTTTTTGGGCACCGCTACCACGCGCACCGTCCATCCAAACTTCGATGAATTTTCCTTTATTTCCGTATTTTGGATTTCCAAGGATTTCTTTCAGTTGGTTGAGATAGTATTGGTTGTATTCTTTTTCGGTTGCGACATGGTATTTAGGATGGTTGGCATCCCATGGTGACAAGTAAACACCCATATTCATGTCATACTTGCTAGCAGACTTGGAAACTTCTTCGAGAAGGTCACCCTTTCCATCTTTCCATGGACTAGCAGCTACGGTATGGTTGGTGTACTTAGATGGGTAAGCAACGAATCCGTCATGGTGTTTAACAACCATAATGGTTCGTTTGAAGCCCGTTTCCTTCAGAGTACGAATCCACTGGTCAGTATCCAAGTTAGTTGGATTGAAGTATCGAGGGTCTTCTTTCCCATTTCCCCATTCAGAATTGGTATAAGTGTTCATTCCGTAGTGGATGAAGGCCGCCAATTCTTCCTTGTGGTAATCGAGTTGAGCCTTGCTTGGAAGAGGCCCATGATTGCCAATCTCGGTTTCCTTATCTTCTGGATGAGCTACTGGTGGTGTTGGAGTCGTTGGATTAGCTGTATTAGCGACTGGCTCGTATTCAAAGACGACCTCATTCACCCCTTTTTGCTGGATCCTTGCTTCCAAGCTAGCTTTTACTGGACGGTAGCCAGCAATGTCTTTTGCATGGAAGGCGTTGACAAAGGAAACGTCATACTCTTGGCCGCCATTGTTATCAACTGTCGCTTCCGCTAGTTCAGTAGTGGTTCCTTTTTGACGGTAGTAAACTTTGAAGGAGCCTTTGTTGACTTTATAGACCACCTTGATGACACGTGTACCGGCAGGTGCTTTGCTGACAACATTGTGCTCTTCAGCCCAAGTATCTTTTAGCTGTTTATTGACTGCTACGCCATCAATGGATACAATTTCGTATTTGTCTTTATTCTTCTGATAGAAGTCCGTTTTCTCGATTTCTTTTTTGAAATTGTAGTCAAATGGAGAATCAACAGCTGTCTGTTCGATAAAAGTATCGTTATCTTTGACTGGATTTCCTTCTTCGTCTTCGTGTTGGATAACCACACGTCCGTATTCAACTCCCTTGGTTAAGGTAGCAATCCCATCTTGGTTGAAGGAATATTCGTTGCTTCCGATAACAGCTGTTTCGTTCCGTAGCATACGCCCCTCATCGGTAAAGTAGTAACGATTTCCGTTATCTCCTTGGTACCAGCCTTTCACACTATATTTGGCAATCATGTCTTTAACCCATTTCAGTTGTTCAGGTGAAAGGACGAGTCCGCCACCAAAGCGATCCTTTTCAGGAACCCCATTGTCAACGGTTCCGTGTTGGTGAACACCGAGAACTTTTCCTTGGCTATCCACAATCCCACCACCAGACAAACCAGATACAGAAGTGGTTTGGTAGGTGATACCGGTCGTTCCCTTATCATCATAGGACTCAACAGATCGGATAGTCCCGTCAGCCTTGTAAAGTTGGCCAGCTAGGATAGGCTGTTTCAGCTCTTTTGAGCTCGAGTCAGTTGGGTAGCCAATCGTACTAATGGCTTCTCCTGGTTGATGCGTCTTGTGATCCGCTAAAGGTGCAAAGGTTGCTTCTTTGTTTGGGCTAGCAATTGGAAGAGGAATAGGAGCTTCTACAAGAGCAAGGTCGTTTTTATAGCCTTTGCCAAACTCCTTCTTATTCCAGAAATGGATATCCTTTTCTCTAAATAAAACCGTAGTTCCAGAAGACGGAAGTGAGTTTTTCTTTTCGCTGTTTGAGCCAACGTTATAGTAGAACTGGGCAGATTTTCCACCACGAATGTGGCCTTCTCCAGTTTCTTTATTGGCTTCTAGGAAGTTATGAGCAACGGTAAGAATCAAATTAGGTGCAACAAAGATACCAGAGCCTGAAACGAGGTAACGTTGCTCCCCTGCATTGTAAGTGCTGTAAACCATAGTAGCAGCAGTAGCAGGTTGCCCCTCGTAGTTGATGTGTTTGAGGTCTTGTCCACCGTTAATAATAGCACGGTTTCCATTCTCAGACTCTTTTGGAGTTTCTTCCTTATCCTTTAGAATGCTCTTAGTTTCTACTGTTGGACTAGCTTTCTTGTCAACGATAGTTGTCGTATCGAGTTCTTTGACAGGTGTGTCTGGATAGGCACGGTCCTGAATTTTTTCAGGGAGCAAATTAGCACTGCTGGTATCGGCAGCAGGTGTTTCTTGTTTTTCGGTCTCTACTCGGCCTTCTTCTTTAGCTGGTTCAACCTTGCTTTCCTCTATATCTGCGACTTGTTCAATTTGATGATCTAAATTGGATGTTGCGGTAGGAGACGTTTCGTCTGCACGTACGGTTCCAGAAGCAAAAAATGCCAGTCCGACGATGACAGAGGCTACGCCCACAGTTAACTTCCGAATGCTAAAAGTTTGCCCTTTTTCAAAAAGGTATCGATTCATAATATACTCCTAGTTTTTAGAAAGGCAGTCAGCTACTACCCGAGCCCAAGCTTAACTTGGTTACAACTTGACTTAAGGAAAACAACTCTCTGATAATTTGTAAGCCACCTTACCTCCTGTTTATAAAGCGCTTTCATTTTAAGATAAAAAAATTTAATAGGCCATTTCTCCCTTAAAATGACTAAAAGTTTTTAATATAACAAATATACTAAATTAATAAAAGAAATGCAATAGCAAAAAAGCAAAAAATAAGTATAAATTAAAGAAAATAAGTTACTTTTTAAAGAAAAAACGCATCCTTTCAGGGCTCAAACTAAATGAAAGGATGCGTTTTAAAAAGAAATCAGAGTAATTTTTGAATAAACTCTTGGATGGTTTTGGGGTCTGTTTTGGAAGAGAAGCGCTCAAGGACTTGCCCATCTCGACCAATGAGAAACTTAGCGAAATTCCATTCAATTCGTTTTCCCAAAGGGCCAGATTTCTGGTCTTTTAACCAAAGGTAGAGAGGATCTGCTTCCTTACCATTGACCTTGATCTTGGCAAAACGAGGAAAAGTAGTCTGGTAGTGTAGGCTACAGAAGCTATTGATTTCCTCTGCGCTACCGGGCGCTTGTCCCATGAACTGATTGCAAGGGAAATCCAAGATTTCAAAACCCTGATCTTGATAGCGATCATAGAGTTCTTGGAGCCCTTGGTACTGGGGGGTTAACCCGCATCCGGTAGCAGTGTTGACAATCAAGAGAACTTTACCACGATAGATATCCAAGGGGATTACTTGGTTGTTTTGGTTTAAAACGGAAAAATCATAGAGTGAAGTCATGATGGTCTCCTTTTCTTTTTCTACATTGTAACAGTTTTTCTTTTTTTCGTCGAGTTGGATGAGAGAAGTTGTTGAAAAATAGACCCCTGATATGATAGAAATCGTTTACAAATAACTTTTAAAATGGTATGATTTAATTAAACCGGTTTACTTAGTTGCTATAAATCTCTAATTTGAGATTTAGTTCCTATTGATTTTACAATATGTTTATTGGAGTGTACACATGCAAACAAAAACTAAGAAGCTCATTGTGAGTTTGTCTTCACTTGTTTTATCAGGATTTTTATTAAACCATTATATGACAGTTGGAGCGGAAGAAACAACTACGAATACCATTCAGCAAAGCCAGAAGGAAGTTCAGTATCAGCAAAGGGATACAAAAAATTTAGTTGAAAATGGTGATTTTGGTCAGACGGAAGATGGAAGCAGTCCGTGGACAGGAAGCAAAGCTCAGGGGTGGTCAGCTTGGGTAGACCAGAAGAATAGTTCTGCAGATGCCTCAACTCGAGTCATTGAGGCTAAGGATGGGGCTATCACTATCTCAAGCCATGAGAAATTAAGGGCGGTGGTTCACCGTATGGTCCCTATTGAAGCTAAGAAAAAGTATAAACTGCGTTTCAAGATCAAAACAGATAATAAAGTCGGGTTTGCCAAGATTCGTATCATTGAGGAAAATGGTAAAGACAAACAATTATGGAATTCTACGACGACATCAGGAACAAAGGACTGGCAGACTATTGAAGCAGACTATAGCCTGACTTTAGAGGTGGATAAAATCAAGCTGGAGTTATTCTATGAAACGGGAACTGGGACTGTTTCTTTTAAGGATATCGAGCTGGTAGAGGTAGCAGACCAGCCTTCTGAGGGTTCACAAACAGATAAACAGCTTGAGGAAAAGATTGATTTACCAATTGGGAAAAAACATGTCTTTGCTCTTGCGGACTATACTTATAAGGTAGAAAATCCTGACTTTGCTTCAGTTAAAAATGGAATTTTAGAACCTCTTAAGGAAGGGATAACCAATGTCATTGTCAGCAAAGATGGGAAGGAAGTGAAGAAGGTTCCTTTGAAGGTTCTGGCGTCTGTTAAGGATGAATACACAGCCCGTTTGGATGATTGGAATGGCATCATTGCTGGGAATCAATACTATGATTCTAAAAATGAACAGATGGTCAAACTAAACCAGGAGCTGGAAGGAAAGGTGGCGGATAGCTTAGCCAGTCTTTCTACTCAAGCAGATCGTACCTATTTGTGGGAGAAATTTTCAAATTATAAAACGTCTGCGAATCTAACTGCCACTTATCGGAAATTGGAGGAGATGGCCAAGCAAGTGACCAATCCTTCTTCTCGTTATTATCAAGATGAAACCGTTATTCGAACAGTTAGGGATTCCATGGAATGGATGCATAAACATGTCTACAATAGTGAAAAAAGCATTGTTGGGAATTGGTGGGATTATGAAATTGGAACTCCTCGCGCAATCAACAATACCTTGTCTCTGATGAAAGAATACTTCTCAGATGAGGAAATCAAAAAATACACAGATGTGATTGAAAAATTTGTGCCAGATCCAGAACATTTCCGAAAGACGACGGATAACCCATTTAAGGCTCTGGGTGGAAACTTAGTGGATATGGGAAGGGTAAAAGTTATAGCTGGTTTACTGCGCAAGGATGATCAGGAAATTTCGTCGACCATTCGTTCAATTGAGCAAGTGTTCAAGCTGGTAGACCAAGGAGAAGGTTTTTATCAGGATGGATCTTATATCGACCATACCAATGTTGCCTATACAGGTGCTTATGGGAATGTCTTGATTGATGGCCTGTCTCAACTATTGCCAGTCATTCAAAAGACCAAGAGTCCAATTGATAAAGATAAAATGCAAACCATGTACCACTGGATTGACAAATCCTTTGCACCTTTACTGGTAAATGGAGAGCTGATGGATATGAGTCGTGGGCGCTCTATTAGTCGAGCCAACAGTGAGGGGCACGTGGCAGCGGTAGAAGTACTGAGAGGGATTCACCGGATAGCGGATATGTCTGAAGGAGAAACCAAACAACGTTTGCAGAGTCTTGTGAAGACTATTGTCCAATCGGATACTTATTATGATGTCTTTAAGAATTTGAAGACCTATAAGGATATCAGCTTGATGCAATCCTTGTTAAGTGATGCAGGAGTTGCAAGTACTCCAAGAACAAGCTACCTATCTGCCTTTAATAAGATGGATAAAACAGCTATGTACAATGCAGAGAAAGGGTTTGGATTTGGTCTGTCACTCTTCTCTAGTCGTACCTTAAACTATGAACACATGAACAAGGAAAACAAACGTGGTTGGTATACAAGTGATGGGATGTTCTATCTCTATAATGGCGATTTAAGTCATTATAGCAACGGCTACTGGCCAACAGTCAACCCTTATAAGATGCCTGGTACAACTGAGACGGATTCTAAAAGATCGGATAGTGACACGGGTAAAGTTTTGCCATCTGCTTTCGTTGGGACGAGCAAACTAGATGAGGCTAATGCGACAGCAACCATGGATTTCAGCAACTGGAATCAGACCTTGACCGCTCATAAGAGCTGGTTTATGCTGAAGGATAAGATCGCCTTTTTAGGAAGCAATATCCAGAACACTTCAACAGATGCTGCTGCAACTACAATTGACCAGAGAAAACTGGAATCAAGTAATCCATATAAAGTCTATGTCAATGATAAAGAAACCTCCTTTACAGAACAAGAAAAGGATTATCCTGAAACCCAAAGTGTCTTTTTAGAATCGTCCAATTCGAAAAAGAATATTGGTTACTTTTTCTTTAAGAAGAGTTCAATCAGTATGAGTAAGGCTGTCCAAAAGGGATCTTGGAAGGATATCAATGAAGGACAGTCAGACAAGGAAGTCGAAAATGAATTTCTTACGATTAGTCAGGCTCATAAGGAAAATGGAGATTCTTATGGCTATATGCTCATCCCTAACGTGGATCGTGCCACCTTCAATCAAATGGTAAAAGAGTTAGAAAGTAGCCTCATCGATAACAATGAGACCCTTCAGTCTGTTTATGATGCCAAACAAGGAGTTTGGGGCATTGTGAAATATGATGATTCTGTCTCTACTATTTCCAACCAATTCCAAGTCTTGAAACGTGGAGTCTATACTATTCGAAAAGAAGGGGATGACTATAAGGTTGCCTACTACAATCCTGAAACCCAGGAATCAGCGCTAGATCAGGAAGTCTTTAAAAAGTTAGAACAAGCAGCTCAGCCACAAACTCAGGATTCAAAAGAAAAGGAAAAATCTGAAGAAGAAAAGAACCATTCGGATCAAAAGAATCTCCCTCATACAGGAGAAGGTCAGTCAATCTTGGCAAGTCTAGGGCTCTTGCTACTTGGGGCGGTTTATCTGTTCCGCAGAGAAAAGAACAACTGATTTGTTCATCATCTAGATGAATCACATGAAACTGTGGAAAATAGAAAAAATCCGAAGAAGGTCAAATATCTTCGGATTTTTCTTTTAAAAAAGGATAAGTTAACACTTATCCCTTTTCACTTCATTTTATCTGAGTGTAACATACTGTTGAGCAATCTCGCTGATGCGGTCAAAGTCGCCTTGGGAAGCGAGTTTATTGAGTTCGCCACCAATTCCAACGGCGTCTGCACCAGCAGCGAACCATTGAGGAATGTTGTTTAGGCCGACTCCTCCGGTTACCATTACGGAAACTTGTGGGATCGGTGCCTTGACTGCAGAGATATATGCTGGACTGAGAGCACTACCTGGGAAGAGTTTAATGATTTCACTACCGGCTTCAAGTGCAGTCGTTATCTCTGTGAGGGTAATACAGCCTGGAATGTAGGGAGTGCTATAGAGATTGCACATTTTTGCAGTTTCAGCATGGAAAGATGGAGAAACAACGTAATTTGCTCCGGCTAGAATAGCATCTCTAGCAGTTACGGCATCAAGCACAGTACCTGCACCGATACAAACACTTTGATCGTCCTGATACAAGTCTACAAGTTCTTTGATGATTTGCCCTGCATACTGATTGGTATAGGCGATTTCAATAGCTTTGATACCGCCCTTGATACAAGCAATCGAGGCTTGCAGTCCTTCTTCCTTTGTATTTCCTCGAATAACAGCGACAATTTTTTGTTTTTTTAGTTCAATAATCGTATCTGATTTGGTCATGTAATTCTCCTAACGAATGATATCTTGTGCATTTGCCAGTAATTTTTCAATACTAGTTTCGGAAGTGGAGAGATGGTCTCCTGGAAGAGTACATTTGAGAGTTGCGCTCGCAACTGCAAAGTCAATGGTAGTTTTTAAGGAGGAATGATGGAGTAGTTGATAAAGGGCACCAGATATAAAGGCATCCCCGCTACCAACTCGTTGATAGACTGCAGTTTTTAGTTGGACAGACTCTTCAAATCGTTCTCCCAGAGCATAGGCTTGATAGACATTTTTGTCTTGTTCATCACTAGAGCGGAGGGTATGGAAAATGGCCTTGAAACCATAGGCTTCTTTTAATTGTCGCATGCGATTTTCCACCTCTTTTAGGCTGGTTCTGTCTCTTGGGAACATCTCTAGATTTTGGTCATCAATCATGAGAGGATCAATACCAAAGCAATAGTCAGCGAAACGTGCAAACTTAGAAAATTCATACTTGGCTTCTAGGACTGAAATCATCTTTGTTCTCAGATTGAGATCCATTGAAACGATAATCCCTCGGCGCTTGGCTTCTTCCAAGAGTAGGAGAAGGAGCGTACGGACCTCTTGACCGATAGCTACGGTGATTCCACTGAAATGAAAATGGCTAATCCCCTGAAAGAGAGAATCCATATCTAGCATGTTTGGCCGAATCTGGCTGATACTCGTATGTTTGCGGTCGTAGAAAACTTCACTTTGACGACAACCAAAGCCGTTCTCTAAATAGTAGAGGCCGATTCGATCGCCAAGCCGACAGATTGAACTGGTATCGATTTGGTGCTGTTTCAAGAATGTGAGAAAACGATCTCCAATCTCGTTGGCAGGGAGTGCAGTAAAGACTTTTGTTGAGATACCCAGGGCTTGCAAATTACAAGCGATGTTAATTTCTGATCCGCCAAAATAAGTCGAACTGGCAACATGATCGCCGATACTGGTGGCATCTAATGGTGAGATTCGAATTAATGGTTCGCCAAACAGTAATATTTTCGTCATCCATTAGTTCCTTTCTGGTTTAGAATAGCTTTACTTGGCTAATACTTCTTTCAAATAAGCAGCGACTTCATCATCTTGGCAGTTTTCAAAGAAGTATTCTTGGAAGTATTTGCCAGAGATGGTGTCTTTGAGGAAGTCTTGGTCGATTGTTTTAAGGATGGTCATCAAATCATTGTAGGTGATTTGTTTCACCTCGTTTAAGATACGAGCGTTGCGTTGTTCAGGGATTACACGTTCTCTTGGGTAGCCACCGCCCATTTCTTCAGCAAATAAGCGTTCAAACATCAATTTGAGGGTCAGTTCTGCCCCCCAGCCAAATCCTTTGGCATAAGGGATAGACAAGGCGTTACCACCATTGATTTGAGAATAAAGGTAAGCGTCAGTTGGATCCACTGCTAGACCACAGACAACACCAGGGAAACTGTTCAAAGCAAGCATAGCCCCTACACCTGTACCACAGCCGGTAACAACAAAGTCAACTGCTTTTGTATTTAAAAGGATGGCAGCCATTAGGCCGTTTTGTACGTATGTTAATGGATTTTCACCTCCTTCTCCACGCATACCATAGTTAAATAATTGGTAGCCTTTTTTATCTGTTGCTTCTTTCAGACTATCGTAAATAATGTGATTCTTACTAGCTTGACTATTTTCATTGATTAATGCGATTTTCATAAGATCCTCTTTCTATTTTTACTCAGGTTGTTTTCCGATGTAGGCTAAGATACCGCCATCTACATATAGGATGTGGCCATTGACAAAATTGCTGGCATCACTAGCGAGAAAGACAGCAGGGCCCATTAAATCTTCAGGATTTCCCCAACGTGCAGCAGGTGTTTTTGCAATGATGAACTGGTCAAATGGGTGGCGAGAACCATCTTCTTGCAACTCACGAAGAGGTGCTGTTTGAGGAGTGGCAATATAACCCGGTCCGATTCCGTTACATTGGATATTGGCTCCACCGTATTCAGACGCAATGTTGCGGGTCAACATTTTCAAGCCTCCTTTAGCGGCAGCATAAGCGCTAACTGTTTCACGTCCCAGTTCGCTCATCATCGAACAAATATTGATAATCTTTCCATGCCCTTTCTTTATCATAGAAGGAATGACTGCTTTTGAAACGATAAATGGTGCGTTTAAGTCAATATCGATGACCTTACGGAAATCAGCGGCGCTCATTTCGCACATTGGAACGCGGCGGATAATACCAGCGTTATTAACGAGGATGTCAATGACACCAACCTCTTGTTCGATTTGCTTGACCATGGCTTGGATACCGTCCTCGTCTGTCACATCACAGACATACCCATGGGCTTCGATGCCGACTTGACGATAAGCTTCAATCCCTTTATTGACCAGGTCTTGATTGATATCGTTAAAGACAATAGTAGCGCCGGCCTCAGCGTAGGATTTGGCAATAGCAAATCCAATTCCATAAGAAGCGCCGGTGATGAGAGCAATTTTTCCTTTTAAAGAAAACTGCTCAATTGAGAATGATGTATTTGTCATTTGATACTTCCTTTCAAATTTGTTAAGACTTCTCTATAACCAAATTATATTCTAGTAAACCGGTTTTGTCAATGATTAAATATTTTTATTTCTAAAAATCTTTGTTTTTCTAAAAAACGGAAGATTTTGAAATTTCTGTCTATTGCAATGGTTAAATAAACAATGAAAGCGCTAATATTTTTTTAAAAAAACTATTGACAAGATAAAAATAAAGGTTTACAATGGGAAATGTAAAGTAAACCGGTAAACTCAAACAAGGAAGGAGAAAAGATGAAAATTGTACTTGTAGGGCATGGACATTTTGCCACAGGGATTTATAGTTCTTTACAATTGATTGCAGGCAATCAAGAAAATGTGGAGGCGATTGACTTTGTGGAAGGAATGTCAGCAGATGAACTCAAGCAAAAAATCTTACTTGCAATTTCAAATGAAGAAGAGGTTTTAATCCTAAGTGATCTCTTGGGAGGATCGCCATTCAAGGTTTCTTCTACCATAATGGGAGAAAATCCAGCCAAAACAATGAATGTTCTCTCGGGTTTGAACTTAGCCATGTTAATGGAAGCAGTCTTTGCTAGAATGGCTCATAGCTTTGATGAGGTTGTTAATAAATCAGTAGCGGCGGCCCAGGGCGGAGTCGTAAATGGTAAAGAATTGTTTTCAACGGATGCAGAGGCAGAGGAAGAAGATTTCGAATCGGGTATTTAAAGGGTAAAAGAATGATAAAAAAGGTTACGATTGAAGAAATAAAATCGCCTGAGCGCTTCTTAGAAGTACCACTTCTGACGAAAGAAGAAGTTGGCCAGGCAATTGATAAGGTTATTCGGCAGTTAGAACTCAACCTTGACTATTTCAAGGAAGATTTCCCGACGCCAGCTACCTTTGATAATGTCTATCCAATCATGGATAACACGGAATGGACCAATGGTTTCTGGACAGGAGAACTGTGGTTGGCTTATGAATACAGTCAACAGGATGTATTTAAAAACATCGCTCATAAAAATGTTCTTTCTTTCCTGGATCGTGTCAATAAGAGAGTAGAATTGGATCACCATGATCTTGGTTTCTTATACACACCATCTTGTATGGCTGAATATAAGATAAATGGAGATGGAGAGGCCAGAGAGGCAGCCTTGAAAGCTGCAGATAAGTTGATTGAACGCTATCAAGAAAAAGGTGGTTTTATTCAAGCTTGGGGAGACTTGGGCAAGAAAGAGCATTACCGTTTGATTATCGACTGCTTGCTCAACATCCAGCTCTTGTTCTTTGCTTATCAAGAAACAGGCGATCAAAAATACTACGATATTGCAGAAAGTCATTTCTATGCTTCAGCTAATAATGTAATCCGTGATGATGCTTCGTCCTTCCACACCTTCTATTTTGATCCTGAGACAGGTCAACCCCTTAAAGGTGTAACGAGACAAGGGTATAGTGATGATTCATGCTGGGCACGTGGTCAATCATGGGGAGTCTATGGTATTCCTTTGACTTATCGTCACCTGAAAGACGAGTCCTGCTTTGACTTGTTTAAGGGTGTAACCAATTATTTCTTGAATCGTCTTCCAAAAGATCATGTTTCCTATTGGGATTTGATTTTTAATGATGGTAGTGATCAATCACGAGATTCTTCAGCAACAGCTATCGCCGTCTGTGGGATTCATGAAATGCTAAAACATCTCCCAGAGGTGGATGCTGACAAAGATATTTATAAACATGCTATGCATGCCATGCTTCGTTCCTTGATCGAACATTATGCAAATGATCAATTTACCCCTGGTGGGACAAGTCTCCTCCACGGTGTGTACTCATGGCATTCAGGTAAAGGAGTGGATGAAGGCAATATCTGGGGTGACTACTATTACCTAGAAGCGCTAATCCGTTTCTACAAAGACTGGAACCTATATTGGTAGGAGGAGAAATATGACAACGCCAAATATTATTATGACCCGTATCGATGAACGTTTGATTCACGGGCAAGGGCAACTTTGGGTAAAATACTTAGGTTGTAATACGGTCATTGTTGCCAATGACGAAGTGAGCACGGACAAGATGCAACAAACTCTGATGAAAACAGTTGTGCCAGACTCAGTTGCCATGCGTTTCTTCCCTTTGCAAAAGGTGATTGATATCATTCACAAAGCTAATCCTGCTCAAACAATCTTTATCGTTGTAAAGGATGTGAAGGACGCTTTAACCTTGGTAGAAGGTGGTGTCCCTATCAAAGAAATCAATATCGGGAACATTCACAATGCTCCTGGTAAAGAGCAAGTGACCCGCTCCATCTTCCTAGGTGAAGAGGACAAGGCAGCCCTCAAGGAATTGAGCCAAAAGCATCAAGTAACATTTAATACGAAAACAACTCCAACAGGAAATGACGGAGCTGTTGAAGTTAACATTCTGGACTATATTTAAAAGAGGAGATCGTTATGTCGATTAATGTATTTCAAGCGATTTTAATTGGATTATGGACAGCTTTCTGTTTTAGTGGAATGCTGTTAGGGATTTACACCAATAGATGTATTGTTCTGTCATTTGGTGTCGGAATTATTCTAGGTGATTTGCCTACTGCTCTTGCAATGGGAGCTATTGGTGAATTGGCTTATATGGGATTCGGTGTTGGTGCTGGAGGTACGGTTCCACCAAACCCAATCGGACCTGGTATCTTTGGTACCTTGATGGCTATCACTAGCGCTGGTAAAGTCAGTCCAGAAGCGGCTCTTGCCCTCTCTACTCCGATTGCTGTGGCGATTCAATTCTTACAAACTTTCGCCTACACTGTACGTGCTGGTGCGCCTGAAACAGCGATGAAGCACTTGAAAAACCATAATTTGAAGAAATTTAAGTTCACTCTAAATGCAACAATTTGGTTGTTTGCCTTTATTGGATTTACCTTGGGTTGCTTGGGTGCCCTTTCAATGGATACCTTGTTGAAACTCGTAGACTACATTCCACCAGTATTGCTTACAGGTTTGACAGTTGCTGGTAAAATGCTCCCAGCTATCGGTTTTGCGATGATCTTGTCAGTGATGGCTAAGAAAGAGTTGATTCCGTTTGTCTTGTTGGGATATGTTTGTGCAGCTTATCTAAATATCCCAACAATTGGTATTGCAATTGTTGGTACTATCTTTGCTTTGATTGAATTTTATAACAAGCCAAAAACAGCGGATCATGTGGTAGAGGAGGAAGCACACGATGACTGGATCTAACAAATTAACAAAACGTGATTATCTTAAAACGTCTTTGCGGGCATTCTTTTGTCAAAATGGATTTAACTATAGTAACTATCAAGGGTTGGGATATGCCAATGTGATGTATCCTGCTTTGAAAAAACATTATGGAGAGGATCAGGAAGGTTTCTACCAAGCCTTGGAAGAAAACTGTGAATTCTATAATACCAACCCACACTTCCTGCCTTTTATTACCAGCTTGCACCTTGTAATGTTGGAAAATGGCCGACCAGCAAAAGAAACACGTAGCATCAAGATGGCCTTGATGGGACCATTGGCAGGTATTGGGGATTCTCTTTCTCAATTCTGTTTAGCTCCTTTGTTCTCAACCATCGCAGCTTCGTTTGCTCAAGAAGGCTTGGTTGTCGGTCCAATCTTGTTCTTCCTTGCGATGAATACGATTTTGACAGCGATTAAATTGTCAACTGGTCTCTATGGGTACAAACTGGGAACAACTGTGATTGATAAACTAAGCGAGCAGATGGCAACGATTTCTCGTATTGCCAATATTATCGGTGTAACCGTAATTGCTGGTTTGGCAGCGACATCTGTTAAGATTATGGTGCCGATCACCTTTGCTGCAGGGGAAGTTAAAGCAGACGCTAAACAAAGTATCGTAAGTATTCAGGGAATGCTTGATAAGGTTGCTCCAGCTCTTCTACCAGCCCTATTTACACTTTTAGTTTACTACTTGATCAAAGAAAAGAAATGGACAACATATAAACTCGTTATTTTAACAGTTATCATCGGAATTATCGGAAGCTGGCTTAAGATTCTAGCTTAATGGATACAACATTGTTTTATGGAATAGTGATTGTCTTGGCAGTTAGCCCCCTTTTACTGTCAAGCTTTCAATCTATTCGTCAGCAAAAGTTGCTTCACAAACAGATGGAGCAACGACAAGAGTATTTAGCTTCTTTAAAATCTGGTGATGAAGTGTTGTTATTGTCTGGAATTCATGGAAAAATCATTTCTATCAAAGATGACTTGGTCTCCTTGCAGATTGCAAAAGGTGTGGTCATCTATGTAGAAAAGGAAAGTGTAATGGGAAAGACAAAAGAACTGCTTTTTAAGTAGTTCTTTTTCTGGTAATAGATAATGAAAGAAGAAAGAAGACAATTTTTTGAAAGAATTGATGGGGATCAATATCGTGATTATATCTTGTCCCACTGTTCAAAAGACTATGAGAAAGTCAAGCGTTCCCTTGAACGCTTGATGGACAATCGTTTTATGTTTGATAGTCCTTGGGATATGGAGCCTTGTTCAAAAATCCATCAAATCCAGCCAATGGTATGGTATCAAGTATTTGAAGATGATCCAGAATGGGCTTATATGCTCAATCGACAAGAATATCTCTTGCAGTTTATGATTGGGTATCTGGTAGAAGGAGATAAGGGCTATATTCAAAAGTGCAAGTTCTTTCTATTTGATTGGATTGAGCAGGTGAGAGAGTTTTCTCCTCAATCTTTGATGACTAGAACCTTGGATACGGGTATTCGTTCCTTTACTTGGTTGAAACTACTCTTGCTCCTCTTGAAATTTGACTTGCTAGAGGAGCAAGAACTAGAGAAAATTTTAGTCAGTCTAGAAAAGCAGATTGACTTTATGAAAAGCCACTATCGCGCCAAGTACACCCTTAGTAACTGGGGGATTTTACAAACGATTCCGATACTTGCAATCTATCATTTCTTTTCAGATAAGATGGACCTAGAAGAAGCTTACTATTTTGCTTCAAAGGAGTTGAAACAGCAGATCGAGACGCAGATTTTAGAAGATGGAAGCCAGTTTGAACAGTCGATTCTCTATCATGTAGAGGTTTATAAAGCCTTGCTGGACTTGTGTCTCTTGCTTCCAGACTTGCAAGATAGCTTTCAAGAGCTGCTGGAAAAGATGGCGATTTACATTCAGATGATGACAGGTCTAGATGGACGGACCTTAGCTTTTGGTGATAGTGATTCTACAGAAACGACAGAAATTTTGAGCTTGTCTGCTGTAGTTTTGAACAAGGAAGACCTTCTTAACGGTCTGGATGTTAAAGTCGATTTGCTTAGCCTCTTGTTCCTGGGGCGAGAAAAGGTCAAGCGACTGCAGGAATTTGAAAAGAGAGATTGGCAGCCTAAGTTTATGATCTTTGAAGACTCTGGACATGTCTGCATTAAGGCTGAACATCGTTATCTATTTTTCAAAAACGGTCCGCTGGGAAGTGCCCATAGCCATAGTGACGAGAATAGTTTTTGCTTACAGTATCAAGGCCAACCGATTTTCATAGATGCTGGGCGTTATTCTTATCGGGAGATAGATGAACGTTATCTCTTAAAGAGTGCTTGGAGTCATTCAACCTGCATTGTAGATGGGAAAGCTCCGGAAAGAATCACGGGATCCTGGGAATATGAATACTATCCTCACTCCCTGTTTTGTCACCATAAAGAAAGGGAGGGAGTGCATTATATTGAGGGGGCTTATTGGTCAGCAGAACCTGATTTGCCTTATCTTCACAGGAGAAAAATCCTCATGTTGGCAGAGGATGTGTGGCTCTTGGTAGATGACATCAGGTGTCAAGGTCAGCATGAGTCGTTGACTCAGTTTATCCTTGACAAGGATGTGACCTATCAAGATGGGAAAATCAATCAGTTGAAACTATGGAGTGAAGTTGATTTTGATTTGGAAGATACCATTATTTCTCCTAAATACAATGAGCTTGAAAAAAGTAGCAAACTCACGAAACACCAATTCTTTGAGAATCAGATGCTGGATTATACCATCATTGCGCATGAGAGTTTTGAAATCACCCGTCATTCTGTCTACCAGACAGATGGTCATGAAGTAGAAAATGCTCTGGCTTTTGAAGTGAAAAATGACGAAACAGACAAGCTGATTCTGTTATTAAGCGAGGATATTTGTATAGGTGAAAAATTGTGCCTCGTTGACGGAACAAAAATGCGTGGAAAATGTCTAGTATATGATAAAATAAATGAGAGAATGATTCGCTTGCAGTGCTAGAAATAGGCGTTTTGAATAGTGAATATGTTATAATAAGTATTAGTAGGAGGTGTTTTAGATTGGAGAAGAAACTGACCATAAAAGACATTGCAGAAATGGCTCAGACCTCGAAAACAACCGTGTCATTTTACCTAAACGGGAAATATGAAAAAATGTCCCGAGAGACACGTGAAAAGATTGAAAAAGTTATTCATGAAACAAATTACAAACCGAGCATTGTTGCGCGTAGCTTAAACTCCAAACGAACAAAATTAATTGGTGTCTTGATTGGTGATATTACCAACAGTTTCTCAAACCAAATTGTTAAGGGAATTGAGGATATCGCCAGCCAGAATGGCTACCAGGTAATGATAGGAAATAGTAATTACAGCCAAGAGAGTGAGGACAGGTATATTGAAAGCATGCTTCTCTTGGGAGTAGACGGATTTATTATTCAGCCGACCTCTAATTTCCGAAAATATTCTCGTATTATCGATGAGAAAAAGAAGAAAATGGTCTTTTTTGATAGTCAGCTCTATGAACACCGGACTAGCTGGGTCAAAACCAATAACTATGATGCCGTTTATGACATGACCCAGTCCTGTATCGAAAAAGGTTATGAGCATTTTCTCTTGATTACAGCGGATACGAGTCGTTTGAGTACTCGGATTGAGCGGGCAAGTGGTTTTGTGGATGCTTTAACAGATGCTAATATGCGCCACGCTAGTCTAACCATTGAAGATAAGCATACGAATTTGGAACAAATTAAGGAATTTTTACAAAAAGAAATCAATCCCGATGAAAAAACTCTGGTATTTGTCCCTAACTGTTGGGCCCTACCTCTAGTCTTTACCGTTATCAAAGAGTTGAATTATAACTTGCCACAAGTTGGGTTGATTGGTTTTGACAATACGGAGTGGACTTGCTTTTCTTCTCCAAGTGTTTCGACGTTGGTTCAGCCCGCCTTTGAAGAAGGACAACAGGCTACAAAGATTTTGATTGACCAGATTGAAGGCCGCAATCAAGAAGAAAGGCAACAAGTCTTGGATTGTAGTGTGAGTTGGAAAGAGTCGACTTTCTAAGATGAAAGGGAAATGACTTGCAACCTCTGTTAAGAAATAAAATAATCCCATCTAGCATGAGCTGGATGGGATTATTTGTCTATAAAATGAGAAATTATGGGAGTAATCTCCTAAATCAACTGTTTTCGATCTCCTTCTTTAACTACTTGATAAAAGTTATAGAAGTAGGCCAAACTTGAAATAATGGTTATGACTAGGAATATTGAAAATTTCCATTGGACAGGGTTGGTTAAAAGTTGTGGAAAGGATATAAGGAGGAAGAAGAGGGCAGCGTTGAGGATAGGTACCCGTTTTGATTGCATTTTCTCAAGTCCTTTATTGAGTACAGGAAGAAAGAGGAGTAATAGTATTAAAACTGTATTAGAAACAGCTCCTGAAATAAGAGCGAAGGAAAGGAAAATACTGATAAAAACATGAATGATCAGTAGTCTAGCTAGTGATTTCATAAGGCACCTCCTAGTCGTCTTCTTGGTCTTTCTTTGCCTTTTGAATGCGAAGAGAGACAACAATTTGCATCATCAGTCCAAAAAAGAACGCTCCCAGTATAGTTTTTAAAATATGTTTTGAATTCAGAAGAGAACTGATGAAATTTGGATTTTCACTTGTTAGAGTATCGATGAGTGGCACTATAAAAAATATCGCTATGCCATAGATCAGACCGACTCTTAGACCAGGAAAATGTAGCTGTTTGCTTTCTTTTTGGCTTAACATTTCGGTATCAATAGCTGTGATGCCCGTTTTCTTGGTTTGGGAGACCACATAGAGGGCAGCCATCATCGAAATGCCAAACACCACGAGAGGATAACCAATAGCGACAATTTGCGGGTATTTATAAGCAAGGACAAAGGGAATGAGATTGCCAAATGTCATCAGATAAAAGAGGACAATAAAGACCTGATTCCCGATACGATCGGCTTCGCGCCGTTTGTGTTCGTCGAGGGGACCAGAAATACCGTATATGCGTTTGATAAGTTTGTCAGTGAGAGTTTCTTTTTTCATTTGTTTGCTCCTTTTTTAAAAATCGTCTTCCCAAAAGAGACTATTAAGGTCAGTTTGGAGGCTGCGGGCGAGATTGAGACAGAGTTCCAGGGTTGGATTGTACTTGTCGTTTTCAATCATGTTGATGGTCTGTCTCGAGACACCGATATCTTTGGCGAGATCGAGCTGAGAAATGCCCAGTTCCTTGCGGAATTCTTTGACACGATTCATAGGGTCTCCTTTTTGATATGTCGCATATATTTGACTATATTATATTCTTTTGGAGGTGAGGCGTCAAGTATATATGACATTTTTTGGGGGAATTTTTTTCGAAGAAACTTAGCCTCGTCTGACAAGTGCAAGCTGGTCGGATTTGTGGTAAAATAGATAAGATATGACAAAAGAATTTCATCATGTAACGGTCTTGCTTCATGAAACGATTGATATGCTTGACGTAAAACCTGACGGTATCTACGTTGATGCGACTTTGGGAGGTGCGGGCCATAGCGAATATTTATTAAGTAAATTGAGCGAAAAAGGGCATCTCTATGCCTTTGACCAGGACCAGAATGCCATTGACAATGCGCAAAAACGGTTGGCACCCTATATCGAAAAAGGGATGGTAACCTTTATCAGGGATAACTTCCGTCATTTGCAGGCACGTTTGCAGGAGGCTGGTGTCCAGGAAATTGATGGAATTTGTTATGACTTGGGAGTGTCCAGTCCTCAGCTAGATCAGCGTGAGCGTGGCTTTTCTTATAAAAAGGATGCGCCACTGGATATGCGGATGAATCAGGAAGCTAGTCTGACAGCCTATGAGGTAGTCAATCATTATGACTATCATGACTTGGTTCGGATTTTTTTCAAGTATGGCGAGGATAAGTTTTCTAAACAGATTGCGCGTAAGATTGAGCAAGCGCGTGAAGTGAAACCAATCGAGACGACGACTGAGTTGGCAGAGATCATCAAGTCTGCCAAACCTGCCAAGGAACTCAAGAAAAAGGGGCACCCTGCCAAGCAGATTTTTCAGGCTATCCGAATCGAAGTCAATGACGAGCTAGGTGCAGCAGATGAGTCCATCCAGCAGGCCATGGACATGCTGGCTCTGGATGGTAGAATCTCAGTCATTACTTTCCATTCGTTGGAAGACCGCTTGACCAAGCAGTTGTTTAAGGAGGCTTCAACAGTGGAAGTTCCGAAAGGCTTGCCCTTCATTCCAGACGATCTTAAGCCTAAGATGGAATTGGTATCCCGTAAGCCAATCTTGCCAAGTGCCGAAGAGCTAGAAGCCAACAACCGTTCGCATTCAGCCAAGTTGCGCGTGGCCAGAAAAATTCACAAGTAAGAGGAAAAACATGGCAGAAAGAATCGAAAAAACAAGCCAGTTATTGCAAACGAAGTTTAAAGGTTTTTCACGTGTGGAAAAGGCCTTCTATGTTTCGATTGCTACAACAATGATTATCCTGGCAGTTAGCGTTGTGTTTATGCAGACCAAGCTATTACAAGTTCAGAATGAATTGACCAAGGTCAATGCTCAAATCGAAGAAAAGAAAACAGAGCTCGACGATGCCAAGCAAGAGGTCAATGAATTGATTCGTTCAGAACGTTTGAAAGAGATTGCAAACTCCAAGGATTTGCAGCTGAATAACGAGAATATCCGAGCAACGGAGTAAGAAATGAAACAGTGGAAAGAAAAAATCATCCGTTATGCCGTCCGTAACCGTAAATCTCCAGAAGAAAACCGCCGAAGAGTAGGGAAAAGCCTGAGTTTATTGGCTGTCATACTCTTCGCTGTCTTTTTGGTCAACTTTGCGGTCATTATCGGAACGGGTAAAAAATTTGGTAAGGACTTGGTTCAAGAAGCAAACAAGGTTCACCAAACAACCAAGACGATTCCAGCCAAGCGGGGGACCATCTACGATCGTAATGGTACGCCTATTGCAGAAGATGCGACTTCATATAATATCTATGCTGTTATTGACAAGACCTACAAGTCAGCAACAGGCAAAATTCTCTATGTAGAGGATTCTCAATTTAATAAGGTAGCTGAAATTTTCCATAAGTATCTGGATATGGAGGAGTCCTATGTCAAAGAACAGCTTTCTCAGCCAGATCTAAAACAGGTATCCTTTGGTACCAAGGGAAATGGGATTACCTATGCCAATATGATGGCCATTAAAAACGACCTCAAAACTGCTGGTGTCGAGGGGGTTGACTTTACAACCAGCCCTAATCGTAGTTACCCCAATGGTCAGTTTGCTTCTTCCTTTATCGGTTTAGCACAGCTCCATGAAAATGAGGATGGCACCAAGAGCTTGATTGGAACATCTGGTTTGGAGAGTTCCTTAAATAGCATTCTGGCAGGTACAGATGGGATCATTACCTATGAGAAGGATCGTCTGGGAAATATTGTTCCGGGTACAGATCAAGCTTCCCAACAAACGGTAGATGGAAAGGATGTGTACACAACCCTTTCTAGTCCCTTGCAATCCTTTATGGAAACGCAGATGGATGCCTTCCAGGAAAAGGTAAAAGGCAAGTATATGACGGCTACCTTGGTCAGCGCTAAGACAGGGGAAATTCTGGCTACGACCCAACGGCCGACCTTCAATGCCGATACCAAGGATGGCATCACGAAAGACTTTGTCTGGCGAGACATTCTTTATCAAAGTAACTACGAGCCAGGATCAACTATGAAGGTGATGATGTTGGCCTCAGCCATTGATAACAATACCTTCCCTGGTGGGGAATACTTTAACAGTAGTGAATTGAAAATAGCAGATGCGACCATTCGAGACTGGGACGTCAATGAAGGATTGACTAGTGGTGGCACCATGACCTTCTCTCAAGGTTTTGCCCACTCAAGTAATATCGGGATGACCTTGCTTGAGCAAAAGATGGGAGATGCAACCTGGCTGGACTATCTCAATCGCTTTAAATTTGGGGTACCGACTCGTTTTGGTCTGACAGATGAGTACACAGGTCAATTACCTGCTGATAACATTGTCAATATTGCCATGAGTGCATTTGGACAAGGGATCTCTGTCACCCAGACCCAGATGCTTCGTGCCTTTACAGCTATTGCCAATGATGGGGTTATGTTGGAACCGAAATTTATCAGTGCCCTCTATGATCCAAATGACCAGTCTGTCCGTAAGTCTCAAAAGGAAATTGTTGGAAATCCTGTGTCAAAAGCAGCAGCGTCCTCTACTCGGGAGCACATGGTCATGGTCGGAACAGATCCTGTCTACGGTACCATGTACAACCACAGCATAGGAAAGCCGAATGTCAATGTTCCAGGTCAGAATGTCGCCCTGAAATCAGGGACTGCTCAGATTGCCGATGAGAAGAATGGGGGTTACCTTACAGGTGAAACCAACTATATCTTCTCTGTTGTGTCGATGCATCCTGCAGAAAACCCTGACTTTATCCTCTATGTGACGGTGCAACAGCCAGAGCATTATTCGGGTGTTCAGCTGGGAGAGTTTGCCAACCCAATCCTTGAGCGAGCTTCTGCTATGAAAGAATCCCTCAATCTTCAGTCAACAGCCAAGAGCTTAGATCAGGTCAGCAAGACGACAAGCTATGCTATGCTAGCTACCAAGGACTTTACTCCGGGTGACCTAGCAGAGGAATTGCGTCGTAACCTTGTCCAACCAATCGTTATCGGAACAGGAACCAAGATCAAGGAGCTCTCGGTTTCTGAAGGAGATAATTTGGAGGCCAATCAGCAAATCTTGATTCTGTCTGATAAGGTCGAAGAAATGCCTGATATGTATGGCTGGACAGATGAAAATGTGCAAACATTTGCTAAATGGCTAAATATAGAAGTCGAGTGGGAAGGTAGTGGCAAAACGGTCAAGAAACAAAGTGTCCGTGCCAATACGGCCCTCAAAGACATCAAAAAAATGAAAATAACTTTAGGAGATTAAGATGATTAGTTCCATTAATGCTGGAGTTCTAGCCTTTCTATTGACCTTGATTGGCATTCCAGCCTTTATCCGATTTTATCGAAAAGCACAGATTACGGGTCAGCAGATGCACGAGGATGTTAAACAACACCAAGCTAAAGCTGGGACTCCAACAATGGGAGGCCTTGTCTTCCTGATCGTTGCAGTAGTAGTGAGCTTTCTGCTTGCTCTCTTTACCCAACAATTGACCAACAATGTAGGCATGATTTTGTTTATCTTGGTTTTGTATGGTTTAGTAGGTTTTTTGGATGATTTCCTCAAAATTTTCCGTAAGATCAACGAAGGATTGAATCCTAAACAAAAGCTTGCTCTCCAGCTGCTTGGAGGAGTGATTTTCTACCTCTTTTATGAGCGTGGTGGCGACATGCTTTCAGTCTTTGGCTACCAAGTACATCTGGGTATTTTCTATATTTTCTTTGCCCTTTTCTGGCTAGTTGGCTTTTCAAATGCGGTGAATCTGACTGACGGAATTGACGGTTTAGCGAGTATTTCAGTGGTGATTAGCTTATCAGCTTACGGTGTGATTGCTTATATGCAAAATCAACTAGATATCCTTCTTGTGATTCTTGCCATGATTGGTGGCTTGCTAGGTTTCTTTGTCTTTAACCACAAACCTGCCAAGGTCTTCATGGGTGATGTGGGAAGTTTGGCTCTTGGTGGGATGCTGGCAGCTATCTCTATGGCGCTCCATCAAGAATGGACTCTTTTGTTGATTGGGATTATCTATGTCTTTGAGACAAGCTCTGTTATGATGCAGGTCACCTACTTTAAACTTAGTGGTGGGAAACGTATTTTCCGTATGACACCTGTCCATCACCATTTTGAACTTGGAGGATTCTCAGGCAAGGGCAATCCTTGGAGCGAGTGGAAGGTTGACTTCTTCTTTTGGGGAGTTGGACTTCTAGCAAGTCTCTTGACCTTAGCCTTATTATACCTGCTGTAAGAATAACCTTTGATAAAAAAATAAAACAGGATGAAGAACAACTTCATCCTGTTTTTGTGATGTTAAAAGTTAGATGGGTTCATCTTTTCTTCCTTTGAGCATAAAAGCAGCTGTGAGGGATAGGCTGAGGCCTGCTAAGAAGAGGAGTGGGTTGGATGCTTCCCCTGTTGCTGGAAGTTGTTCTTTAGGAGAATGATTTCCAGCTTTAGCAAGGCTAGGACTAGCTGAAGGTTGTTCAGCCTCGTGTGCCAAAGTTTCTGCATCTGAAGTACTTGGTTTTTCATCTGTACTAGGGGCTGTTCCAGCAGCTTGATAGACGACAGCATAGGTACTGAAATGACTAGTGATGAATTCTGCCTTTCCTTCTCGAACGTCGAAATCAAGGGCTTGCAACTCCTTGGTCGGAGTAATATAGTAGACCTTTTCTACGCTAGCTGAAATAGGCAAGCGAACCATGACAGAGCCTTTTGGTTGCAAGCTAAGATCTGTTGGATTTTTCAGTTGTAGGTCGTAAGCATCATAGGTCTTGCCAAAGAGTTCCTGAGCTAGGACACGTCGACTAGAGATATGAGAAATTCCTTCTAAGTCACTGACTCCACCAATGATTTCCACTCCAGTTTCCTTATCTTTTAAGACTCGAACTGGATAATCAGGAAAGGTAAGGATTGGAGCGGCCTGATCTCCACTAGTTCCGATAGGATCAGTGTACTCAGGTTTTTCAACAGTAGGCGCTTCCTCTTGCCCTGCCGTTCCGATAGGGTTATTGTATTCAGGAATTGTCACTGTAGGCGGTTCCTCTTGCCCTGCAGTCCCGATAGGGTTGGTGTATTCCGGAATGTCAACTGTTGGAGCTTCTTCTTCTCCGACAGTTTCGATAGGGTCAGTGTATTCAGGCTTTTCAACTGTAGGTGGCTCTTCTTGTCCTGCAGTCCCGATAGGCTCGGTGTATTCTGGAATTTCAAGAGTAGGAGCTGGTTCGTCTCCCTTACTTGTAGTTGGCTGGCTCTCGTCGACCTTCTTCTCATCTTTTTTAGTAAAGACAGCTACGACTGGGCTACTTGTGGTAGTACCTTGAATGGCATAAGCTTCAATCGCTTTTCCAGTTTGTCGATCAGTAGCTTCAGGGATTGGGATTTGAACCTGATTGTCTTGGATTGATAGCACGGTCTGGTCCCCACTTGTAACCAGATGCGTTTGGTCCACTTTGCGTAGGACCAGAGGATCTTTGACACCTGGGAAGGTCACAGCGATGGCTTCCCAGTCTCCAGATGGTAGAGTTAAGGAAATTTCTTTGTCGTTTTCCTTGAGAGGAGCGATACTTGGACTATCTATACCAACAGCTGGGGCTTTGATGATGTCAAAAGAGTCCAGAGAAATTTTCTTGCGACCTTCTGGTGAATCTGGGTCAACACGTAATGTCAGGGTGTGCGGACCGTCAGTGAGATTTGTAAATTCGCCAATAAAGGCTCTCTTTTCAGTTGCGCCTGACGTATAGAAATCCAAAGCAGGCATTTCTTTTCCATCCAGTGTCACAAGTGCTTTACCTAGCTCGGTAGTTTTCAAGCCATAGATACGAATACCTGTACCAGTAAAGGAAATAGTTGCCTGAGCTTCTGAAGCTGCACTAGAGTCGCTGCTGTTGATGTCAGCGTATTTTTCCGTACCTCCGTAGAGTTCAGGGTCAGACCAGTCCTTAAACTGGGAACCATACTGAATGCGCGAATCACGGTCATCCATTTTTTCAATTGTGCTTCCTTTTCCAGATAGGACCTTGAAGTAGTCTAAGGAAATTTTCGAGCGTTCATTTCCACGTCCCTTGTTCTCGCGTTTAACAGAAAGAGTCAATGTATGAGGTCCTTCTGACAATCCTGTGAAGCGGCCGATGAGGCTACCTTTTTCAGTTGCCCCAGCAGTGTGGAAATCAAGTTCGCCGACCTCTTTGCCATCAATTTTAGCAGTAGCAAGACCTAGCTCAGACGATTTTAGTCCATAGATTTCGATACCAACACCATTGAAAGGAATGGTTGCAGTGATATCTTCGTCTGAATAGTCATAGTATGAAAGATCCGCATACTTCTCAGTTCCTCCAAATAATTCTGAGTCTGCCCAGTTTCCAAAGGCGGCTCCGTACTGGATACGGCTATCTCGGTCGTCTATCAACTCGCTGTATGTTTCGACAGTGGCCTGTTCAGATACTTGGGTAGGAACTTCGCCCAGCATAGCCTTGACGGTATAAGTGTAGGCATGTTGAGGATCCAGTGATCGGTCAATAAAGTGGGTTTGATTGGTTACAAATTCTTTGCTTGCAGAGGTTTGGCCAGACGCGTCTTTCACTTGTCTTTGGATGACATAGTGGGTAGCACCTTCTACTTGGTTGAAGGTGAGTTCGGCAGTGACTCCATTTTGTCGAACTGCTGTCAGACTGGTTATGCGACCAGGGAAATGTTCAAAGGAAATGACATCACCTTTTTGTGTTGCCAGTTGGATGCGGCCATCTTTGAGGACGGTTGCCTTGACTGCTTTGCCATTGATCTTAACCTGACTGGCTTCGATATTTGGATAGTCTACAACCAAGTCTCCACCGACATTTGACAGGAAGGACAAGCTTTGCAGGTTTTTATCTTTCCATTTCATGCTGACTTCAAAGTTACCACGGGCAATCAAACCAGAAACCTGACCGTCTTTCCAAGCATCTGGAAGGGCTGGCAATGGTGCAATATAGCCAGTATGAGATTGCAGGAGCATTTCTGCCATCCCACTGGTTGCTCCAAAGTTTCCGTCGATTTGGAAAGGCGCGTGGGTATCCCAAAGGTTTTCTAGGGTTGAGTATTTGAGCTGTTCAGCGAGTAAGCGATGGGCACGGTTACCGTCCAAGAGACGAGCCCAGAGGTTGATTTTATTGGCCTTAGACCAACCAGTACCACCATCTCCACGGTGGTTGAGGGTAGCACGCGCAGCTTCTAGGTATTCAGCTTGATCTTTGCTAAAGAGCGTACCTGGGAAGAGCCCAACTAGATGGGAAACATGGCGGTGGTTATTTTCAATGCCTTCGTTGGTGAATTGTGGGCTGTCTTCTTCGTACCATTCCTTGATACGGCCCTCATTGTTGATGTGAAGGGGTTTCAGTTTGTCAAATTTAGCCTTAACCTCTGTGACTAAGTCTTGGTCGACTTTCAGATGGTTGGCGACTTCCATGTAGTCGTGGAAGAGTTGCCAGACTAGTGATTGGTCAAAGGTATTTCCGATGGTGATGGTCCCGTGTTCTGGTGAGTAGGAGGGAGAAGACACCCAACGGTCACTGGCCTGGTCATAGTGCAAGAAGGAGTTCCAGAACTTAGTGGTTTCCTTGAGCATAGGATAAATCTTCTCTTTGAGATAAGTCTCATCCTTAGTGAATTTATAGTAGTCATAGACGTTCTGCATCATCCAGGCATTAGCTGCTGGCGACCAACCCCAATAGTAATTCCAACCAGGAGTAGTCCAGCCAAATGGTGTTGCTTGAGTGTGGACCAGCCAACCATTTTCTTGTCCGTCTTTGGATTCGATACCAGCGTATTCTTTGGCAGCGATACGACCATAATAGCGCATGTCGTCAATATAATTGATCATTGGCTTGGCAGTTTCAGCAAGGTTGCTCATGTAAGCTGGCCAATAGTTCATTTGCAAATTGACATTGAGGTGGTAGTCAGCGTTCCAAGGTGGATTGTCTACAGCATTCCAAACTCCTTGTAGGTTGGCAGGAAGGGCATCCGTCTTATCACGAGACGAACTAATCAATAGATAACGACCATATTGGAAGAAGAGTTCTTCCAGCTTTTGCCCTTTGCTAGGGTTATAGCTTTGAAGGGCCTCTTTTGTCGTTTGAGCAGTCTTGCTTCCACCTAGATTTAGTTTAACGCGATTAAAGAGACTTTGATAATCCTTGATATGGTCCTGTTTAAGTGTCTCGTAGTCTTTGGCCTTAGCGGCTTCTACAATACCCTTAACTGTTTTTTCGAGGTCGATGTCTTTTCGATAGTTGGTTTTAGGATTTTGAGCAAAGTTTGTCTTGGCGCTGAGATAGAGGGTCGCATAGCTTGCACCTGTAACGGTTAGAGTCTCATTCTGAACAGTGACTGTTCCGTCTGTTTTAATTCCTAGATAGGATGCAAATTTGAGACCATTATCTTTGACTGTACCTTTTAGAAGGATTCCATGTTCATCTGTAGTGACATGTCCGTTCTTATAGTTGGAATATTCCCAAGAGTAATCACCATTAGCAAGCAAGTCCTCAGTCAAGTTGTTCCAAAGGGTAAAGTCAAGTGTCTTATTTCCTTTTTTAGTCAAGTGGGTCACGGTGACATCATCAGGATAACTGGAGAAGGTTTCGCGTTTGAAGGTCGTTCCATCTTGGGTGTAAGAAGTAGTCGTAGTGGCCTCTGTGATATCCAAACCACGGTGATAATCTGTTACGGTATCCAGACCCTTTTTCTGGTTATTAAAGACCATGAAGATATCACCAAAGGCTAGGTAGCGACCATATTGGGCATTATTAGGCCCAACTAAATTTTGTTCAGCCAGTTGTTTGGCTTTTTGGCGGTCTCCACCTTCGAGAGCCTTACGAATTTCTGCTAAGACCTTGTAGCGATCCTTGTAGTTCCCACCATTATAGTCGGTGCTATCGGGCTGGGGACCTCCTGACCAGAGGGTCTTTTCGTTATACTGGATTCTTTCTTCACCGATTAGACCAAAGACCTTAGCTCCCATCTCACCATTCCCAACTGGAAGGGCTTGTTTTTCCCATCCATCATAAGAGGGAGCTGTTGGTTGATTGTAGTTGAGTTGATAGTTTTCTTGCTTTGTCACGGGCTGATCTGCTTTTTCAGGTTCCTTATTTTCTTTAGCTTCTACAATGGCTTCCTCACTAGCTTGACTATTTGTCGTCTGAGTCTCGTTAGCTGGCTTACTTTCGGAAACTACTGGACTTTCTGCTAGAGACGGATTTGTAGTTTCAGTCGCTTCAGCAGCTTTGGATTCACTATCAGGCTTAGTGATAGATTCGACAGAGGTTGGTTCAGTTTGTTTGACCTCAACACTGTCTGCGACTACAGTGTGGTTGACTAGAAAAACGGCCCCCAGTAAAACAGAAGCAGTCCCAACCGTCAGCTTGCGGATGCTATAGCGACAGGATTTCTCCCAAAATCTTTTGTCCATAGAAATCTCCTTTATGTTTTTGGAATCGTTTACATTTTTGTTAAAAGTTCCTTTTTATTTATTTCTATTTATATCCAATTTACTGGGTTGGCTAGCGATTGTCAATAATATTTATATAGAATACATATTTGAGATTGTTTTTTCTTAAAATAGTAGAGAAAAGAGAGGACGGGGAAGAATTATTCGTAATTTCATAGTTCATTCTGATTGTAAGACTAGCTTAGAATTAGCTTAACTCCCTCCCTGAAAGCGTAAAACAAACTAGTCAGAAAAGTCACTTTATGGTATAATATAGAAGACTCAAAAAGAAACAGGAGAAAGATTATGGATCTTATTTTAGCAATTATCTTGATTGTGCTAGCTTTTCTAGGAGGAGCTCTTGGAGGTATGTATTTGGTTCGTAAGCAAATCGAAAAAGAATTTGCTGACAACCCACGTTTGAACGCTGAGGCAGTTCGTGCTCTTTTGAGCGCAAATGGTCAAAAACCAAGCGAAGCCAAGGTACAACAAGTTTACCACCAAATTATCCGCCAACAAAAAGCAGCTCTTGCTAACAATAAAAAGAAATAAATAGGAAAAGTCTGGGATGAAAGTTCCAGACTTCTCACTATGTTCAATAGTTCTCAAGGATAAGACTTTTTCCTTGCATTCTATTGATATTTGATTATGATTAAGAGAGAGGCAGTTGACATTTTATCAAGCTGTCGGTTAGTTCCTTCAGGACAAGGAATCATGATGAACTATCAATCAGAAAAAGAAGACTAGAAAGAAGACTGTATGGATAATCGACCAATTGGTTTTTTGGATTCAGGTGTCGGGGGCTTGACCGTTGTTCGTGAGCTCATGCGCCAACTTCCCCATGAAGAAATCGTCTATATTGGAGATTCGGCACGGGCGCCCTATGGTCCCCGTCCTGCTGAGCAAATTCGTGAATATACTTGGCAGTTGGTCAACTTTCTTTTGACCAAGGATGTCAAGATGATTGTCATTGCTTGTAATACTGCGACTGCGGTCGTCTGGGAAGAAATCAAGGCTCAACTAGATATTCCTGTCCTAGGCGTGATTTTGCCAGGAGCTTCGGCAGCCATCAAGTCCAGTCAAGGTGGGAAAATCGGTGTGATTGGAACCCCTATGACGGTCCAATCAGACATCTACCGTCAGAAAATCCATGATCTGGATCCAGACTTACAAGTGGAGAGTTTGGCCTGTCCTAAGTTTGCTCCCTTGGTGGAGTCAGGTGCCCTGTCAACCAGTGTCACCAAGAAAGTGGTTTATGAAACCCTGCGTCCCTTGGTAGGCAAGGTGGATAGTTTGATTCTGGGTTGTACCCATTACCCACTCCTTCGCCCTATCATCCAAAATGTCATGGGACCTAAGGTTCAGCTCATCGATAGTGGGGCAGAGTGTGTACGGGATATCTCGGTTTTGCTTAACTATTTTGAAATCAATCGTAGCCGAGATGCGGGGCCTCTTCAACATCGTTTTTACACAACAGCCAATAGCCAAAGTTTTGCCCAAATTGGAGCAGAATGGCTGGAAAAAGAGATTCATGTGGAGCATGTAACTTTATGACAAACAAAATTTATGAATACAAGGATGACCAGGACTGGTATGTTGGTGTCTGGGACGTCTATGGAGGCATCTACAGTCTCATCAAAGATCCTCTTGAGCTTGATTTTATGGATTTGGCGCGGATTTTTCGTGATGAGGAAAATGGCTTTCCAATTACGATAACGGTGATGCGCTGGTCTTCTAACTACCGTCTGCTCTCCTTTATTGTTGAGATTTTAAATGCAGAAGCAGGCCGAAACTTGGAAGTTATCCAACGTCAGGGAGCTCTGCTCTTGATTGAAAATGGACAGCTTTTGCATGTCGAATTGCCTAAAGAAGGAGTCGATGTAGAAGCCTTCTTTGAAACTAGCAAGGTTAGAGAAACTCTGCTCATTGCGACTCGCAACGAAGGCAAGACCAAGGAATTCCGAGCTATCTTTGACAAGTTAGGCTACGACGTGGAAAACCTCAATGACTACCCAGATCTACCTGAAGTAGCAGAAACAGGCATGACCTTTGAAGAAAATGCCCGCCTCAAGGCAGAAACCATTTCCCAATTAACAGGCAAGATGGTTTTGGCAGATGACTCAGGTCTCAAAGTCGATGTCCTTGGCGGTTTGCCAGGAGTCTGGTCAGCGCGATTCGCTGGTGTAGGAGCAACTGATCGTGAAAACAATGCCAAGCTCTTGCACGAATTGGCCATGGTCTTTGATCTCAAGGACCGTTCGGCTCAATTCCACACAACCCTAGTCGTAGCTAGTCCAAACAAGGAAAGCTTGGTGGTTGAAGCTGACTGGCCAGGTTATATCAACTTTGAACCTAAGGGTGAAAATGGCTTTGGCTATGATCCGCTCTTCCTTGTGGGAGAGACAGGCAAGTCAGCAGCTGAATTAACCCTTGAAGAAAAAAATAGCCAATCCCACCGTGCCTTAGCCGTTAAGAAACTTTTGGAGGTATTTCCATCATGGCAAAGCAAACCATCATTGTAATGAGTGACTCTCATGGCGATAGCTTGATTGTCGAAGAAATCCGTGATCGCTATCTGGGGAAAGTCGATGCCATTTTTCACGATGGTGACTCTGAACTCCGTCCAGACTCTCCACTCTGGGAAGGCATCCATGTCGTCAAAGGAAACATGGACTTTTATGCTGGCTACCCAGAACGTTTGGTGACTCAACTTGGTCAGACCAAGATCATCCAGACGCATGGACACTTGTTTGATATCAATTTCAACTTTCAAAAGTTGGACTACTGGGCTCAGGAAGAAGATGCCGATATCTGTCTCTACGGTCACTTGCATGTACCAAAAGCTTGGATGGAAGGCAAAACACTCTTTTTAAATCCAGGCTCCATTAGCCAACCACGAGGAACCATTAGGGAATGTCTCTATGCCCGTGTAGAGATTGAAGATAGCTATTTCAAAGTGGACTTTTTGACACGTGACCATGAGGTTTATCCAGGCTTGTCCAAGGAGTTTACTCGATGATTGCCAAGGAATTTGAAGCATTTTTACTGGATCAGGAAGAGACTTTTCTTACCCCTGCCGAGAATCTAGCAGCCTTGATTGATACCCATAACGCTGATCATGCAATTTTGGTGTTGAGCCAAATCACTTATACCCGTATCCCAGTTGTGACCTTTGACAAACGCTTTGTCGGAACCATTGGTCTGAGAGACATTTTGGCTTATCAAATGGAGCAAGGTTTGACGGATGAACAGATGGCAACGACAGATATCATCCATATGACCAAGACAGATGTGGCAGTCGTCGCTCCAGACTATAACATCACTGAAGTCCTCCATAAACTGGTGGATGAGCCTTTCCTGCCAGTCGTAGATGATGAAGGGATTTTTCAAGGAATCATCACGCGGAAATCTATCCTCAAGGCTGTCAATGCCCTCTTGCATGACTTTAGTAAGGAATATGAGATTCGATGCAAATAAGAGATAGGATTTCAGACTTTTTAGAGGGAAAGCAGGGTTTGTCTGTCAATTCCAAGCAGTCCTATAAGTATGATTTGGAGCAATTTTTAGACATTGTAGGGGAGCGGATTTCTGAGACTAGTCTCAAGATTTACCAAGGCCAGCTAGCCAATCTAAAAATCAGCGCCCAGAAGCGAAAACTTTCGGCCTGTAACCAATTTCTCTACTTTCTCTATCGAAAAGGAGAAGTGGACAGCTTTTATCGTTTGGAATTAGCCAAACAAGCTGAAAAGAAGACTGAAAAGCCTGAGATTCTAGACCTAGACTCTTTTTGGCAGGAAAGTAATTATCCAGAAGGACGCTTGCTGGCGCTTCTTATCTTGGAAATAGGGCTCTTGCCAAGTGAGATTTTAGCCCTTAAGGTTGCAGATATCAATCTGGATTTTCAGGTGTTGCGAATTAACAAGGCTTCCCAACAGAGGATTGTCACCATACCCACGACCTTGATTCCAGAGCTAGAACCCTTGATGGGACAGACCTATCTCTTTGAAAGGGGAGGGAAAGCCTATTCTCGTCAGTGGGCCTTTCGTCAGCTAGAGTCCTTTGTCAAGGAGAAAGGTTTCCCAACCTTATCCGCTCAAGCCTTGCGGGAACAGTTCATTCTAAGACAGATAGAAAACAAGGTCGATTTGTACGAAATTGCAAAAAAACTAGGATTAAAAACAGTCCTGACCTTAGAAAAATATAGATAATGGATATTAAATTAAAAGATTTTGAAGGGCCCCTGGACCTGCTCTTGCACTTGGTTTCTAAGTACCAGATGGATATTTACGATGTGCCCATTACGGAAGTTATCGAACAGTATCTAGCCTATGTCTCAACTCTGCAGGCCATGCGTCTGGAAGTGACGGGCGAGTATATGGTCATGGCTAGTCAGCTGATGCTGATCAAGAGTCGCAAGCTCTTGCCAAAGGTAGCTGAAGTGACAGACTTGGAGGATGACCTGGAGCAGGACCTTCTCTCCCAAATCGAAGAATACCGCAAGTTCAAGCTCTTGGGTGAGCACTTGGAGGCTAAGCACCAAGATCGAGCCCAGTACTATTCCAAAGCGCCGACAGAGTTGATTTACGAGGATGCGGAGCTTGTGCATGACAAGACGACCATTGACCTCTTTTTGGCTTTTTCAAGTATCCTAGCCAAGAAAAAAGAGGAGTTCGCACAGAATCACACGACCATCTTGCGGGATGAGTATAAGATTGAGGACATGATGGTCATCGTAAAAGAGTCCTTGTCAGGACGAGACCAGTTGCGCTTGCAGGATTTGTTCAAGGAAGCCCAGAATGTTCAAGAGGTCATTACCCTCTTTTTGGCAACCCTAGAGTTAATCAAAACCCAGGAACTGATCCTCGTGCAAGAGGAGAGTTTCGGAGATATCTATCTCATGGAAAAGAAGGAAGAAAGTCAAGAGGCACAAAGCTAGACTTGATAGAGAGGAAAGATGAGTACTTTAGCAGAAATAGAAGCGCTCTTGTTTGTAGCAGGTGAAGATGGGATTCGGGTCCGTCAGTTGGCTGAACTCCTCTCTCTACCACCGACAGGCATCCAACAGAGTTTAGAAAAATTAGCCCATAAGTATGGAGAAGACCAGGATTCCAGCTTGTCTCTGATCGAGACAGGTGGTGCATACAGATTGGTCACCAAGCCTCAATTTGCATCGATTTTGAAGGAATACTCCAAGGCGCCCATCAACCAAAGTTTGTCTCGGGCTGCCCTTGAGACCTTGTCCATCATTGCCTACAAGCAACCCATCACACGGATAGAAATTGATGCTATTCGTGGGGTTAACTCGAGTGGAGCCTTGGCAAAGTTGCAGGCTTTTGACTTGATTAAAGAAAACGGGAAAAAAGAAGTGTTGGGCCGCCCCAACCTCTATGTGACTACGGATTATTTCCTAGATTACATGGGGATTAACCATTTGGAAGAACTGCCAGTGATTGATGAGCTTGAGATTCAAGCCCAAGAAAGCCAATTATTTGGTGAAAGGATAGAAGAAGATGAGAATCAATAAGTATATTGCCCACGCAGGTGTGGCCAGTAGGAGAAAAGCAGAAGAGCTAATCAAGCAAGGCTTGGTGACTGTCAACGGCCAAGTGGTGCGTGAACTCGCAACCACCATCAAGTCAGGTGACAAGGTCGAAGTTGAAGGTCAACCCATCTACAACGAAGAAAAGGTCTACTATCTGCTTAACAAACCACGTGGAGTGATTTCCAGTGTGACAGATGACAAGGGACGCAAGACAGTTGTGGATCTCTTACCAAATGTTAAAGAACGCATTTACCCTGTGGGACGTTTGGACTGGGATACATCAGGTGTCTTGATTTTGACCAATGATGGGGACTTTACGGATGAAATGATTCACCCCCGTAATGAGATTGACAAGGTCTATGTCGCGCGTGTTAAAGGTGTGGCCAATAAGGACAATCTCCGTCCCTTGACCCGCGGACTTGAGATTGATGGCAAGAAAACCAAGCCAGCTGTTTATGAAATTCTCAAAGTGGATCCAGTTAAAAATCGCTCTGTGGTACAGTTGACCATTCACGAAGGACGTAACCACCAAGTTAAAAAGATGTTTGAAGCTGTCGGTCTTCAAGTGGATAAGTTGTCTCGGACACGTTTTGGACACTTAGATTTGACAGGCCTTCGTCCGGGAGAATCTCGTCGCCTTAACAAAAAAGAAATCAGCCAACTACACACCATGGCGGTAACTAAAAAATAATGAAACGAATCTTAATAGCGCCAGTACGCTTTTACCAACGTTTTATCTCACCAGTCTTTCCCCCCTCTTGTCGTTTTGAGCCGACTTGTTCCAACTACATGATCCAGGCTATTGAAAAACATGGCTTCAAGGGTGTCTTGATGGGTTTGGCTCGGATTTTACGTTGCCATCCCTGGTCGAAAACAGGCAAGGATCCCGTACCAGACCACTTTTCACTCAAACGAAACCAAGAAGAAAAATAACCCAACATCATTTGATGTTGGGTTCTCTTGCTTATTTCAAAGCTTTTTGTGCGTCTTCAATCATGAGTTTAGTTGATTCAAGACCGCCTCCGCTTAGATACCAGAGGTCTGGTGTTAGTTGGATAATTTTTCCATTTTTAGCGGCAGGAGTTTCAGCGATGAGGGCATTTTCTAGGACGCCATCGTTGCTAGAGTTATCTCCACCGATGGCAAGGGTACGGTTGATGACAAAGAGGATGTCAGGATTGATTTCTTTGACACTTTCAAAGCTGACTTCTTGTCCGTGGCGAGAGTCTTCAAATTGAGTGTCTGTTGGCTTGAATTTCAAGGTTTGGTACAAGAAAGAGAAACGAGATTGGGCACCAAAGGCAGCCATTTTTCCTTCATTGAGGAGGATAGCAAGGGCTTTTTTGTCAGAACTTTCGTTTTTAGTAGCGACTTCTTGAATGCTCTTGTCTAGGTTGGCTAATTCCTCTTTGGCTTTCTGTGTACCAGTTTCACCAAAGGCGCTTGCTAAGGATTCGATGTTGGCCTTGGTAGAAGTCCAGTAGTCGTCCTTACTTGCTTGGAAGAGAACAGTTGGAGCAATTTCTTTGAACTTGTCTACGAATTTTTGGGTACGTGGAGAAGCGATAATTAGATCTGGTTCAAGAGCAGCAATGGCTTCTAGGTCTGGCTCAACCATAGAACCAACATTTTTGACATTTCCTGCAAGATCTTTTAGGTAAGTCGGAACAGTTTTTGTAGGCATTCCGACGATATTCTTTTCAAATCCTAAAGCACGAATAGTATCCGCAGCACCGAGGTCAAAAGTCACAATCTTTTCAGGAACCTTTGAAAGTTTGACCTCGTCTAGTGAACTTTTAATGGTTATCTCTGTTGGAGCAGAGCTACTTGTCTCTGTCTGGCTAGTGCTTGAGTTTGTATTTGTACTACATGCACCAAGTAGGAGCAAGAAGCTGGCCACTAGGGCAGTAAGATAAAGTTTAAGGGATGTTTTCATGATTTCTCCTTTTTAAAATGTGATAACGATGTAGGGAGTCTCTTAGATAGGCTTATTAGCTAAGAGACAGAGAATTCTCTAACATGAGTTTCTGAGTTACTAGCTATAGATACAGATCTTTTTGCCATTGATATCAGCTAGCGTGATAGGAATCTCATAGAGTTGACTGAGCAGGTCAGCCTGCATGATTTGAGCAGTCGTTCCCTTGCAAAAGACTTGACCGTCCTTGAAGGCAACAATTTCATCTGCATACTGGCTGGCCATGTTGATATCGTGGAGGACTATGATAATGGTCTTCCCTAGTTCCTCCACCAGTCGCTTGAGAATCTGCATCATGCTGACGCTTTGCTTGATATCGAGGTTGTTAAGTGGTTCGTCCAGCAAGATAAAGTCTGTATCCTGGGCTAGTACCATGGCGATAAAGACACGTTGGAGCTGTCCACCAGACAGACTATCGATGTAGCGGTCTTTTAAGTTTGTCAGTTCCAGATAGTCCAGAGTTTCTCGGATTTTTTCCCAGTCTTCTGCCTTCAGTCGACCACGGTTGTAGGGAAAACGTCCAAAACTGACCAGTTCTTCTACAGTCAATTTGGCTTGGTAATTGATCTTCTGCTTTAGGATGGTAAGCTCTCGAGCCAGTTCTTGCGAATTCCAACTTTCAATTTCACGACCTTTGATACTGAGAATTCCCTGATCCTTCTTGATTAGTCTGCTCATAATGGAGAGGAGAGTTGATTTTCCAGCACCATTTGGACCAATAAAGGCTGTCAGTTTCTGAGGACTGACTTCAAGCGAAATGTCTTGCAAAATATCCTGTTTTTGAATGGATTTGTCAATGTTTTCCAGTTTCACCGACGTGCCCTCCTATAAAGTAAGATAAAGAATAAGAAGCCACCCACACTCTCGATAATCATGCTGATGCGAATTTCCAGTGCAAAGACTCGTTCAATGAGGGCTTGCCCCAAGGTCAAGCTAATAAATCCAATCAGAATAGCCACGATAAAGAGTAACTTGTGTCGATAATCTTTGACAATCAGGTAAGTGAGATTGGCCAGCATAAAGCCGAAGAAGGCCATAGGTCCTACCAAGGCAGTTGCCGTTGAGGTCAAAAGTACGATGCCCCAGAGGAGTTCTCTCTGTTCTTTTTCAACATCGAGTCCCAGTATCTGAGCCGTTTCTCTTTGCAGGTGCAAGACATCCAGAATAACTGCTTTTCGAAAGAAAAAGATTGTCAAAGCGAGGATGATTAGAGAACCGATGGCTAGGATGGAAGTGTTGAGATGCTGAAAGGAGGCAAAGAGACTGTTCTGCAGTTTATCGTATTCATTTGGATCCATCAGGACTTGGAGGAAGGTACTGATATTTCGAAAGAGACTTCCGAGTGCTAGACAGATTAGCAGAATGAAGACCAGATCTTGTTTCATCAGTGTCTTCAAGTAGCCTTGTAAGGCAAGAAAGAAGAGGGATTGGACAAGAAGTAAGATTAAAAATTCTAAGACAGGAGACTTTTCAAGCTGTAGAAATTTGCTTTCAAAAACCAGTAGCAGGGTTTGTAGCAAGACATAGAAGGATTCGATTCCCAAAATACTAGGTGTCAGGAAGCGATTTTCCGTCAGGGTTTGAAAACTAATGGTCGAAATCCCTGTCGCGATAGCTACCAAGAGATAAACGACAATCTTTTGAGAACGAAGTTTCCAAGCAAAGGCAGACAGCTGGGTGATAGGCCAAAAGTAGAGGAGACAAGCTACGATGGCCAGAATAATGAGAAGGCAGAAGAGCTTGGTATGTTTGCTTTTAAACTGCATCTTTTCGTCCCCCTCTCCATAGAAGCAGGATAAAGAAGAGGCTACCGATGATTCCTAGCAAGAGACTGACAGACAGCTCATAGGGCCGAATGAGAACTCGAGAGAGGATGTCGCAGGCTAGAACCAGATTGGCTCCGACCAGAGCGACGATGAGTTTGGTTTGACTCAGGTTATCTCCATAGCGCTTGCGGACCAGATTGGGAACGATGACCCCGAGAAAAGGCAAGGCACCCACGGTAATCATGGTGACGCTTGTCGTTAATGCAATGAGAAAGAGGGCCAGTTTTTCCAGTAGGGAGTAAGAAATCCCCAAACTTTCACTGGTTTCTTTCCCTAGATTCATGATGGTAAAAGTTTGGGATAATTTCCAAACGGCTATCAGGATGATGAGGCCTAAGAAGAGCCACTCATACTGATGGGTCTGAATCATGGAGAAGGAGCCCTGGGTCCAGGCCGTCATACTCTGAACCAGATTGAAACGATAGGCGATAACTTCTGTGATAGAACCGATAATCCCACTATAGATGATACCGATCAAGGGCAACATCCACCTTTCCTTTACAGAAAAAATAGTCATAAAGGCCAGGAAGAAGAGGGTAAATAAAATAGATGAGCCAAAAGCAAAGAGCATCTTTTGGGTCAGACTCGCAGACGGAAAGACAAAGAGGCTTAGCACCATTCCCAGTTTGGCGGCTTCAGTCGTTCCAACTGTGCTTGGTGCAGCAAACTGATTTTGGGTAATGGTCTGCATGAGGAGTCCTGCCATGCTCATACTGGAGGCTGCGAGGAGAATACTGATGGTTCTTGGAAGACGCGACTCTTGAAAGAGAAGCCAGATCTGCTGGTCAAAAGCAAAGAATTTTTCCCAAGAAAAATCACTGGTTCCAATGGTAATGGAGAGAAAGACTAGGAGTAGAAGTAAGCCTGTTAAAATATGAGAGAGTTTCATACCCCGTCCTTTCGTGTAGATTTGGTATCGAAAGATACCTGCGGATATAAATGTAACACGATTTTTTTAATCTGTCAATAAATTTTCTGACAATTTAATGTAAAAAGAAAGAAAAATTCCTGAAATTACATCTGCCACTCTCTTTTATTGGAAAAACTGAGTAAAAACCAATCCACCTTCCCACTATCCTTCTCTTATAAAAAGTGGTAAAATGGAGGACAGAAAGAAGGAACTGATATGACAACATTATTTTCAAAAATCAAAGAAGTAACAGAGCTTGCTGCGATCTCAGGTCATGAAGCGCCTGTCCGGACTTATCTTCGTGAAAAGTTGACTCCGCATGTGGATGAAGTAGTGACAGATGGCTTGGGTGGTATTTTCGGAATTAAACATTCAGAAGCTACGGATGCACCACGCGTCTTAGTCGCTTCTCACATGGACGAAGTTGGTTTTATGGTCAGTGAGATTAAGCCAGATGGTACCTTCCGTGTCGTTGAAATCGGTGGTTGGAATCCAATGGTAGTCAGCAGCCAACGTTTCAAACTCTTTACTCGTGACGGTCGTGAAATTCCTGTAATCTCAGGTTCTGTTCCTCCACATTTGACACGTGGAAAGGGCGGACCAACTATGCCTGCTATTTCGGATATTGTCTTTGATGGTGGTTTTGCAGACAAGGCTGAGGCAGAAAGTTTTGGCATCCGTCCTGGTGACACGATTGTCCCTGATAGTAGCGCAATTCTTACAGCCAATGAAAAGAATATCATCTCAAAAGCTTGGGACAACCGCTACGGTGTTCTTATGGTAAGTGAGCTAGCAGAAGCCCTTTCAGGTCAAAAGCTGGGAAATGAGCTCTATCTTGGTTCTAACGTCCAAGAAGAAGTTGGTCTTCGTGGCGCTCATACTTCCACAACTAAGTTTGACCCAGAAGTCTTTCTGGCAGTTGATTGTTCACCAGCAGGTGACGTTTATGGAGGACAAGGCAAGATTGGGGATGGAACCTTGATTCGCTTCTACGATCCAGGTCACTTGCTCCTCCCAGGTATGAAGGATTTCCTTTTGACAACGGCTGAAGAAGCTGGCATCAAGTACCAATACTACTGTGGAAAAGGCGGAACAGACGCTGGAGCAGCTCATCTGAAAAATGGTGGTGTCCCATCTACAACTATCGGTGTCTGCGCTCGTTATATCCATTCTCACCAAACCCTCTACGCTATGGATGACTTCCTAGAAGCTCAAGCTTTCTTGCAAGCCTTGGTGAAAAAATTGAATCGCTCAACAGTTGATTTGATTAAAAATTATTAAACATAAGGGAGGTGGTCAGGATGGCAGAACCAAACCCTAGAAAGCCTTATAAAAGATCTCTATAACCATGCCCGTCAGGGCTTGAGTGAAGATTTAGTTGCTGCTCTCCTAGAGACTGCTAAAAAACTACCTACTACAAATGAGCAATTACTAGCAGTTCGACTCTCAGGACTGGTTACCCGTGAATTGCTCATCAAACCCAAACACCCAGCACCTGAGTTGATCAACTTGGCGCGCTTTATCAAAAGAGAAGAAGCCAAGTACAGGGGCACTGCAGTTTCTGCTATCATGTTTGGAGAACTCTTTAAAATGCTTTGATTACACTGTGAATCAAAGCATTTTTTTATGTCAGAAAAGCCATTCTTGATGAGGAGACAAAAAAAGCCATCCCATTCAGGATAGCTTCTTGGTACTTATACTCAATGAAAATCAAAGAGCAAACTAGGAAACTAACCGCAGGCTGTACTTGAGTACGGCAAGGCGACGTTGACGTGGTTTGAATTTGATTTTCGAAGAGTATTAGATTTGTTCAGCAATGACCTTTTCAGCAAGGTTCATAGCATGGTCAGATACACGAGTGTAATGGGAAATGATGTCAATAAAGTTGACCCCAGCTTGTGTTGAACATTCGCCCTTGTTAAGGCGTTTGATGTGGGTCTTTCTGAGAACGCGTTCCATATTGTTGATTTCTTTATGACGTTCAATCAGCCTTTGAGCTTTTTCAATATCATTGTTTTCCACACTATCAAGGGCATCTTTGATGAACTCAGTGGTAGCGTGATAAATCGCAGCTAGCTCTTCCAAAGCGGCCTCAGAGAACTGAACATTCTTGCGTTGGAGATAGTCTGTTAGGTTGATTAACCCTTCTGCGTGGTCTCCAATCCGTTCCAAATCACGTGATGAGTCAAGAATATTGGTTAAAATTTCACTTTCCTTTTGACTCAAGGATTCGCTTGAAAGGCTAATCAGGTAACGAGTGAGTTTTTCGTCAATTGTGTTAATTGCTTCTTCAGTCTTATGGCCTTTCTCAGCTAGTTTTTCATCTAGATTGACGATGTAGTCGTAGGAAAGGTCAAAAGCTTTTGCAGCATAGTTCCCCAAGTGAAGAAGTTCTTTTTTGGCATTTCCTAGAGCGATAGAAGGCGCCTGTTTGATGAGTTGTTCATCCAAGTAGAGAGCCTCGTATTTAACAACTTCATCTTCACCAGGAATGAGCTTGGTAACAATGTAAGCCAAGGCGCCGATGAATGGGAACTGGATAATGGTATTTGTAATATTAAAGGTTCCGTGGGCAAAGGCAATGGTCATTTCTGGAGCTAGATTGAGTGCAGATTCAAACCATTGAATCAAGCCAGTGAAAGGTACAAGGAGGACAATACAGATAACCGTACCAATCACGTTAAAGGCAACGTGGGCACCAGCAACACGTTTGGCAGCGATATTGGCTCCAAGAGAAGCAATGATGGCTGTAATGGTCGTTCCGATATTATCACCAAACAAGACCGGTAGGGCACCTTGTAGGTCAATCAAACCACTTGCGTACAGGTTCTGTAAGATACCGATAGTTGCGGATGAAGCCTGAATGAGTAGGGTCAGTCCAGTTCCGACAAAGACACCTAGAATAGGACTCTTACTTAGTTCAACCATGTAGTCTCTAAAGACTTGCAGGTCTTTTAGGGGTTCCATTGCACCGCTCATAAGATTGAGAGCGAAGAAGATACCTCCTACACCAAAGATAATCCGTCCAATGTTATTGATGGAGCGATTCTTGGTGAAGAAGAGACAAACTGCTCCGATAAAGAGCATAGGTAAGGCGTAATCTCCTAGCTTAAAACCGATGATAAAGGAAGTAACGGTGGTTCCAATATTGGCACCCATGACAATACCGATAGCCTGACGCAAGGTCAAAAGTCCTGCACTGACAAGTCCCACTGTAATGACTGTAACACCAGAACTTGATTGAATCAGCGCCGTCATACCGATACCAACCAGCACACCGAAGAAGGGGTTGCTGGTGTACTTGTCAATGTAAAAACGAAGGCGATCTCCAGCAGCTTGTTGCAAACCGTCTCCCATAGTCTTAATACTGTATAAAAACAGTCCTAGACCTCCCAAAAAGTGAAATAAAATTTCCTGCCAATTAATGGACATTTCTTTTTCCTCCGAAAAATAATAACGGAATTTCTCCTATTCTATTTTAAAGGATAAAAGTAAATCTCACAAGTGTTTAGCTGAAATTTCCATAAGAAACAAGAACTTTCTTTTAAAATGAGAGATAGTTTCCCTTTAAGATAGATGATTTATAGGATTATGTCCAAATTTTACTGATTATTATCCTAGTTATAGTTTTTATATTAAATAGATTGACATCGCTTTCATATAGGATAAAATGAAGATGATCCTGTTCTGGTGGTGTGCACTGAGAACAGTTACTTTTTATTATATTGGGAGGATAAGATGAAAGATCTATTTTTTGAAAAACGTTGCCGTTACAGTATTCGAAAGCTGTCAATCGGGGCTTGTTCCTTGATGATTGGTTCAGCTCTATTCGCAAGCCCAGCTCTTGCCGAACAGGTCTCTGCCCCTGAAACAGCTACTAATACGAGCACTCAAGCGACAAGTGCCAGTGAAACAACTAATCCAGACACCGCAGCTATCGAAAAGCAATTAGAGGAAACAGAGAACAAAGTAGCTGAGCAACCCATTTCAGAAAACACTCCAGCAATAACGGATTTAGTTAATGAAAAAGAAGAAGCGAAGCCTGCTCCGACGGATAAAGCTGACAAACCTGCTCAACCAACTGAAAAAGAAGAAGTCAAATCAGAGGAAGCTCCTCAAGTTGCTGAGAAGAAAGCCGACAAACCGACTCTAGCAGACGTTCCTAAAAATGAAGAAAAGAGTCTCCGACCAAAAGAAATCAAATTTGATACATGGGAAGATTTGTTGAAATGGGAACCGGGTGCGCGTGAGGATGATCCCATTAACCGTTCCTCAGTTGAACTCGCCAAGCGCCACAGAGGTCAGTTGGTTAACGAAAAAGCAAGCAGAAGAGCCAAGGTTCAGGCGCTAGCAAATACCAACTCGAAAGCTAAAGACCATGCTTCTGTTGGTGGAGAAGAATTCAAGGCCTATGCTTTTGACTACTGGCAATACTTGGATTCAATGGTCTTCTGGGAAGGCCTAGTCCCTACTCCAGATGTCATTGATGCTGGGCACCGCAACGGAGTTCCCGTTTATGGAACCCTCTTTTTCAACTGGTCAAACAGCATTGCCGACCAAGAGAAATTTGCCGCTGCCTTGAAACAAGATGAAGATGGCACTTTCCCAATTGCACGCAAACTCGTTGATCTAGCTAAATACTATGGCTTTGATGGCTATTTCATCAACCAAGAAACAACGGGGGAGTTGGTAGCACCTCTTGGTGAAAAAATGCGCCAATTCATGCTCTATACAAAAGAATACGCAGCTAAGGTCAACCATCCAATCAAGTATGCTTGGTACGATGCCATGACCTACAAATACGGTCGTTACCACGAAGATGGTCTAGGCGATTACAACTATCAGTTCATGCAAAAAGAAGGTGACAAGGTCCCTGCAGATCAATTTTTTGCCAATTTCAACTGGAACAAGGAAAAGAATGACCACTCCGTAGAGATGGCTAAATGGCTAGAGCGTAGTCAATATGATGTCTTTGCAGGCTTGGAATTGCAGCAAGGTGGTTCATATAAGACCAAGGTCAACTGGGATGCTCTCTTAGATGAAAATGGCAAGTTGCGCTTGTCACTTGGACTTTTTGCGCCAGATACCATTACCAGTCTAGGAAAAACAGGTGAAGACTACCACAAGAACGAAGACATCTTCTTTACAGGTTACCAAGGGGATCCGACAGCTCAAAAACCAGGTGATAAAGAGTGGTATGGAATTGCTAATTTAGTTGCGGACCGCACTCCAGCAGTAGGCCGAACCTTCACTACCTCTTTTAATACAGGACATGGTAGAAAGTGGTTTGTAGACGGTAAAGTTTCTAAGGATTCTGAGTGGAACTACCGTTCGGTTTCAGGTGTCTTACCAACATGGCGTTGGTGGCAGACTTCGACGGGGGGAAAACTCCATGCAGAATATGACTTTACAGATGCCTATAATGGTGGGAACTCCCTTAAATTCTCAGGTGATGTAGCTGGTAAGACGGACCAAGATGTGAATTTGTATTCTACCAAACTAGAAGTAACTGAGAAAACCAAACTTCGTGTTGCCCACAAGGGAGGAAAAGGCTCTAAAGTTTATATGGCTTTCTCTACAACACCAGACTACAAATTTGAGGATGCAGACGCATGGAAAGAACTGACTTTATCTGATGACTGGAAGAATGAAGAATTTGACCTCAGCTCACTAGCTGGAAAAACCATCTATGCAGTCAAACTCTTCTTCAAGCATGAAGGAGCTGTAAAAGATTATCAGTTCAACCTAGGTCAATTAACCATTTCAGACAATCACCAAGCACCACAAGCGCCAACGGAGCTATATGTAGTGAAACAATCTCTCAAGAATGCCCAAGAAGCTGAAGCAGTGGTCCAGTTTGCGGGTAACCAAGATGCAGATTTCTATGAAGTCTACGAAAAAGATGGGGATAACTGGCGTTTGTTGACAGGATCATCTGCTTCCACTATCTACTTGCCAAAAGTTAGCCGTTCTGCTAATGCGATTGGTAGGACTCAGGAATTTAAAGTCGTCGCAGTTGGTAAAAATGGCCTCCGTTCCGAAGCAGCGACGGCATCCTTTAACTGGGGGATGACAGTTCAGGATACAACTCTCCCAAGACCTTTGGCTGAAAATATTGTTCCAGGGGCAACGGTTATTGGTAGCACTTTCCCCAATACTGAAGGCGGGGAAGGCATCGAAGGCATGTTGAACGGTACGATTACAAGTCTGTCAGACAAGTGGTCTTCAGGACAATTGAGCGGTAGTGTCGATATTCGTTTGACCCAACCACGTCGTGTTGTCAGATGGGTGATGGATCATGCGGGAGCTGGTGGTGAGTCTGTTAACGATGGTTTGATGAACACCAAGGACTTTGATCTTTATTACAAGGATACAGATGGCGAGTGGAAACTAGCTAAGGAAGTCCGTGGCAATAAAGCGCACGTTACAGATATCACTCTTGACAAACCAATCACCGCGCAAGACTGGCGTTTGCATGTCATTACATCTGATAACGGAACACCTTGGAAGGCCATTCGTATCTACAACTGGAAGATGTACGAAACCTTGGACACAGAAAGTCAAAATATTCCAATGGCTAAGGTAGCTGCTCGTTCACTTGGAAACCACCAAGTTCAACTAGGCTTCTCTGATGTTCCGGCAGGCGCGACTATCACCGTTTACGACAAGGCAGACTCACAAACACCAATTGCAACCTTGAAGACTGAAACTGGTGGCGATCTGGCAACTGCACCATTGGCCTTTGACAAGCAACCAAATCTCCTCTATTATCGTACCCAACTACCTGGCAAAGAAATCAGTAACACCTTGGCAGTAGCGATTCCACAGGATGAAAGAAAAATTAAATCTGTTAGCCTTGAAAAAGGACCTAAGAAGACAGTTTATAAAGAAGGAGAAAAACTGGACCTCAGAGGCGGAACACTCCGCGTTCAATACGAAGGGGGACAAGCCGACGAGCTGATTAACCTTACTCACTCAGGTGTGACGGTATCTGGGTACGACGCTCATCAAAAAAGGGAACAGAAGCTAACACTTCAATACCTTGGTTTACCAGTGTCAGGTGATCTGAAAGTCCAAGTGACAGGACAAGATGAAGGAAAACCAAAAGAAGTAGCGGGCTTGTATATTACTAAGAAACCAAAAACAGACTATCTAGTAGGAGATCAACTGGATCTCTCTGAAGGTCGCTTCGGTGTTCTCTATGATGATGAGACGGAAGAAAGTCATGCCTTTACGGACCAAGGTGTTGAAATCACGGGCTATGATGCTCAGAAGACTGGACGACAAACCTTGACCTTGCATTACAAGGGACACATTGCTGAGTTCGATGTCTTGGTTTCTCCAAAAGCAGCTGTCAACGATGAGTACCTCAAACAAGAAATCACTGCTGCCCAAGGTCGCCAGTCAACCCTTGCCTATACCTTCTCAAGTGAGGACAAACAAGCTGTACTAGTAGAGAAACTTAATGCAGCGAAAGCTGTTGCAGAAAACCATGATGCCAGTCAAGAAGAAGTCAACAAAGCCTTGAATGAATTGAAACAAGCTGGAGCGGACTTGGATGGAAATCAACGTTATCAAACTGCTAGAGAAGAATTGGAAGGCTTGCTCGAATCCGTCCGCGAAAAAGATTCTCAAAATGAGTTGATTGCCCAAGCTGAAGCTTTGTTGTCTTCACAAACACCAACTCCACAAGCTTTTGCGGACATGAAAGAAAAGTTGAATAAGAAACTAGCACCTGCAGAAGAAAGCCATCATGTTGGAAGCATGGATCCAAATGAAGTGGCTCCAACGGTTGAAGCTCTTCCTGAACTAGTTATTGAAACTGAAACAACAGCCTTTGAACATCAGGAGCGACCAAACTCCGAATTTCTCAAAGGACAACGCCGTGTTGTGCAAGCTGGAGTTGAAGGTCAAGTTCGCCACTTTGTAGAAGTAGATAGCCAAGGCAAACGCACTCTTCGTTCGACTGAGGTAGTCAAGGAAGCAATCCCAGAAATCACCGAAGTTGGTACAAAAGTTCTATCAAGCAACCAACCAGCTGAAGGTGTGAAAGATTTAGTTCTAGAAACTCCGAAACTGGAAATTGAAGAGGGGACAGTTTCCTTCGAACGTCAGGAACGACCAAATGCAGCCCTTCTCAAAGGACAACGCCAGCTAGTTCAAGCAGGAGTTGAAGGCCAAGTTCGTCGCTTTGTAGAAGTTGATGCTCAGGGCAAACGCACCCTTCATTCTACTGAGATTCTCAAGGAAGCCCTTCCAGAAATTGTTGAAATTGGTACCAAGGAAAAAGTTGAACAGCTAGTACCAAGTACAGACAATTCAATGGTGGAAACACCAGTCAAAGCAGAAAAGGCAACAAATCAACTTCCAAATACTGGTGTAGAAACAGATGCCAGTCTAGTAGCTCTGGGACTTCTCGGAGCAATGAGTGGTTATGGCTTGCTTGCTAGAAAGAAGAAAGAAGACTAATCGATTTAGAATTCTTGGATTTCCTCATAAAAACTAAAAACAAGGTTTGGCTGCAGTCAAACCTTGTTTTGATTATTTTATCTCGCATTGATTACTTATTTGATAAGGTTTTTCTAGATTTGATTTTAAAAAATGCTAGTTTTAATTATAAGAAAGAACAAGAAAAGTTTAGGGTTTTTCTATCTCTTTTGTTGATTTTGTGATATAATTAACACGTATAAAAAAAGAAGGAGTCATATCTAATGGCAAAATTGACTGTTAAAGACGTTGACTTGAAAGGGAAAAAAGTTCTCGTTCGTGTTGACTTCAACGTACCTGTTAAAGATGGCGTGATTACTAATGACAACCGTATCACTGCAGCTCTTCCAACTATCAAGTACATCCTTGAACAAGGTGGACGTGCAATCCTCTTCTCTCACCTTGGACGTGTAAAAGAAGAAGCAGACAAAGAAGGTAAATCACTCGCTCCTGTAGCTGCTGACTTGGCTGCTAAATTGGGACAAGAAGTTAAATTTATCCCAGGTGTTACACGTGGTGCTGAATTGGAAGCAGCAATCAACGCTCTTGAAGATGGACAAGTTCTCTTGGTTGAAAACACTCGTTTCGAAGATGTTGATGGCAAGAAAGAATCTAAAAATGATCCTGAACTTGGTAAATACTGGGCATCACTTGGAGATGGTATCTTCGTAAACGATGCATTCGGTACAGCTCACCGTGCACACGCATCAAATGTTGGTATCTCAGCAAACGTTGAAAAAGCAGTTGCTGGATTCCTTCTTGAAAACGAAATTGCCTATATCCAAGAAGCAGTTGAAGCTCCAGAACGTCCATTCGTGGCTATCCTTGGTGGTTCAAAAGTTTCAGACAAGATCGGTGTTATCGAAAACTTGCTTGAAAAAGCTGATAAAGTTCTTATCGGTGGTGGGATGACTTACACATTCTACAAAGCTCAAGGTATCGAAATCGGTAACTCACTTGTAGAAGAAGACAAATTGGATGTTGCAAAATCTCTTCTTGAAAAAGCAAACGGCAAATTGATCTTGCCAGTTGACTCAAAAGAAGCAAACGCATTTGCTGACTACACTGAAGTGAAAGACACTGAAGGTGAAGCAGTAGATTCAGGTTTCCTTGGTTTGGATATCGGTCCAAAATCTATCGCTAAATTCGATCAAGAATTGACTGGTGCGAAGACAGTTGTATGGAACGGACCTATGGGTGTATTTGAAAACCCTGACTTCCAAGCTGGTACAATCGGTGTGATGGACGCTATCGTGAAACAACCAGGCGTGAAATCAATCATCGGTGGTGGTGACTCAGCTGCCGCAGCAATTAACCTTGGTCGCGCAGACAAGTTCTCATGGATCTCTACTGGTGGTGGAGCATCAATGGAACTCCTTGAAGGTAAAGTATTACCAGGATTGGCTGCACTCACAGAAAAATAAGAGTATAATTAAGAAGATGGCGAAACCATCTTCTTTTTTTGTACCTTTTTAAATGTATATTATTGCATATATGAAAAGAAAAGGATTAAATATTTGCATCTTGGGTTTTAAAGTGATACTATGGATAGTAAACGACAAAAATGAGATACAGAAAGAGATTACAATGAAAAATAGAAAAGAAGTCTATGGATTTCGTAAAAGCAAGGTTGCAAAAACTTTGTGTGGTGCTGTTTTAGGGACTGCTTTGATTGCTTTTGCAGATCAGGCAGTTTTTGCTGATGAAGTAAAAGAGACAACAAGCACAAGTGCGGTTGAAGTTACAAGTACCGGGAACCCAGCTACAAATCTAGCTGAAGCTCAAGGAGATATGAGCCAAGCCGCCAAAGAGAGCCAAGCCAAGGCTGGTTCTAAAGACTCAGCTTTGCCAGTTGAAGTATCATCAGCTGATTTGGATAAAACAGTTGCTGATGCAAAAACTGCAGGAGTTAAGGTAGTTCAAGATGAAACAAAAGACAAAGGAACAGCCACAACTGCTACAGAGAATGCTCAAAAACAAGATGAGATTAAAAGCGACTATGCTAAACAGGCTAAAGAAATAAAGAAGACAACTGAAGCATATAAAAAAGAAGTCGCAGCTCATCAGGCAGAAACAGATAAAATCAATGCTGAAAACAAAGCAGCGGATGACAAGTATCAAAAAGATCTAAAAAGTCATCAAGAAGAAGTCGAAAAAATCAATACTGCCAATGCAACAGCTAGAGCAGAATATGAGGCTAAGCTAGCGCAATATCAAAAAGATTTAGCGACTGTCAAAAAAGCAAACAAAGATAGTCAAGAGGATTATCAAAATAAACTTTCAGCTTATCAGACAGAATTAGCTCGAGTACAAAAGGCTAATGCTGAAGCTAAAGAAGCCTATGATAAGGCGGTAAAAGAAAATACTGCGAAAAACGAAGCGCTTAAAGCTGAGAATAAAGCCATTAAACAGCGTAATGAAACTGCAAAAGCGAATTATGAAGCAGCGATGAAGCAGTATGAAGCGGATCTTGCAGCTATTAAGAAAGCTAAAGAAGATAATGATGCTGATTATCAAGCTAAATTAGTAGCTTATCAGACAGAATTGGCTCGTGTTCAGAAAGCAAATGCTGATGCAAAAGCAGCCTATGAAAAGGCTGTTGAAGAAAATACTGCTAAGAACAATGCTATCCAAGCTGAAAATGAAGCGATTAAACAACGAAATGAATCAGCCAAGACAACTTATGAGATTAAAAAAGCACAATACGAAAAAGACTTGGCAGCAGTCAAACAAGTAAATGAAGCTAACGAAAAAGGCTACCAAACTAAGCTAGCAGCTTATCAGACAGAACTAGCTCGCGTTCAAAAAGCAAATGCTGATGCAAAAGCAACCTATGAAAAGGCAGTTGAAGACAATAAAGTAAAAAATGCTTCGATTGAAGCTGAGAATGAAGCAATCAAGCAACGTAATGCCACGGCTAAAACTGACTATGAAGCAAAATTAGCTAAATATGAAGCAGACATTGCCAAATATAAGAAAGATTTGGCTGAGTATCCGGCTAAGTTGAAGGCTTATGAAGATGAGCAGGCCAAAATTAAAGCAGCACTTGTAGAGCTTGAAAAGAATAAAGATCAAGATGGATACTTGTCTAAACCATCTGCTCAGAGTTTGGTTTATGATTTAGAACCGAATGCTCAACTTGATCTTAAAACAGAAGGAAAACTTCTTACAGCAACAGCAGTTGATGAAGCCTTCAAGAAAGACACAGTACAATATGGCAAGAAAAATCTTCAGTTAGACAATCTAAATGTCAAGAATTTGGAAAATGGTGCTACCACTTCTTCGGTGGAATTGTATGGTAACATCAACGACAAATCTGACTGGACCACCAATGTAGGGAATAAAACTGAAGTTAAATGGGGCTCTGTTCTTCTAGAGCGTGGACAAAGCGTAACAGCGACTTATACCAACCTTCAAAATTCCTACTACAATGGTAAAAAGATTTCTAAGATTGTTTACAAATATACTGTAGATCCTTCTTCTCAATTTAAAAATCCTAGTGGGAAAGTTTGGTTGGGAATCTTTAGTGACCCTACTCTAGGAGTCTTTGCTTCAGCATTTACGGGTCAGGTAGAAAAAGATACGTCAATTTTCATTAAAAATGAATTCACCTTCTATGATGAAAATGACAAGCCAATTAATTTTGACAATGCCCTTCTTTCAGTAGCATCTCTAAATAGAGAAAATAATTCTATAGAGATGGCTAAAGATTACAGTGGTACTTTTGTTAAAATTTCTGGGTCTTCTGTTGGAGAAAAAGACGGAAAAATTTATGCTACAGAAACCTTGAACTTTAAACAAGGCCAAGGTGGATCTCGTTGGACCATGTATAAAAATAGTCAACCTGGTTCAGGTTGGGATTCATCAGATGCACCAAACTCTTGGTACGGTGCAGGAGCCATTAGTATGTCTGGTCCTACAAATCATGTTACTGTTGGTGCCATTTCTGCGACACAAGTAGTTCCTTCTGATCCAGTTATGGCAGTAGAAACTGGTAAAAGACCAAACATTTGGTACTCACTTAATGGTAAAATTCGTGCAGTTAACGTTCCGAAAATTACTAAGGAAAAACCAACTCCACCAGTAACGCCAACTGAACCACAAGCTCCTACTTATGATGTGGAAAAACCATTGGAGCCAGCCCCAGTAGCACCAAGCTATGAGAATGAGCCAACTCCACCAGTTAAGACTCCAGATCAACCGAAGCCATCAAAACCGGAAGCGCCAAACTATGAGGCAGAAAAACCATTGGAACCAGCTCCAGTAGCGCCAAGCTATGAGAATGAGCCAACTCCGCCAGTTAAGACCCCAGATCAACCGGAGCCATCAAAACCGGAAGCGCCAAACTATGAGACAGAAAAACCATTGGAACCAGCTCCAGTAGAGCCAAGCTACGAAAATGAGCCAACTCCACCGGTTAAGACTCCAGATCAACCGGAGCCATCAAAACCAGAAGCGCCAAACTATGATCCATTGCCAACTCCACCACTAGCACCAACTCCTAAGCAGTTGCCGACTCCTCCAGCGGTACCGACAGTACACTTCCATTATAAGAGCTTGTTGGCGCAACCTCAAATTAATAAAGAAATTAAGAATGAGGATGGAGTAGATATTGATCGTACTCTAGTAGCTAAGCAGTCTGTAGTGAAGTTTGAACTGAAAACAGAGGCTTTAACTGCAGGTCGTCCAAAAACAACTTCGTTTGTATTGGTAGATCCACTTCCAACTGGCTATCAGTTTGATTTGGAAGCAACCAAGGCTGCAAGTAAAGGTTTTGAAACAAGCTATGACAAAGCTAGTCACACTGTAACCTTTAAGGCTACTGAGGAGACCTTAGCTGCTTTCAATGCAGATTTGACAAAATCCTTTGAGACTCTATATCCAACGGTTGTTGGTCGTGTTTTGAATGATGGGGCGACTTATACAAATAACTTTACATTGACAGTCAATGATGCCTATGGTGTTAAATCAAACATTGTTCGTGTAACGACTCCAGGTAAACCAAACGATCCCGATAATCCAAATAACAACTACATTAAACCTTTGAAAGTTAACAAGAACAAACAAGGTGTGAATATTGATGGTAAAGAAGTTCTAGCCGGTTCAACTAACTACTATGAACTTACATGGGATTTGGACCAATACAAGGGAGATAAATCTTCTAAAGAATCGATTCAAAACGGTTTCTACTACGTGGATGATTATCCAGAAGAAGCTTTAACCCTTCAACCAGAATTGGTTAAGATTCGTGATCTAGAGGGCAACCTTGTATCAGGTATCAGTGTTCAACAATTTGATAGTTTAGAAGCTGCGCCTAAGAAGGTTCAAGAGCTACTGAAGAAAGCCAACATCACTGTTAAGGGGACTTTCCAACTTTTCTCAGCTGATAATCCAGCAGAATTCTACAAGAACTATGTAGCAGCAGGAAAATCATTGCTAATCACAGATCCGATGACAGTTAAACCTGAATTTGGTCAAACGGGTGGTAAGTACGAAAACAAAGCCTACCAAATTGACTTTGGAAATGGCTATGCTACAGAAGTAGTTGTCAACAACGTACCGAAAATCACACCGAAAAAAGATGTGACAATCAGTATGGATCCAAGCAGTGACAATATTGATGGCCAAACAATTCCGTTGAACCAATACTTCAATTATCGTTTAATCGGAGGTTTGATTCCACAAAATCATTCTGAGGACTTGAATGACTATAGTTTTGTAGATGATTATGACCAAAAAGGTGATCAATACACTGGAAACTATAAAGTTCTTGCCAAGGTTGATATCCGATTGAAAGACGGTCGTGTTATTAAGGCAGGGACAGACTTAACAGCTGAAACACAGGTTGAACATGATCAAGATAAGGGAATGCTTACCATTCGCTTCAAGGAAGAATTCCTTCAAGAGATTCAGTTGGATTCTCCATTCCAGGCTGAGACTTATATTCAAATGAAACGAATTGCTGTTGGAACCTTTGAAAATACCTATGTAAATACTGTGAACAAAGTCGCTTACGCTTCAAATACAGTTCGCACGACAACACCAGAACCTAAGAAACCAGAGGAGCCAACAACCCCTAATTCTAATCCAAATCCAAAAGGAAACCCTACTCTACCTCAAACAGGTACAAATGATTCAAGCTACATGCCGTATCTTGGTTTAGCAGCTTTAGTAGGAGTTTTAGGACTTGGTCAGTTGAAACGAAAAGAAGACGAAAGCAACTAATTTCTGGAAGTTAAATAGAAAAGAGGAACTCTGCTTCCTCTTTTTTATAGCCTAAATTAAAAACGTTTCCTATTGATTTTGGCTCATAAAATCAACTAATTTATGTTAAAATGGTAGTAGAAAGTTGAGATTATGAGTTATTTTAAAAAATATAAATTTGATAAGTCACAGTTCAAACTTGGTATGCGGACTTTTAAAACGGGAATTGCCGTTTTTTTAGTTCTTTTGATTTTTGACTTTTTTGGCTGGAAAGGTCTTCAAATCGGTGCTCTGACAGCGGTTTTTAGTCTGAGGGAGAGTTTTGATAAGAGTGTTCATTTTGGGACTTCACGTATTCTAGGAAATAGTATCGGTGGTTTCTACGCCCTTATCTTTTTTCTCTTAAATACCTTATTTCAAGGAGCCTTTTGGGTGACCTTGGTGGTTGTTCCAATCTGCACTATGTTAACCATTATGACAAATGTGGCCATGAATAATAAATCGGGGGTTATTGGTGGTGTAGCAGCTATGTTAATCATTACCCTCTCAATACCGAGCGGTGAAACAATTTTGTACGTGTTTGCGCGTGTATCGGAAACTTTCATGGGAGTTTTTGTCGCAATTCTCGTAAATTATGATATTGATCGTATTCATCTCTTTTTAGAGAAAAAAGAAAAATAATGTTACATTTTATAACATTATCGATTGACGTATGTATTTTTTTAGACTATAATAGACAGAAAGAAGGAAATTGTAAATGAAGGAAAGAGAATTTCGCCGAAATATGGCTGTTTTTCCTATCGGTAGTGTGATGAAGTTGACCGATCTATCAGCGCGTCAGATTCGTTATTATGAAGATCAAGAGTTGATTAAACCTGATCGAAACGAAGGAAACCGTCGCATGTATTCGTTGAATGACATGGATCGTTTGCTTGAGATCAAAGATTATATCTCTGAAGGCTACAATATCGCTGCCATTAAGAAAAAATATGCTGAACGTGAGGCGAAGTCCAAGAAAGTGGTGAGTCAGACGGAGGTGCGTCGCGCACTTCATAATGAACTCCTCCAGCAGGGACGCTTTGCTTCAGTACGGTCACCTTTTGGTCGCGGTTAGGCAACCGCAAGTAGTCATATATTAAGGAGAAAAACCATGCCAATCACAGCTGCAGATATTCGTCGTGAAGTCAAGGAAAAAAATGTTACCTTTATTCGTCTCATGTTCTCAGATATTTTGGGAACGATGAAAAACGTCGAAATTCCTGCTACAGATGAACAGTTAGATAAAGTCTTGTCAAACAAGGCTATGTTTGATGGATCTTCTATTGAAGGTTTTGTACGTATCAATGAGTCAGATATGTACTTGTACCCAGACTTGGATACATGGACAGTCTTCCCTTGGGGAGATGAAAACGGAAGTGTTGCAGGTTTGATCTGTGATGTCTATACAACAGAAGGTAAACCGTTTGCAGGTGACCCTCGTGGCAATTTGAAACGTGCTCTTCGCCATATGGAAGAAGTAGGATTCAAATCCTTCAACCTTGGACCAGAGCCAGAATTCTTCCTATTTAAGCTAGATGAAAATGGGGATCCGACTCTTGAGGTAAATGACAAAGGTGGCTACTTTGATTTGGCGCCTACTGACCTTGCAGACAATACGCGTCGTGAGATTGTGAATGTCTTGACCAAAATGGGATTTGAAGTAGAAGCAAGTCACCACGAGGTTGCGGTTGGACAACATGAAATTGATTTCAAGTATGATGAAGTGCTTCGCGCTTGTGATAAGATTCAAATCTTTAAACTCGTTGTTAAAACGATTGCTCGTAAACACGGTTTGTACGCAACCTTTATGGCCAAACCAAAATTTGGTATTGCTGGATCAGGTATGCACTGTAATATGTCCTTGTTTGATGCAGAAGGAAACAATGCCTTCTTTGATCCAAATGATCCAAAAGGAATGCAGTTGTCTGAAACGGCCTATCATTTCCTTGGTGGTTTGATCAAGCATGCCTACAACTATACTGCCATCATGAACCCAACTGTTAACTCCTACAAACGTTTGGTTCCTGGTTATGAAGCGCCAGTTTATATTGCATGGGCTGGACGTAATCGTTCACCGCTTGTGCGCGTACCTGCTTCACGTGGTATGGGAACTCGCCTTGAATTGCGCTCGGTAGACCCAATGGCAAACCCATACATCGCGATGGCAGTTCTTCTGGAAGTTGGTTTGCACGGTATTGAAAACAAAATCGAAGCACCAGCTCCGATCGAAGAAAACATCTACATCATGACAGCTGATGAACGTAAGGAAGCTGGAATCACAGACCTTCCATCAACGCTTCATAACGCTTTGAAAGCTTTGACTGAGGACGAAGTAGTCAAGGCTGCCCTAGGTGAGCACATCTATACGAGCTTCCTTGAAGCCAAACGTATCGAGTGGGCTAGCTATGCAACCTTTGTGTCGCAATGGGAAGTTGATAATTATCTAGATTTGTATTAAATAGTAGAAAAGAGGTTGTCCGAATGGGCAATCTTTTTTCGTTTGCAAAGTTATAAATGTATTTTGATACAGATTTTAGTATAGAAAATATAGGTAATTCATATTTTTTATCTAGCTTACAATTATGCATCAGAATGGGAATATTCTGACAAATATCAGAAAGCGATATCAAGTTTATGTTTAGATTTTCTTTATAACGATGGTATTTAATGGCGATTTTCTACTTTGTCTCACATCTATTGTAACACTACAAAAAAAGTAAATATTTTTTATATCTGCTTTTAATTGACCTTTTTTTGTTTAAGAAAAATTTAATGAAGTGCTTGCCCAAAATGCTTGATTAATGATATAATTGAGTGTGGGTTACTAGTCTCTCTGAGAGCTATAACTCTTGTCTTTAACTTTTACTTTGAGTGCTAAACTAAAAAGCATTTATTGACAAGCTCTTTTGATAAGAATTGGTAGGTTAGCTGGGAAAACTACTAATTTGGGTACTAATAACGGAGTTCTTACCATATGGAGAATGGCAATAAATTTCTTTTTATGTGTAATCATAAAAAGTAAAAAGAAATTTAATAAGGAGAAAAAGAATGATAAAGTCGAAAAACAGGCTTAAAAAGACAATCGTTGGAATGATAACCTTTGTTTTAGCGTTTTTCTTACTGCCGTTTCAAGGCCTTTTTGCGGCACCGCAAGAAATAAAGGATGACACAGATCTTTCTGCACTAAGTCTTTACCAGTTTCAGTTAACTACGGATAACATGAGCGTTGTATCTAAGTCATCTGCCGTGCAGCAATACCATATGGATGCTCCAGGTTTTGGAGATCTACAACATAAATATCCTGGTTATCCAATGGAAAATTTCACCCTCAAGGTAGATAAAACCAAAAAGGAAGATCAAACCTTTGATAAACCTTTGTCTTTGAAATTTACCAATGCTGGAACAGTCAATGGTAAGCAAGTAGATGCTTATTTAACGATTAATAAAGTTACTCTTCATTATATCAACAACTCAGAAGCTCCGGCTCAAATGGCTGATGTTAATAAGAAAACAGTTAACTTTTTCAACGTTTCTAATTTATGGGGAGCAAACCAATTTGAAATTGGGAATATCGCATATGTTGATGAGGCACATGACGATGTCATGAAAAATACCTTTACGGTTGATGCAGATATAACAGCAGAACTTAAGTATTCAGATGGTTCAGAACCTGACATGAAATTGGTGATGAAACCAACTGATATTGATGCAAATGGTCTATGGAATACCAAGGAAGCTTTCTATGTTACCAATTACAACACTAGCGTTGACAAGCGAGTGATGAACAACCGCAATAATTTGGAAGCGGTTCAAGAAGGTGATAAAACTGTTTGGAATGCAGGCCCAGGTGGTGGTACAAGTGGTGCGGAGGCCGAAAATAATATTTCCGGTTTAGCCCTACGCTCAGTTAACAACACCATGAACTTTGGTTACCGTTCAGCGAACTATGCCTCTGCAACTTTCTCTCTTTACATGGAACAAGTACAGTTTGCCCCAGAAAAGGAGGTAGATCCAGCTCAAATCCCAGCACAAGCAGGAGAGGCAGTTACTTATAAAACTCTTTTCAAGATTCCAAAACCAGGTAAAGAAATCATTGCAGCTTTATCAAGCCTTGATTTCGTTGATACCTTTGATGATCGTTTAGATTTCAAAGATCTTACAGTTGATGCAGATGGTGTTGTGTTGGCAAAGGATACAGACTATACTGTTGAGAAGTCAGGTCAAAAAGTAACTGTCAAGATGGCTGCTGCCTACTTGAACAAAGATAAGGCCGGAACACCTATTCGTATTACTTATAATACAGTAACAAATAATAAGGTTGGTGACAAAGCTTCAGGACCTATCGAAAACATTGTAGCTATGCAACCAGATAACCTTTATTTCGCATCAAACAAGGTAACAACGACCTTACTTTACAACAAGATTCATGAATTTGAGAGCGGTACACCTGGTAAGACCCTTCCACAAGAAGTTACAAACTTGTTACCAGCTAAAGTATCAGGTCTTGCAAATGGAACGACTGTAAATCCTACTCAACCAACAACTACTAAAGTATCTGTTCCAGAAGGAAACTGGGTATTCAAAGGTTACGATAAGGTTTCAGAAGTTGTTGAAAATGGAGATGTGAAATTCATCGGTAAATGGGAATTCACTCCAGCGCCAACTTACAAGGCAACACATGAATTTGTAAGCGGAACGCCAGGAAAAGAACTTCCGCAAGAAGTGAAATCCTTGCTTCCAGCAGACCAAACAGACTTGAAAGATGGTAGTCAAGCGACTCCGACTCAACCAAGTCAAACAGAAGTGAAGACAGCAGAAGGTACATGGAGCTTTAAGTCCTATGACAAGGCATCAGAAACCATCAATGGAGCGGATGCCCACTTCGTCGGTACTTGGGAATTTACCCCAGCACCAACTTACAAGGCAACACATGAATTTGTAAGCGGAACGCCAGGAAAAGACCTTCCACAAGAAGTGAAATCCTTGCTTCCAGCAGACCA
>NZ_KB373321.1:1393582-1738775 GCF_000314775.2 Streptococcus sp. F0441 | reverse complement strand
TACCGCTTCGTAGAGACTAAGAAACTTCCAAACGGCGACACTGAACATGTCTACGAAAAAGTTGTTACTGCCCCTCAACAAAAACCGACTAAAGCAACCAAAGAATTACCTAATACTGGTACAGAAGATCACTCTAGCCTAGCAGCTCTTGGACTTCTTGGAGTATTGAGCGGATTTGGTCTTGTGGCACGCAAGAAAAAAGAAGACTAATGTTTTAATCATTAAAGATTAAACAAAGGAATTCAATTTCATAAATGAAAACCCAACTAATCAAGCGATTAGTTGGGTTTTTTAGGAGGTTATTGGCCATAAGTACCAATCCCATGTCAATTCTTACTTGACGTTTGCCTCTTAGATTACATCTCTTGTAACCCAAACAAGCCTTTATCTGCCCAAAGACAGGTTCCACATCAATCTTGCGTTGAGCGAAAATCTGTCTACCTTCAGGAGATAAAAGCGCCTGACATTCTTTAGCTTTCAAGTGTTGATAACGTTCGTTGATATATAGTCCCTTTGGAGGGGCTATTTCAGGTTCATCAGCGGAATAAACCTTGATTTCCTGTTGAAAGTCCGTCTGTGTTTTCTGATGTTTGATATGGTGAAAACGATAGCACCAGCCATCAGGATGTATATAGCTATCCTCCTTGTTATCATAGTGCCAATTCGCTAAGTTTCTAGCCGACTGTTTATACCCTTTCTTCTGTTCCTGATCAAACATGGCATATTTAATCAGATGCTTCACCTCCTTTTCATCTAAACGAAGAAGGTTCTCTTCACTTCCATATCCAGCATCTGCGACAACTGTCTTTAGGTCATGTGGATAAGTTTCAAGTAAGGGCAGGAGAGTCTTTGTGTCTGTCGGATTTGAGAAGACATCATAGTGAAGCACAAATTGGTTTTCAGTAGCGATTTGAAGATTGTAGCCAGGTTTGAGTTGTCCATTTCTCATGTGATCCTCCTTCATCCGCATAAAAGTGGCATCTGTATCTGTTTTAGAAAAGCTGTTACGCCCGTCAAATATCTCTTGATAGCTCTCATGCTTTTCAGCACGTACTGAAAAATCATCCTTGACTTTACGCAGGACTTTCTTGAGTTTACGACGTTGGGTTTTACGTTCGTCCTCTCCTTTAAGGGGTGTCTCCTCAATGTCTTGGTTCAGTTTTTCCAATTCTTCTTCAAGGACTTGAGCGAATGCAATCAACTGCTCTGAAGAAATCGGCTCTTCTTCATCCATCCTAATAGCTTGATGGATAAGGGGAGTGATTTCTTCTTGGAAATAGACCTGTATCTGTTCTTGAAGTTTTGGCGGAAAACTTGTCTGTCGCTTTCTTCCAAACAAAACTATACTTGTTGGCGTTGGCTTCAATCTTAGTCCCGTCAATAAACAGACAATCTAAGGTCACTAACTCTTCCATTTTTAAACGAAGATTGAGGTCGATGAAAAGATCACGAATGAGTTCTTCCATCCCTTTAGCGACTCGAAATCGATTGATGGTGCGGTAGCTGACAAGCAACTGTCCTGTTAGGTATTGCATAGCGAGATTTTCAATCATCATTTTTTCAATTTTTCGTCCAGAGAAAATCCCTTGTGAATAGGCAAATAGTAGAGTAGCTACAAGCATTTTAGGGTGATAAGACGGGCGACCGAAGGTATGATAGAAAGCCTGGAAGTGACGATCCTCCAAGGCATTCACCACTTTTTCAATGGTAAAGACAAGATGATCTTGTGGCAAGAAAGAATGGATTTCTAGTGGTAAAGTCGTTTGATTTGTGTTATAGTGAATATGCGTGGGATAGCCTTTCTAAATGGTTTATTGAGCAATTCTATTTTAGCAAGACTGTCGCAATCATGCAAAAAGCAACGGTTTTGTGCCGTTGCTTTTTTGTGGCAAAGAGACTTTTGTCCCAGATCTTTTTTCTTGTGTTTTATATCGAGCTGTGATATATTCTATATAACGAAGTGCGATATATCGAACTGAATAGGAGGTGCCTATAAATGGAATTAATGGATAAGGTTCGTCGAGTTTATCTTCCGATGACGGAAACTGGCTTTTATATCTTGTTTTGTCTACAGAAGGAGAACCATGGATATGGTATTACACAAAATGTCAAGGAGATGACAGATTCGCAAGTTTCGATTAGTCCAGGGACCATGTATGGGACCTTGTCAAAGATGGAAAAGGATGGCTTGATTTTCTTTGTCCGAGAAGAGGAAAAACGGAAAATTTATCAGATAACAGATTTAGGACGAAAAGTTTTGGAGATAGAATTGAAACGTATTGAACGACTTTACAGAAATAGTCGGGAGGAAGGATGATGGAAAAGAAAAGTGTTTACCGAATTTTTACCATTGCGGATTATGAGAGGGAGGCGATTTTCCTAGGGAGAATGCATGCGGAGGGTTGGAAGCTTAGTAAAGTGAGTTATTCTTACTTATTAGTTGCAGTTAAGTATAGTTTTGAAAAATGTCAACCGGAGCAAGTCTCTTATCAGTTGGATTTTTATCCTATGAAAAAGTCAGAGAGAGCTTCCTATTTACAACTGTTTAAAGATTGTGGATGGGAGCATATTACAGATTTTAATGGTTTTTCCTACTTTAGAAAGTTTCTTGCTGGAATTGAGTCGGATGCAGAGTTTGAAATTTATAATGATGCTACTGGGAAGTTGGATATAGTTCATCGGATTTTAAGACTGCGGTTGCTTCCTGTTTTGTTTTTCTTGTCAATGTTGATTCCGTTGTTCTTAAAGTTGCTCAGTGAAAGAGACGTTTTTAGCGGGCTAGTGTTTTTGCTTACTATCATAGATTGTGTTTTATTGTTTGCTCTTGTGGTTCAGATTTCTTATATTTTTTGGAGATTGTTTCAAAAGTGGAAAGAATTATCTGATAAATGAAGCAATACCTGTTTTCTAATCTGGAGGTAAGACAATGAATAGTGAAGTACAATTTCGGATTATTACAATAGTTGATTTGGACAAGGAGGAAGAATATTTACATGAGATGCATCTGAAAGGCTGGAGATATAGAACGAGTCGTTTTGGTTTTTTCTATTTTTGCCAATGCCAACCTGACGATGTCATCTACCGTATCTATGATTCTAGATTTCTTAAAAAGTATAAGCATGAACTGCAAGATTTTAGAAATAGCGGTTGGGAATTGATAGAAACAGGTTTTTGTTCAATTCTTCGTAAACCAACTTCTGATATACTTTCAGAGGAGAAAGTCTATATGAGTAAGGGTCTCAGATGGGAAGTTATGCGGTCTAGACTTCGTTCCTGTATAGCCACTTTTTCAGGTGGTCTTGTTGTTTGCATGAGTTTGTATCGAGAAAACTTGTCTCAGTCTTTCTTTATTATTTTCGTTTTATACACTTGTTTAATTTCTTATCTAATCTACGGCTTTTTCAGACTTAAAAGGAAATACCAAGTAGATGAGAAGTGAGATTCTAGGTCTTCGGACTGATTTTTAGCACTCTTTACAAAAGAGTGCTAATTTTTTGAGTTTTTGTCTTGACATTCTCTTCTAAGGGTGTATAATAGAATCATGAGTTAGCACTTGGATACATAGAGTGCTAATCGATCGGACAGAGAGGAGTGATGAGATGGTTACAGAGCGTCAGCAGGATATTTTAAATCTGATTATTGACATCTTTACCAAAACGCACGAACCTGTCGGATCCAAGGCACTACAAGAGTCTATCAATTCTAGTAGTGCTACCATTCGTAATGACATGGCGGCTCTAGAGAAGCAGGGTTTGCTTGAGAAGGCGCATACTTCAAGCGGTCGGATGCCAAGTATCGCTGGGTTTCAGTACTATGTGAAACACTCACTGGATTTTGACCGACTGGCTGAAAATGAGGTCTATGAGATTGTCAAAGCCTTTGATCAGGAGTTCTTCAAACTGGAGGATATTCTACAAGAGGCTGCTAATGTCTTGACAGACTTGAGTGGCTGCACAGTTGTAGCGCTAGATGTTGAGCCCAGTAGACAACGGTTGACAGCCTTTGATATTGTTGTCTTGGGGCAACATACAGCCTTGGCAGTATTTACCCTAGACGAGTCCCGAACGGTTACCAGTCAATTTCTGATTCCAAGGAACTTCTTGCAGGAAGATTTGCTGAAACTGAAGGCAATCATTCAGGAACGTTTCCTCGGTCATACCGTTCTAGATATTCACTACAAGATTCGGACGGAGATCCCACAGATTATCCAGCGTTACTTTACAACAACAGACAATGTCATGGATCTCTTTGAACATATTTTTAAAGAAATGTTCAACGAAAACATTGTAGTGTCGGGCAAGGTCAATCTCTTGAATTTTGCCAATCTGGTAGCCTATCAGTTCTTTGATCAGCCACAAAAGGTAGCCTTGGAGATTCGTGAGGGTCTGCATGAAGATCAGATGCAAAATGTCCGTGTTGCGGACAGTCAAGAGTCCTGTCTAGCAGACCTAGCGGTTATTAGTAGTAAGTTCCTCATTCCTTATCGAGGTTTTGGAATTCTAGCGATTATCGGTCCGGTCAATCTGGATTACCAGCGATTGGTCAACCAAGTCAATGTGGTCAATCGTGTTTTGACCATGAAGTTGACAGATTTTTATCGCTACCTCAGCAGTAATCATTACGAAGTAAATTAATTTTGAAATCATTAAAGGAGGCGAAAATGGCCCAAGATAAAAAAAACGAAGAAATAAAAGAAGAGGAAGTTGTGGAAACAACTGAAGAAACAACTCCTGAGAAGTCTGAGTTGGACTTGGCAAATGAACGTGCGGATGAGTTCGAAAACAAATACCTTCGTGCTCATGCGGAAATGCAAAATATCCAGCGCCGTGCCAATGAAGAACGTCAAAACTTGCAACGTTACCGTAGCCAGGACCTAGCAAAAGCAATCTTACCATCGCTCGACAACTTAGAACGTGCACTAGCAGTTGAAGGTTTGACAGATGATGTGAAGAAAGGATTGGAGATGGTGCAAGAGAGCTTGATTCACGCTTTGAAAGAAGAAGGAATCGAAGAAATCGCAGCTGACGGCGAATTTGATCATAACTATCATATGGCCATCCAAACTCTCCCAGCAGACAATGAACATCCAGCAGATACCATCGCCCAAGTCTTTCAAAAAGGATACAAACTCCATGACCGCATTCTACGCCCAGCCATGGTGGTAGTCTATAACTAGGCAATAGAGCTTAAAAATTTTGTCCGAAATGACAATAAACTATGAAAGAAAGATAAAAAAGTAGCTCAGCTTTGCAATAGTGAGCGAAGCGAACAAAAGACGATACTCTTCGCCGTGGCGCTATTTGCGCAAACTTTGAGACCTTAGGCTCAAAGTTTAGTCAAAGAGATTGACGAGTCAAGCTCTGACGGCGCCGCCACCTAAGAAGAGTATCAAAAAGAAAGAATATAAATTTTAAGGAGAAAAACACATGTCTAAAATTATAGGTATTGACTTAGGTACAACAAACTCAGCAGTTGCAGTTCTTGAAGGAACTGAAAGTAAAATCATCGCAAACCCAGAAGGAAACCGCACAACTCCATCTGTAGTTTCATTCAAAAATGGTGAAATCATTGTTGGTGACGCTGCAAAACGTCAAGCAGTAACAAACCCAGATACAGTGATCTCTATCAAATCTAAGATGGGAACTTCTGAAAAAGTTTCTGCAAATGGAAAAGAATACACTCCACAAGAAATCTCAGCTATGATCCTTCAATACTTGAAAGGTTACGCTGAAGATTACCTTGGTGAAAAAGTAACTAAAGCTGTTATCACAGTACCTGCTTACTTCAACGATGCACAACGTCAAGCTACAAAAGACGCTGGTAAAATCGCTGGTCTTGAAGTAGAACGTATTGTCAACGAACCAACTGCAGCAGCTCTTGCTTATGGTTTGGACAAGACTGACAAAGAAGAAAAAATCTTGGTATTTGACCTTGGTGGTGGGACATTCGACGTATCTATCCTTGAATTGGGTGACGGTGTCTTCGATGTATTGGCGACTGCAGGGGATAACAAACTCGGTGGTGACGACTTTGACCAAAAAATCATCAATCACATGATTGCAGAATTCAAGAAAGAAAATGGTATTGACTTGTCTACTGACAAGATGGCTCTTCAACGTTTGAAAGATGCGGCTGAAAAAGCTAAGAAAGATCTTTCTGGTGTAACTTCAACTCAAATCAGCTTGCCATTCATCACTGCTGGTGAATCTGGACCTCTTCACTTAGAAATGACCTTGACTCGTGCGAAATTTGACGATTTGACTCGTGATCTTGTTGAACGTACAAAAGTTCCAGTTCGTCAAGCCCTTTCAGATGCAGGTTTGAGCTTGTCAGAAATCGATGAAGTCATCCTTGTTGGTGGTTCAACTCGTATCCCAGCCGTTGTAGAAGCTGTTAAGGCTGAAACTGGTAAAGAACCAAACAAATCAGTAAACCCTGACGAAGTTGTTGCCATGGGTGCTGCCATCCAAGGTGGTGTGATCACTGGTGATGTTAAAGACGTTGTCCTTCTTGACGTAACGCCATTATCACTCGGTATCGAAACAATGGGTGGAGTATTTACAAAACTTATCGATCGCAACACTACTATTCCAACATCTAAGTCACAAGTCTTCTCAACAGCAGCAGACAACCAACCAGCCGTTGATATCCACGTTCTTCAAGGTGAACGCCCAATGGCAGCAGATAACAAGACTCTTGGACGTTTCCAATTGACTGATATCCCAGCTGCACCTCGTGGTATCCCACAAATCGAAGTAACATTTGATATCGATAAGAACGGTATCGTGTCTGTTAAAGCCAAAGATCTTGGAACTCAAAAAGAACAAACAATTGTTATCCAATCAAACTCAGGTTTGACAGACGAAGAAATCGACCGCATGATGAAAGATGCAGAAGCAAACGCTGAAGCCGATAAGAAACGTAAAGAAGAAGTTGACCTTCGTAACGAAGTAGACCAAGCTATCTTTGCGACTGAAAAGACAATCAAGGAAACTGAAGGCAAAGGATTCGATGCAGAACGTGATGCTGCCCAAGCTGCCCTTGATGACCTTAAAAAAGCTCAAGAAGACAACAACTTGGACGAAATGAAAGCAAAACTCGAAGCGTTGAACGAAAAAGCTCAAGGCCTTGCTGTTAAACTCTACGAACAAGCCGCAGCTGCTCAACAAGCTCAAGCAGGAGCAGAAGGCGCACAAGCAACAGGGAACGCAGGCGATGACGTCGTAGACGGAGAGTTTACTGAAAAATAAGATGCAAAGCCCGTTAAAACCTCACAGTGAAAATAGGAAATCTAACGCAGAAACTTTAGTTTCTAGGAAGATTTGTCTTTTTCACCAAGAGGTTAGGGCGTGCTCGATTTAGCATTACTAGTTTGATTTTTAAAACTAGAACGTCGTAATGATAAGAAGAAATCCAGAGGTTGCAACCCAGCCTCTGTTTTTCGGTAAAATAGAGGATGTTGCGTATGAAAAAAGTACTTTGTATCATTTATCCTAATTTTTCTCTTTATGAGATAACCGCTTTAACAAGTACTTTAGCTCTGTCTTTTGACATCACGATTGATTATGTCGCTTCAGATTATTCGATAGTTATATCTGAGGATGGCTTGCCTTGTCGGCCTACAAAAACATTGGATCAAGTACGTATAGAAGAGTATTCTTGTATCATTTTACCAGGAATGGTAAACATAGGGCCTGCTCTACAGGATGAAAAATTAGATTCTTTTTTGAGAGAACTCGGTGAGCAGGATATCTTAATTACAGCAATTTCTTCTGCGCCCATTTTGTTAGCGAAAGCTGGCTTGTTGAATGACACGAAATTTACTGGTGGGATTTGGCAAAACTTCTTTGACTATTTTGAATTTCTTCCTCGGGAAAATTTCAAAGCAAAAGCTGTCCTGCAAGATAAAAATATCATTACTGCTATTGGCTTTGCACATCAAGAGTTTGCAAGAAAAGTGATTCTTGGTCTAGGTTTGGCAGAAAATACTGACAACTATTTTAAAGAACAGAACGAATATTCAGAAGAGGACTTGATTTTTACTCTATCGGACAAAGAGTTTGATGAAGTGAAGCAGAGTATAGAAAATACCCTCTAATGATTTATTTATAAATTATAGAAAGGAACAAGGGTGTTCGTAACTGAACACGGGTTCCAAAATTTCTGACTCAATATAAAAGAAAGGAACTGAACCCGACTTAAATCGTGGTTTGATTCACAATATCAATAGAAAGGAACAAGGGTGTTCGTAATTGAACTCGAGCGGAAAGCTTGGAAATTAGATAAACCTTCTAAGAAATCAGGATTTCTTGTCGGTTTCCTAAATTTCAGTCGCTTTCTGTTCGCTCTTAGTATCTTGTATGAACAATACTGAATTTTATGATCGTCTGGGGGTGTCAAAAAACGCTTCGGCAGACGAGATCAAAAAGGCTTATCGTAAGCTTTCAAAAAAATATCACCCAGATATCAACAAGGAGCCTGGCGCTGAGGAAAAATACAAGGAAGTTCAAGAAGCCTATGAGACCTTGAGTGACGACCAAAAACGTGCAGCCTATGACCAATATGGTGCTGCAGGTGCCAACGGTGGCTTTGGTGGTGCTGGTGGTTTCGGTGGCTTTGACGGAGCAGGTGGCTTCGGTGGTTTTGAAGATATCTTCTCAAGTTTTTTCGGAGGAGGCGGAGCTTCGCGCAATCCAAACGCTCCTCGTCAAGGTGACGACCTCCAGTACCGTGTGAATTTGACTTTTGAAGAAGCCGTCTTCGGAACGGAAAAAGAAGTTAAATACAACCGTGAAGCAAGCTGTCGTACATGTAACGGATCTGGAGCTAAGCCAGGAACAAGTCCAGTCACTTGTGGACGCTGTCATGGCGCTGGTGTCATTAACGTTGATACGCAGACTCCTCTTGGTATGATGCGTCGCCAAGTAACCTGTGATGTCTGTCATGGTCGTGGAAAAGAAATCAAAGACCCATGTACAACTTGTCACGGTACAGGTCATGAAAAACAAGCTCATAGTGTACATGTGAAAATCCCTGCTGGTGTGGAAACAGGCCAACAAATCCGCCTAGCTGGTCAAGGTGAAGCTGGCTTTAACGGTGGACCTTACGGAGACTTGTATGTAGTGGTTTCTGTGGAAGCTAGTGATAAGTTTGAACGTGAAGGAACGACTATTTTCTACAATCTGAACCTCAACTTTGTCCAAGCAGCTCTTGGTGATACTGTGGAAATTCCAACCGTGCATGGAGATGTTGAATTGGTTATCCCAGAAGGAACTCAGACCGGCAAGAAATTCCGTCTACGTGGCAAGGGAGCGCCAAGCCTTCGTGGCGGTGCCGTTGGTGACCAATATGTTACAGTTAATGTCGTGACTCCGACAGGTTTGAACGACCGCCAAAAAGCTGCGCTTAAAGAATTCGCAGCTGCAGGTGACTTGAAAGTCAATCCAAAGAAAAAAGGCTTCTTTGACCACATAAAAGATGCCTTTGAAGGAGAATAAAGTAAAAAGAGCCAGCGGGCTCTTTTTTTGTATAATCTTGGGAAATTTAGTATCGAGAAATCATTCTCCAGTTAGTCTACTATTTATACTTTTGAGTGAGCAAGCCAGCTGCATCCATCTCCTGAATGAGTTGCTTGATTTCCGCTTCCTTGCCAGGCTTAATGGTAATAGTATCAATGTGTTTGATTGCCGAGTTATCTTGAATATCCACTAAGGTCAAAGCTTTTTCATAGAATGCAATTCCCTTTTTAAGATTTTCCTGATCTTTCCAATTTAGAATTGTGTAAGAAGAATTTGATTTCTTTCCTTTTTCTTGGAAATACTTCTCACTTTCCTTTTCTAAAAATTGTATTAAACCATGATTGAACAAGTTGTCTCCTACCTTATAGTATGAAATATCCCCTGCCTGTAGGACATAGACTTCCAGTCGGTTTTTGGTGAGTTTTGGACTTTCTTTTAGGACGGGGTGACTATTGATAACCTCATCTGAGAAAGTAACATAGAAATTTAAGCCTCCACCCTCGAATTGATACCTTCCATTTGATTCTACTTTCTCAGGAGGCATGTCAAGAGAGATAAATATTTGTTTTAAGGATTCATTTCCTTTTTGGATGTCACTCGGTGAGGCCTTGAAAAGATTCATCAGTAGTAGAAATGCTAGAGCCGTCAGAAGGCAGAGACAGCCACAAGGGATCGCGATGACCTTCGCTAGAACTTTTAAAAACTGTTTCACTTTCATTCCCTCCCTTTTCTGTTCGAATCTAGTAACCCAAAAAGGATTTAAGGAAACTTGGAGGCTCTCTTATTCTTGTTTTTCTTCTTGGAGGACCGCCATTCTAGTTTGGAAATCCTTTTCCAAGACTTTGAATTTATAGGTTAAATCTTTTTGGTATTCCTTGATAAGGGATTTTTGTTGGTCGATGATTTGTAGGCTGTTTTGGATGATATCCAAATCATCCTTGATAGCTTCGACGCGGTCAGTTGTATCTAGCACTTCATCCTCAATAGCTTGGCGATTTTTTACGACAAAATAACTTCCAGCTGCAGCCCCTGCAAATAGCAGTAGATTTGATAGTTTCATGGCAACTCCTTAAGCATTTTTAATGGTTTCAGCGACTTGGGCAAGTTTGTCAAAGTCAGGTTCGTGGGCGATAAAGTCAATCTTGAGGTCATCTTCTGCACCGTAGCGAGGTACGAGATGCACGTGAGTATGAAAGACTGTTTGACCAGCAACCTCCTCACAGTTGGCGATGATATTCATACCAGCAGCCTTGGTAGCCTTCATGACTTTTTGAGCCACTGTTGGCACTTGGGCAAAGAGTTGACTAGCGCTGGTAGCATCCATCTCCAAAAGATTGCGATAATGCTCTTTTGGTACAATGAGGGTGTGTCCAGGCGTTACTTGAGAGATATCAAGAAAGGCAAGAACCTGCTCATCCTCGTATACTTTTGAAGCAGGAATCTCCCCTGCGATAATCTTACAAAAAATGCAATCTGACATAAAATCCACCTCTACTGTATTGAATTTTGATATAATATAGCTACATTATACCAGATTCGGAGAAAATATGTTAGAAATTAAAAACCTGACAGGAGGCTATGTTCACGTCCCTGTCTTGAAAGATGTGTCCTTTACAGTTGAAAGTGGGCAGTTGGTCGGTTTGATTGGTCTCAACGGTGCTGGGAAATCAACGACGATCAATGAGATTATCGGTCTTTTGACACCTTATAGTGGGGAAATCAAGATTAATGGTCTAACCCTGCGAGAAGATGCGACCAATTACCGCAAGCAGATTGGCTACATCCCAGAAACGCCTAGCTTGTATGAGGAATTGACCCTCAGAGAGCATATCGAAACGGTTGCTATGGCTTATGGTATCGATCAGAAAGTGGCTTTTGAGCGTGTAGAACCTTTGTTAAAAATGTTTCGTCTGGATCAAAAATTAGACTGGTTTCCTGTCCATTTCTCCAAAGGGATGAAGCAAAAGGTCATGATTATCTGTGCTTTTGTGGTAGATCCTAGCCTCTTTATCGTGGATGAGCCTTTTCTTGGTCTCGATCCGCTGGCGATTGCCGACTTGATTCAGCTTTTGGAAGTGGAAAAGCAAAAAGGCAAGTCCATCCTCATGAGTACCCACGTGCTGGACTCTGCGGAAAAGATGTGTGACGCCTTTGTTATCCTCCACAAGGGAGAGGTGCGGGCTCAGGGGAACCTCCAGCAACTCCGCGAAGCCTTTGATATGCCTGAGGCTAGTTTGAATGATATTTACTTGGCTCTGACCAAAGAGGAGGAGCGATGAAAGACTTGTTTTTAAAGAGAAAGCAGGCTTTTCGTAAGGAGTGTGTCGGTTATCTGCGTTATGTTCTCAATGACCACTTTGTCTTGTTCCTGCTGGTTCTCATCGGTTTTCTAGCCTACCAGTACAGTCAACTCTTGCAAGATTTTCCTGAAAATCATTGGCTCATCCTCTTGTTTTTGGGAATTGTATCTGCCTTGCTTTTGGCTTGGGGAGGAATCGCGACCTACATGGAAGCACCTGACAAGCTCTTTCTCTTAGTAGCTGAAGAGGAGGTCAAGTCATACATCCAAGGGCAGACGGTGCGTTCACTGGTTTTCTGGACATTTGTTCAAACCCTCTTTTTACTCCTGTTTGCACCCTTGTTTTTAGCCATGGGCTATGGCTTACCAGTCTTTCTCGTCTACGTGCTTTTACTGGGAGCAGCGAAGTACCTCCTCTTTCGCCAAAAAGCCAGCAAATTTTTCACTGAAACTGGACTGGACTGGGACTACGTTATCGCCCAAGAAAGCAAGCGCAAGCAAGTCTTGCTTCGTTTCTTTGCCCTCTTTACTCAGGTCAAGGGCGTTTCAAACAGCGTCAAGCGTCGCGCTTATCTGGATTTCCTCCTAAAGACTGTTCAAAAGGTGCCAGGGAAGATCTGGCAAAACCTCTATCTTCGTTCTTATCTGCGGAATGGAGACCTCTTTTCCCTCAGTCTCCGCCTCTTGCTCCTATCCTTGTTAGCTGTGATCTTTATCGAGCAAGCTTGGATTGCGACAGCAGTGGTGGTTCTCTTTAACTACCTCTTACTCTTCCAGTTGCTTGCCCTCTATCACGCCTTTGACTACCAGTATTTGACCCAACTCTTTCCACTAGAAAAAGGGGAGAAAGAAAAGGGATTGAAACAGATTGTAGTCGGTGTGGGCATTGTAGTTCTTTTGTTAGAATTGCTGGTCGGAGCAGTGGTTTTTCAAGAGAAAATAGCCTTGTTGGCTCTTGTAGGGGCTAGTCTCTTCCTACAATTGTTTTATTTACCTTACCAACTAAAAAGATTGGTTGACGAATAGACCAAAAACTAGTAGAATAGTAAGGAAACTTTATACGGAGGAAAGAAATGGACTTGGGTGATAATGAGCTAACGCTGACCCCTATCCCTGGGAAGAGCGGCAAGGCTTATATGGGAAGCTACCCTGATGGGAAGCGCATTTTTGTAAAAATGAACACCTCTCCAATCCTACCTGGCCTAGCCAGAGAACAAATCGCTCCTCAATTACTATGGACTCGTCGTTTGCCAGATGGCAGTGATATGTGTGCTCAGGAATGGCTGACGGGCAAAATCTTGACCCCTTACGATATGAATCGCAAGCAGATTATCAATATCTTGAACCGTCTTCACCGCTCGCGTCCCTTGATGAAGCAGTTGAGCCGTTTGGGATATACCATGGAAACACCAGTTGATTTATTGCGTTCTTGGCAACAAGAAGTACCAGAAATCTTGAAGCAGAATCACTATTTGAACAGTGTGATTGCGGAGCTAGATAAGACGGTTCCAGGTTTTAGAGAAGACCATGCAACGATTGTGCATGGGGATCTTCGCCATAGTAATTGGATTGAGACAGAGAGTGGACTCGTTTATCTAGTGGATTGGGATTCGGTTCGCCTGACGGATCGTATGTTTGATGTGGCGCATTTGCTATGCCACTACATTCCAGATTATCAGTGGCGCCAATGGTTGAGAGACTATGGCTATAAGTACAATCAAACAGTGTTAGATAAATTGTATTGGTATGGTCAGTATTCTTACTTGAATCAGATTGCCAAATACTGTGAAAATCAAGATTTAGACAATGTAAACCGGGAGATTTATGCCTTGCGTGTCTTCCGTGATAAGTATGGAAAGAAGAGATGAGAGTAAGAAATCGTAAAGGGGCGACAGAGTTACTAGAGGCTAATCCCCAGTATGTGGTCCTCAATCCCTTGGAAGCTAAAGGGAAATGGCGAGACTTGTTTGGAAATGATCATCCTATTCATGTTGAAGTTGGGAGTGGCAAAGGGGCCTTTGTATCAGGAATGGCCAAACAAAACCCTGACATCAACTATATCGGGATTGACATTCAAAAGTCGGTATTGAGTTATGCCTTGGACAAGGTTCTTGAAGTTGGAGTGCCCAATATCAAGTTGTTGTGGGTAGATGGTTCGGATTTGACAGACTACTTTGAAGACGGTGAGATTGATCGTCTCTACCTAAACTTTTCAGATCCCTGGCCTAAAAAACGCCATGAAAAACGCCGTCTGACCTACAAGAGTTTCTTGGATACCTTCAAGCGCATCTTACCTGAGAATGGGGAAATCCATTTCAAGACAGACAATCGTGGCTTGTTTGAGTACAGCTTGGTGAGTTTTTCTCAGTATGGGATGAAGCTCAATGGGGTTTGGTTGGACTTACATGCCAGTGATTTTGAAGGCAATGTCATGACGGAATATGAGCAAAAATTCTCCAACAAGGGTCAAGTGATCTACCGTGTTGAGGCGGAATTTTAAAAAATAGCTTGAAAATCAGTCGTTTGAGTGCTTATGCTTTACATAAATTGACAAACGTGCTATACTGATAGTAAGAATATAAGAAAGAGAGGCGGGGAAATATCTTCGCCTCTTGCTTATGAGGAGGTGGACGCAATCGCAACAATCGTAGAATTAGTCAGAGAAGTTGTAGAACCTGTCATCCAAGCACCTTTTGAACTCGTGGATATCGAGTATGGAAAGATCGGCAGTGACATGATTCTCAGTATTTTTGTAGATAAACCCGAAGGAATTACCTTGAACGACACGGCAGACCTGACAGAAATTATCAGTCCTGTCCTAGACACCATCAAGCCCGATCCCTTCCCGGAGCAATATTTCCTAGAGATTACCAGTCCAGGCTTGGAGCGTCCCTTGAAAACCAAGGATGCCGTCGCTGGAGCGGTTGGGAAATACATCCATGTCGGGCTCTACCAAGCTATCGATAAGCAAAAAGTCTTTGAAGGAACCTTGCTATCCTTTGAAGAGGATGAGTTGACCATGGAATATATGGACAAGACGCGCAAGAAAACTGTCCAAATTCCATACAGTTTAGTATCAAAAGCACGTTTAGCAGTTAAATTATAGAAAAAGAAAGGATAGCTTTTGAGGATTCAAAAGTGAAGAGAACATGAGTAAAGAAATGCTAGAGGCCTTCCGCATTTTGGAAGAAGACAAGGGAATCAAAAAAGAAGACATCATCGACGCAGTAGTAGAGTCGCTTCGTTCCGCTTATCGTAGACGCTATGGTCAATCAGACAGCGTAGCCATTGACTTCAATGAAAAGACTGGGGACTTTACTGTCTATACTGTTCGTGAAGTTGTTGACGAAGTATTTGATAGCCGTTTGGAAATCAGCTTGAAAGATGCCCTTGCCATTAATTCAGCCTATGAGCTTGGAGACAAGATTAAGTTTGAAGAAGCACCAGCTGAGTTTGGTCGTGTAGCAGCCCAGTCTGCTAAACAAACCATCATGGAAAAAATGCGCAAGCAAACACGTGCCATCACTTATAATACATACAAAGAACATGAACAAGAAATCATGTCTGGTACAGTAGAACGCTTTGACAACCGTTTCATCTATGTCAATCTTGGCAGCATCGAAGCCCAATTATCAAAACAAGACCAAATCCCTGGAGAAGTCTTTGCTTCTCATGATCGTATCGAAGTTTATGTTTACAAGGTTGAAGACAATCCTCGTGGTGTCAACGTCTTTGTCAGTCGTAGCCATCCAGAAATGATTAAACGCTTGATGGAGCAAGAAATTCCAGAAGTTTACGATGGAACTGTTGAAATCATGAGCGTGGCTCGTGAAGCAGGTGACCGAACCAAGGTTGCCGTTCGTAGCCACAATCCAAACGTGGACGCTATCGGGACAATCGTTGGGCGTGGTGGTGCCAATATCAAGAAGATCACCAGCAAATTCCACCCAGCTCGTTATGACGCTAAGAGCGACCGTATGGTTCCTGTAGAAGAGAACATTGACGTTATCGAGTGGGTAGCGGATCCAGCTGAGTTTATCTACAATGCCATCGCACCTGCAGAGGTTGACCAAGTTATCTTTGATGAAAACGACAGCAAACGTGCCTTGGTCGTTGTACCTGATAACAAACTTTCTCTTGCCATCGGTCGTCGTGGACAAAACGTTCGCTTGGCAGCTCACTTGACAGGTTACCGTATCGATATCAAGTCTGCTAGTGAGTTTGAAGCTATGGAAGAAGCAGGTCAAGTTGATTACGCAGATGTAGATGAATCGATTGAAGAATAAAAGCTGCTAGAGGAGGGAAAGATGAAAACAAGAAAAATCCCTTTGCGCAAGTCTGTTGTATCCAACGAAGTGATTGACAAGCGTGATTTACTTCGCATTGTCAAGAACAAAGAAGGACAAGTCTTTATCGATCCGACAGGCAAGGCCAATGGCCGTGGCGCTTATATCAAGCTAGACAATACAGAAGCCCTAGAGGCTAAAAAAAAGAAAGTCTTTAACCGCAGCTTTAACATGGAAGTTGAAGAAAGCTTTTATGACGAGTTGATCGCCTATGTTGATCACAAAGTAAAAAGAAGAGAGTTAGGACTTGAATAAGCAAAAGATAAGCAATCTCTTGGGATTGGCTCAACGAGCAGGCAGGATCATATCGGGTGAGGAATTGGTAGTCAAGGCCATTCAAGATGGTAAGGCCAAGTTAGTCTTTCTAGCACATGATGCTGGCCCTAATCTAACCAAGAAGATTCAAGATAAAAGTGACTATTATCAAGTAGAAGTTATAACCGTGTTTTCAACACTGGAATTAAGCATAGCAGTCGGAAAATCAAGAAAGGTTTTGGCTGTGACCGATGCTGGATTTACAAAGAAAATGAGGTCTCTTATGGAATAGAAGAGGAGGACATGATTTGTCTAAGAAAAGATTGTACGAAATCGCAAAAGAACTTGGAAAAGAAAGTAAAGAAGTTGTAGCGCGTGCAAAAGAGTTGGGCTTGGATGTAAAAAGCCACTCATCGAGTGTGGAAGCTGCTGCTGCCGAGCAAATCGCAGCGAGCTTTAAGCCTGCACCTGCTCCTAAGGCAGAAGCAAAACCTGCAACACCAAAAGTAAGTGTAGAAAAGAAAGCAGAAAAGCCTGTTTCGGCTAAACCAGCTGTAGCCAAAGAAGAGGTAAAACCAGCTGAGCCAGTTGCTCCTAAAACAGAAAAAGTAGCAGCTAAACCGCAGAGCCGAAACTTCAAGGCGGAGCGTGAGGCACGTGCCAAAGAGCAGGCAGAGCGACGCAAACAAAACAAGGGCAATAACCGTGACCAACAACAAAACGGTAACCGTCCGAAAAATGACGGCCGTAATGGTGGCAAACCTGGTCAAGGAAACCGTGACAATCGCCGATTTAATGACCAAGGGAAAAAACCACAAGGTCAAGGGAAGCGTGGCAATGATCGCCGTCAGCAACAAGACTTCCAGCCAAAACAAGCTGGACCACGTGTTGACTTTAAAGCCCGTGCAGCAGCCCTAAAAGCAGAGCAAAATGCAGAGTACGCACGCTCAAGCGAGGAGCGCTTCAAACAATCGCAAGCTGCCAAAGAAGCCTTGGCTCAAGCTAATAAACGCAAGGAGCCAGAGGAAATCTTTGAAGAAGCTGCTAAGCTAGCTGAACAAACTCAGCCAGCCGTAGCAGTAGCTCCTGTAGCTAAAGAAGCGCTAGTGGATACACGTCGTAAAAAACAAGCCCGACCAGACAAAGAACGTGACGATTATGATCACGAAGAAGATGGTCCTAGAAAACAACAAAAGAATCGAAGTAGTCAGAATCAAGTGAGAAATCAAAGAAATAGTAACTGGAATAACAACAAAAAGAATAAAAAAGGCAACAAGCAAAATAACCGCAATCAGGCACCAAAACCTGTTACAGAACGTAAGTTCCATGAATTGCCAAGCGAATTTGAATATACAGATGGTATGACTGTTGCGGAAATCGCAAAACGTATCAAACGTGAACCAGCTGAAATCGTTAAGAAACTCTTTATGATGGGGATTATGGCCACACAAAACCAATCTTTGGATGGAGAAACCATCGAACTCCTCATGGTGGATTACGGTATCGAAGCCAAACAAAAGGTTGAAGTGGACAATGCGGACATTGAACGTTTCTTCGTCGAAGATGGTTATCTCAATGAAGATGAATTGGTTGAGCGTCCACCAGTTGTCACCATCATGGGACACGTTGACCATGGTAAGACAACACTTTTGGATACCCTTCGTAATTCTCGTGTTGCGACAGGTGAAGCGGGTGGTATCACTCAGCATATCGGTGCCTACCAAATCGTGGAAAATGGCAAGAAGATTACCTTCCTTGATACACCAGGACACGCGGCCTTTACATCAATGCGTGCGCGTGGTGCTTCTGTTACCGATATTACTATCTTGGTCGTAGCGGCAGATGACGGTGTTATGCCTCAGACTATCGAAGCCATCAACCACTCAAAAGCGGCCAACGTTCCAATCATCGTTGCCATCAACAAAATTGATAAACCAGGTGCCAACCCAGAACGCGTTATCGGTGAATTGGCTGAACACGGTATTATGTCAACTGCCTGGGGTGGAGATTCTGAGTTTGTCGAAATCTCAGCTAAATTTAACCAAAATATCGATGAACTCTTGGAAACGGTCCTACTTGTGGCTGAAATCCAAGAACTCAAGGCAGACCCAACAGTGCGTGCGATCGGTACCGTTATCGAAGCTCGCTTGGATAAAGGAAAAGGTGCGGTCGCAACCCTTCTTGTTCAACAAGGTACCTTGAATGTCCAAGACCCAATCGTTGTCGGAAATACCTTCGGTCGTGTCCGTGCCATGACCAATGACCTCGGCCGTCGTGTTAAGGTTGCAGGCCCATCAACACCAGTTTCTATCACAGGTTTGAATGAAGCGCCAATGGCGGGTGACCACTTTGCTGTTTACGAAGATGAAAAATCTGCGCGTGCAGCTGGTGAAGAGCGTGCCAAACGTGCCCTTATGAAACAACGTCAAGCTACCCAACGTGTCAGCCTTGAAAACCTTTTTGATACGCTTAAAGCAGGTGAGCTCAAGTCTGTTAATGTCATCATCAAGGCCGACGTACAAGGTTCAGTTGAAGCCCTTTCTGCTTCACTTCAAAAAATTGATGTGGAGGGAGTAAAAGTCACCATCGTTCACTCAGCGGTCGGTGCCATCAACGAATCTGATGTGACCCTTGCAGAAGCTTCAAATGCCTTTATCATCGGTTTCAACGTGCGCCCTACACCACAAGCTCGTCAACAAGCAGAAGAAGATGATGTAGAAATCCGTCTCCACAGCATTATCTACAAGGTTATCGAAGAGATGGAAGAAGCCATGAAAGGGATGCTTGATCCAGAATTTGAAGAAAAAGTTATCGGTGAGGCAGTTATCCGTGAAACCTTCAAGGTATCTAAAGTCGGAACTATCGGTGGATTCATGGTTACGAGTGGTAAAGTTACCCGTGACTCTAAAGTTCGTGTTATCCGTGACGGTGTCGTTATCTATGACGGTGAACTTGCAAGCTTGAAACACTACAAAGATGACGTCAAAGAAGTTACAAACGGTCGTGAAGGTGGTCTCATGATTGATGGCTACAATGATATCAAGATGGATGATGTGATTGAGGCATACGTCATGGAAGAAATCAAGAGATAATAGAGAAACGATAGCCAGTTTGACTCGTCGTCAACAGCGCCTTGATGAACCCTTAGTTCTATCTAAGGCTTGTTTCCTAGATTCAAATGGCTCTAGTTCCTCTATCTAACAGAAATAGCTAGGTCTGCTGGCCTAGCTTTTGGTTCAAAGTAGAGAAAGGAATATCATGGCAAATCATTTCCGTACGGATCGTGTGGGCATGGAAATCAAGCGTGAAGTCAATGAGATTTTGCAAAAGAAAGTCCGTGATCCGCGTGTCCGAGGTGTGACCATTACAGATGTTCAGATGCTGGGTGACTTGTCCGTTGCCAAGGTTTACTACACTATTTTGAGTAACCTTGCTTCGGATAACCAAAAAGCTCAAATCGGACTTGAGAAAGCAACTGGGACCATCAAACGTGAACTTGGTCGCAATTTAAAATTGTACAAAATCCCAGATTTGACCTTCGTCAAAGACGAATCCATCGAATATGGAAACAAGATTGACGAGATGCTACGCAATCTGGATAAGAACTAAGAAGGGGGGGTAACCCTCTTTTTTGGTGGGGGAAATGACTATACAGCATGCTGGGGGAATCTCCTTAGAGTTAAACATTATTAAAAAGCTTTATAAAATTTAGTTTGTATGATATTATAGGAAACGGAAGAGTGAGATAAAACGATTTTTCAGCAATAGCCAGCAAGGCTGGTATCGTTAATATTTTGAAAATGTAGTTAAACGAGGGAAGGTAATATGGGGTTCATTAAAATTCTAGCCAAGACTTACGGGAATTACTTTTTTACGATGCAAAGCGTCAAAGTTCTGAAAAACATGAAAAAAGACGACAATGCTCTAGTAGGTTTCGGGAAAGTACTGCTTGCTGACATGCTGATGGATGTAGCCCAGTGGCTCGCAAAACCAGACGATAAGGAATAACTTGAAATGAAAGAAACTAGTAGGAACTTCACTACTAGTTTTTTAATCCCTTCCCATATGGTATAATATAAGCAGTAAAATCATTTTATACTCAATGAAAATCAAAGAGCAAACTAGGAAGCTAGCCGCAGGCTGTACTTGAGTACGGTAAGGCGACGCTGACGTGGTTTGAAGAGATTTTTGAAGAGTATTAGAACATACATGGAGGTCGTCATGGACAATATCATCGATGTGTCAATTCCCGTTGCAGAAGTAGTGGACAAGCATCCAGAAGTCTTGGAAATCCTAGTGGAGCTTGGTTTTAAACCACTTGCTAATCCCTTGATGCGCAACACAGTCGGTCGCAAAGTATCGCTTAAGCAGGGTTCTAAGCTCGAAGGAACTCCTATGGACAAGATTGTCCGCACACTGGAAGCGAATGGTTATGAAGTGATTGGATTAGACTAATGGCAGATGAACGGATTCATATCTTACGGGATATTTTGTTAGAATTGCATAATGGTGCCTCTCCTGAGTCAGTTCAGGAGCGTTTTGATGCGACCTTTACAGGTGTATCGGCCATTGAGATTTCCCTCATGGAGCACGAGCTGATGAACTCAGACTCAGGTGTCACCTTTGAAGATGTTATGGAGCTCTGTGATGTCCATGCCAATCTTTTTAAAAACGCTGTTAAGGGCGTCGAAGTGGAGGATACCGAGCATCCTGGTCACCCAGTTCGCGTCTTCAAGGATGAAAATCTGGCTCTCCGTGCAGCATTGATTCGCATTCGGAGATTGTTAGATACCTATGAGTCTATGGAAGACGAGGAAATGCTTGCGGAGATGCGCAAGGGTTTGGTTCGTCAAATGGAACTTTTGGGGCAATTTGATGTCCATTACCAGCGCAAGGAAGAGCTCTTCTTTCCTATCATGGAGCGCTATGGTCACGATTCACCCCCTAAGGTCATGTGGGGAGTGGATGATCAGATTAGAGAACTCTTTCAGACAGCTCTAGCGACAGCTAAGTCACTACCAGAAGTGCCGATTTCCACTGTAAAGGAAACTTTCGAAGCTTTTGCGATAGAGTTTGAGAGTATGATTTTCAAGGAAGAGTCCATCCTTCTCATGATTCTCCTTGAGTCTTTCACCCAGGATGACTGGATTCAGATTGCGGAGGAGAGCGATGCCTACGGCTATGCCATCATCCGTCCGTCAGAGAAATGGGTGCCAGAACGACAGAGCTTTGTTGAGGAAAAGAGTGCAGAGGAGCCAGTACAACTAGACACGGCAGAAGGTCAAGTTCAGCAAGTTATTGATACGCCTGAAGGTCAGTTTACCATTACCTTTACCCCTAAGGAAAAGGAAGCGGTGCTGGACCGTCATAGTCAACAGGCTTTTGGCAATGGCTATCTCTCAGTAGAGCAGGCCAACCTCATCCTCAATCACCTCCCCATGGAGATCACCTTTGTCAATAAAGACGATATTTTCCAGTATTACAATGACAATGCGCCAGCTGATGAGATGATTTTCAAACGGACGCCATCCCAAGTCGGGCGCAATGTTGAACTCTGTCATCCGCCCAAGTACTTAGACAAGGTGAAGGCCGTTATGAAAGGTCTTCGTGAAGGGGTCAAGGGCAAGTATGAAATGTGGTTCAAGTCGGAGTCGCGAGGCAAGTTTGTCCACGTCACCTATGCCGCAGTACACGATGAAGACGGGGAATTCCAAGGAGTGTTGGAGTATGTTCAGGATATCCAACCCTACCGAGAGATTGATACGGACTATTTCCGTGGATTAGAATAAGGAGAATCAATGAGTTACGAACAGGAATTTATGAAGGAATTTGAAGCATGGGTCAATACCCAGATCATGATCAACGACATGGCGCACAAGGAAAGTCAAAAGGTTTACGAAGAAGACCAAGACGAGCGTGCCAAAGATGCCATGATTCGCTACGAAAGTCGCTTGGATGCTTATCAGTTCTTGCTTGGTAAGTTTGAAAATTTCAAGGCGGGCAAGGGTTTCCATGACTTACCAGAGGGATTATTTGGTGAGCGAAATTATTAATCGTTACAAATCAAAAAGTGCGTATGAACGCACTTTTTCTGTTTATACGTGATGTGTGTGTTTGGTAATCCATTGTTCCATTTTGATATGCAATCAGAATGAATAGATGCCCAAAGTGATGATGGTGAGCAAGAACCACTTGATCCAGTTCCCGAATAATTGAGAACCTGTTTCGTCAAAATAGAGGCGACGTCCATCGATGACAGTGCGCTTAACTTTCCAGTTTTGCATCATACAAACTGCCCAAGGCGTAGCGATTCCAATAGTAAAGCCTATGATGATCATGGCTAGGATAGCATATCTAACCTAGCTCAAAAGACCACCATCAAAGTAACTTTCATTATTCATATTGTTCTCCTCATCAGCTTTTTATGTGAATTAATATTGCACATTACTGCATATTTTATCAAGAAGTTGAATCATTGTCGAATTAGATTGAAAGAAAAAACGGCTAGATTTTTAAGAACAATCTCGTTTCCTTTCTTGATTTTTTTCCAAAATCTTGATAGAATATCTTTATTAAATCCTTGTCAAAACAGGGATTTTTTATTGAAAGGATTTTATCATGTCAAAGAAACTCCAACGTAAAAAACAATTGCGAAATAGCCTTCGTCGTTCAGGTGCATTTTCAACTACAGTAACCAAAGTTGTAGAAGAGACCAAAAAAGTCGTGAAACACGCAGAAAAATCTGCCAGCCAAGCAGGAAAAGTCGTCTCTAAAAAAGTGGAACAAGCAGTAGAAGCGACCAAGGAACAAGCTCAAAAAGTGGCGAATTCAGTAGAAGATTTTGCAGCGACTTTGGGTGGCCTCTCAGTAGATCGTGCTAAGACTTTCTATGATGAAGGTATCAAGTCAGCTGCTGACTTCAAAAACTGGACTGAAAAAGAACTCCTTGCCTTGAAGGGAATCGGTCCAGCTACTATCAAGAAATTAAAAGAACACGGCATCAAGTTCAAGTAATTTTTCTTGCCCCTTGCATTTCCGTCAAAAACTTGTTAAAATAAAGCCATTAGAGGTGTTTTGGATCCCACATTTTACAGAAAGTGGCGGTGCTGAGAAGTCCACAAATGTGTCAAAACTGGTTGCTGATGGATGAAAAATAAAATAATATTGTCTTTTTATTATAAAGATGAGAGTTGCGGGCTTTGCCCGAAATTGGGTGGTACCGCGGATAAATATATTCGTCCCTGTCATGTAGATGGCAGGGGCGATTTTTTGTAGAAATCGAGGGAGGAAGATGGAGCAAGCACAATTACCAGAACGATTAGAAACCGATCGGCTCGTCTTGCGCGTCCGTACAGTGGCGGATGCCGAGGATATTCATGCCTACGCTAATTTGCCAGAGGTCGCCTATCCAGCAGCATTTCACCCTGTAAAAACCTTGGAAGATGAGATTTATTACCTGAAACATATCCTTCCTGAGCGTAATAAAAAGGAGAATATCCCAGTTGGCTACGGAATTGTCGTCAAAGGAACCGATAAGGTCATTGGGTCTGTTGACTTCAATCACCGTCACGAAGATGATGTCTTGGAGATTGGCTATATCTTACATCCAGACTATTGGGGTTTAGGCTATGTTCCAGAAGCTGCGAGTACCTTGATTGATTTAGCTTTTAAAGTACTTGGTCTTCACAAGATTGAGCTGACTTGTTTTGGCTACAATGTCCAAAGTCAACGAGTCGCAGAGAAACTTGGCTTTACCTTAGAAGCTCGCATAAGAGACCGAAAGGATGTTCAAGGAAACCGTTGTGACAGTCTGATATATGGCTTACTGAGGAGTGAGTGGGAGGTGAAGAAATGAAATGGATTATTATCTTATTGCTTGCACTTTTTCTTTTTTACTTTTATAAAAAAGAAAAAAAGGAAAAGAAAAAGTCGGACATTAGTTATTCTAACGAAATTATTACACATACTGATTATGAAGTATCAACAATAAACGAGGAATTTTTAGCTCTAATGCCTAAAATAGAGTCATTACCTACAGATATCAATCTTGATGAAAAACCTATGCATGAGATTTTAGATCAAAACGTTGTAGCGAAATTAGATGCTCTTGTACCTCAAATCGTTCAAAATTTCAATAATCCTCTCAAAAATAAAGCTATCGAAGACTTATCAAATCTAGTTAAAGAAGGTAATATTTATCAAGTAATTATCCCAAATGGAGCAGAACTTTACGATTCTAAAGAATTACAGGGAGCTTTTCGCGGCGGTTACAAAGTAAATAATAGACTTGCTGGCCAAGCTAATCTTATCCCAGTAGATGCTAACGCTATATCAAATACAGTAGCTGATGTAATGAATATTTCCTCTATGGTTGTAGGTCAATATTATATGGCTCAAATTGATTCTAAAATGGCCGAAATGCAGGATGGGATAGATAAAATTTATGATTTTCAACAGACTGAATTTAAGGCTAGAATCAGAGCTTTGATAGGAAAAGTTGGCACAATCTCTAAATTTAATATTGAAATCATTGAAAATGATGAATTGAGAAATCGTTCTCTGGATGACTTAAGTCGATATAGAGATGATGCAGTTGAATTATTACAGCAAGTCAATTTAACGATAGAAAATATTGTTTCTAAAGGTCATAACAATGAATTTGATAAGTACAAAGATAGTATTGAAGAAGTTGATAAATTAATTAGCTTTCAACAATACTTGCTCTCGATTTTAGAAGAAATTGGAAGGTTAATTTATTTATTAAACAAGGGGGCTATTTCTTCTGAGTATTGCTATTCTTTATATAATATTTATATTGAACAATCTACTGATGCTAGAAATCTACTAAATCAATGGCATAATGAAACAATTAAATTATTTGAAATTGATTTAGATAACAAACGATATGCTAAGCAAGGATTTGAGGCATTTGCATTCGGGCTCCCTGCAATGGTTTTCAATGATTTGAGATATAATGAGGTACCTGAACATATAATTTCACAAATTAATAATCAATTAGACAATTCGCTTGATATAAAAAATACAACTGAGAATTTACTAGAAAAAGAAACTAAAATAATATCAAAAGACGGTAAATATTATTATTTAACTGAGTAAAAGGAGAACACACATGTCTAAAGAACTTTCACCTAAATACAATCCAGCCGAGGTTGAGGCTGGTCGTTACCAAAAATGGCTTGACGAAGATGTTTTCAAGCCTTCAGGCGATCAAAAGGCTAAGCCTTATTCTATCGTCATTCCACCACCAAACGTTACTGGGAAGCTTCACCTTGGTCACGCTTGGGATACGACTCTTCAGGATATCATCATCCGTCAAAAACGAATGCAAGGTTTTGACACCCTTTGGCTTCCAGGGATGGACCATGCTGGGATTGCGACCCAGGCTAAGGTTGAGGAGCGCTTGCGTGGTGAAGGCATTTCCCGCTATGACCTTGGTCGTGAAAAATTCCTAGATAAAGTCTGGGAATGGAAAGACGAATATGCCACTACCATCAAGGAACAATGGGGCAAGATGGGACTCTCTGTAGACTACTCTCGCGAACGGTTCACTCTTGACGAAGGCTTGTCAAAAGCCGTCCGCAAGGTTTTTGTCGAACTTTACAAGAAAGGCTGGATCTACCGTGGTGAGTTTATCATCAACTGGGACCCAGCAGCTCGCACAGCACTGTCTGATATCGAGGTTATCCATAAGGATGTCGAAGGTGCCTTCTACCACATGAACTACATGCTAGAAGACGGCTCGCGCGCCCTTGAAGTTGCGACAACTCGTCCTGAGACTATGTTTGGGGACGTTGCTGTTGCGGTCAATCCAGAAGACCCACGCTACAAGGACTTGATTGGTAAAAACGTCATCCTTCCAATCGCTAATAAACTAATCCCAATCGTTGGAGATGAGCATGCAGACCCTGAGTTTGGTACTGGTGTCGTGAAAATCACACCTGCTCACGATCCAAATGACTTCTTGGTTGGTCAACGCCATAACTTACCACAAGTCAACGTCATGAACGACGACGGAACCATGAACGAGCTTGCCTTCGAATTCGCTGGCATGGATCGTTTTGAAGCCCGCAAAGCGGTTGTCAAGAAACTGGAAGAAATCGATGCCCTTGTTAAAATCGAAAAACGTGTCCACAGTGTTGGTCACTCAGAGCGTACAGGTGTCGTGGTGGAACCACGCTTGTCTACGCAATGGTTCGTCAAGATGGACCAATTGGCGAAAAACGCCATTGCCAACCAAGACACAGAGGACAAGGTAGAATTCTACCCACCTCGTTTCAACGATACCTTCCTCCAATGGATGGAAAATGTCCACGACTGGGTAATCTCTCGTCAGCTCTGGTGGGGCCACCAAATCCCTGCTTGGTACAATGCTGAGGGTGAAATGTACGTCGGTGAAGAAGCTCCAGAAGGTGAGGGATGGACTCAGGACGAAGACGTTTTGGATACTTGGTTTAGCTCTGCCCTTTGGCCATTCTCAACTATGGGCTGGCCTGATATCGACTCAGCAGATTTCAAACGTTATTTCCCAACTTCAACCTTGGTAACAGGTTACGACATCATCTTCTTCTGGGTGTCTCGCATGATCTTCCAATCCTTGGAATTCACTGGTCGTCAGCCATTCCAAAACGTTCTGATCCACGGTCTTATCCGTGACGAGCAAGGAAGCAAGATGTCTAAATCTCTCGGTAACGGGATTGACCCGATGGATGTCATCGAGAAATATGGTGCCGATGCCCTTCGTTGGTTCCTTTCAAACGGTTCTGCACCAGGTCAAGACGTCCGCTTCTCTTACGAGAAAATGGATGCCTCATGGAACTTCATTAACAAGATCTGGAACATCTCTCGCTACATCCTCATGAACAATGAAGGCTTGACCCTTGAGCAAGCAAGTGCCAATGTGGAAAAAGTTGTCAACAAAGAAGCTGGAAACGTCACAGACCGCTGGATTCTCCACAACCTCAATGAAACGATCGGCAAAGTTACTGAAAACTTTGATAAGTTTGAGTTTGGTGTCGCTGGACACATCCTCTACAACTTCATCTGGGATGAGTTTGCGGACTGGTACGTTGAGTTGACCAAGGAAGTCCTTTATAGCGATAATGAAGAAGAGAAAGTCATCACACGTTCTGTTCTCCTTTACACTTTGGATAAGATCCTTCGTCTCCTTCACCCAATCATGCCATTCGTGACAGAGGAAATCTTTGGACAAATCTCAGAAGGCTCTATCGTCACAGCAGAATACCCAACTGTTAACCCAGCCTTTGAAGACCTTGCTGCCCACACTGGTGTGGAAAGTCTTAAAGACTTGATCCGTGCAGTACGTAATGCGCGTGCGGAAGTAAACGTAGCACCAAGCAAACCTATCACGATTCTTGTTAAGACAAGCGATAGCGACTTGGAAACCTTCTTTAACAGCAATGTCAACTACATCAAACGCTTCACAAATCCAGAACACTTGGAAATCGCATCAACCATTCCTGCACCTGAACTCGCTATGTCAAGCGTCATTACAGGAGCAGAAATCTACTTGCCACTCGCAGACCTCCTCAATGTCGAAGAAGAACTGGCTCGTCTCGACAAAGAACTGGCTAAATGGCAAAAAGAACTGGACATGGTCGGCAAGAAGCTATCTAATGAACGCTTCGTAACCAATGCCAAACCAGAAGTCGTCCAAAAAGAACGCGACAAACAAGCCGACTACCAAGCCAAGTACGACGCGACCGTAGCACGTATTGATGAGATGAAGAAGTTGGTGAAATAAACATAGAAACACGGTGATAAACCGTGTTTTTTGGTATAATAGACATAATAATTATGAACAGAGAATATAAAGTGATGGGGCAACAAAACTTTTTAAAGAAAAATGGTATTTACTACACTAGTAAATCATTAGCGAAAACTATGATTGATTGTTTAAATATTGATTATACAAAAGAGTTCACAATAATTGAACCTGCTGTTGGAGAGGGACATATTTTTTATTTAATTGTTGAAGAGTTTCTAAAAAAGAATCAAAATAAATGTCAAGAAAAAATAAAAAAGAAATTGGAAAATAACTTTTCTGCATTTGATATTAGAGAAGACGCTATTAAACTATGTATTTCGAGACTTGATAAATTGGTTAGTAAATATTACAATGATCTATCAGTAAATTGGAATGTTTATATTTTTGATGCATTAGATTACTATCAAAAATTTGATAAACAAAAGAAATACGATTATGTTATTAGTAATCCTCCATATATTTCAAGAAAAAATATGGGCAAATATATGGTTGATAAACTAAAAAAACATAGTGAATTCTGTAATCGATTTAACTTTGATATCTATTATTATTTCTTTGAGTTAGGACTATCTCTTTGGAATAAAAAAGGAAAAATAAGTTACATTACTCCAAACAATTATTTGAGAGCTAGAGGTGCTGAAACACTACTTCAAACATTAATCTCTAATAAATACATTGAAAAAATAATTGATTATGGTGATTTATTGAATTTTGAAGATGCAACAACATATACAGCAATTACGGTTATTTCTAATGAAAATGCTAATTTAGAGATTGTAAGTTCAAATAATACCAAATTAAAGAGTTTTTCATATGATGAACTGCATAACAAAGAAATTTATTATCTATATGATGAAAAATTTATGTATAAAGGAGGAGACTCCGTCTTACTGGGAGAAATAGCAGATATAAAAAATGGCTTAGCCACCTTACAAGATAGTGTATTTATTATTTCTGAAGAAGAGATTATTGATAGTTTGGGAAATCAGTATGTTATAGAAAAAAAATCTAGACATTATCTTATTGAGAAAGCTATTTTAAAAAAGGGAGTGCGAGTGTCTAATATTAATAAAAAATATTATATAATCTTTCCCTATGATGATATAAATCAGAAAATAATTACAATTAATGAACGTTATCCATGCACTTATGACTATTTAAGAAATGAATTAAATGATTCTTTCCAAAAAAAGTATGGCATTTATTTTGGTCGGACTCAGGGAATGTTGAATTACTATTCTCAAAAAATTATAATACCGAAGGTTGCTAATTTAGAAAATGTTCCATTTAAACAAATTGATTTTGGCTTCGTATTAGCTGGTATTTCAATTGTATTTTTAAGGGATATGAGTCAGTCATCTTATAATAAAATTCTAAAATATTTAAATTCAAAACTTGTAGTTGATTATTTAAAAAGAATATCTAAGAATTATTCGTCAGGATATAAAAATATAAGCACTAACGATCTTAAAAAAATTAGAATTCCAATTAAGTTATTGGATGAGGAGTAAAAAATGGGTGATAAACTTAACTATATCGTTGAAGATAATATTATTGCAGAGGTTTTGGGTAGAAATAATTTCTCAACTAAAGAATCTGCTATTTTAGAATTAATAAAAAATGCTTATGATGCTGGGGCTAGTAAGCTAAACTTAATTTTCAAAAAATCTGAGAATACTGGGCGCTTAATGCTTGAAATAATAGATGATGGTTCTGGAATGAATGAAAATGATATTAGGCAAGCTTGGATGCACGTTGGTAAGAGCACCAGAGATTATAAAGATTCTGATACGGGACGGATTTTTGCTGGATCAAAAGGAATTGGAAGATTTGCTTTAGCAAGATTAGGTGAATCAATTGATCTGTTTACTAAAAAAGAATCTGAGATTGGCTATCACTGGCAGACCAATTGGAATAGTTCAGAGATTGATATTGATTATAATATAGCTAGCCAAGGAACTAGAATTCAAATCAATGAATTAAGAGATAAATGGTCAGCAAAAAGTATTAAACCGTTAAAAAACTATATAAGTAAGACTTATAGAGATAGTAAAATGAAAATTTCTATAATGTTTTTAGTAGAAAATGGAGAAAGTTTAGAGGAGGAGACTGAGTTAATTTGGACAAATCCCAAAATTGGGGAAAATTATCTTGAATCTATTGCAATCAATTATAATTCTAAGAATAAGATACTTTCTGGTCAAGTACTCTCTGACGAATTCAATGAGTCTGTTTTGAAAATGACAAGCAAGAATATAAAAGAGTATTTATTTGAACAAAATATGATTGACGAGTTAAATAAAGAAATCTCCGAATTAATAATTGAAGAGGAAGATATTGAAAAACAAGATATAACAGAACAAATGATTGCTGATTTATTAGAGGAAGTAGGTTCTTTTGAAGGTCAATTATATTTTAGTTTAAATAGTGTTAGTCAGGTAGATAAAGAAAAATATGAATATAAATATACATCGTTATCAAATAGATTTAACATAGGGGTCATTTTATATAGAAATGCTTTTAGTATAGATTCTTTTGAAGGTCGAACAGACTGGTTAGAGCTTGGCAAGCGTTCTACTTCTTCGCCAGCAGCTGCTTCACATCCAACAGGTTCTTGGAGAGTTCGTCGAAATCAATTATCAGGTTACATTTTAATTGATAAAGAAGAAAATTCTCATATTGAAGATATTTCAAATAGGCAGGGTATTGTTCAAAATATTCATTTTATTATTTTAAAGAAAATCATTGATAGTGCCTTAAAGGAATTTGAAAGTTATAGACAATCTATAATTAGAGATATTAGAAAAATAAAAGATAAAGAAAATGGAACATCAGTTATAAAAGAAGTTAATATTGAAGATAAAATTGACAGTATTATTGAACAAAGTAAATCCATAGAAGAATTAACTATTCAAGATTTAGTTGAAGTTAAAAATAAACTTTCAGAGTATAAAAATAAAGTTAACGATATCACATCTGAAAAAAATGAAGTGGAAGAAAATTATCGATATGAAGCACAGTTGTTAAATGTTCTCGCTACTTTACAATTAAAAATAAGTTCGTTGAGCCATGAATTACACAATAATAGGAATACAATTGCTGCAAATCCTGAAAAAATTGAAGAAGCTTTAAAAAGAAAATATGATTGGGAGGAACTTAAGTCTGAAAAGCCAAGTAGTCGGAATATTCCATTATTATTAAAAAATCTTGAAAAAGATTTAGAAAAAGTTTTAGATCTCTCTGATACCATTATTGATGAAAATAAAAAAGAAAGATTTGAACCACGAGAATATAGTTTAGAGGTTCTTGTGGAGGAGATAGTTGAAAAATGGAAAACTCAATATAATTGGGTTAACTTTAAAACTAATTGTACAGGCGAAGACATCATAATGATATCTTACGATTATTTAATGATTATACTCGATAACTTAATTCTTAATAGTGTGCAGGTGAATGAATATAGAAAAGAACTAGAAATATCGGTTGATTTCGATTACAATGAAGGAAAATTACTACTTGAATATTCTGATAATGGCAAAGGGCTTGATAAAAAATATAAAAATAATCCATTGAAAATATTAAATGTTCATGAAGGCACTAGAGAAGATGGGCATGGTTTAGGGATGTGGATGGTGAATAACACAGTCTATAAACTTAATGGTAATATTAGTATTGATGCCGAAACAAAAGGATTTAATTTAAAAGCAGAAATGAACATATAAAAATTATTAGTGAGGATATGATATGACACAGCAGATTAAAATAATATATGTGGATGATAAGCTAGACCCATTATTAGTTGATTATCTATATGATTTTAGAAAAGATGGTATAATAATCGTTTATGATGAAATAAAATTTGATAGTAGTAGTAGAGATTATGAATCATTATTAACTGATAGTAGAGTTTTAGAATCTGATATTATTGTTATTGATTCTAAGTTGTTTGAAAATGAATATGCAGAATCTGGTTCAAAATTTACTGGTCAAGAATTTAAATTAGTTTTAAGAATTTTAAATCCTTTTATAAAAGTAATTGTAATAACTCAAAATAGGGATTTAGTAGATTATGGAGTTTTAAACAAATTTGCTACTTCTAAAGGTAATGCTTCTCAAGATAATGCTAATGATTTTTATAATAGATACTTACAACCTACAATAGAAGAAGCAATAAAAGAAATATTAGAGATGAGAAGAATTGGGAAGGAGTTAGAATTAAACAAAGGTGCTTATGAAGGGTCGTTGATTGTTGAAAATACACAAAATTTACTTAATAAAATAACATCGTATAGAGAATTGACAGACGAAAAAATCAATGAGCTTATAGATATTATAAAGCAAGAAGTATTGGAGAATAGAGATGAGTGATTATAGATTTGTGGGCGAAGAAGAAGCTGACGTTGCAAAAATTATTCAAGAAAAAAATCTATTAGCATATAAAATCGATAAACGAACGATAAAAGATGACAATCAGGGGAAACATTATGATAAAATCAAAAATAAATGTTCTGATTATTATGAGACTTTTCAAGAAATTTATCATCAAAAATGTGGCTACTGTGGTGTCTCAGTTTCTATTAATTCAGCACCTCAATATGAGTTAGATCATTTTATTAATGAATTACAAAAAATATCTCCAAACGGAAAATCTGTAGATCATATCGAAAATATTATATTTGCTTGTCGAAATTGTAATCAAGCAAAAAAAGAATTTGATACAAAAAAGATTATTGGTATCGTGCACCCTGATGGGGAAAATATAAAGAAAGTCTTTGAACGAGATAAATATTATAAAATAGTTATCTCTCAAGAATATTTAAATAATGAGGATGTTAAAACATTCTATAGTAAAATGAAATTTGACTACGCATATAGGAAATTAGATTATCTATTGTTGAATCTTTACTTTTCTAAAAATAATAAAATAGATAGAATTTATAAGAGATTATTAGAACTTAGAAATAGTTTTCCAAGTTTGAATAAATTGAAATAACATTTTAGAGAGCAGGTTACTACATGACAAATTCTGTAAGTTCGAACCGCCTTGAGAAGTACAGCATCACAGCTTAATTTTCAGCATTGAATTCATCTGGATTGATACCGAAAATCCACCTCACGATGCCATTGGCTGGGTAGCAAAGAAATAAAAAGTCCTGTCACTTTCCCCCATTTAACCTTTGACTATTCCGCAAAATTATCGTACAATAAAGAGTACATGATAAAATGAGGTCAGAGTCTATTTGCTCTGGCGATAGTAGTAAAAATGAGGAGAAACGCTTTGGAATTAGAAGTATTTGCTGGGCAAGAAAAAAGTGAACTATCTATGATTGAGGTAGCGCGTGCTATCTTGGAACTTCGTGGTCGCGATTATGAGATGCATTTTAGTGATCTTGTAAACGAAATTCAAAACTACCTTGGAACATCAAACAGCGATATCCGCGAAGCTTTACCTTTGTTCTACACAGAGTTGAACTTTGACGGTAGCTTCATCTCACTTGGGGACAACAAATGGGGTCTTCGTTCATGGTATGGTGTGGACGAAATTGACGAAGAAATCATCGCTCTTGAAGAAAGTGACGACGATGAAGTAGCACCAAAAGCTAAGAAAAAACGTGTCAATGCCTTCATGGATGGAGATTCTGATGCTATTGACTACAATGCTGATGATCCAGAAGACGAAGATGCATACGAAGCAGACCCAGCTCTTTCATACGATGATGAAAATCCAGATGATGAGAAAAATGAAGTGGAAGCTTACGATGCAGAAATCAACGAAATCGCTCCTGATGACTTGGGTGAAGACGTGGATCTCAACGAAGAAGACGACGAGTTTTCTGACGATGACGCTGAAACGAGTGAAGAAGAGTAAAAGACTTCACAGAGGAGATCGCCTGATCTCCTTTTTTGTTCCTTGAGCAGGTCATCCGTTGGGATGCGGATCTTTAATTTGTTTTCTGAAAACAATCTTCTTTTTTCATGTTTTACCGATTCGGGTTGACAAATGATCTGCTTTGAGGTATTATATTGTTCGGGCACCTCTTTTAGAGGTCGGGGCTCCCTAGTTACTAGGGAGCTATTTTTGTTTTTCAGGAAGTTTTTCTTGAAAAGTCGTTATCCATAAGGGTCTTGTTTTCTATTCCCCTCGTAGTTAACAAGGCCTTGAGCATTTTAGAAAGAGGAATCTATGTCTACGAAATATATTTTTGTAACTGGTGGTGTGGTGTCGTCTATTGGGAAAGGGATTGTCGCAGCAAGTCTGGGCCGTCTCTTGAAAAATCGTGGTCTCAAAGTAACCATTCAAAAATTTGACCCTTATATCAATATCGATCCGGGAACCATGAGTCCTTACCAGCACGGGGAAGTCTTTGTGACAGATGATGGAGCTGAGACAGATTTGGACTTGGGTCACTATGAACGCTTCATTGATATCAATCTCAACAAATATTCCAACGTGACAACTGGTAAAATCTACAGTGAAGTTCTTCGTAAAGAACGCCGTGGCGAGTACCTTGGGGCAACTGTTCAAGTCATTCCTCATATCACAGATGCTTTGAAAGAAAAAATCAAGCGTGCCGCTGTAACGACAGACTCTGATGTCATTATCACAGAGGTTGGTGGAACCGTTGGGGATATCGAATCCTTGCCATTCCTAGAGGCCCTTCGTCAGATGAAGGCAGATGTGGGTGCAGATAATGTCATGTATATCCATACAACCTTGCTTCCTTACCTCAAGGCTGCTGGTGAAATGAAGACCAAGCCAACTCAGCATTCTGTAAAAGAATTGCGTGGTTTGGGAATCCAGCCAAATATGTTGGTCATTCGTACGGAGAAACCAGCTGGTCAAGGAATTAAAAACAAACTAGCACAGTTCTGTGACGTGGCACCAGAAGCCGTTATCGAGTCTTTGGATGTTGAGCACCTTTACCAAATTCCATTGAACTTGCAGGCACAAGGCATGGACCAAATTGTTTGTGACCATTTGAAGCTAGACGCGCCAGCAGCGGATATGACAGAATGGTCAGCCATGGTGGACAAGGTCATGAACCTGAAAAAACAAGTTAAGATTTCCCTCGTTGGTAAGTATGTGGAGTTGCAAGATGCCTACATCTCTGTGGTTGAAGCCTTGAAACACTCTGGTTATGCCAACGACGCAGAAGTGAAGATAAATTGGATCAATGCCAATGATGTGACAGCAGAGAATGTAGCAGAGCTCTTGTCGGATACGGACGGAATCATCGTGCCAGGCGGTTTTGGTCAACGTGGTACGGAAGGAAAAATTCAAGCCATCCGTTATGCGCGTGAAAATGATGTTCCAATGTTGGGTGTCTGCTTGGGAATGCAGTTGACTTGTATCGAGTTTGCTCGTCACGTTTTGGGTCTTGAAGGTGCAAATTCTGCAGAACTTGCACCAGATACAAAATACCCTATCATTGATATCATGCGTGACCAGGTTGATGTTGAGGATATGGGTGGAACCCTTCGTTTGGGACTTTATCCATCTAAGTTGAAACGTGGCTCTAAAGCAGCGGCTGCTTATCATAATCAAGAAGTGGTGCAACGCCGTCATCGTCACCGTTATGAGTTTAACAACGCCTTTCGTGAACAGTTTGAGGCAGCAGGTTTTGTCTTCTCAGGTGTTTCTCCAGACAATCGTTTGGTCGAAATTGTGGAAATTCCTGAAAATAAATTCTTTGTGGCGTGTCAGTATCACCCTGAACTTTCCAGCCGTCCAAACCGTCCAGAGGAACTCTACACTGCCTTTGTCACTGCAGCAGTTGAGAACAGTAATTAGCACAATCAGAACCTTTGAGAAGAATCTCAGAGGTTTTTTGCTAGCATATTTAGGATAAGATTTGCAAAAAAAATAGATAGTGATATAATTAACATAATAATTCCTAAGGAGGATATACAATGAAAAAAATCACACTATTTTGTTTGTCTCTAGCAGGTCTAGCTTTACTGACTTTTCCTCATTCAGGGCAGGCATTTGAGCTTAAAGAAGAATGGGTTATTAAGTGTGGAGTGCAGTATCAAGATGGCAAGATTCTTCGTTTTAACAATGGTCATGAAGTGGATATCAAAGTCTTGGATTTGCCAAAAACCGAGAAAATCGAGTGGACGGTTAGTCTCAATGGTCAAGATCAGACTGTCAATTTCCTAGGTAAAGAAAAGGACAAGTCTATGATTGGTGTAGAGGGGCGTTACCTGAATTTCTATGTTCCATATGGCTATAGAGGAGATATCAAGGTAGAAGCCAAGAGCGGAAATGAAGTAAAGACCTGGTCAACGAAAGTGGTTGACGATGTACATCATGAAGGTGGAAAGAGAGGCTACTACCGTATTAACGAATCAAAAGATCAATACACTTACCTTGATGCTAAATGGGACTATCAAACCAAGACTTACACTGCCACCTTACCAGAGACTGTCAATGGTCAAAAACTCTTTGCTTGGGCAGACTATGATAATGGTGAGTTGAAGCTTGAAAAACTAAGAACTATCAGTCATAAATATGATAATGGAGGATCTTTCAAAGAACTTTATCCGATTGTAAAAGCAGAAGGATGGCTAAAATCAAACCAAAACTGGTACTATCAAAAACAAGGCGAGCTAGTTAAAAATGACTGGTTAAAATACCAAGGATATTGGTATTTCATGGATGGGGCTGGTGGCATGATTCATGGTGGTTGGATCTGCAGTGAAGATATTTGGTACTATTTCAAAGATTCTGGCATTATGATGAGTAATGAGTGGAAATTTTACAATAATCGTTGGTACTATCTCAAATCTTCAGGAGCCATGGCGAGTAACGAATGGATTTATGACCAAGGCAACTGGTATTTTGTAAAATCGTCAGGAGCTATGGCAAGCCAAGAATGGGTGTATATCCAAGGTAAATGGTATTATTTTGAATCATCAGGTGTCATGAAAAAGAGCACATGGTTCTTCTACCGAGGTGACTGGTATTACCTAACCGATTCAGGCGCCCTCTTGAGAGATGACTGGTTCTACTATGGTGATACTTGGTACTATCTTAAAGGCTCAGGAGTTATGGCAAGTAACGAATGGATTCAAGTCCAAGGCAAGTGGTACTACTTAGACTCATCTGGTAAAATGCTTCGCAATACCTACACACCTGATGGCTATTATGTGGGCAGTTCAGGCGCTTGGCAATAAGTATAAGAAGTCCTTTTCCTTAAAGGAAGGGGATTTTTCCTTGCTCATATACGGCTTCCCTATTTGTCCTAGAGCCCTTTTTGTGTTACAATGAATGGTATGAAAGCTAAGAAATTATGGATGACTGGCTTGACTGTGGCTGGTCTAAGTGCCCTCGCTTTAGGGGCTAAAAAAGCAGCAGATAACTACAAACTGATGAAGACGCAAGAAGAGTTGACCGCTATCGTGCGCGAACTTTTCTCAGATATGGGTGAGATTGCGACTCTCTATGTTCAAGTCTACGAAAGTAGCCTAGAGCGACTTGTCGGAGGAGTCATTTTCGAGGATGGCCGTCATTATACCTTTGTCTATGAAAATGAAGACCTAGTCTATGAGGAGGAAGTCTTATGATAACTCCCAATAGTATAGAAGAGCTTGCAGGTTTTGTCGAGCAAGATGGCAAGAAGGTTTTCCTTTTTGTGGCGGACTGGTGTGGCGATTGTCGTTATATCTATCCTGCCTTGCCAGAGATCGAGGAGACCAATCCAGAATTCACCTTTATTCGAGTGGACCGAGATCAGTATCTGGATCTGGCTAAACTCTGGGATGTTTACGGGATTCCTAGCCTTGTTGTGCTAGAAAAGGACAAGGAAATCGGCCGTTTTGTCAATCGTGACCGTAAAAGCAAGGAGCAAATCAACAACTTTTTAGCAGGACTGAAATAGGAGAAAAAGAAAACAATGATTTTTACATATAACAAAGAGCATGTCGGCGATGTCCTTATGGTCATCGTGAAAAATAGCGGAGATGCCAAGTTGGACGTGGAGCGCAAAGGCAAAGTTGCCCGAGTTTTCCTCAAAGAAAATAGAGAAACAGTGGCGTGGAATATTTTCGAAGTTTCAAGTTTGTTTGAAATTGCAGAGCGCGGTCAAGTCTTTTTGACAGATGAGCAAGTAGCACGTTTAAACCAAGAATTGCAGGCGGAAGGCTTTGCAGAAGAGATTATCAATGACAAAGAACCTAAGTTTGTTGTCGGTGAAATTGTCGAGATGGTGGCTCACCCAGATAGTGACCACCTCAACATCTGCCAAGTTGCCGTCGCGAGTGATAAGACAGTGCAAATCGTTGCAGGTGCTCCTAATGCGCGTGTCGGTTTGAAAACCATTGTCGCTCTTCCTGGAGCGATGATGCCAAAAGGCAATCTCATTTTCCCAGGTGAACTTCGTGGTGAAAAGAGTTTTGGCATGATGTGCAGTCCTCGTGAGTTGCATTTGCCAAATGCTCCGCAAAAACGTGGTATTATTGAATTATCAGAAGACCAAGTTATTGGAACTCCATTTGACCCAGCCAAACACTGGACTGCCTAGGAAATTGTCAGTGTTTGATAGACCAGATAAAAGGAAATAAGATGGCAAAAAATGTAGTGATTACAGGGGCGACCTCAGGAATCGGTGAAGCGATTGCGCGTGCTTATCTGGAGCAGGGGGAGAATGTCGTTCTAATAGGGCGACGGACAGACAGACTAGAGGTACTCAAGTCAGAGTTTGCAGCAACCTATCCAAATCAAACAGTTTGGACCTTTCCACTGGATGTGACGGATATGGCTATGGTAAAGACAGTCTGCTCCGATATTCTAGAAACGATAGGGCAGATTGATATCTTGGTCAATAATGCTGGACTAGCTCTTGGCTTGGCTCCCTATCAAGACTATGAAGAGTTGGATATGCTGACCATGTTGGATACCAATGTCAAAGGTTTGATGGCAGTCACTCGCTGTTTCTTGCCAGAAATGGTAAAAGCCAATCGGGGGCATATTATCAATATGGGATCGACCGCAGGAATCTATGCCTATGCTGGGGCAGCTGTTTACTCAGCCACCAAGGCAGCAGTTAAGACTTTTTCAGATGGTCTGCGAATTGATACCATCGCAACGGATATCAAGGTGACCACCATTCAGCCTGGAATTGTCGAAACAGATTTTTCTAGAGTACGTTTCCACGGTGATAAAGAGCGAGCTGCGACGGTCTATCAGGGGATCGAAGCCTTGCAGGCACAAGACATCGCAGACACTGTTGTCTATGTGACCAGTCAGCCTCGTCGTGTGCAGATTACAGATATGACCATTATGGCCAATCAACAGGCGACTGGTTTTATGGTTCATAAAAAGTAAAAAATTTCCTCGAAAAGTTACAAATTTCTGTAACTTTTTTGATTTCCTACGAATAGATAAGTAGGAGGATGAAAAATGTATAATAAAGTTATCATTATCAATTTGACTAAAATACAAAAATAGCGCTAAACCCTTAAAAGTCTAGCGTTATCGTCATTTCTTCTTTTGTTACAATAATTTCATTTATGACAGATTTTACAATTTTTGAAGCATCTTCATAGCTTAGTTTTTCGGGGTTAAAATCCTTTAAAAGTCTAGCAAGTTTTCGTTGTCTTATGTTGATAGTGTTCTTCTTTTTGCTTTCTAATTGTTCTTCTAAAAACGCTTTTTCGATTTTTAGTTTTTCGTTTTTTGCATTGAGTTCTTTTCGTGTTATGATCTCGTCCAAATATAATTCAGTCAACTTATCAAGTCTATTATTTAACTTCTTAAGTTGCTCTTTTATTTCTTCGACTTTCATAGTTTCATCATTCTTTGCAAGCATTTCTTTACGATATTTCGGTTCGAGTTTGATTTTTGATAGCCTTTCAATGACCTTCTCTTCTAACTCTTGCTTATCATACCATTTTGAGTTACATCTTTTGGACTTGTCTTTATCAAACCTATGCCTACATTGATAGCGTTGATACGCTTTCCCTTTTCGATTTTTTGAAGTAACGTATAGGCCTAGCGAACCGCCACAATATCCGCATTTTAGCAACCCTGAAAGCATATATTTCGCTTGGAATGGTCTTGGGTTGTTATTTCTTTTCAAAGCGTCTATCTGCCTTTTTTGAAGCTCTAATTGCACAAGCTCAAATAATTCTTGAGAGATAATTGGTTCATGCTGCCCCTCGTATTTTTGCCCTCTATATTTCACGATACCGAGATATGTTTCATTTTTGAGTAGATATTTTGTTATCGTTTCGCCCCAAGGTCGTTTTCTTCCAACGTGACCTTCAGAGTTTAGGTCTCTGATAATCTTGACTACTGATTTCCCGTTTAGATACTCATTGAAGATCCGATTGACAATGAGCGCTTGAGTTGGATTGACCGATAAGATGCCAGTTTCTTTTGAGTAGTCGTAGCCGAAAGGTATCGTAGTCCATGACATTGCTTTCCCTTTTTTCGCACGTCCTTCTTTGCCTAAAATCATACGTTCTTTTATCTGCTCACGCTCAAGCTGGGCGAATACTGAAAGCATACCAATCGAAGCTTTGCCAAAAGGAGTGGAAGTGTCAAAGTTTTCTTGCAAGCTGATAAAAGCAACGTCATTTTTCAAAAATACATCTTCGATTAAAAAAAGTGTATCTTTCTGGCTTCGGCTTAAACGGTCTAACTTGTAAACAAGGACAATATCAAATCTTTTTCTTTTTGTATCGTCAATCAAGCGCTCTAGTTCAGGTCTTTTTGTGTTTGAACCAGAAAATCCACCGTCAACGTAAATATCGTAGATTTTCCAATCTTTGATTTTGCAGTAGGCTTCCAGTTTGTCTTTCTGCTCGTCGATAGAGTAACCTTCTTCGGCCTGATAAGAAGTTGAAACCCTGACATATATAGCCACTTTATTCGTTGTTTTCATTGAATTTGTACCCCTTTTTTGATAAAATAGGTACAAGAAAACGTCTCAAAAGGGAATCTCTTTTGAAAAGTTTTTCTTGTAATTACCAGCCTCACGCTCAGACTCGCCAAAGTTTGAGAGCGTGGGGCTTTTTTGCTTGTTATATATCATCTACTCTGTCTTGTAAGATGATCAATTTTTCTTTCAGGTCATTCACTCTTGCTAAATTACTATTCATTTCATTTATGTAGCGATTGATTTCATTGTGAATTTCTAAAGCACTTGTTGGTGCATTTAGGGAGTTGAAATAATTAACTAATTCTTTGCAAAAATTAGCATATTCGCTGTGATACCTTATTTGCATTTGGCACATCATTAAATCAAATTTATTTTTGTCCCATGTTGGGAAGTCAATATCAAGATTTGTTGGGTATTCTTTAGCTGAATGTATCTCCCATAGTGACGAATATCTGTCAGCAATAACCTTTCCTTCCTCGGTCAAAAGCGTTTTACCGTCATCATCATAAAGTAAGGATTCATCTTTGAATTTTCTTGTTATTTTTTCAGCGTTTAAATTGTAATCATAGAAAAAATATTGAGGGATTGAGATAGTCGATTTTCTTCCACTTTTTGTTTTACCCCACCAAACCAAGAGCAATAACTCTCTAAGAGGGTATCCCTCTTGAGTTATAAATCTATCGTTGTATTTTGGGAAATCAAATCCCCTCCCATAAATTTCATGCATATTAGGTCTTGAGTTTAGTATCCTGAAATATTCGGGCCGATAGTAGTCAAACTCCTTAGATTGGGGAATGGTAACAGAAATTTGTCGCGACTCTTTTTGTTTTTTACTTCCAAATAAAAAATTAAATATTCCCATATTAAAAACCTCTCTAATGTGATTCAGTGATTGCACATCTTTTTAAACCTTATAAATATCCACGGCTTCTCCGATAATTTGGAAGTCGTCATCTTCCGACAAGTGGATTTCCCCACTCAAAGTTTGCCATCGGAGAGTTGGGGTTAGTTAATAGATAATATTGTTGAAATAATGTTATATATGAACACCATCATGGCTATGAATACGATGATTGAAACACAACCACAGCCGAATAAACAACCTTCATCTGGTCCAAAACCAAAAGTGATTTTGTTATAAAGGTTATTGTAAGCTGCACGTTTTGGGTCTTTAACCCAACCAATACCTTTTTGTCCATAATATGGAGATGTGGCTCTTTTAACTTTTCGATTTATAGCGCCAGTTGTTCTTGAAGAAACTCTCTTTTTGAGATTAGGTGTTCTCATTCCAACTTTCATAACAATTTATCCTTTTCTAATTCACCAATGCTAAATATTCTTCTTTGACCATTGTTTCATCAGCAATGGTTTTTAGGTTGTATTTTTCCATAAAAACCAGGTAATTAAATGCATTGGCATCTTCAGCTATATCCAACTCAGCTTTCATAAGATGATGAATCATATTTCTGTTAGCTTCAAGCTCACACTTCTCTCTAAAAAGCCGATAAGTATCTGGCGCGTGGTTTCTATGGCCTATCTCATGTAAAGCGACTTGTACTCTTTTTTCATCAGATATAGCATCACTCAAAAACATAGTTTTGAGGGCTGGGATGTAAAAGGCTTCCTCTGGAAATAGACCATCTTCAAAAATCTCTATACCTATACCTAGGTTTTGAGAAAATTCTTTTTCAGTCATAAACAATCCAACCTTTGTTTATTATTGCTTTCTGAGATAAATCTCTATTATGTTTTGAATTGCTTTTTTATCTTCTTCAGTTAGTGGTTTACCATTGAAACGCATAGCAGTTGAGGCGAGTTCTTCAACATCTACCTCCTTGCCCTCAAAAAAGAATTGCTCTTTTGAGTTGGCGATAGCAGGGTTATCTGTCCGTCCGAGCAGGTAGTCTGTTGACACGTTGAAGTAGTCGGCGATTTTTGCGATATGTTCAGCTGAAGGAGTCTTTTTATTCTTAAGACTATAAATGTAATTTTTCCCTAAACCGACTCTTTCTTCTAAAGTATTTAGAGAAATTCCTTGTTTTTTAGCTAAAATTTTAATTTTTTCGAATGTCTCAAACATTGATACATCAACCTTTCTGAAGCATTACAAAAAAATATTTTATTTTTTCGTCTAAAACACTTGACAAAAATTAGACGAACGACTAAAATAGTATTTGTAAGTAATTAACAACTAAAAAAACAACCAAGAAATAAATTATAAAAATGTTTTGGCGAACGGTATTTATAGATTTATTATTGTTTTTATTATGCTTTCATTTTAGACGAACATCTAAAAAAAGTCAAGCGAAAAGATAAAAAAATGGTTAAATTTTTAGTTGTTTCTTATTTACAAATAAGTAAAGAGGGAGGAACACATATGCCAGATATCGCAAATGGTCGTGAAAGAGTTAATGCTTTCTTGAAAGAGAAAGGAATTAAAAAAGCAACTCTAGCGGTTGCTTACGGCTTTAAGCGACAGGAAGTGACAAATATTCTAAGTGGAACAACAAAAGGTCCACGAGCGAACAGTTTCATTCTTCAAGTGATTGAAGATTATGGGATTGAGTAGGAGGAATGAAATGAGACCAAAACGATACCCGTATAGTGGAAAAAAAGAGTCCGCCTTTGTAAAGGCAGACAATGAATTAGTTGAAAAACTTTTAAGAAACACTAGTTATTTTGAGAGTTTACTAGCTGAACGAGTAAAGAGACCGTAGTTTCTGTACTAAGTTTATGAGCAACCAGAACACTATGGAGAATAGCCTTTCTAACCTCCATGTCGATTGGATACTTTTTAAATACTTCATCTAACATATCTTCGATAACTGGAATAGCATCGTTGATAATTTCTTTAGAAACTTCAGAAGCGTCTTCTTTAGTTAATTTCGCCATATAGTTTTCCTCCTTTCTGTTGAAATTTTGACTAAAACGGTGAGAGGTCCTAGTCAAGATATATTATAATACAAACATTTTTATTTGTCAATATATAGTATAAGAAAGGATGAATGTGTTTGAAATGCACAACATATGGTATTTAAAATGTGGGACAAAATTGAACAACAATTAAAATCAAAAGACTGGTCAATGTATCGTCTAGCTAAAGAATCGGGTGTCCATCCATCCAATTTTTCAAACCTCAAGGCTGGAAGATTGAAAGAAATGTCATGGACGAACATGTGCAAAATCGCTGATGCACTGGAAGTCAGCTTGGATGATTTTAGAAAGGAGAAAGAATGATTGAAAATAAGCGAAGTCAAAAACAATGCTTTTTATCAGATGCCACAGTGGCTTTATGAACCACCTTACAATGCGCTGAGTGACAAAGCTAAGCAGATATATATGTTTCTTTTTGATAGGCGCACTTTATCAATTCAAAACAAATGGTTTGATGAAAAAGGAGATGTGTTCGTTTACTTTACGAACGAGCAACTTATGGAGAAGCTTAATTGCAGTAACAAGCCTATTATTCAAGCAAAGAAAGAATTGCATGATATTGGACTACTGAGAGAGGTTCGGCAAGGTGTGAACAAACCTAATCGTCTATATATTTTTGGAAGTGTAGAAAGTACACGTCAAGAAGTGTCAAAAGTACACGAAGGAAGTGTAGAAAGTACACGTCAAGAAGTGTCAAAAGTACACACAATCAAGACTGATAATATCAAGACTAATATATCAAGACTGAGTGAAGCAGAGGGTGCTGGTGCTAATACTCTATATAGTATAGAGGACGCACCCGCAGAAAATGATTTGGGAATTGTTCACGATTGGATATTTTCAGAGTTTGGTCGATATCCGACACCATTTGAAATCGAGGACTTGAAGGCATTCTTGCAAGACCATAGCAAAGAAGTCATCAAGTTAGCAATCAAGGAATGCGTGGGCAATGGTAAGCCTTATTTCAAGTATCTTGAGAGTATCTTGAGAGACTGGAAGCAGAAAGGGCTGGTCACGGCTGAGTTAGTCGAGAACAGGCAGAAGCCTGCTCGGTCAAGTGCTAAGTCAAACGGTCGCTTGAAATTGTCAGATGATGGATTTGATCCACGGCTTGGATTTTAGGAGGTGCGCATGCAAGTAGTATCAAGCAAAGAGTTGCAAGAAAGAGCCTTGCAGATTGAGACATTGAAACAGCAATGTCCTAAACATGAAGGGGTCTATATGTGGCGATCAGTCAATCCTTGCACTCGCAATACGCTGACCTATTGCCCTGAATGTGTTCAAGAGACCATCAACCAGAATGCAAGCGAACAGTTAGCTATCGCTGAAGCACAAATCAGAGATACGAGATCCTACTCTCTATTTATGAAAGAGAGTATCATCCCAAACGATTTGAAAAATGCGACTGTCGGGAATTTTGAAATCCATACAGAGCAAGATGCTGAAGCAGTCAATTTCGCTAAGCGTGTCACGGCTGACTATGTGAAAGAGCGATACGAAGGGAATACGATTATCTCTGGACCGCCCGGAGTTGGCAAGAGCCATCTGGCCGTCGGGATAGCTAAAACCTTAAACGAGAGCTTTCAAATGATCCAAGCTCGCAAATCGGTCGTGTATATGCCGTCCATGGAGCTGTTCTCTCAAATGCAAGAGGCTTTTCAATACAAGGACTCGAAATGGGAACAACGCTCAGTTGTCAAGTTTCTACAAAGTGTCGATTTCTTGATTTTGGATGACCTTGGCAAAGAGTCAAGCGTTGGGAATGAAATCAGACAAGGCAATAACTGGATGCAAAAAATCCTGTATCAAATTCTTGAAAACAGGACGAATACAATTATCACAACTAATTTTGAGGGCAAGCACCTCAAAGAACTTTACGAGCAGAGCCTCGTTGACAGAATAACGAAAGGAAACATGAAAACAAATGCCTTTAAGTTCAGTAAAGACACAGCTTCGAGACGCTCCTTGTCAGCAAGTGACTACTGAGGAACGCAAGCAGGCTATTGAGCAGTTTGAAAGCCAATTTTACAAACTATCAACTCTGCTTAAAGAAAGGTTGCTGATTACGACAGACGAACGGTTCACGAATAAGATGAACGAGCTGACGTATTATGCGACAAATGGAAGTGTCTATACAACATAAAATAAAAAGCACCTGACGGCAATCAGGCGCTCAACAAAATTATTCAAGGAAATTATATCACGAAAGGCGTCAAAATGGAAGTCACAGTATATGCTTACGGTCGTAAGTTAGAACCAGATGAACCAATTATCATCCCAGAAAATCATCGTTTCTATGACGTTTGGAACGGAATTGCAAACGAAATGCTTGATAAAGAGGAAGAGGTAGCTTAATGAAATTACTTACTAAATTAAAACTCAGTCTCGAGGGGATCATCAAGGAAGTGAGCCTTGACTGGAGAGTAGTCGCAGTCGAGCTTAACGAGGACCTTCTCGAAGAGCGCAAACGTCGCTTTATGTGCGAGCAAGAAAATTATGACTTGAAACAACAGTTGGCAGTTTATAAAGAAAAAGAACAAGGAGAACAATATGTTTAAAGCACTAAAAGCAATCAAAAAAATCAAACAACTTCAGAAAGAAATGCACGCTTTCAGCCTTGCGTTTCTAGCTCTACAAGATATGGGCTTGATGCCAGAGACTGAAAGAAGCAAGGCGAAGGCTCAAACAATGCACGATGTGAGCCACGTGCTCAAGGACGTTCTGGACGGCAAGTCGGTAGATGAAGCGATGAAGCGTCTAAATAGCGATGTGAAAATTGAAGAGGTGGAGCAGGAAGATGACCAGAATTGAACTTGAAAACCGTGTGTGGCTTTTGGCCAATCATGAAGAAAAAAACGAATTGCTGGATCTCGGTTTGACATCCAAGGCTAGATATGTGAAGCGAGTTCTTGAGCTCGGAAAGGTGTATGCTCATGTTTGATTATGACAGAGATATGATGCAACCGCCTGAGCCACGAGAAGAACTGGATCTAAGTGAGTATGTGTATATTGGATGCGGTCGGTATCGATATGTAGGTGATGAAATATGATTGAAGAATTAGTTGCAGAAATCGACAACTGGCGAGCTGATTATATTCATATTGGCCGAGATATGGGGCAGATTATCAATGAACAACAGGACGTTATTTTGAAGTTGCAAAACGAAAACAGACGCTTGAAGCGTGAAAATTGGAATTTAAAGAGAACGAAAGGAAGAAAGAAATGACAAACGAACTAACACAGAAACAAATCACATCACCAGTTGCAGCACGCATTGGAGAAATGCAAAACGAGGGGCTAATGATTGCACAGAATTATAGCGTTAGTAATGCACTCAGTTCAGCGTATTATGCTCTAAAAAACTCCAGTAGTGGGAATTTGCTCCAGCAATGCACTCAAGATAGTATCTACAATGCGCTTCTTGACATGGTGACTCAAGGACTTAGTCCAGCTAAGACACAATGCTATTTTATCCCTTACGGAAATACTGTTAAGCTGACTAGGTCATATTTTGGCACTATGAAAGTTGTTAAGCAATTGCCAGAAGTGAAAGATATTTATGCTCAGATTATTTTTAAAGGAGATGAGTTTGAAGCTGAAAATGTTGACGGGCGCTGGAAATTTGTCAGCCACAAGTCGAGCTGGAAGAACCAGGATAACCCAATCGAAGGCGCTTATTGTGTGATTGAAAAAACCGATGGAGAGAAAATCCTCACGATCATGACCAAGAAGGAAATTGACAAGTCTTGGGCGCAAGCTAAAACTAAGAATGTTCAGAATAATTTTCCTCAAGAAATGGCTAAGCGTACAGTTATCAATCGTGCCGCTAAACAATTCTTTAATACCAGTGATGATAATGATTTATTTATTGATGCTGTGAACCGCACTACAGAAAATGAGTATGAAAATGATCGTCAAATGAAAGAAGCTGAACCAGTGAGGGATGAAGTTGAAACATTAGACGACATCTTAAAAGCCCCTAGCACGCCCACAGAGCCCGATAACGTGGTGGACGGAGAAATTACCGAAGAAACTAAAACACCCCCAAAAACGGCTAAAAAAACGGCGAATTCTGACGAGTTAGCCTCTACCGAATACCCGGCAGATGAAATTCCAGATTTTGACGAAGAAACGGGCGAAGTTTTGGAAGAAATTAGTTTATTTGAAGGGAACACTATCAACGTGAAGGAGTAGGCTATGGAGGAACTAACACAAGAGAACTACTACCAGGACACAAGCTACTTGACCAACTCACGATTTAAACGGTATCAGCAATGCCAAGCGAAGGCATTTGCTATTGATAGTGGACAATGGGTAGAAGAGAGGGATGAGACCCCTCTCCTACTCGGTAACTACGTCCATAGCTACTTTGAAAGTGAAGAAGCGCATCAGCAGTTCATGGACGAAAACGGGGATATGCTCCTGGCCAAGACTGGCAAGAATAAAGGAAACCTCAAATCTGACTTTGTGATTGGCGACAAGATGATTGAAAGCCTGAAAGATGATGAAGGCTTCAATCTCTTGTACCATGGATACTCATCGGATGAAGTTCAAAAAGAATTGATTGTCTATGGCGAAATCGAAGGCGTGCCAGTTAAAGGCAAGCTGGATAGTGTCAATCTGAGCCGTGGGTACTTCGTGGATTTAAAAACCATGAAATCTATCTACTCGGAAGAGTGGAGCGCAGAACTTAAAAAACGAGTGCCTGCTGCAGTCAATAACATTTTGAATTTTGGGTATCATGGTCAACTTGGTCTATATCGTGAACTCTTAAAACAAATGACAGGAAATGATTTTAGACCTTACATCGTAGCCGTCAGCAAGGAGAACGTGCCAGACCGTGAAATCTTAAAAATCGATGATGAATGGTTGGATGAAGGCTTAGAAAAAATCAAGTCTGAAATTGTCGAAGTTTGGAATGTGATCCAGAGCAAACAGAAACCTAAGAAGTGCGGACATTGTGATTATTGCAGAAGTCAAAAGAAACTAGATGCAGTCGTCACCCTGAACGACCTGATTGAAATGTAAATAAATTAAACAAGCCGGGCATTCTTGTAAAACTGCGAACTAGAAAGCGTCAGTAAAGGTTATGTGACCTTGGACGAGCGACTGCCCGTATTTAGCCAATTCTCACAAAGGCAGTCGTATTTTTTTGAAAATAAAAGAATGAAATTTTTAGATTTATTTGCTGGTATCGGTGGTTTTCGTCTTGGCATGGAGTCCGCTGGTCATGAATGTATAGGATTTTGTGAGATCGACAAATTCGCAAGAGCGAGCTATAGAGCAATCCACAACACGAAAGGAGAAATAGAGCTACATGACATCACAGCAGTATCAGACGAGTTTGTTCGAGGAATCGGACGTGTGGACATTATTTGTGGAGGATTTCCGTGCCAGGCTTTCAGCATTGCGGGAGCTAGACGAGGATTCGAAGATACTAGGGGAACTCTATTTTTTGAGATTGCAAGGTTCGCTTCTATTCTCAAACCTAAGTATTTATTCCTTGAAAACGTTAAAGGACTCCTCAACCATGACAAAGGCAATACCTTTGAGACAATCCTCTCAGCGTTGGATGAACTCGGGTATGATGTGGAATGGCAAGTGCTTAACAGCAAAAATTTTGGAGTCCCCCAAAACAGAGAACGAGTGTTCATTATCGGACATTCTAGAAGATACCGTTCCAGATTCTTATTTCCTCTCAGTGGAGAAAGTCAGTCAACTAGTAGCCAATCAGTCGTGAAAATTGGCAATGTGAACCCCTCTGGAAATGGCATGAATGGGGAAGTCTATCAAGCTGACGGCCTAGCTCCTACACTCACAACGAATAAAGGGGAGGGGGTAAAAATTATTCAAAGAGCACACGGTTATAATCAAGGCGGAGAACATGACATCGCTCCTACTTTAACTAGGAATAGCTATCAGGAAAATAATTATTTATCAGATGGATTTAGAATTAGAAAGCTGACACCTCGTGAATGCTGGAGGTTACAAGGTTTTCCAGATTGGGCTTTCGACAAGGCGCAAGAAGTTAATAGCAATTCTCAGCTATACAAACAAGCAGGAAATAGCGTGACTGTGAGTGTTATTGCTGCTATCGCAAAGGAATTGAAATGAGGTGATAACTTGAAATTATTTCTCAACGAAGATTGTATGGATGTCATGAAAAGATATCCTGATAACTATTTTGATTTAGCTATTGTAGATCCACCATATTTTTCTGGTCCAGAACAAAGAGAATTTTATGGGAACAAAATCAGTCCTATAGGAGTTCATAGATTGTACGGCAAAACAACTAAATGGGAAATTCCGGGAAAAGATTATTTTGACGAACTTTTTAGAGTTTCAAAAAATCAAATTATTTGGGGCGTGAACTACTTCAACTACTCTTTCGGTTCTGGCCGTATTGTGTGGGACAAGGTTAATACTCATTCAAGTTTTTCAGATTGTGAGTTGGCGTACTCCAGTTTGCATGATAGCACGCGCCTATTTCGCTATATGTGGAATGGCATGATGCAAGGGAAGTCAATATCCGAAGGTCATATCCAGCAAGGAAACAAGGCTTTGAATGAGGTTAGAATTCATCCAACCCAAAAACCCATCAATCTTTATTTCTGGTTGCTGCAAAACTACGCAAAAGACGGAGACAAGATTCTTGATACTCATGTCGGTTCAGCAAGTAGCTTGATTGCTTGTCAGGAGTTAGGTTTTGAATATGTTGGTTGTGAGCTTGACAAAGACATTTTCAACCTTGCTCAACAGAGACTTGAAAATTATAAGTCACAAATAAAATTATTTTAAAGGAGAAAAACAAATGCTTAATAAAATTGATATACCAGGAACAACTATCACACTCGAAATCGTGGACAAGACCATCACGATTACAAACAAAATTGAATATGATATGCAGATGCATTTTAGAAATGCGGACGCAGATACCTCTCTTGATGCAAGTGGCGACGTGTTTGAGCCTCTCTATTGGCTAGATATTAAGGCAACACCGAAAGTTCCGACAGAGTATCATACGAGCCTTGGGATCAAAAGAGAAAAGCGCCACTTGGCCGAGCTTCAGAAGTTCTTTGAATTCGTTGAAGATAATAAGCGCAATCTCTTTGACATTTGTGGTATTAAGGGAGAACTACAATGAAAAATCTGACATTATCGTTAGACATTTCAACTACTGCGACAGGCTGGGCCTTATTTGAAGGTTCTATCCTTGTCGAGAGTGGTGTCTTAAAACATAAAAGCAAGTCATTCTTTGAACGTGGACGTTTCATGGCTGGAGAATTGCGAGCCATTCAATCAAGGGCGCTCCAGAAGTACGACTGTCATTTTGAATCGATCGTGGTCGAGAAGAACTCGGTCATGGGGCCAAATCAACAATCAATGATCAGTATTGGAATTGTGACTGGAATTATCCTTGGTAGACTGATTGCTGACAACGTGTATTTTGTCAACGTTTCGACGTGGCGCAAGCACTGGAAGTTCAGCTACAAAGACCGTAGCAAGAAGTCTATGAAGCTGCAGGCCGTTGCTAAGGTGTCCGAAACGTTCAACCTGAACGTCAAAGATGACGAGGCTGATGCAATCCTGATTGGTTCGTACTTTGTCAACTATGGCCGTGAATTTGGAGAATTGGAAAACCACAAGATAAGTTGAGGAGTTAGAAGATGAATGTACAGCGATTGATTGAGAAGTATAAAAAACTTGAGGGTGTATGGGATGCTGAAGGTGCAGAATTAGCCCGTCAAATTTTTCTACAAGACTTAGAACAACTAGACGAACCCGAGAAAGTCCAAATTCCGCAGTTTGTGGCGGAATTTATAGAATTTAAAAAGAAAAACAACTTTCATGTTTACGGCGCAATGAGAACAATTGAAGATCATTATGACAAGAAAGTCCCTGGTTGGTTCTACGAAGGCAATATCGAAAAATTCTGTCTTGCTTGGATTTTCGGCTACGAGGTCGAAAAAGAGAAGCGGTATTTGGTGAAGTTTAAAGGGTTTAACCCTAGTTATATTATTTTGAAATATCATCCATATGATAAGACTTGGTTTTTGGGTAGAGAACAAGAATACAATTTTTTTAGACAACACCACACCCGCAAAGAACTTGAAGAAGCTGGGTTCGGCTGGGTATTTGATTGCCTAGGGATTGAGATTGAGGAGGTCACAGATTGAAACGATTTATCGCGATCTGGATTCTTGTCTCTGCTGGATTGAACATCTGGCAGATGGGCAGGATTGCAGAACTAGAACAAAAGCGCCCAATTATCGTCTATAAAGCTGATAATCAAGGCGCAGAAATTAAAGGCAGAGTCATCCACAGGGAGAAGATTGGCGACCTGTACACAATCACAGTACAGAACTACGGCATTTTCGTAATTACGAAAGAAGTCTATGATAAGGTGAAAATTGGAGATGAGGTGAGAATATGACGTTCGTTGAACATAATAACCGTCAGAAAGCCAATAAATTCGCTGAGTACGTGACTGGGAAACCGCTACGTGAATACTTAGCAAACAAAGTAAAACAATATTGCGGTGAGAATGCATCTGTCTTTGATGGTGCTGCAGGTTCTGGCCAGTTGGAGCAGTTTATCAGTATGACTGATTTTCATGCGGTAGAAATTCAGCAGGAAAGTTGTGAAGCGTTGAAAACAAATTTTCCTCATGCAGTCGTACATAATCAGAGTTTCTTCACTTATCAATCAGATATACAAGTAGATGCGATTGCAATGAATCCACCTTATTCTCTGAAATTGAAAGATTTACCAGAAGAAGACCAACAGGCTATTAAAGAATTGTATCCGTGGAAAAAATCAGGTGTTGTTGATGATATTTTTCTGTTGAAGTCACTGACTTACACGAAACGATACGGATTCTATATCATGTTCCCCGGAATTGCTTACCGTCAATCTGAAAAGAAAATGAGAGAGTTGGTAGGAAATAACCTTGTTGAATTAAACGTGATTCAAAATGGATTTGAAGATACATCTATCAACGTGATTTTCTTAGTCATTGATAAAGAAAAAAATAGTCCTGAAATTTCAAAAGAGATATATGACTGTAAAACCAAAAATGTTGAATATGAAGAATCTGATACGCTAGATTCAGATTTTAGATGGGTAGCACCCAGCAAGCCTGTAGAGAAAGAAGAAATAGACATTGATCAAGTAAATGCTGAATTAGATCAAATGGCAATCAATCATCTTGAAAAACATCTAGCTAGTCAATTGATTTTGATTCAGCTTTTCAATGCAGATGTTGATTTAAAATCTTTCATAACAAAATGTCATAAGGTTTTAGACGATTACTTATTGATGTACAATTTTGCAGTAGGAGTAGAATGAAACCAGATAAGATAACAACGTGCGGATTGCTAGAAGTTTGCGAGTTTATTTCAGGTACTAGAACGAAAGTAACGGATGGGCCGTATTTTATCTATGGCGCTGGTATGAAAGCAAAGGGAACTACAGATAAATTCAATTGTGAGAGCGACACAATCCGCTTGACTCGTAAGGGCACAGTTGGCGCAGTTTATTTCCATCGAGATCCATTTTGGATAGATGAAGGTGGCTTTAAAGTTGAGCCAAAAGAAATGATAGATAAGCGATATTTATTCCACTGGCTGTTGATGAAGCGTGAAGAAATAGAGCGATGCGCAGACGGAGATAATCAACCAGGTTTATCAGTAGCTAGATTGTCAAAAATAAAGATTGACGTCCCTGATATGAGATATCAGTTAAAGGTTGTTAAGTTGTTGGACGAAATGAGTGCAGATTTGGAATTTTTTATAGACAATATCACACAAATTAAAATGCTAGAAGGTAAGGTTTTGAGTTACTACAATGAAAAAATCGGAACAGCTTTGGAAGGAGAAAAATGAACAACAATAAGTTAGATTGTGAAGATTGTAAGCAAGTTTTTCTTTTGGAAGAAAAGTTAGATTATGATTGTATATTTCAAAATGGCATTTGTAGTAAATGCTTAGTCAAAAGAGTAGAAAGGGGGATTGAATGGTAGTTGACGATAAATGGAATCACGATTGGGCTTTGTACGCAGGAGATAGGTTTGTAACAATAGGAACATTGTACGAGATAAGTGAATACACTGGCATTAGCTTAGACTCCTTAAAAATTTACTCAAAAAAATATCACAAAACACATTTTCCGAATGAAAGAGCTTTGATAAGAATAGAAGATGAGGAGGGTTTGGGATGATACCAAAATTTAGAGCGTGGGATAAAGCGCGAAACGAAATGAATTATAAAATCATGGTAGGCAATTGTGACACAGATGACGAAAACTGGACTTGTCCTATCATTTGGATCGAAGAGAAAAAAGATTGGTTATATTTTGATGATTATGAATGCATCATGCTATCAACAGGAATCCTTGACAAGAATAGTCAGGAAATCTTTGAGGGGGATGTCCTAAAATTTAATGATGAGTGGGCTGAATATTGTTACGAGGGTTATGTAGATGGCTCAGTAGAAGGTATCAATTTCGTTGAAGTGGTGAGAGGTGAAGCTTGTTTTGAGTTCGGGAAAACTAAATATCCCGAATCATCTCTATTCATACGAATGGAAGATGAACATCTTACTTTCGCTGAATTGATAAAGAGTAAAGACTTTGAGTTTGAAATCATCGGCAATATCTTTGAAAATAAAGATATTTTGGAGGTAATAAATGAAAAACGAAAATAAAGACTCCTTACCACAAGTGTTAGGCTAGGCGGTTGCTTAGGTATGATACTAACCTTATTTATCAGTCTGTGGTTAGCAGGAGTAGTCATTCAGTACGGTTGGAACAACATCATTGCAGCAACATTTGAAATCCAGAGAATAACATTCTGGCAGGCTGTCGGAATTGATTTGCTCATTACTGCGATTACTGGAAATCTGAAAGGTGATACAGAAAAATCTTGGTTGGAGGTCCTGGGAAAAGTTATTTACTGGTATCTTGTCCTTTGGGCTTTGATGTGTATTGTGGTGGGCCTTTTGTAAAATAAAAAAGCCAAGACATTCTCTGCCTCAGCTATAATTAACACAATATTATTATACCACAAAGGAGATAGAGAGTGAACAAGGCTAAAGAGCTCTTGAAAGAGTTGCAGGATCTGGACATGGACATTCAAAGCCGTATAGATGAAATCAATGAGCTTGAGGCGGGTTTGCTCTCAAGCCCCAAGTGGACAGACGTTAAAGTCCAAGGTGGTCAAGCTAGAAAAGTTGATGACGTCTATACTCAGCTTGTAGTGATGAAACAGGCTATAGAACAGGATACCAAGGAAGTTATTAACAGAAAGCTTGAATTAGGTAGAATGATCAATAGGCTTAAAAATCCAAAAAGCAGGTCTGTCCTTAGAATGACTTACATTACCAAGACCTACATTGAGGATATTTGCGACAATTTGAGAATAAGTAAGGCAACTTATTACAGATTACGCAAACAGGCTGAGTCTGAACTAGAGGAGACTATCATAGACAAAGTGAGCTAAAGTGAGTGCGCATGAAGTCTAAAATCTGTTAAAATGGTAGTATCAAATGCTGTAGCAGATGATACCCAAAACTTATTAAGATGGTCGGCAGTAGCGACTGGACCTTGCATGATTGCGTAGCTAATTATACTCCGGATAAGTTATAAGCTAGAGGGTTTGATTCCCTCAGAGGTTGTAATGACTACAAAAAATTAAAAAAGAAAGTATTTCAAAATAGATTTCTGATTAACAAGCAAGTCCGTAGTCAGCTTGCAGTAAGAACATAGCTCAAGTGGTAGAGCGATAGACTTTTAATCTATTGGTTGCAGGTTCGAGCCCTGTTGTTCTTATGAGAGGTCTTGCATCAAGTCACATATTGTGTGGCTTTTTTTATCTCTGAAAGAGAGGGAATGATGAAACCGCAAAAACTTACAATATTCGGAGGCAGAAGAACCTCAGTGGACTATGATCAACGAAACAATGAGTATACTGAGTACAATCGTACTCGTTGGAAGTATGATAGAGAGGTTAAGCAGTTCTATAACTCAACAATTTGGAAGCGAACAAGTCAACAAGTCTTGCTTGAAGCTGACTATATCTGCGCGATGTGTGGCGACGAAGCTACTATGACTGACCATATCATTAGTATTAAACAAGATTGGTCAAGAAGATTAGATCGAAGTAATCTTCAAGCAAGTTGTAAGAAATGCAATGATAAGAAAGCAATCAAAGAGAAGTATTCTTATTGATTGTGCAATAAATGATAAGAATAGATATCAAGAAGCGAACGAAAATAGAATACAAAAGGGCGAATCGGTCAGGGATGCACTGTAATTCATACGGAAATACCCCCTTTTATTTAAAACGGGGGTAGGTATTGTTCGGATATAAGAACGCTGCCCTCTTCTGTACGAAAAATTCCCTTTTTGAAATATTGGAAGTTATAAAATTGGGTGTAAAGGAGGCAGAAATGGGACGGAAAATGAAGGTTGTCGAAAGCAACAAAAAGCACATGACCAAAGAAGAGAAAATCGCTCGCAAAAGTATACAGGAGAAGGCTTCGGATGGTTTGGATGCATTACAACTAACACCGCCAAAGCACTTTGATCCGATTGCGAAAGCAGAATATAAACGAGTGATCAATGATTTGCGAAAGCTACCCCTAAGAAATCTAGATCGGGCTGTTTTAGAAACGTATTGCACCTGGTATGCAGTCTACAAAGAGGTATCTCGCGGATTGCAGAAAAAAGGTTATGTCTACGAGAATGAAAAAGGCTCGGTAGTTCCAAACAAAATGTTGTATACGTTAGAGCGTGCCACAACTAACTTGATGAAAGCAGCATCTCAGTTAGGATTGACGGTGGACAGTCGCATGAAGTTGTATGTGCCACAAGTTGAAGAAAAGAAAGAGAGTATTTTTGATAAATTTGGAGGATAGATAATGAGGTATAGACCACGATATCTGAAGAAAAAAAGTCATTACAAGTTGAATGAATTTTCAACTGATTGTGGACGAATCGTATTAAACGGAAAGTTGTTAGATGGAGTAACTAGCTACAGTATTGATTGGAATTCTGGGGAGCTTACTAGATTGACAATAAATATGGTTGGTAAAATGAAGTGATTTTTATATTAGAGGGAAATTCCCTCTTTTTTATTTTAGGCCGTTGGTGTAGTGGCAACATGATAAGTTCCAACCTTGTAGTCGTGGGTTCGATTCCTACACGGTCTGTTACGTGCTAGAAAGGAGGTAAAGTATGGCATACGATTACTCTTGTATCCATGAAAAATATCATGATGTAGCATACGAATATGCAAAAGATGTAATCGATGGGAAACGTATTGTCAGTAAGAAAGTTTATAAAGCATGCTTACGACACTTGCGAGATTTAGTAAAAATTCCCAATAGCGATTACGACTACTTCCCGAATATGGCACAAAATCCAATAGATTTTATTGAAATACTACCAGATGTCAAAACTGGCAAACCATATCCACTGGCTGACTTTCAAAAATTCATTTTATCAAGTCTGTACGGTTGGAGAAAAAAGTCTGATACATCGATAAGGCGATTTAAAAAAGCATTAATCAGTCTGGCCAGAAAGAATGGTAAGACAATTCTTGTGGCAGGTATTTTACTTTATGAGTTTTTGTTTGGCCACAATCCAGCAATGTCTAGACAGCTTTTTTGTACCGCAAATGATAAAACTCAAGCTAAAATCGCTTTTGAGATGGCTCGGAAGCAACTGGACGCGTTGAGGGCACAAGATGAGGATGTCAGGAAGGCCACAAAGCGGGTCAGAGAAGAATTGAGAAACTTGGTGGACGAATCCTATATCCGTCCGTTAAGTCGCGATACAGGGGCTGTAGATGGCTTTGAACCATATGTCGGAGTGTTGGACGAGTTCGCAGCATCTAAAACAAATGAAATGATTGAACTTTTGGAATCTGGTCAAGGCCAGTTGGACAATCCGCTAATTCTGATTATTTCCACGGCGGGACTCGATCTCAATGTCCCGATGCACACGATTGAATATCCTTATATTGAGAAAATCTTGAATGAGGAAGTAGAAAATGATGGATACTTCGCTTTTATCGCAGAGCAAGATAACGAGGAGGAGATTGCAGACGAAAAGAACTGGATAAAATCAAATCCAATCCTTGAGGTGCCAGCACTTTACGATAAAATCATGAATTACTTGCGAAATCGTAGAAAGGTATCTCTAGAGACAGGGGCTGTGAATGAGGTCTTGGTTAAAAACTACAATATGTGGCGTCAATCATCTGAAGAGTCTTACATGGATAAAGAAAGCTGGGCAAAAGCTAAGATTGAAGCGCCCGACACCAGAAAGCGTAGAGTTTGGTTAGGAGTCGATGTTGGTAGATCCAGCGACTTATTCTCTATTTCTCCTATGGTCATGATGGATGACTATTGGTATGCAGATAGTTTTTCTTTCGTGGCTACTAAATATGGCTTGATAGCAAAAGAAAAGCGAGACGGTGTGTCTTATACAAACTTAGAAAGAATGGGTGAGTGTGAGATAACAACGCTTGAGAGCGGGGTTATCGATGATGAGCGTGTTCTTGAGAAGATTGAAGAAATGGTATACGGGAACGATTGGGAGTTACAAGGTGTTTACTTTGACCCTTATCAATTCGGTTCGCTATTAACTATGATAGAGAAACGACACCCAGAATGGCCACTAGTCCAGATACCACAAACCACTATGGTTTTGAATATGCCCACAAAGCAATTCCGCGATGATGTCCGTCAAGGTAAAATCAAGCATAGTGGCAATCAGTTGCTAACAATGGCAATCAATAATGCATATACCAGAGTTGATAATAACGGTATGAGGATTGATAAAAATAAAAACAGTAATAAAATCGACCCTTTGGATGCATTATTAGATGCGTATGCTGCTTGTTATCTGGAACCGTTCGACGGGACAGGTTACTGGACGAACGAAAAAATCTTGGAAGGAGGTTCGCTATTTTGAAGTTATTGAAACATATTCACACAATTTTATTGTTAATCGGTTTAATGTTTTTGATTTACGGTTTGTTCTTGATTGGGGACGTAATAGGATATATAGCTACAGGCTTGATTCTCTGTTTTCTCGGAGCGTACATTGATAAAACAAAACAACCTTGAAAAGCCTTACAAAATTTGATATAATGAACTAATTTTAGGAGGTTTTATCATGACAAAAGAACAAGTTAAACAACCAGAACGTCCAGTTTATAAAAAGCCTTTATTCTGGACTACCATATTGTTTGGATTTATTTCTTTTTTTCTTATGATTATGGTTTTTGTAGTCGATTCACATTATGTTGAATTGACAAATGCATTGGCAAAGCATAATTTGTATTATAGTTCGAAAGATAAAGATATCTATAATATCTCTAACTCTCAAGAAAATACTGAGTCATCTTCAAGTAACGATATTATTTTGACTAAAAAAATTGGTGAGAAAATAACATTTGAAGAAGGAAGTATCGAAGTAAGAGGGATGGATATAGCTGACGGGAAAGTAACTGTCGCAATTATTTTAGAAAACAATACTGACAGAAAATCCAGTTTCAACCCGAAAGAATTTGTAGCAAAGGCTGGAGATGAAGCGTTGAATTATATTGGATTGCAAGAGGTTTCAGGATTAACAGGCCAAGGTGAAGTTAAAGAAGTGTCACCAAAGTCGAATGCTGTATTCTTTTTGAATTACAACCTACCAAAAAATAATTCTTCAGATTTCTCTATGCAAATAGGAAAATACCTCTGGAAATAATTACGTTAGCACCTGTTGGTGCTTTTTTTATGCTCAAAAACAGAAAGGAGGTGAGAAAATAAATGACTTTTTTTCAATCTTTAGGTTCGTCAAAACTATCTTATGACGATTATGTATCTTCGGTCATCTCTGGTAATTCAAGTCCTGAATATACTGGTATATCTGCTTTAAAGAATAGCGATGTCTTGACTGCAGTATCTATTATAGCTGGTGATGTTGCTCGGTTTCCATTATTGAAAAAGGATTTAATGGGGAATATCGAACAAGATGAAGATATGAATTATCTACTGAATGTTAAATCCACAAGCAATACATCAGCAAGACAATGGAAGTTTGCGATGACCGTCAATACAATTTTGACTGGTAATTCATTCTCTCGTATTCTGCGTGATCCAATCAGTGGTAAACCATTAGAATTTCAATTCTTTAGACCGTCTGAAACGACTGTCGAGGAGACTGATGACCACGAATTGATTTACACGTTCAGAGATCGATTAAATGGCCGGGAAATTCGTTGTGGAGCAGGCGAGGTTATTCACTGGAAGTTCTTTAGCCATGACACTATCTTAGGGCGTTCTCCATTGCTATCGTTAGGCGATGAAATCAGCTTGCAAAACGGTGGTCTGAATACCTTGATTAAATTCTTTAGGGATGGTTTCTCGAGTGGAATTATCAAGTTAAAAGGCGCTCAGTTGAATGGTGAAGCAAGGCAAAAGGCTCGTATGGACTTCGAGAAGATGCGTGAAGGCTCAACTGGTGGCAGCCCTCTGGTATTTGATGATACCCAGGAATATACACCACTTGAAATTGATACGAATGTCTTGCAATTGATCACATCGAATAACTTTTCCACTGCTCAGATTGCCAAGGCTTTGCGAGTTCCTAGTTTTAAATTGGGAGTGAACAGTCCTAACCAATCTGTTGCACAGTTGACTGAAGACTATGTAACCAATGACCTTCCGTTCTATTTTGATGCAATCACGAGCGAACTTGCTTTGAAAGTATTTAGTGATGAAGAGCGCAGGAAGTATCGTGTTGATTTTGATACTCGTAGCGTGACTGGTAGAAATGTAGACGAGATTGTAAAACTTGTAAACAATCAAATTTTGACACCAAATCAAGCTTTAATCGAACTTGGTAAGGAACGTTCTTCTGATCCAAACATGGATCGTTACCAGTCAAGTTTGAACTATGTCTTCTTGGATAAGAAAGAAGAATATCAATCAATGAAAGGAGGTGAGACAAGGGATGCCAAAGAGAATCAAGATGAAAGGTCCACTGATTCCGAATAATAGCCAAGAAGCTTATGACTACTTCGGTTTGGAAGCAGTCAGCGCTAAATCTATTACAGATTCTTTCCCAGAAGACAAAAGCGATATCGTTCTGGAAGTTAATTCAAACGGTGGGTTAGTGACTGTAGGAAGTGAAATCTACACAGCTTTAAAAAGCTATCCAGGGAATGTGACCGTGGAAGTAACGGGAATGGCAGCAAGCGCTGCTAGTGTTGCAATTATGGGAGCTGACAAGGTACTTATTAGTCCAACGGCGCAGATTATGATTCATAAAGCGTTGTATGGCTATGTATCTGGCAACAGTGATGATTTAGACAAAGCTTCTAATGCACTGAAATCTAGCGACCAGGCTATTGTGAATGCCTACGTGGCAAAAACTGGATTAGAAGAATCGGTTATCATCGATATGATGAGAAACGAGACTTTCATGTCAGCCAGTGAAGCAGTTGAAAAAGGCTTTGCGGATGAAGTGATGACCTTTGATGATGTCGGTGCGGTAGCGAGTCTAGAGAACGGACTGTTACCACAAGCAGTTATTGATGACTTTTACGCTAACCGTAGCAAGCGCAAGTCAGAAATCCAAAACATGCTACGAGAAATCGAAAAAGAAGAATTACTCAGAGGGCTCTAAGCTCTCTTTTTTATACCCAAAAGGAGAAAGCAACCTATGTTTAAAGAAAAAATGAAAGAACTTAAAGCGCAGATTACTAATATCGGTGCTGAAATTACAGCTAAGACAGATGAATTGAAATCTGTTTTGAATTCTGACGATCTTGAAAAAGCTCGTGAAGTGCGTGCTGAAATCGATGCTTTGAAATCACAAAAAGAAGAAGTGGAAAACAACTTGAAGGCTTATGAAATCGCAGAAGCAGGCACTGGAGCGCATGCATCTGGTGCAACTCACGAAGTAAAAGCAGAAGGTAAAACTTACCGTGATTCTGTAAACGAATGGGTACGTACTAAAGGTGCAGTTGCAGATGCTAACTTGAAACTTGAAGGGAAAGACCTTCTCATTCCTATGAATGAAGCAGTAAATCCAATTCAGGATGGATTGAAGAAAACAGATACTGGAAAAGTAACTAGCAAAGAAATTGTTACTACTCCAATCCGTGAAGTTAAGACTGTTATCGACCTTAAACAATTTGTGACAGTTCACAAAGCTTCTAAAGGTGAAGGTTCATATCCAATTCTTAAACACGCAACATCTAAGATGGCAAGCGTAGAAGAACTGGAGAAGAACCCAGCTCTTGCTAAGCCTGATTTTACAGATGTTGCTTGGAAAGTTAAGACTTACCGTGGAGCTATCCCACTTTCACAAGAAGCGATTGACGATGCAGATGTTGACTTGCTTGCTATTGTTGCTGAAGCAGCTAACCAAATCAAGGTTAACACTACTAACGATGTAATCGGTACTATTTTGAAAACCTTTGAAGAAAAACAAGCAACAGACTTGGATGCAATCAAGGCTATTTTGAATGTTGACCTTGACCCAGCTTACAACGTTTCATTTGTAGTCTCACAAAGTTTCTACCAAAAATTGGACACTTTGAAAGACAAGAACGGCCGCTACTTGCTCCAGGACTCTATTGTTTCTGCATCAGGTAAAGCCTTCCTTGGACATCCAGTATTCGTAGTTGCTGATACAATGCTTGGTGTAGCTGGTGAAGCTAAAGCCTTTATCGGTGATGTACAACGTGCTGTACTCTTTGCTGACCGTCAAGAATTGGGTCTTCGCTGGACTGACAATGAGATCTATGGTCAATACTTGCAAGCAGTTGTTCGCTTTGATGTGAAGAAAGCAGATGCTAAAGCTGGTTACTTTGTAACTATGCCCTAAGGCTCCCCCAGTTAGTGGGGGTGTCTCACGGTCAGAAACAGCATTAGCAGTACCAACCGCAAGTAGCACCAAGCAAGAAATTATGGATTATTTAGATAGCAAAGGAATTTCTTACACAGCAACTCAAACTAAAGAGCAACTATTAGCCTTGATCGGAGGTTAGAGCCATGGAACCTAAAAAGAATGGTTTTCTCGAAGAAGTTAAGTTGTATTGTAAAATCGACTATGACTTTGAAGATGAGTTACTACTTGAACTTATCGAGTCAGCTAGAGAGCAGATTTGTTTCGCTATCGATAACAAACTGCAACCTGAAGACTTAGAGTCCTATGCGAAATTCCGACTAGCTGTCAAAAAGCAAGTCAAGGAAGAGTACGAACATCGAGGGATGTCAGCGGACACCATGCGTTATCCATTAGCAAATGGCGTTCTGAACATTATTCATCAACTTAGAACCAGGAAGGAAAGTTAATGCGGACACGTAACATGAATGTCCGCATTACTTTTTTTCAAAGAGTAGGTGGACAAAATGAAGATGGAGAGGTGCTAGATTTCGAAAGAAAGGACTTGTATACTTGCTGGGCAGAAGTATCTAAAACCTCTATCAAAGATTTTCGCGAAAATGCAACGGTCACGAAAGCTAGTGGGTTGTCAGAGCACAAAGACACCAAAACATTCTTAATTCGTCATCAACCAAAACTGCCTTTTGACAATTCATGTTATGTAGAATTTGATGGTAATGAATATCAAATCATTGCTATTGAACGTGACTATGCTAACAAGGAAATTGATTTAATCAAGGGAGTGATGGTGTCATGACGAAAGGATTGGATCTTTGTCTTAAAAATCTTACGATACTTGAAGCAAAAGCGCCTCGTGTTGCTCGTGAGGCTGTGACTGAAGTTGCTCAAGAGTTCAAGAAAGAGCTTGAAGTAAATACTCCTGTATCTGATGAGCCTACTTTAACTCGATTGAGCGAAGATATAAGAATCAGTAATTTCAAAGGAGGGGGAGACGCTCCTTCAAAAGATATTGGTTTTGGTCGGTCGACTGGTTGGCGTGCTAAGTTCCCGGATAGCGGAACGATTTATCAAAAAGCACAGGACTTCGAGGAAAAGACTATCAATGCAGTCACTCCTCGCGCTAAAGAAATATACAAACAAAAAATAAGGGAGGTGTTAAAATAAATGATTGCTGAAACCGAAGCATATAAACTTTTGGTAGCAGATGAACAGTTAAATCAACTCTTCAATCAGTTTAGAGGCAAAGAGTTTCCAGGTTATAAACAAGGTATCTTTACTTATGATATTCCTGAAAAGCCTACAAACTTAAAGCAAAAAGAACTTGCTCCGTTTGCAAGAATTTATTTAACTTATGAAGCACCTCACAAATATGCAGATGATAAAATCATCTCAATGGAGCAACGCATCACAATCAACTTTTGGTGTAAGAATGCTAAACAAGCGGGCCAAATCGCTAAAAGAATGGATGCGGTACTAGAAGGTAGCGGGTTTGAACGCTACACAGCGAATGAGAAGCCTCGATACATGGATGACGATATTGGATTGTTAATGAACGTCCGAAAATATCGCTTTTTTGATTGGGGGGATCTCGAAGAAATGAAAGGAAAATAAATAAATGACTAAAGTTAAATTTGGCTTACGTGGTTTTGAATACGGGGTATTGAACGCTCAAAATCTCGTCGTAGGGGAAACTAAAAAAATTCCAGGAATTAGGACGGCTAAAATCGACATCACTAATGAATTGAACACAATCGCTGCAGATGATGGACCATACGTGGTATTGTCGTCTGGTATCACTGGAACAACTCTTGAAGTATCATGGTTGGACTTGGGCAGCGATGCTCGCAAGGATTTTTATGGCATCGCAGTAGAAAACGGAATGGAAAAATACAGCAAGAAGATGACGCCAAACGATATCGCTTGCTTGTTCCGTACAACTGGTGATGATGGTAAAGGTATTTGGGTAGGTCTTCTCAAAGGTAAGTTCTCGCTTCCAGGGATGGATTTGGAAACTAAAGACGGTTCACCAGATCCTAAAAACGATACGGTATCTGGTAGCTTTGTGGCTCGCGGTGACGAAGATGAAGGTCTTGTAATTGTGGTGGGTCGTGAAGATAACCCACAATTCCAAGAAGCTGAATTCCGTAAGCTGGTTTTCCCAAAGTCGTAAGCGGTGCTAGTTCTGAACGAACAGTAACCGCTGAATCAGGCGCAGTAGGACAAAATGCATAAGAAAAGGGCTTGGTTATTCCAAGCCTTTATTTTAAGGAGTAAATAATGTTTGAAATTAAATTTAAAAAAGCAGGTGTGTTGAAGGAATTTTCAAAAGACTACGTGAACGTAGAAGACAACCTGTTGGCTTTAGAACACCAGGTTCGACAAACTTCATTGTATGAAAACAAGGAAGATTTGCTAAATCCTGCTAAACATCGTGAGTTGAATGAAGCGTATCTTGATATGTTCGTAAAAATGTACGGTGAGCAGTTCGATGCGGACGATTTGAAAGGAGCAAGTGTTGAAACACTCGAAACCTTGAATGATCTTTATCTTGCAGCACTCGGTGGAAAACAAGCAGAAAAAGAGACCACTAAGGAAAAAAAGAAGAAAAAGGGCTAAGCCCTAAAGAAGCTCAAAATAATTTATTAGTTTGGGTTCAATCGCTAATGAGTCAAGGATATACAATCCATGACATTAAAAGCATGCGACTTTCAGATTTTGATTTGATGGTGCAGGCTTTAGAAATCAAAGAAAGCAAAGAGGAAGAAGAGACGACCCTTGATAAGGCCTTTCCATTCCTTTTTGGATAGAAAGGAGAATGAATGGCAAGTAATATTGGTGAATTAGTCGCCACAGCAACCTTAGATGTCGCTCCTTTTCAGTCAAACGTCGGGAGGTTGAAAACTTATCTAAAAGGTGTCGATAATTCCCTAAAAGCCATGGAGAACAACTTTAAGGGAGCTGGTAAAAATGTCAGTAACTTAAAAGGCCTTTTATCGCAAACTGGTTCAGCTCTTAGCTCATATCAAAAAGTATTGAGTTCACAGAGCGAACGATATAATCAATTAAAAGCTAGTATTGGAGATGTGTCTACTGCCACTGCTGAACAAAAGCAAAAGCTAGTTGAAGCAAGTGCCAGTATGACTGCGACTGCTGCTAAAGTTGCAGAATTGCAAAATCGCTACGAGCAATTGGCTAGTTCTATGAGACGAGCTTATATCGACGATAGTGCCTTCACTAAATTCGGTAAGGGCGCACAGGAAGTTGGAAATAAAATCAGTCAAATGGGTCAAAACATTTCTGGTTTTGGTTCTGCTTTAACCCGTGGAGTAACCGCTCCGATTGTAGCAGGAGCTGGTCTTGTAGTGAAAGCGGCAATTGATTATGAATCTGCATTTGCGGGAGTTAAGAAAACGGTAGATGAGACCGCATCTGTATCTTATCAAAAGCTATCAGACGGTATTCGTCAAATGGCTAAAGAATTGCCGGCTAGTGCAGTTCAAATTGCAAATGTAGCAGAAGTAGCAGGACAACTTGGTATCAAGGCAGAGGATATCCTTACATTCTCGCGAACCATGATTGATATGGGAGAATCAACTAACTTGAGCGCCGAAGAAGCTGCAACTGCAATCGCAAAGATCGCAAACATTCTTGGTCTAACATCGGACGAATATGGACGGTTTGGGGCATCTGTTGTTGACTTGGGTAACAACTTCGCAACAACTGAAAAAGATATTGTTGAGATGACGAACCGGTTAGCGGCAGGCGGCAAACTTGCTGGACTAACTGCTCCTGAAATCTTAGGTCTTGCAACTGCTATGAGTAGTGTAGGGATTGAAGCTGAGGCTGGTGGAACAGCCATGACTCAGACACTCACTGCTATTGGTAATGCGGTCTCACTAACCACTAAAGACTCAGCAGATGATTTGGCATTGATTGCTAAAGTAGCAGGAACAACATCAGAGGAATTCCAAAAAGCGTGGAAAGAGAAACCCGCTGAAGCTTTGCAAGCCTTTATTAAAGGTCTTAATACGGCCCGTGAGCAAGGCGCGAATATGGACGCAATCTTGATGAAATTAGGCATGACTGGTGTTAGACAAGGAAATATGCTTAAATCTCTGGCCTTATCATCGGATAAAATGAGCGCAGCAGTCGAACGGTCTAACCAAGCATGGAAAGATAATACTGCTCTAACTAATGAAGCGAATAAGCGTTATGAGACCACTGAGTCTCAATTAAAGATGTTCAGAAACCAAGTGACTGACTTAGCTATTGAATTTGGTGAACCACTAATCAAGGCTCTTAGGAGTGGTCTTGACGCAGTCAAACCATGGTTAAACAATCTCGCTGATTTAGCTAAAAAGTTCAGCTCACTATCAACAGAACAACAACAAAATATCATCAAATGGGGATTAATGGCAGCCGCTTTAGGCCCTGCTTTGAAGTTGTTAGGTGGTGGCATCTCAGTCATCGGTGGTTTGGTGAAGGTTATCGGTGGTTTGTCAAAAGGCATTGGATTTTTAAGCGGTTCAGCTAAATATCTTGCAAATTTACCAGTTGGGTTGAATGCTTTAGCTGGATCAGCGGGAGCAGCAGAAACTGCAATGGCAGGTGCATCAACTAGCGCTGGTTCTTTATCTGGTGCATTTGGCGCTCTTGCAAATCCTTTAGGATTGATAGTTGGTAGTATTGCTCTAGCAACTGCAGGACTTGTTTATTTTGGAAACGAGAAAGACAAGGCTCGTATCAAGACTGAGGAGTTTGGTTCTCAGTTGAGCGATACTGCTCGTGGAGAATTGCGAAGTTTTCAAAAGACTGTTGATGAAACCAGTACGGCTGTCGCAAACTTTGGAACTCGTGCTGGAGACGCTGAAAAGGTATCTGGAGCCTTTAAAAAGCTTTATGAAGAAGTTGCTGCTGCTGCAGATAAGACCAACAAACGAATGGAAGAGTTGGGCGCTAAGTGGGGTCTCAGTGAAGAAGACATTGCGAAAGCAAAAGAAAAAAATGCCCAGGTCGTATCTAATACTGAGTCCATGATGAATCAAATTAATGAGATTTATCAACGTCATAACGGAGATGCAAGCAAGTTCTCTCAAGAGGAGAAAGAAATCATCCTGAACAATCAGAATGAGATGATTAAGGCAAAACTCTCGATGATGGACTTGTCAGCTGAGCAACAGAAGGCAGCTTTACAAGCTTTGAATGGCGATGTCAGAAATCTGAATGAAACTCAGTTAAATCATACAAAAGATGTTCTAAAAAAGGCCCTCGACGAGGAAAAGAAACTCTATGAAAACTCAAAGAGTGAGTTAAAAGAGTTGTTGGCTGGAAAGGCTATTGATCAGGAAACTTATAACAAGAAAATGCAAACTCTAGAAGCTAATCATACTCAAACGATGGAAGCTTTGGGCGTTAAGTATTATCAAGTTATGCAGAATCTTGACGCAAAAGTAAAAGCACGAACTGGGCAAAGCTGGAACTACTGGGAAGAAGCCAAGAAAGTTCTAGAAGAATACGGGCTATCTTATGAGGTGATTGGCCAGAAAGCAGCAGAAGCTTCTCAAAAAATGGGTGATTCCCATAGTATCCTTGCTAAATATACAAGTGATATGAGCAAGGAAGTGAAAGAGGCTAACGATGCCTGGTCGTTGCTCGTCGGTAACATTGATAAGAACGGAAATTTCCAAGTCAAGTCTAATGTTAAGGAAGTGATTGGAGAGGCTACTAAATCTGCTGAAGGTTGGGAACAATTGCAGTTTATAGCTAAAACTGCGGATATCAACTCAAATGCTCGTGTGACTATTGCTGAGGCTCTTGTCGAATCTGGTAAATGGAAAGACATGACTCTCGAAGAGAAACAAGTGATTGTCAAGAACCAAGCTGGGCTACAAGCTATCTTTGATAGTGAAACTCATCTTAAAACATGGAACAGCATGCCAGCGGAAGTCAAAGAACTTCTCATGAAGAATACAGACATCATGAACAAGGCGGAGGAAGCCTCAAAGGCTCTGTCTAACTATGAAGCTCTAAAACCAAAACAGAAGGAGTTGCTGGCCAATGATGAAAGTGTCCGAAAGGTAGTCGCTCGGTCAACTGATACTCTGACGACCTGGAATGCGACCACACCGTTTACAAAAGATTTGAAAGCTGATCCTACGAATGTTTTGAACAATGGCCAGTTATCTATCGATAAGATTACGGCTTGGAATTTTGCATCTGCTGAGACGAAATCTTTGGATGCGGTAGATAATACGAGCGCTGCCGTTGGTAGTGCAATGTTAAATGTTAACTCTCCAAAACAAGAAACACCAATTGGCATTAACGCAACAGATTTAACAAGTCCAGAATCAGCATCTGCAAGTGCTGGAATCAATGCGATTAAGCAAAACTTTCCAATTGATATCAATGCTACGAATAAAACGCAGGGCGAGGCTAATGCTGCAAGTAACGCAGTCAATGCTGTTAAACAAAATAGCCCGATTGGGATCAATGCACAAAACCAAACAGGTGGAGTAATCAGTAGCGTGTGGGCATCTTTAAGCTCTTTACCAGCGTTTAAGTTTATTGATATCATCACACGGCACTTTACCGAACAACATGCCAAGGGTACGGACAATCACCCTGGTGGTCTTGCTACAGTCAATGACCAACGTGGTACGCTTTACAAGGAATTGATTACATTGCCTGATGGCACATCGTTTATTCCTGAAGGGCGAAACGTGGTCTTGCCATTGCCGCCTGGAACCAAGGTCATGAGAGCTGGTAAAACGCGTAGTTTGATGAACCGTTTGGGTATTCCAAATTATGAGAAAGGTATTGGATTTGAAGATACTAAAATTTCTCATCTAACCCGGCGTTTTCAAGAAATCAATACTAGAAACAGAATCTATAATTATTCGAAATCTTTATCCTCCACTAGTAGTTTTGATAATCATTCAGACAGCAATAGCAGTCAAGCAATCGTGACTGAATTGGTTAGCTTAAAAGCAAGCGTGGAGAATTTGCTTGGCAAATTATTAGACAAGGATTTCAATACTTATCTAGACGGTCAAGTAATGGCCGAGAATTCTTATCGTTACCATGGCAATATTATGAGAAGGGAGGGGATTTAATGGCGAATTACTTAAAAATAAATGATTTTTCAACATCCAGTTTCAAAAACTGCGTAGTGACTGATTTTGGCACAATTCATTCTGCCAGTCCTCGTTTCTCAGAGCAATTGAAGCTTTATGGGATGAATGGAAGTTATAATCAGGAAGATGGCGCTTTTGATAATTACGAGAGAACCATTCGGGTGTTTTTCGAACGATTTTCAAATTTAGCAACTTTGGTCGAAAAGTTCCAACCAGTTGGAAATCGTTTGGAATTTAGCTATCAACCAGATTCGTTTTTCTATGCCGATTTCTTAGATACTGAAATCATTCCCAAAGGGATGTATGGATGGGAATTAGCGATTAAGCTAGACATGCAACCATTCCGCTATCAGAAGAACGTAGATCCTGTTGTCCTTACTGCATCCGGCACAATCAACAATCCTGGGACGATTTATTCTGAGCCAATCATCGAAATCGAGGGAGATGGTGATATCTCCCTTACGATTGGCCGTAAGACCATGTATCTTGCGATTAAGACCAAGGCTACGATTGACTGTAGGCAAGGCAAGCAGAACATCTGCAACGCAACCGGAGCAGTCCAGAACACCCTTCGTAAGCGTGGAGGGTTCTTGGAAATTCCGACTGGTAAGGCAGGTGTTTCGTTTACTGGAAATGTTCGTAAGATTACTATTCGACCGAATTGGAGGTATAAGATTTGATTTATTTAACAAATGGGAATATGCCTCTGAATGCTGCTTATGCGGATGAAATTGTTCAAGAGGATAATAGCACCTACCAATTGACCTTCCGATTTCCGACTTCGGATTCATTGTGGGAGAAGTTGAAGGAGGAAACGTTCCTAACGGCTGATGACCTTCACGGTGAACAGGATTTTGTCATTTTCGAGGTTGAGAAGAAGCATGGCTATATTCAGGTCTATGCTAACCAAGTATTCACTCTCTTAAATAACTATGTGGTCAGTTCGCTTGCTCTTGATAGAGCGACTGGTTCGACTGCTCTCAGTCGTTTTGCTGGTGCGATCACTCGTGATAATCCATTCTCATTCTTCTCTGATATTGAAGATAGACATACCTTCAATGTTGGATCTAAGAATGCCATGGAAGCATTCGCGAAAGACAAGCATTCCATCCTTGGCCAATGGGGTGGCGACCTTGTTCGTCATGGTTATCAGGTTCGATTACTCAAAAATGGCGGTTCAGAGAATGAATCGCTTTTTATGTACAAGAAAAACCTATCTAGTTATCAGCACAAGACCTCTACCAAGTCTTTAAAGACTCGAATCACCTTCAAGACTACTGTCAAAGGTGAGGGAGAGAAAGCGCCTGATCGCAAGTTTTCCGTGGTCGTGGATAGCCCACTCATTAATAAGTACAGTCAAATCTACGAAGATGTGATTGAGGTTAATGACGAGGACGTGAAAGACGAAGCAAGCTTACGAAAATATGGCGAACAGTATTTCAAGACATCGCTCTGTGACATGATGGAAGATAGCCTTGAGCTTGAAGTTGTCGGCCAGAGTGACGTGCCTGTCCAGATGTATGACATTGTGAGTCTGTTTCATGAGGTATACAATCTGGATGTGCGCAAGAAAATCACCAAGTACACCTATTCGCCAATGGCAAAGAAGCTGATTTCAATCGGCTTTGGCCAGTTTAAGTCAGGTCTTGCGAATGCAATTGGCAACGCAGTGAGTGATGCCGTCAAGGGTGAAGCGCAACAACTTCAAAATGATTTTGAAAGGCAGTTAGCCAGAGAACTCAAGAATGCGGATCTCGCTTTTGACAGGCAGAAAAAAGAGTTAGTCAATCAATTCACAGATGGTCTCAACGCTGCCAAAGCCAGAGCCGAAGAGGTCAAGAGAGAACTCTCTGACACTATTGACCAGCGATTCAGTAGTTTCAACAGTGGTCCTCTACAAGAGGTCAAGCGTAGAGCCGAGGAAGCATTGCGAAACGCTGGCGCCAGCAGCCTGCTTGCTCAGGAAGCGAAGCGGATTGGTCTGGACTCTATCGCTAAACTTGAAGAATTTAAGTCACAAGCTACGAGCGCTCAAACGGCTCTGTCGGGTGATTTGGACGCTCTGAAACGGACGGTCACAAGTGAGGTCAATCAAGCTTCAGAACATCGCAGAACGACCACAGAGGCTCTTAGTCGCATGACTGGACAGATGAATGGCTTTGCGACGAAATCAGAGGTTAGACAAGATGTAGTTGGTCTGACAGAGACATTTGCCAAGCTAAAAACGGATACGAATAATTTGATTTCTGGCGCTAAAAGTGAAATCACTCTAGCTAAAACAGAATTTCAGAAAACAGCTGATGGCCTATCTGCTAAAATGTCAGCAGTCGAGAGCTATGTTGGTCAAGATAGTCAGCGACAAGAAGCATTGAGAAGATACACTCGAGAAGAGAGCGCACGACAAGCGACAGCAGTCCGTGAGCTGGTCACAAGGGACTACGTTGGGAAAACGACTTATCAAGAGGATGTGAGAGGTCTAGAGCGTAGATTTAGCACGATTACCACTCAGACGAACAATGATATTGCTACAAAGATAGCTCAATACAAGCAGACAGTAGACGGCCAATTCGCAAATATCACATCTCAAATCGCTGGCAAAGCTAACTTGCTCGACTTTCAGCGAGTGCAAGAGACTAGCAAGCTCTATGAGCGTATTATCGGTCGTAGCGAGTCGGATATTGCTGATAAAGTCGCTCGTATGGCATTGACTAACCAGTTGTTTCAAGTTGAAATCGCTAAGAATGCTAGCGATGGTCAAAATTTGTTGAAAGGCTCAAAAAACTTTTCAGGCGATTGGAAAAATATGGCTGCTGGCTGGAAAAAACATTCAGACAAGTATCAAGGATGTGATGTCTTATTTAAAAATAATTCGTGGAATGGTGTTGGACAAGAGATTGATGCAAAAATTGGGGGAATCTATACATTCAGCTTGTGGATGAAGAGCGACTGGAAGAACGACACAGTAAATTTTTATGTTAATAAAAATGGCTCTGTTGATAAAGGGTGGGGCGTTCCATCTGAAACATCGGTCGCTATAACAAGCGAATGGAAACGTTACTCATTTACCTTCAAGATTACTGCAAACGGCTTCATCTTCCCTCGCGTAGAACGACTTAACCAAAACACAAATCTTTATGTTGCAGGACTTAAACTTGAAAAAGGCTCGTATGCAACACCTTACACCGAAGCTCCTGAAGACACGGATGAAGCAATCCGCACGGTTCAGAGTCAACTCGCTGGCTCGTGGGCAGTTCAGAACATCAATAGCGCAGGTTCAATCGTTTCTCAAATCAATGCAACGAACAATCAAATTTTGATTGAAGCTGAGAAAATCCGTTTGAAAGGTAAGACCTTACTTGATGAATTAACGGCCATTGATGGTTACTTCAAGCGCTTGTTTGTGGGTGAGGGTGAGTTTGCTAAGCTGAACGCTGAGATTATTGCTTCAAAGACCATCACAGCAGACAAGCTCGTGATGGACCAAGCAATGGCTCGGATGTTCGTTTCAAGCGATATCTTCACGGATACTCTTGCTGCTAAAGAAGCCTTCATCAACAAGCTTAGGTCTGTCGTAGTATCTGCAACCTTGCTTGAAGGTTACAAAGGGAAAATCGGTGGATTCCAGATTGGTACGCACGATAAGGACCCACATACTTATTGGTTAACTGGTCAAAATCAGTTTTATGTAGGAATGAGCAGCGGTGCTGGTAGCTGGGGCAAAACGGCTCTTTGGGTGAATTGGGGAACCACTTGGGAAAGTCCAGGAAAATATGCTTGGTTTGTTAAAGAATCAGGCGCAATGTATTGCTATAATACAGCTCATTTTTGGAACACTCCAGTCATTCACGGCGATTTACGAGTTACAGGCTATATTTACTACAACAATGAAAATTCAGGAAAATCTGGCTACTGGATTCACTCGTCTAAGTACTTAAATTTTGAGCCTTCGAATGACTATCTTTACCTCTATTACGCTGGTTCAAAATACGACTGGATCCCGATGAATAAAGAAATCTCAGACCGTCGTTACAAGCATAATATCGAAGCTAGTACAGTTTCAGGTCTCGATGTAGTCAAAAATTTGAAGACATACAGGTATCGCAAAGAATACGATGGAAGAATTGAGGACATTTCTTGCGGTATTATGGCGCAGGATGTCCAGAAGTACGCTCCTGAAGCGTTTTACGAGAATCCAGACGGCGCATACTCTTATCGAACGTTTGAACTTGTGCCTTATTTGATCAAGGCCATTCAAGAACTAAATCACAAAATAGAAAAATTGGAGAAAACAGCATGAACGAACAAGATAAACAAATCAGCACTTTAACAATTAAATCACTAAGCGAGCGAATCAGTAATGAAGCCACTCAATCAGCTACGCTAGAAGCACTCTACACAGTAACCGCTATGGAGCTCGAGCAGATGAAGCAAGTCATTGACTCTGACGAAAAACTCAAAGCAAAATTTGAAGAAGTGAAAGGACAAATGACAAATGGCAATTAACAATTATGAATTGGCAGGCAAGCCTTATACTCGTGGTTTGGGGGATAATCTCAAGACTGTGGTTGAAATTCGCTTGTCGGACGGTACTCGTTACAGTACGAACATGCGTGAGCTTGCAGGTGACCGAACGAATGATCAAGAGGACGTCTTGATTCAGGCCGTGCTGGATATTATCAAGGCTGAACTAGATCCAGGTTCAGCAATCGTGAAGGCGCAAGCTGAGATTAAACAAGCAGTACAGACTCTTGCGAAAACAAATACAGACTTGACTGCTAACATAGAGAACCTTGATAACGTCTCAGCAATTACTGAAGTTCTCATTGCTCTAGCAATTGGCCAGAATGGTGGCATGACCACGAACACTTATAGCAAGGTTGCTCAGTTCATCAAGCCACTTGTTAAGGACCGTCGCTACTCGAACGGTGATATCGTATCAATGCCTTACCCTTACGACACGAATCCGAAGTGGCCGAAGGAAACACCAACTATCTTGAAATTCCAGATGCAACCATCTGAGGGGTACACTTGGAAAGAACAGGCTCTTGCCGAAATGTTGCAGAAGGGCATTCTGACTGTGGTCATGCCACGTATTGAGTAAGAAAGGAGTGTGTATGCCGATTGAAGAAGCTGAAAAAATCGCTCAAAGTCAGGTAGCTTGGGCGATTTTGTTTATCTTACTTTTCTTTATTATCATTCAATATCTTATCAAGACTTCGGATAAGCGAGAGAAGAAGATTATGGATTTGCACGAGCAATCAAAGGCTGACTCTAACAGACGAGAAGAGCGTTTGATGACTCATCTTGAAAAAACCACTACAGAATTAACGACAATTACACATACGGTCGGTGACATTCAAAAAGAAATGGTCCGCATGAACGACCGCATGGACGAAATCGAAAAAGGAGAATAACACATGCAACAAATTACTGAAATCATCGTAGCATCAGCTACTGGAATCTTGACCATTTTGGCAGGAGTAGCAGTTAAATCTATCAAAGATTTTTTGATTAAGAAAGGCGGAGAGAAGACTATCAAGATTGTAGAAATCTTGGCCAAAAATGCTGTCAATGCCGTTGAGCAGGTCGCTTCTGAAACTGGCTATAAGGGCGAGGAGAAGCTGGAGCAGGCACGAACTAAAATTCGTGCAGAGCTAAGTAAGTACAACATCAGCATGACTGACAAGGATTTGAACACATTTGTCGAATCTGCAGTTAAGCAGATGAATGATGCGTGGAAAGGAGACGATGCAAATGTCTAAAAAACAAGATATGATTAACGACCTAATCGCTCATGCGGATGCAGGGGCCGGGGTAGACTACGATGGGATGTATGGCTACCAATGCGCCGATGTGACGTGCTACGGCATCTATAAATATTTCGGAATCCGCCTATGGGGTAACGCTATTGACTTGCTACGCTCTGCAGAAGCTGCAGGCTTGCAAGTCGTTTATGGTGCACAACATCCAAAGGCTGGGTGGTTCTTCGTTAAGAACTTCGTGGCGGGCGATGGAGTGAATTATGGTCACACTGGTCTTGTCTATGAAGACTCAGACGGTTCTACAATCAAGACGATTGAGCAGAATATTGACGGCAACTGGGACTATCTAGAAGTCGGCGGCCCTTGTCGCTACAACGAGCGCTCTGTTGATTCTATTGTGGGGTATATCGTGCCACCTGAAGAGGATGAATCAGGATGGAAGCATGATGATACTGGCTGGTGGTGGCGTCGCAAAGATGGCTCATATCCAACTGCTAAATTTGAGGCGGTAGATTGGAACTGGTTCTATTTCGACGAGAACGGCTATATGTATGCGAATCAATGGCTACATCACACAGACGGCTATTGGTACTGGTTCGACAAGGACGGGTACATGGCCAACACAGGCTGGAAAAAAATCAACGGCAAGTGGTACTACTTCAATGCAGACGGTGCCATGCAAACTGGATGGGTTAAATACTACGAAAAATGGTATTACCTCAATTCGGAAAATGGAGACATGGTATCAAACACATTTGTACCTTACAATGGCGGATACTACCTCATGCTTGAAGATGGTCGCTTGGCCGAAAAAGAAAGCTTTAACATTGAGCCAGATGGGCTCATCACTACAAAATAAATTTTAAATAAAGAAAGGAAAATTTCTAAAATATTGTTCGAATTGTAACCGCAGGCAATAGCTTGCGGTTTTTTTGTTTGCTCTTTTTTAAAAATCATGTTATAATGCATTCGAGTTGTATTTTAGTTCTTGATTAGTAAGAATAAGGTTCAACCGCACACAACCTCTTTAGGAGGTGGCGCCCGATTCGGGCGCATTTTTTTGTTTAGGAAAAATATTTTTAAAAAATTAAAAAAAGTTAAAGAAAAGTGTTGACAGTATATAACAAATGTTATATACTATACTTGTAAGATAAATAAAACAAAAAACGGAGGAACTTACAATGAAAAACGGACACATGATTCTTGGGCAACGCTGGACAAACGCGATTCGCAACGAAACTGGTACTTCATCAAAAATGTTTAATCTCTCTAAAAGATTATATGATTTCAAAGATAATAATTTAAGAGAAATTCACGAAGCGCTTTATGGTCTATTGCGTGCAGGATATGACATCAGCAATATGCGTGATGTGGAAGAACTTGCTAAATATGTTGACGTGAAGAAATCACACGGAAAATTGCTTGATGTTACAAGAGATGATATCGAATTATATCACAGACTTTTCGTAGCGAGATTTGGCAAATAACAATAAAAATACCCCCTCAAAAATGAGGGGGTTTGTAAGATAAAACGGCTGGCAGAGTAACCAGCCTTAGAAAGAGTATAACATGAAAGTAGATACAAAGCAAATCGAGTGGCTTTTGAAAAATGCCAGTGGTTATCAGATTTCAAAAATGAGCGGAGTTGCTCAACCAACAATTTCAGCTTTAATCAATAAAAAAAGAAGCATTGAGAATCTCACAATCGAGACTGGTCACAAATTAACTGAACTTGCGAACCAAATGCAGAAAACACCTTAAAAAGCCTATTTCAGGGCTTCTTTATTTTCTTGAAAGTACTTTCTAAAATAAAAAACTTTAAATTTCTTTGTATTTTCTATTGACAATATATAACAAATGTTATATACTATACTTGTAAGATAAATAAAACAAAAAAGAGGAAAACAAAGATGAAAAAAGTAGCTTATGACAAATCAGGAATCATGAAAGAAGCTTGGGAAATGTTTAACCGTAACTACCAAATCTGTGACTTTGAATATGCAGACTTTTCTGGTCGTGAATACTTCGAATATGCTTCATTTGCTGACTGCTTGAAAGAAGCTTGGGCACATGAAAAAGAAGTGGTTGAACGTGTTAACCAAAAATATGCTGACGCTGAAACATCTGAAGAAGTCAAAGCGTGGGACTGGGCCTGCAAGAAATTGGGTGTTGCGTTTGAAATGGACGCTTACACAAAAATAACAAATGTTGAAGGCATGGAAAAAGAAGCTTGGCCAGGAACTAGCGTGTGGTCACTAGCTATGCGTGCGGTAAAATTGCACATGGAAGTAGCAGCATAGAGAGCAAGATATGGTAAAAGATGATTTAACAAACCAACGTTTCGGTCGTCTGACCGTTCTTGGTGATGTTGGGAAAAGAACTAGCAGAGGGAGAGTTCTCTGGCATTGTCTTTGTGAATGCGGACGAGTTACTTTCGTTCAAGGAGACCACTTAAAAAAAGGGAGAATTAGATCTTGTGGTTGCTTGAATGATGAGAAGAAGCATGAGCGCTTCAAGGATTTGACGAATACTGAAACAGATAATTTCAAAATCATTGATAGAGCGCGCTCGAAAAATCAGCGCGTCTATTGGAATTGTATCTGCAAACATTGCGGAAATCACGTCGAATTACAAAGCAATCAGATTGCCAGGTATCTTAGTTGCGGTTGCAAGCATAATCGTAGTACGAAAGAGCGAATGGCTGAAATCAGCGATCCTGAATCGTTAAAAACCAATAAGCCAACTGCAAAAAGTACGACTGGAGTGCGAGGGGTCTATTTCAACAAACGAAAAAATAGGTATCAAGTATTTATAAATGTTGATAAGAAGCCAAAGTATTTAGGTAGCACCTCATCACTTGAAGAGGCTGCGAAAATGCGCCATGAAGCTGAAATCGAATATGGATATAAACAAAAACAGTGATTTTTTTCACTGTTTTTTTCTTTTTTTTACGAATAGATAAGTAGGAGGAAGAAATATGAACATTTTGAAGATTGAACTTGCGAGCATAGAGCAAACAGATTTAGGTTTTGAGCATTGGGTAGATGTGACTTACACTGTCCCAATTTTGAAAAATGAGTACACGGTCAAGTTGTTGCTGCTCTTTGATTTTGAAATCGAAGATGACAAAGTGATTGAATATCTGGTCACTACCTGGAAGTATCGGGATCTCGTGCTGCATTCAGTAAGGATGTATGAGATGGAGAGAGAAATTGCATGACTGTGAAAATATTTTTTATGTATTTTACTCTAACTAATCATGATTGGGCGTTTGACGTCTACACCAGAATTGCACAAAACCAACAATGACAAGTCAGTAGCGCGCGCAACGATCGCTGTGAACCGTCGTTACAAAGACCAGAATGGGGAACGCGAAGCTGATTTTGTCAATCTTGTTCTTTGGGGAAAATTGGCTGAAACCTTGGCAAGCTACGCAACTAAAGGTAGTCTTATCTCTGTGGATGGAGAACTTCGTACCCGTCGCTTTGAGAAAAATGGCCAGATGAACTATGTGACTGAAGTTCTTGTGACAGGATTCCAACTTTTGGAAAGTCGTGCCCAACGAGCCATGCGTGAAAATAATGCCGGACAGGATTTGGCAGATTTGGTTTTGGAAGAGGAGGAATTGCCATTTTAAGTAGTGAAAAGTCTGAGTTGGTCTCAGGCTTTTTATCTTGAGAAAGTCAGACTTTTTTCTTGACTATTTCTGACCAAGTGATACAATAGAACTATGGATTAGCACTCGGGTATAAAGAGTGCTAACAATATCTATCTCATTATGGAGGAAAGCAAATGTTGAAACCATTAGGAGACCGTGTGGTCTTGAAAATCGAAGAAAAAGAACAAACTGTTGGTGGCTTTGTCCTTGCAGGCTCAGCCCAAGAAAAAACAAAAACAGCTCGTGTTGTAGCTACTGGACAAGGTGTTCGTACTTTGAATGGTGACTTGGTTGCTCCAAGCGTTAAGGCTGGAGACCGTGTCTTAGTTGAAGCCCACGCTGGTATTGATGTCAAAGATGGCGATGAAAAGTATATCATCGTAGGAGAAGCTAACATCTTGGCAATCATTGAAGAATAGAAGGAGAAAGTAAGTATGTCAAAAGAAATTAAATTTTCATCTGATGCTCGTTCAGCTATGGTCCGTGGTGTCGATATCCTTGCAGACACTGTTAAAGTAACCTTGGGACCAAAAGGTCGTAACGTTGTGTTGGAAAAATCATTCGGTTCACCACTCATCACCAATGACGGTGTGACCATTGCCAAAGAAATTGAATTAGAAGACCATTTTGAAAATATGGGTGCTAAATTGGTATCAGAAGTCGCTTCGAAAACCAATGATATCGCAGGTGATGGAACCACAACTGCAACTGTCTTGACCCAAGCTATCGTCCGCGAAGGAATCAAAAACGTTACTGCAGGTGCTAATCCAATCGGCATTCGTCGTGGGATTGAAGCAGCGGTTGCCGCAGCTGTAGAAGCCTTGAAAAACAATGCCATTCCAGTTGCTAATAAAGAAGCCATCGCTCAGGTTGCTGCTGTATCTTCTCGTTCTGAGAAAGTTGGTGAATACATCTCTGAAGCTATGGAAAAAGTTGGCAAAGATGGTGTCATCACTATTGAAGAATCACGTGGTATGGAAACAGAGCTTGAAGTCGTGGAAGGAATGCAGTTTGACCGCGGTTACCTATCACAGTACATGGTGACAGATAGCGAAAAAATGGTGGCGGACCTCGAAAATCCATACATTTTGATTACTGATAAGAAGATTTCAAATATCCAAGAAATCTTGCCACTCCTAGAAAGCATTCTTCAAAGCAACCGTCCGCTCTTGATTATTGCGGATGATGTGGATGGCGAAGCTCTTCCGACTCTTGTATTGAACAAGATTCGAGGAACTTTCAATGTCGTTGCTGTCAAAGCTCCTGGCTTTGGTGACCGTCGTAAAGCCATGCTTGAAGACATCGCTATCTTGACAGGCGGAACTGTCATCACAGAAGATCTTGGTCTTGAGTTGAAAGACGCGACGATTGAAGCGCTTGGTCAAGCCGCTAGAGTGACTGTGGACAAAGACAGCACGGTTATCGTAGAAGGTGCTGGCAATCCTGAAGCCATTTCCCACCGTGTTGCAGTTATCAAGTCACAAATCGAAACCACAACTTCTGAATTCGACCGTGAAAAACTCCAAGAACGCTTGGCTAAATTGTCAGGTGGTGTCGCAGTTATCAAGGTCGGTGCTGCAACTGAAACTGAGTTGAAGGAAATGAAACTCCGCATTGAAGACGCCCTTAACGCTACTCGTGCAGCCGTTGAGGAAGGAATCGTTGCTGGTGGTGGAACAGCTCTTGCCAACGTGATTCCAGCTGTTGCTGCCTTGGAATTGACAGGCGATGAAGCAACAGGACGTAGTATTGTTCTCCGTGCCTTGGAAGAACCTGTTCGTCAAATCGCCCACAATGCAGGATTCGAAGGGTCTATCGTCATCGATCGCTTGAAGAATGCTGAGCTTGGTACAGGCTTCAATGCAGCAACTGGTGAGTGGGTTAATATGATTGAAGAAGGAATCATCGACCCAGTTAAAGTAAGTCGTTCAGCCCTACAAAATGCAGCCTCTGTGGCTAGCTTGATTTTAACAACAGAAGCAGTCGTAGCCAATAAACCAGAACCAGCAGCCCCAGCTCCAGCAATGGACCCAAGCATGATGGGCGGGATGATGTAAGGTTTCAGATCAAGCCATTCAATAAAAATAAAAAAGGAGGGGATAGGTATCCCTCCTTTTTTAGTCTCCGTTTCAAAAATAGATTTGAGCTGGTTGGTGATATATGGTAAAATAACTAATAGTAAAAGGAGAAGAACATGATCGATGTAGAAGAAATTCTGAGCAAGATGAATCCCAATCAGAAGATTAATTATGACCGTGTTATGCAGAAAATGGTTCAGGTTTGGGAGAAAAATGAGCAACGTCCCACTATTCTCATGCATGTTTGCTGTGCTCCTTGTAGTACCTATACCCTAGAATACCTGACAAAATACGCTGATGTGACTATCTATTTTGCCAATTCCAATATCCATCCCAAGGCAGAATACCACAAGCGAGCTTACGTCACCAAGAAATTTGTCAGTGATTTCAATGAGCGAACAGGAAATACGGTCCAGTATTTAGAAGCCCCATATGAACCCAATGAATACCGGAAGTTAGTCAGAGGACTGGAAGAAGAACCCGAGGGTGGTGACCGTTGCAAGGTTTGTTTTGACTACCGTTTGGATAAAACAGCACAGGTAGCTATGGACTTGGGCTTTGACTACTTTGGTTCAGCTTTGACCATCAGTCCCCATAAGAATTCTCAAACCATCAACAGTATCGGAATTGATGTGCAAAAGATTTATACAACCCACTATCTTCCAAGTGATTTCAAGAAAAATCAAGGCTATAAGCGCTCGGTGGAGATGTGCGAGGAGTATGATATCTACCGTCAATGTTATTGTGGATGCGTCTATGCGGCTCAAGCTCAGAACATTGATCTTGTTCAGGTTAAGAAGAATGCCACAGCTTTTTTGCTGGATAAGGATGTTGAAAAAGACTATTCTCATATCAAGTTTACTGTCACTAAATTAGATATATAGCAATTAACCCAGCTTCCAGGCTGGGTTTTTCAAATAAAAAACCAGGGCTCTCACCCCGGTTTGACAACTTTACCGATTCTTTAGTTCTATGTAGCGTTTGTACCAAATGTTGACATAGGCCTCTGAGAAAGGACCGCGTCCATTGTTAATCCAATCAACAAGGATTTTCACATGCTCTTTCAAAATATAGTCTAAATCATCAGAATACTTCATTTTGCGTTTATGGCGTTCATACTCTTCAACGTCCAAGAGACGCTTTTCACCATCAGTGAAGACCTTGACATCCAAATCATAATCAATGTATTTCAGGGCTTCCTCATCTAGATAGTAGGGGCTAGCCATATTGCAATAGTAGGAAATCCCATTATCACGAATCATAGCAATGATATTAAACCAATATTTTTTGTGAAAGTAAACAATAGCCGGTTCTCGAGTTACCCAACGACGACCGTCACTTTCGGTAACAAGTGTGTGGTCGTTGACGCCGATAATAGCGTTCTCTGTTGTTTTTAGTACCATGGTGTCCCGCCAAGTACGGTGAAGACTCCCATCATGCTTATAACTTTGAATTGTAATAAAGTCGCCTTCTTTTGGAAGTTTCATAACTAACCAACTTTCTACAATTTATAAGTTTATCATCTGCTATTATATCATAAATTGGTCTAATTTTTTTGAATTTTACATGAAAATGTTAAAGATATTCTCTGAGGGCGCTTGCTATATCCGAAAAATCATAGCCCTTTCTAGCCAAAACTTGAGTTAAACGTTGCTTTAGTTCGTAACCTTCATATTTGCGAGCGTATTTAGTATATTGTTTGTCTAACTCTTTGAAAATGAGTTCTTGAGTCGTTTCTTGGTCGACTTTACTATCCAAGTCGTCAAAGGCATTTTTAGCGTCAGAATAGGAGAAGCCTTTGTTTGTCAAGCTTTGAATGATCTTATCTTGCAAGGCACGAGCAGGAAGCTTTCCTTTGTATTTTTTAAGCAGTTTTTCTGCAACACGTTGAGCAACCTCTGAAAAATCAAAATCCTTTAAAACCTCTTCAATAGTTGATTTGGCAATCCCTTTTTGAGACAGTTTTTGAGCTAGCACATAAGGTCCCTTATCTCCAGAAAATTGATTGGCATTGATGATAGAGTAGGCATACTGACGATCATTAATCCAGTTATCTTCTTTAAGGTTAGCGATAACTTGACTAGTGATTTTTTCGTCAATATCATACTTTTTCAGGTACTCTCGCACTTCCTTTTCAGTACGAGCCTTGAAGGATAAATGGTAGAGAGCGAGGTTCTTACCATAAGAAAACTGAGCAAAGCCCTGTATCTCGATTAATTCTTCCGTGCTAATGACCTTATCTTTAGACAACATAAAATGGACAATGGTATCTTCCGTGATATAAGAGGTTTGCTGTCCATCTAGTTCCATCAAGTAGAGGCGTTTTTTCTTTTCAAGTTTTGTGATTTTCATAGTTCTATTATACCCTAAAATGTGATAAGATAGGGGTATGAATCTGAAAGTCAAACAAAAAATACCTTTAAAAATCAAGCGGATGGGCATCAATGGTGAGGGAATCGGTTTCTACCAGAAAACCCTCGTTTTTGTGCCAGGCGCCCTCAAAGGAGAAGATGTCTATTGTCAGATTACTTCTATTAAACGTAACTTTGTTGAAGCCAAATTACTAAAAGTTAATAAGAAGTCGAAATTTCGAGTCGTGCCAGCTTGTACCATTTACAATGAATGTGGTGGTTGCCAAATCATGCACCTCCACTATGATAAACAGTTAGAGTTCAAAACGGATCTGCTCCATCAAGCCCTGAAAAAATTTGCTCCTGCGGGATATGAAAACTATGAAATTCGTCCAACTATCGGAATGCAGGAACCAAAGTACTACCGTGCTAAGTTGCAATTTCAGACTCGGAAATTTAAAAATCAGGTCAAGGCAGGTTTGTATGCGCAAAACTCACATTATCTCGTAGAGTTGAAAGACTGTTTGGTGCAAGATAAGGAAACCCAAGTGATTGCGAATCGCCTAGCTGAGCTTCTCACTTACCATCAAATCCCCATCACCGATGAGAGAAAAACGCAAGGTGTTCGCACCATCATGGTACGTCGAGCGAGAAAAACTGGACAAGTCCAGATTATCATCGTCACAAATCGCCAGCTTAATTTGAATCAACTAGTCAAAGACCTAGTTAATGATTTTCCAGAAGTCGTCACAGTTGCTGTCAATACAAATACAGCAAACACAAGTGAAATCTATGGTGAGAAGACAGAAATTATCTGGGGCCAAGAGAGCATTCAAGAAGGAGTACTCGACTATGAGTTTTCTCTCTCACCCCGTGCCTTCTATCAGCTCAATCCGGAGCAAACAGAAATACTCTATAGTGAAGCAGTTAAGGCCCTGGATATTAGTGAAGAAGACCATCTGATTGATGCCTATTGTGGTGTCGGGACGATCGGATTTGCCTTCGCAAATAAGGTCAAGAGTCTCAGAGGAATGGATATTATTCCAGAAGCCATTGAAGACGCCAAGCGAAATGCTAAAAAAATGGGATTTGACAATACCCATTACGAAGCGGGAACAGCAGAAGAGATTATTCCACGCTGGTATCAAGATGGCTACCGAGCAGATGCCTTGATAGTCGATCCTCCTCGTACAGGCTTAGATGATAAGCTGTTGGATACCATTCTGAGCTATGTTCCAGAAAAAATGGTCTATGTATCCTGCAATGTTTCGACCTTGGCACGAGATTTGGTTAAACTAGTAAAAGTCTATGATCTCCAGTATATCCAGTCGGTCGATATGTTTCCCCACACTGCACGGACAGAAGCAGTTGTTAAGTTAGTGAAGAAAATAAAAAATTAACTTCATTGAAAAAAGTTCTTGACAAAGGTAAAAAAGTAGGTATAATAGAAAGAGTTGAAAAGCTCAAGGTCCGTTGGTCAAGGGGTTAAGACACCGCCTTTTCACGGCGGTAACACGGGTTCGAATCCCGTACGGACTATGGTATGTTGCGGATGGAACACTTGATGAAAAAAGTTCAAAAAAGTTTCAAAAAAGTGTTGACAAGCGAGAGCAGCTGTGATATACTAATATAGTTGTCGCTTGAGAGAGATTGAGTGACAAAGACCTTTGAAAACTGAACAAGACGAACCAATGTGCAGGGCACTATAACTAAGGTTATAGTACTGAACAATGAAAAAACAATAAATCTGTCAGTGACAGAAATGAGTGAGAACTCAAACTTTTAATGAGAGTTTGATCCTGGCTCAGGACGAACGCTGGCGGCGTGCCTAATACATGCAAGTAGAACGCTGAAGCTTGGTGCTTGCACCGAGCGGATGAGTTGCGAACGGGTGAGTAACGCGTAGGTAACCTGCCTGGTAGCGGGGGATAACTATTGGAAACGATAGCTAATACCGCATAAAATGGATTATCGCATGATAATCCATTGAAAGGTGCAAATGCATCACTACCAGATGGACCTGCGTTGTATTAGCTAGTTGGTGGGGTAACGGCTCACCAAGGCGACGATACATAGCCGACCTGAGAGGGTGATCGGCCACACTGGGACTGAGACACGGCCCAGACTCCTACGGGAGGCAGCAGTAGGGAATCTTCGGCAATGGACGGAAGTCTGACCGAGCAACGCCGCGTGAGTGAAGAAGGTTTTCGGATCGTAAAGCTCTGTTGTAAGAGAAGAACGAGTGTGAGAGTGGAAAGTTCACACTGTGACGGTATCTTACCAGAAAGGGACGGCTAACTACGTGCCAGCAGCCGCGGTAATACGTAGGTCCCGAGCGTTGTCCGGATTTATTGGGCGTAAAGCGAGCGCAGGCGGTTAGATAAGTCTGAAGTTAAAGGCTGTGGCTTAACCATAGTACGCTTTGGAAACTGTTTAACTTGAGTGCAAGAGGGGAGAGTGGAATTCCATGTGTAGCGGTGAAATGCGTAGATATATGGAGGAACACCGGTGGCGAAAGCGGCTCTCTGGCTTGTAACTGACGCTGAGGCTCGAAAGCGTGGGGAGCAAACAGGATTAGATACCCTGGTAGTCCACGCCGTAAACGATGAGTGCTAGGTGTTAGACCCTTTCCGGGGTTTAGTGCCGCAGCTAACGCATTAAGCACTCCGCCTGGGGAGTACGACCGCAAGGTTGAAACTCAAAGGAATTGACGGGGGCCCGCACAAGCGGTGGAGCATGTGGTTTAATTCGAAGCAACGCGAAGAACCTTACCAGGTCTTGACATCCCTCTGACCGCTCTAGAGATAGAGTTTTCCTTCGGGACAGAGGTGACAGGTGGTGCATGGTTGTCGTCAGCTCGTGTCGTGAGATGTTGGGTTAAGTCCCGCAACGAGCGCAACCCCTATTGTTAGTTGCCATCATTTAGTTGGGCACTCTAGCGAGACTGCCGGTAATAAACCGGAGGAAGGTGGGGATGACGTCAAATCATCATGCCCCTTATGACCTGGGCTACACACGTGCTACAATGGCTGGTACAACGAGTCGCAAGCCGGTGACGGTAAGCTAATCTCTTAAAGCCAGTCTCAGTTCGGATTGTAGGCTGCAACTCGCCTACATGAAGTCGGAATCGCTAGTAATCGCGGATCAGCACGCCGCGGTGAATACGTTCCCGGGCCTTGTACACACCGCCCGTCACACCACGAGAGTTTGTAACACCCGAAGTCGGTGAGGTAACCGTAAGGAGCCAGCCGCCTAAGGTGGGATAGATGATTGGGGTGAAGTCGTAACAAGGTAGCCGTATCGGAAGGTGCGGCTGGATCACCTCCTTTCTAAGGATAAGGAACTGCGCATTGGTCTTGTTTAGTCTTGAGAGGTCTTGTGGGGCCTTAGCTCAGCTGGGAGAGCGCCTGCTTTGCACGCAGGAGGTCAGCGGTTCGATCCCGCTAGGCTCCATTGGTGAGAGATCACCAAGTAATGCACATTGAAAATTGAATATCTATATCAAATAGTAACAAGAAAATAAACCGAAACGCTGTAGTATTAAAAGAGTTTATGACTGAAAGGTCAGAAAATAAGGTTAAGTTAATAAGGGCGCACGGTGGATGCCTTGGCACTAGGAGCCGAAGAAGGACGTGACAAACGACGATATGCCTTGGGTAGCTGTAAGTAAGCGATGATCCAGGGATTTCCGAATGGGGGAACCCAACAGGTACTACCTGTTACCCATATCTGTTAAGGATATGAGGAGGAAGACGCAGTGAACTGAAACATCTAAGTAGCTGCAGGAAGAGAAAGCAAAAGCGATTGCCTTAGTAGCGGCGAGCGAAACGGCAGGAGGGCAAACCGAAGAGTTTACTCTTCGGGGTTGTAGGACTGCAAAGTGGACTCAAAGATTATAGAAGAATGATTTGGGAAAATCAGCCAAAGAGAGTAAGAGCCTCGTATTTAAAATAGTCTTTGTACCTAGCAGTATCCTGAGTACGGCGGGACACGAGAAATCCCGTCGGAATCTGGGAGGACCATCTCCCAACCCTAAATACTCCCTAGTGACCGATAGTGAACCAGTACCGTGAGGGAAAGGTGAAAAGCACCCCGGGAGGGGAGTGAAATAGAACCTGAAACCGTGTGCCTACAACAAGTTCGAGCCCGTTAATGGGTGAGAGCGTGCCTTTTGTAGAATGAACCGGCGAGTTACGATATGATGCGAGGTTAAGTTGAAGAGACGGAGCCGTAGGGAAACCGAGTCTGAATAGGGCGCATTAGTATCATGTCGTAGACCCGAAACCATGTGACCTACCCATGAGCAGGTTGAAGGTGCGGTAAGACGCACTGGAGGACCGAACCAGGGCACGTTGAAAAGTGCTTGGATGACTTGTGGGTAGCGGAGAAATTCCAAACGAACTTGGAGATAGCTGGTTCTCTCCGAAATAGCTTTAGGGCTAGCGTCGACATAAAGATTCTTGGAGGTAGAGCACTGTTTGGGTGAGGGGTCCATCCCGGATTACCAATCTCAGATAAACTCCGAATGCCAAAGAATTATGGTCGGCAGTCAGACTGCGAGTGCTAAGATCCGTAGTCGAAAGGGAAACAGCCCAGACCACCAGCTAAGGTCCCAAAATAATTGTTAAGTGGAAAAGGATGTGGGGTTGCACAGACAACTAGGATGTTAGCTTAGAAGCAGCTATTCATTCAAAGAGTGCGTAATAGCTCACTAGTCGAGTGACCCTGCGCCGAAAATGTACCGGGGCTAAAACAATTTACCGAAGCTGTGGATACCTTTATAGGTATGGTAGGAGAGCGTTCTATGTGTGGAGAAGGTGTACCGTGAGGAGCGCTGGAACGCATAGAAGTGAGAATGCCGGTATGAGTAGCGAAAGACAGGTGAGAATCCTGTCCACCGTAAGACTAAGGTTTCCAGGGGAAGGCTCGTCCGCCCTGGGTTAGTCGGGACCTAAGGAGAGACCGAAAGGTGTATCCGATGGACAACAGGTTGATATTCCTGTACTAGAGTATGTAGTGATGGAGGGACGCAGTAGGCTAACTAAAGCAGACGAATGGAAGTGTCTGTCTAAGCAGTGAGGTGTGAATTGAGTCAAATGCTTAATTCTATAACATTGAGCTGTGATGGGGAGCGAAGTTTAGTAGCGAAGTTAGTGACGTCACACTGCCAAGAAAAGCTTCTAGCGTTAAACATACTCTACCCGTACCGCAAACCGACACAGGTAGTCGAGGCGAGTAGCCTCAGGTGAGCGAGAGAACTCTCGTTAAGGAACTCGGCAAAATGACCCCGTAACTTCGGGAGAAGGGGTGCTGACTTTACGTCAGCCGCAGTGAATAGGCCCAAGCAACTGTTTATCAAAAACACAGCTCTCTGCTAAATCGTAAGATGATGTATAGGGGGTGACGCCTGCCCGGTGCTGGAAGGTTAAGAGGAGTGCTTAGAGGTAACTCGAAGGTATGAATTGAAGCCCCAGTAAACGGCGGCCGTAACTATAACGGTCCTAAGGTAGCGAAATTCCTTGTCGGGTAAGTTCCGACCCGCACGAAAGGCGTAATGATTTGGGCACTGTCTCAACGAGAGACTCGGTGAAATTTTAGTACCTGTGAAGATGCAGGTTACCCGCGACAGGACGGAAAGACCCCATGGAGCTTTACTGCAGTTTGATATTGAGTGTCTGTACCACATGTACAGGATAGGTAGGAGTCTAAGAGATCGGGACGCCAGTTTCGAAGGAGACGTTGTTGGGATACTACCCTTGTGTTATGGCCACTCTAACCCGGATAGGTGATCCCTATCGGAGACAGTGTCTGACGGGCAGTTTGACTGGGGCGGTCGCCTCCTAAAAGGTAACGGAGGCGCCCAAAGGTTCCCTCAGAATGGTTGGAAATCATTCGCAGAGTGTAAAGGTATAAGGGAGCTTGACTGCGAGAGCAACAACTCGAGCAGGGACGAAAGTCGGGCTTAGTGATCCGGTGGTTCCGTATGGAAGGGCCATCGCTCAACGGATAAAAGCTACCCTGGGGATAACAGGCTTATCTCCCCCAAGAGTTCACATCGACGGGGAGGTTTGGCACCTCGATGTCGGCTCGTCGCATCCTGGGGCTGTAGTCGGTCCCAAGGGTTGGGCTGTTCGCCCATTAAAGCGGCACGCGAGCTGGGTTCAGAACGTCGTGAGACAGTTCGGTCCCTATCCGTCGCGGGCGTAGGAAATTTGAGAGGATCTGCTCCTAGTACGAGAGGACCAGAGTGGACTTACCGCTGGTGTACCAGTTGTCTTGCCAAAGGCATCGCTGGGTAGCTATGTAGGGAAGGGATAAACGCTGAAAGCATCTAAGTGTGAAACCCACCTCAAGATGAGATTTCCCATGATTATATATCAGTAAGAGCCCTGAGAGATGATCAGGTAGATAGGTTAGAAGTGGAAGTGTGGCGACACATGTAGCGGACTAATACTAATAGCTTGAGGACTTATCCAAAGTAACTGAGGATACGAAGCGTGAGGTTTTCTAATTATTTGATAGATATTCAATTTTGAGTAGGTATTACTCAGAGTTAAGTGACGATAGCCTAGGAGATACACCTGTACCCATGCCGAACACAGTAGTTAAGCCCTAGAACGCCGGAAGTAGTTGGGGGTTGCCCCCTGTGAGATATGGAAGTCGCTTAGCTCGAGGGAGTTTAGCTCAGCTGGGAGAGCATCTGCCTTACAAGCAGAGGGTCAGCGGTTCGATCCCGTTAACTCCCATATAGGTCCCGTAGTGTAGCGGTTATCACGTCGCCCTGTCACGGCGAAGATCGCGGGTTCGATTCCCGTCGGGACCGTTTAAGATAACGGAAGTTATTTTAGACTCGTTAGCTCAGTTGGTAGAGCAATTGACTTTTAATCAATGGGTCACTGGTTCGAGCCCAGTACGGGTCATATTTGCGGGTTTGGCGGAATTGGCAGACGCACCAGATTTAGGATCTGGCGCTTAACGGCGTGGGGGTTCAAGTCCCTTAACCCGCATATAGAAAGCAGCCGGCTTAGCTCAGTTGGTAGAGCATCTGATTTGTAATCAGAGGGTCGCGTGTTCAAGTCATGTAGCCGGCATTTTTTTATATAGAATAAGAGGTCGATGCGAATGTAGTTCAGTGGTAGAACACCACCTTGCCAAGGTGGGGGTCGCGGGTTCGAATCCCGTCGTTCGCTTAGAGAGGCCGGGGTGGCGGAACTGGCAGACGCACAGGACTTAAAATCCTGCGATTGGTAACGATCGTACCGGTTCGATTCCGGTCCTCGGCATATAATGATGAGCACCCTTAGCTCAACTGGATAGAGTACCTGACTACGAATCAGGCGGTTAGAGGTTCGACTCCTCTAGGGTGCATTTTTTTATTTAACGCGGGAAGTAGCTCAGCTTGGTAGAGTACTTGGTTTGGGACCAAGGTGTCGCAGGTTCGAATCCTGTCTTCCCGATTCATGGCGGTGTAGCTCAGCTGGCTAGAGCGTCCGGTTCATACCCGGGAGGTCGGGGGTTCGATCCCCTTCGCCGCTATAATGATCTTGTTGGACCTTTAGCTCAGCTGGTTAGAGCTCTCGGCTCATAACCGAGTGGTCGTAGGTTCAAGTCCTACAAGGTCCATTGTAAATAATGGAGGATTACCCAAGTCCGGCTGAAGGGAACGGTCTTGAAAACCGTCAGGCGTGTAAAAGCGTGCGTGGGTTCGAATCCCACATCCTCCTTTTATATTAACGCGGGATGGAGCAGCTCGGTAGCTCGTCGGGCTCATAACCCGAAGGTCGTAGGTTCAAATCCTGCTCCCGCAATTTGGCTCGGTAGCTCAGTTGGTAGAGCAATGGATTGAAGCTCCATGTGTCGGCGGTTCGATTCCGTCTCGCGCCATATTTTGTTTTATTAAGCGGGTGTAGTTTAGTGGTAAAACTACAGCCTTCCAAGCTGTTGTCGCGAGTTCGATTCTCGTCACCCGCTTTGAACTTTGTTCAAATACCAAGTTTTTTAACTTGGGCGCGTAGCTCAGGTGGTTAGAGCGCACGCCTGATAAGCGTGAGGTCGGTGGTTCGAGTCCACTCGTGCCCATTAATAGGAGAATTACTCAAGAGGCTGAAGAGGACGGTTTGCTAAATCGTTAGGTCGGGTAACCGGCGCGGGGGTTCGAATCCCCCATTCTCCGTACTTAGAGAGCTAGTAAGCTCTTTTTTTGTGTGTATTTCTTTTAAAATAATAGTGAGTAAAAATTTTTAATATAGCAACAGCTTTGCTAGGTTTAGTGCTTTATTAGGAATAAAGATTTTGAGATATTAGGTGATTCTATATGAAAAATGGAATAAAATTTTGTAGTATTTTTTATAGATTTATACTATTTATATTTGTAGTGATTTTAACTGGGATTTCGATGATCTTAGATACAACAGAAGCTCAAATTCGCTTTTTAAATCTATCCTTGATTGTTGGGCAAGAGGAGTTGAGGATTGTTACAGTTGTAGTTTTGCTCCTTACTTTTCTTCTATCCTTCTTGCTTAAATGGAAATGTTCAATTCATAAAAAAGGGATTTATCTAAGAAAAATTGATTTATTTGTAGCTTGGGATGAGATTAGAGGTCTTAGCCATGTCTGGATCAATGAATATCATCGTGGACCTCATGGTTTCCTGTTCTATAATCGTAAGACGCTGGTTATTTATAGGAAAAATTACCAGCCGATTTGCCTTTATAATATTTCATTATTGGCCTTATATGTGGCTAAATATTATCATCCAAAATTGAAAACCAATATAGTCTTAGCAACGTTGGCAAGTCTCTTCAATATGGCTTTAAATGCATGCTTCTTGTACGAGATGTTTAGTAAAAATTTGGTGAATATAAAAGCTGAAGTCTTTATGTTTTGGCTGCTTTTATATGCTGTTAAAGTTTTTGCGTTGCCATTGATTATGCTTGAATATGAGAATCACTGCTATGGAGCTTCTTTGGTACATAGCACGGCATATAAAAAGAATGCCTCAAAAGCTATCCACCTGTAAATTGTTGATAGGAAGCTAGCTATTTATATATCTGTTACTTTCTACATTCAAACAGCACTATATGCTTGCTAGATGAGATTCTAGACATCATATAGTGCTGTTTGTTAAGTCCAGCTAGTGAGTGAGATTTCACCACTATTGAGCCAGATTTCTGTCTGGTCATCAAGCTGGATAAGGAGTTGTCCTTTGTCGGAGATGTCCTTGGCGACTCCTTTTTTTTCAGTCTGATCTTGGATAAAACTGACCTCTCTTCCTAGAACAAGAGAGTGTTCTTTATAAAGATAGAGTAGTTCTTCGGGTGCTGTTTGGTAGAAACAACGCCAAATTTCTGAGATTAGTTCGTTTCGTGTGATAGGAGCTGGTGGTGTAAAGAGACTTCCAGCTTTTTCTTTTATCTCTTTGGGAAAATCGCTGATGGCAAAGTTGATTCCAACACCGATAATGACATCTGTAACCACCCCTGTCTCAACTGATGTCATCGCTTCGGTAAGGATACCTGCCATCTTTTTATTTTTAAAGTAGATGTCATTTACCCATTTGATATCTACTTCTATCATAGTTAGGTTTTTAATGGCTTTGTAGACTGCAGCAGCTACAAGGAGAGTATAGGATGGGAGCTTTTCATAGGGAAGGTTTGGTTGAATATGCAGGGACATATAGATCCCACCCTGAGATGGAGAATAGTAGGGACGCTGAAAGCGGCCACGACCTGCTGTTTGACAGGTTGAAAGATAGAGTGTATTTCCATTGTTTCCAGCCTCAATCCCTTCTTTTGCATCTGTTTGGGTTGATTTGGTCTCAGGTTTGTAGCGAATGGTTAAGTTGGTGTTCTCCTGAATCAAATCAGGCAATATCAGATCGCCTTGAATAAGCTTATAGCCTCTATTTTTGATACTGTCAATTTCTAGGCCTTCTTGTTGAAGACGTTGGATCGCTTTCCATATAGATGTACGGCTTAAATTCAGTTCTTCTCCGATTTTTTCTCCGCTAACATAGTCGTTTTCTCTAGCTAATATTTGGTAGACTAGTTGGTGTGATTTCATTGTTTTTCCTTTCTAGCTAAGAGGGAGTGAGAGTATTCTTTTCGAGTTTGACTAGGTGTTTTATGGAAAAACTGCTTGTAGGCTTTTGAGAAATGTAGTGGATCTGAAAAACCCACAGAATACGCAATGACTTTGATCGTTTCAGTGGTGTGTTCTAGTAACTGTTGAGCACGGTTCATTCGAACGAAAAGTAAATATTCTTTTGGAGAGAGTTGGTGAAATTCTTTAAACACACTAGTTAAGTAACTTCTATGAACCGATAGCTCTTTAGCTAAATCTTGAATGGTGAGCGATTGTGGATAGTGACTATCAATTAATTGTTTGCAGTCAAGATAGAGTTGGTGGGTTGATGAAATATTCTCTTTTTTCTGTTTGGGAGCAATAGTTCCTAGATGAAACATTAGTTCATGGAGTTGTCCCATGATGTGGAGTTGAGCCAATTCATTTGATTTTGTAATCTGAGCGAAGCGGACAATATCTGAGATGAGTTTTGCAGTTGTTTGTGTATGACAGTTATTTGACTGGATGAGGTAGGATTGGTCAGAAATTTGAGATAGAGCAAAGTAGTCAGGTGCCCTCCCTCCGGAGATCCCCAACCAGTAGTAAGCCCAAGGATCCTGGCTATCTGCTTGATAGAATGTTAATTCATCTGGTTTTAGTAAAAAGAAATCTCCTGTCTTTAAATCAACAATTTTCCCATTATAATGGAACTGACCTTTTCCTTTAGTAATGTAATGTAGTACATAGGTATCTCGAATAGCTGGGCCAAAAGAGTAGTTAGGCGTGCATTCTTCATAACCGTAGAAGCTAAGAGAAAGATCAATTGTTCCAGTCTGGTATTCTGAAAAAACGAGCATGGGCCACCTCCTACCTAACATTTTACCATACTTTAGAGACATTTTTCTATTTTAGAAAGCGCTTTTATTTGCTAAAATTTTATCAAGAAATGGATGAGGTACAATTTATGGGAATTCGGATAGAGAATAATCTATTTTACGTTGAGAGTAAAGGTTTAAGTTTGATTATTGAAAATAGGGATGGGTACTTATTATTAAAACATTTAGGAAAGACTATTAAGAACTATAGAGGTTCTAATAGTGTTTATGAACGCGATCATGCTTTTTCAGGTAATCCAACAGCTACTAATCGCACCTTTAGTTTGGATACGCAACGTCAAATTTTTGGACAACATGGTTTAGGTGATTTCAGAAGACCAACCTTACAGGTTCAGCATGATGCAACTGAAGTAACAGACTTTCGATTTGTAGAAGCAAAGATTTTAAAAGGTCAGAATGGTCCACAGGGCTTACCTTCTCCTCACAGCATGGATGATACAGAAACTCTTGCCTTGATTTTAGAAGATCCTCAAGCTAAACTTAGTCTGACTTTGTATTATACTGCTTTTGATAATGATGCGACAATTGCTAGCTACAGTAAATTAGAGAATAATAGTAATCAGGAAGTTGTCATCCATAAAGATTTTTCTTTCATGGCTGATTTTCCTGCTGCAGCTTACGAAATAGTAACTCTGCAGGGTGCTTATGCTCGTGAAAAGACTGTTCGACGTCAACAGGTAGAACAAGGAATCTTTTCGATTAGTTCGAACCGTGGTGCTTCTGGTCATGCTCAAACACCAGCTCTTCTACTATGCGATCAAGGAGCCACAGAGGATGCTGGGAATGTGTTTGCTCTGCAACTACTGTATAGTGGAAACTTCGAAGCTTTTGTCCAAAAGAATCAACTGAATGAAGTTCGGGTGGCTATTGGTATTAATCCAGAAAATTTTTCTTGGAAGTTAGATCCTGAGGAAAATTTTGAAACACCGGTAGCTTTAGTGACCTATTCAGATAAGGGATTAACTGGTATTAGTCATGAAAGTCAGAATTTTGTACTTAAGTACATTATGCCAAGTAAATTTTCTAAAAAAGAGCGTCCAATTCTAATTAATAACTGGGAAGCTACCTACTTTGACTTTCAGAGAGAAAAATTGTTAGAACTAGCTGATGAAGCTAAGAAAGTTGGTATTGAACTTTTTGTATTAGATGATGGGTGGTTTGGTAATCGCTTTGATGATAATCGTGCTTTAGGTGATTGGGTTGTGAATGAGGAAAAATTGGGTGGAAGTCTAGAAAGTCTGATTTCAGCGATCCATGAAAGAGGTTTGCAGTTTGGGCTTTGGTTAGAACCGGAGATGATTTCTGTTGATAGCGACTTGTATCGTAAACATCCTGACTGGGCCATTCAGGTTCCAGGTTATGAGCATACCTATTCTAGAAATCAATTAGTACTTAATCTTGCCAATCCCCAGGTAGTAGGATATTTGAAAAATGTCTTAGATGAACTCCTCTCTCATCATAAAATTGACTACATCAAATGGGATATGAACCGTAATATTACTAATCTGGGGAATGGTTCAGTTTATCTGGAAACCCAGATGCAATCTCATCAGTACATGCTGGGGCTTTACGAACTCGTTTCTTATCTGACAGAGAAACACAGTCATATTCTCTTTGAGTCTTGCTCTGGTGGTGGTGGACGAAATGATCTTGGTATGATGCGTTATTTCCCACAGGTCTGGGCTAGTGATAATACAGATGCTATTGCACGTTTACCAATTCAATACGGTTCATCCTATCTCTATCCAACCATTTCTATGGGGGCTCATGTGTCAGCAGTACCAAATCATCAGATGGGACGAATGACACCATTGGAAACTCGCGGTCATGTGGCAATGATGGGAAATCTGGGCTATGAGCTTGATTTGACAAGTTTATCAGATGAAGAGAAGGCTGAGATTGCTAATCAGGTGAACTTGTATAATGAATTGCGACCAGTAGTCCAGTTGGGAAATCAGTATAGGTTAATCAATCCCGATGCTGAATCCAATGAAGCAGCTGTGCAATTTAACTATGGAAATCAAACGATTGTAACCTACGTCCGAGTCCTATCAGTTGTGGAAACAATGGAAACCACCTTGAAACTGAAAGATTTGGAGGTGGAAGGGCTTTATGAGCTGGAAGGGACAAACATTGTTTACTCGGGTGCAGAGCTCATGTATGCAGGTTTAACTGTTACCTTATCACCAGGAGATTTTTTGAGTAGACAGTATAAATTCAAAAGACTATAATAAAAGCGTATAAATTTATCAAGGAGGCATTCCAATGAAATGGTATAAGAAAGCAGGTTTTCTTTTAGTAGCTGGGGCAAGTTTACTAGGCCTAGTGGCTTGTGGTCAGAACAATCAATCAACTGATGGCAAGGTAACGATTGAGTTTTTTAACCAGAAGACCGAGATGGCAGATACCTTGCAAAAGATTGTGGATGATTTTGAAAAGGAACACCCTAATATTGATGTGAAGCTGACTACAGTACCTTCAGCTGGAATTGTTCTAAAGACTCGGATTTTATCAGGAGATGTTCCAGATATTATTAATATCTATCCTCAAAATATGGATTTCCAGGAGTGGGCGAAGGCAGGTTATTTTTCAGATATGACAGGAAAACCCTATCTTGAGAACATCAAGAATGACTATGCCGAAAAGTATGCAATCAATAACAAGATTTATAGTGTGCCTTTAACGGCCAACCTTTATGGAATCTATTACAATAAAACGAAGTTTAAAGAATTAGGACTTGAGGAACCGAAGACTTTTAAAGAGTTTCAAGAGATTGTTAAAAAGATAAAAGATAGTGGAAATTCTCCGTTTGCGGTTGCAGGCAATGAAGGCTGGACATTAAATGGTTACCACCAACTTTCTCTCATTACTCTTACGGGTAGTGGAGATGCGGCTAATAACTATCTTCGCTTTTCAAAACCAAACGCAATCTCTGCAGATGATGCTATTTTAAAAGCAGATGCAGAACGACTCGATTTATTAGCAGATAATGCTCAAGATGGTTGGCGTGGAGCCTCTTATAATGATGCGGTGGTAGCATTTTCGAGTGAAAAAGCCTTGATGATGCCACAAGGATCATGGGCATTAGCCGCAATTAATCAACAGGATCCAAAATTTGAGGTGGGGATGTTTTCCTTTCCTGGAGAAGAAGTAGGAAAAGAAGTCACTGTTGGTGCAGGGGATATGGCATTATCAACTTCAGCTACTACCAAACACCCTAAGGAAACCGAAGAATTTATCAGCTATATGACTAGTCCAAAAGCTATGCAGTCATACTATGATGTAGATGGATCACCTGTTGCGGTAAAAGGCATACAGGAAAAAGAAGATTCAGCGCTTGCAGCTATTTCTAAACTGGCTTTTACGGACAAACATTATGTTTGGTTGGGCCAACGCTGGAACTCTGAAGAAGACTTTTTTAATCTAAGTGCAGGTTACCTGATGGATAAAAATCTGAAAAATATGGCAAACAATCTCAATGCTTTCTTTAATCCAATGAAGGCAGATTTGGACTAGAATAGGAGTTAAGATGATATGGCTATTCGAAAATTTTTAAATAAATACTGGGGTTGGACGTTTTTGCTCATCCCGCTTGCTTTACAAGCTATCTTCTTTTACTTTCCAATGGTACAAGGTGCTTTCTATAGTTTGACTAACTGGACTGGATTGACCTATAATTATAAATTTGTTGGTTTAAATAACTACAAATTGCTGATGATTGATGGGAAATTCTTCACAGCCATAGCCTTTACTTTGATTTTAACTCTGGCATTGATTGTTGGTGAGATTACAATTGGGATGGTTGTGGCACGAGCCTTAAATTCTAAGATGAAGGGGCAGACCTTCTTTAGAGCTTGGTTCTTTTTCCCAGCTGTTTTGTCTGGTTTGACAGTTTCCTTGATTTTTAAACAATTCTTCAACTATGGGCTTCCAACGATTGGAAAAATTTTAGGAATTAGTTTTTTACAAGAGAGTCTATTAGGGACACCTGTCGGAGCGGTAGTGGCAACTATTTTTGTTCTTCTATGGCAAGGAGTAGCTATGCCAATCATTCTCTTTCTTGCTGGTCTTCAGAGTATTCCAACTGATATTTTAGAGGCAGCATCAATTGATGGTGCAACCAGTAAACAAACTTTTTGGAAGATTGAATTGCCCTATTTACTGCCAACGATCTCAATGGTTTTTATCTTGGCTCTTAAGTCTGGTTTGACAGCCTTTGACCAAATTTTTGCGTTGACGAGTGGTGGTCCAAATAATGCTACAACGTCTCTTGGACTTTTAGTCTACAACTATGCTTTCAAGAGTAATCAATATGGATATGCGAATGCAATTGCCTTGATTTTATTCTTAATTATTGGAATTGTTTCTCTGATCCAAATCAAGCTATCAAAGAAATTTGAAATCTAATAGAGGAGTCCTACACATGAAAAAAGAAGAAAAATTGAATCAGTTTTGGAAATACGTCCTCTTGATAGTCGGTGGTATTCTTATACTTGTTCCTTTGTTGGTAACAGTATTTAGTTCTTTCAAGACAACTAAGGATATCATGAATCATTTCTTTAGTTTGCCCAATCCTTTTACGTTGAGTAATTATGAACGATTGATTTCGGATGGAATTGGAGGCTATTTCTGGAATTCAGCAGTTATTACGGTGTTATCATTGATTGTAGTGGCTTTCTTTATACCAGCTGCAGCTTATTCCATTGCTCGAAATATGTCCAAGAAAAAAGCCTTTGCAATTATGTATTCGCTCTTGATCTTAGGGATATTTGTTCCATTTCAGGTGATTATGATTCCCATCACAGTTATGATGAGTAAACTCGGTCTAGCGAATATGTGGGGGCTAGTAATACTCTACTTAACTTATGCTATTCCACAGACTCTCTTCTTGTATGTTGGTTATATTAAAATCAGTATACCAGATAGTTTAGATGAAGCTGCAGAAATTGATGGGGCTGATCGTTTTACAACTTATCGTCGAATCATTTTTCCAATGTTGAAGCCCATGCATGCGACAACTTTGATTATCAATGCCCTCTGGTTCTGGAATGACTTTATGTTGCCACTTTTGATTCTGAATAAGGATTCCAAGATGTGGACTTTGCCTCTCTTCCAATACAACTATCAAGGTCAGTACTTCAATGACTATGGCCCAAGCTTTGCATCTTATATTGTGGGAATTGTAACGATAACCATTGTCTACCTCATCTTCCAAAAACATATCATTTCAGGAATGAGTAACGGGGCAGTGAAGTAACAAGATACAAAGCCCGTTAAAAGCTCACAGTGAAAATAGGGAATCTGAATAAGAAGCCTTGGCTTCTTGGAAGATTCATCTTTTTCACACAGAGCTTAGGGCGTGTTCAATTAAGATACAAAGGAACGGTTCAGCTTATTGATAATTCAAGAGAAAAATAAAGTAGTACTTAGTTTGTCACAGTCTATATTAGTACGAGTTCAATGTGAACAAAAATCTAAAAATATCTTTCATTTACGAAGCCAGGTCATATAAGACTTGGCTTTCATCAGAAAAAGGAGAACATCTATGACCATTCAAAATAAAACTATGTTGATTACTTATTCAGATAGTCTTGGAAATAACCTTAAAGACTTATATGAGAATTTGGAAGAACATTTTGGCGATGCTATTGGGGGAGTTCACCTTCTACCATTTTTCCCATCAACAGGTGATCGTGGATTTGCGCCAGTTGACTATGATGAAGTGGATTCAGCTTTTGGTGATTGGGAGGACGTTAAGCGTTTAGGTGAGAAATATTATCTTATGTTTGACTTTATGATTAATCATATTTCTCGTCAATCTAAGTATTATAGGGACTATCAAGAAAAACATGAAGCCAGTGAATTTAAAGATCTCTTTTTAAACTGGGATAAGTTTTGGCCAGAGAACCGTCCGACACAGTCTGACGTAGATTTAATCTACAAGCGTAAGGATCGTGCACCAAAGCAAGAGATTGTATTTGCAGATGGTTCAGTAGAACATTTGTGGAATACCTTTGGTGAGGAGCAGATTGATCTTGATGTGACCAAAGAAGTAACGATGAGATTCATCCGTAAGACGATTCAACATCTAGCAAGTAACGGGTGTGACTTGATTCGTCTAGATGCCTTTGCTTATGCAGTGAAGAAATTGGATACCAATGATTTCTTTGTGGAACCAGATATTTGGGATTTATTGGACAAAGTTCGAGATATCGCTGCTGAGTATGGGACAGAGCTCTTACCTGAGATTCATGAACACTATTCGATTCAGTTTAAAATAGCGGACCATGATTACTATGTTTACGATTTTGCCCTTCCAATGGTGACCCTTTATACTCTTTACAGTTCCAGAACAGAGCGCTTGGCTAAGTGGTTAAAGATGAGCCCGATGAAGCAATTTACGACACTAGATACTCATGATGGAATTGGAGTGGTGGATGTCAAAGATATCCTGACTGATGAGGAAGTTGACTATGCTTCAAATGAGCTCTATAAGGTTGGAGCGAATGTCAAACGGAAGTACTCCAGTGCAGAGTATAACAATCTAGATATCTACCAAATCAATTCAACCTACTATTCTGCGCTTGGAGATGATGATGTCAAGTACTTCCTCGCTCGTCTGATTCAAGCTTTTGCTCCAGGCATTCCTCAGGTTTACTATGTGGGTCTATTAGCAGGAAAAAATGACTTGAAATTGTTAGAAGAAACCAAAGAAGGTCGAAATATTAATCGTCATTACTATAGCAACGAGGAAATAGCAGAAGAAGTTCAACGTCCTGTGGTGAAGTCTCTTCTCAATCTATTTTCTTTCCGTAATCAATCAGAGGCCTTTGACCTAGAAGGGACTATTGAGATAGAAACACCAACAGCTCACAGCATTGTAATCAAACGTCAAAATAAAGATAAGTCTGTAACAGCAGTAGCAGAAATTGATTTGCAAAGTCAGACCTATCAAGTATTGGAAAACGGCAGAAAAATTCAGTTCTAGTGCTATATTAATGAAAGAGTTTTTTTGTGGCGAAAACGTGTTCATTGTTCCCAAATGACAGAAAAAATGGTAGAATATAAAGATAGTTTAGCATTTATCTTCTGGAGAAATCCAGAACAGAAAGGATCCGTTTTGAAATCAATTGGATTACTGGATAAGATAAGAGGGCTTTCGAAAAAAGATTTCTTTTTGTATTTGATGATCATAAGTATCTTTTTACCTTTTTATTTGTTCTTAGCGCTCTTTGCTTTATATTTGATAGGTTTACTTGTTACTGGGGAGATGAAGGGAATTATCAAAGGATTAATCAAACATCCTGTACTTCTCTTTTTTATTGCCTATAGTAGTATCATCTCTATCGTCGCCAAGAACTGGCTTGGATTGGTTGCATCTTTACTGATGTTTCTCTTCCTCATTTTCTTTAGCTTCTACCAGAAACGTCTGACGCATGCTTTCTTTCGACTGATTCTGCAGACAATCTTGTTTGGTAGTGTGCTCTCTGCGGCTTTTGCTACTTTGGAGCATTTTCAAATTGTAAAGAAATTTAACTACGCCTTTCTTTCGCCCAATATGCAAGTATGGCACCAGAACCGTGCAGAGGTCACCTTCTTTAATCCTAACTACTATGGGATTATCTGTTGCTTCTGTATCATGATAGCTTTTTATCTCTTTACAACGACGAAGTTAAGATGGTTAAAAATCTTTTGTGTGCTAGCAGGTTTTGTGAATCTATTTGGTTTGAATTTTACGCAAAATAGAACGGCCTTTCCTGCCATCATTGCTGGTGCAATCATTTATCTTTTTACAACCATTAAAAACTGGCGCGCCTTCTGGCTCAGTATTGGAGTTTTTGGGATTGGCCTTTGTTTCCTCTTCTCAAGCGATTTGGGTGTCCGTATGGGAACGCTAGATTCTTCAATGGAGGAGCGTGTTTCAATCTGGAATGCGGGTATGACTTTGTTTAAACAAAATCCGATCTGGGGTGAGGGTCCACTGACCTATATGAATTCCTATCCGAGAATTCATGCACCTTACCACGAACACGCGCATAGTCTTTACATTGATACTATCTTAAGTTATGGTTTGATTGGAACAATTCTCCTATCCATTTCATCGGTTATCCCGGTTCACATGATGATGGATATGAGTCAGGAGTCTGGCAAACGACCAATTATCGGTCTTTATCTCTCCTTCCTGACAGTTGTTGCTGTACATGGAATTTTTGACTTGGCTCTCTTCTGGATTCAGTCAGGATTCATCTTCTTGCTGGTTATGTGCAGTCTACCACTGGAACATCGAACCTTGGTTTCCGAAATGACAGATTAAGTTGATCAAGATTAGAGATCTTCTACTTTAGGTAGGAGGTCTTTTTTGTTGGTGGAAATTATTTCTAAATCGAAATAGTTGACAGATGGAACGAGAGGTGTTACAATGAAAATAATTCGATATAGAAATAAATTGGAGAGGTCATGAAAGATAGTCATTTAGTTGCCCATCATATTCGTTTGCTGAATGGGCGGATTTTTCAAAAGTTACTGAGTCAGGATCCGGAGGCTCTTTATCGAAGTGAGCAGGGCAAGATTCTCACTGTTTTATGGAATAGTGAAACTGGCTGTGCAACTGCGACAGATATTGCGCTGGCGACTGGTCTCGCCAACAATACGCTTACGACTATGATTAAGAAACTTGAGGAGCAAAAGCTGATCACGATTAGTCCATGTGGGGTAGATAAGAGGAAGAAATATGTCAAGTTGACAGAGCGGGGTTGGTCCCAGAAAGAAGTGGGCCATCGTATCAGTCAAAAACTGGATGCTATTTTTTATAAAGGATTCACTGAGGAAGAAATTCGCCAGTTTGAAAGTTATCAGGAACGCATTTTGGACAATCTGAAAGAGAAAGCAAATGAGGAATAAATCATGTCAAAACAAGTTGAAAATGCCCAAAATCTATATATTCATGCTATTCAAGACGGACGAGTTGCTGAGGCTCAAGCTCAGTCTGTAGGGGATACTTATATCCAACACTCGACAGGTGTGCCAGATGGGAAAGAAGGGTTTGCGGCTTTCTTTGCAAATTTCTTTGAGCGCCATCCCGAGCGTGAGATGAAAATTGTTCGCACTATTGAGGATGGCAATCTGGTCTTTGTTCATGTTCATCAATATCTCAATGGTGGGGAAGCTCAATGGGTGACGACAGATACTTTCCGTGCGGATGAGAACGGCCGTATCGTGGAGCATTGGGATGTGATTGACTACTATCGAACACCTGAAAATGACCAATTAGACCAGATTTTTGGAGATTTTGAGATCAAGGATTTGGACAAGACAGCAGAAAATAAAAAGTTGGTTCGCCGTTTCTTGACAGAAATCTTTCAAAACGGCGAACTAGAGCAGTGGAGTGATTATGTGGCAGACGATTTGATTCAGCATAATCATGAGATTGGCCAAGGAAGTCAGGCTTTTAAAAACTATGTGGCTGAACATGATGTCACTTTCGACTTTGTTTTCCAGCTTTTGGGACAAGGAAACTATGTGGTTAGCTATGGCCAGACTCAGATTGACGGAGTTGCCTATGCCCAGTACGATATTTTCCGTTTGGAGAAAGGCTTGATTGTGGAGCATTGGGACAATAAGGAAGTCATGCCTAAGGTAGAAGACTTGACTAATCGAGGAAAATTTTAAATAGAGGACTAAGAATGATTGAATACAAGAATGTAGCGCTACGCTATACAAAAAAAGATGTTTTGAGAGATGTCAATTTACGAATCGATAATGGAGAGTTCATGGTTTTAGTTGGGCCTTCTGGGTCCGGTAAGACGACCATGATTAAGATCATTAACCGTCTCTTGGAACCAACTGATGGAAATATTTATATGGATGGCAAGCGCATCAAAGACTATGATGAGCGTGAACTTCGTCTTTCTACTGGTTATGTTTTACAGGCCATTGCTCTGTTTCCCAATCTAACGGTTGCGGAAAATATTGCTCTCATTCCGGAGATGAAGGGGTGGAGTAAGGAAGAGATTGCGAAGAAAACAGAAGAGCTTTTAGCTAAGGTTGGTTTACCGGTAGCTGAGTATGGGCATCGTTTGCCTAGTGAATTATCTGGTGGAGAACAGCAACGGGTCGGCATTGTTCGTGCCATGATTGGTAAGCCTAAGATTCTCCTCATGGATGAGCCCTTTTCGGCCTTGGATGCTATTTCGAGAAAACAGTTGCAGGTTTTGACGAAAGAATTGCATAAAGAGTTTGGTATGACAACGATTTTTGTGACCCATGATACGGATGAAGCTTTGAAATTGGCGGATCGTATTGCTGTTTTGCAGGATGGAGAGATTCGTCAGGTGGCGAATCCCGAGACCATTTTAAAAGCTCCTGCAACGGACTTTGTAGCAGATTTGTTTGGAGGTAGTGTTCATGACTAATTTGATATCAACTTTTCAGAATCGTTTTGGTGATTGGGTAACAGCTCTATCTCAACATTTGCAGTTGTCACTTTTAACCTTGTTACTAGCTGTTTTTATCGCGATTCCCTTGGCTGTTTATCTTCGTTATCATGAAAAGATAGCGGACTGGGTCTTGCAGATTGCAGGGATTTTCCAGACCATCCCGTCTCTAGCCTTGTTAGGACTCTTTATTCCCTTGATGGGAATTGGGACCTTGCCTGCTTTGACTGCTCTGGTGATTTATGCGATTTTCCCGATTTTGCAAAATACCATTACTGGGCTGAAGGGAATTGATCCAAGTCTGCAAGAGGCTGGGATTGCCTTTGGGATGACTAGATGGGAGCGTCTCAAGAAGTTTGAAATTCCACTTGCCATGCCTGTCATTATGTCTGGGATTCGGACGGCAGCGGTCTTGATCATCGGTACGGCGACCTTGGCAGCCTTGATTGGGGCTGGCGGACTGGGTTCCTTTATCCTTTTGGGAATTGACCGCAATAATACTAGTCTGATTTTGATTGGGGCCCTTTCTTCTGCAGTGCTGGCCATTGCCTTTAACTTCCTACTAAAAGTGATGGAAAAAGCAAAATTGCGGACGATTTTCTCTGGTTTTGCCTTGGTGACCATATTACTCGGTCTGTCTTATAGTCCAGCCCTTTTGGCTCAAAAAGAGAAAGAAAACTTGGTGATTGCTGGGAAATTGGGACCAGAACCCGAAATTTTGGCTAATATGTATAAATTGTTGATTGAAGAAAATACCAGTATGACTGCGACTGTTAAGCCGAATTTTGGGAAAACAAGCTTCCTCTATGAAGCTCTGAAAAAAGGGGATATTGATATCTATCCTGAATTTACTGGTACGGTGACTGAAAGTTTGCTTCAGCCATCACCCAAGGTAGGTCATGAGCCAGATCAGGTTTATCAGGTGGCGCGTGATGGCATTGCCAAACAGGATCATCTGGCCTATCTCAAACCTATGTCTTATCAAAATACCTACGCTGTAGCTGTTCCGAAAAAGATTGCTCAAGAATATGGCTTGAAGACCATTTCGGACTTGAAAAAAGTGGAAGGACAGTTGAAGGCCGGTTTTACTCTCGAGTTTAATGACCGTGAAGATGGCAATAAGGGCTTGCAATCAATGTATGGTCTCAATCTCAACGTAGCGACCATGGAGCCAGCCCTTCGCTATCAGGCAATCCAGTCAGGTGATATTCAAATCACGGATGCCTATTCAACCGATGCAGAGTTGGCGCGTTATGATTTGCAGGTCTTGGAGGATGACAAACAACTCTTCCCACCTTATCAAGGGGCTCCACTAATGAAAGAAGCTCTTCTCAAGAAACATCCTGAGTTGGAGACAGTTCTCAATAAACTAGCTGGTAAAATTACTGAAAGCCAGATGAGCCAGCTCAACTACCAAGTCGGAGTTGAAGGCAAGTCAGCAGAACAAGTAGCCAAAGAATTTCTACAAGAACAAGGCTTGTTGAAGAAATAGCTTGACAATGCTAAACTCAACTTTGTTAAATAATCATATAGAAAAATGCTCAGGCAATCTTGTCTGGGCTTTTTTGGTGTCAGAAGTAATGATTTTCATTTTTAAATGGAAAATAAGAGGAAATTCTCAGGATTTTCTAAAATTTTACTGTAAATACACTTGACTATTCACAAAATAGGTGTATAATGTGTTGTGAACTACTTAACAAATAAAGATTTCCAGCTCATGTCGACTAAGGATGGAAATCTTGTGTATAGACAGTTCAGTAGATATATAATAGAGCGTTGCGTCCGAAAGTCTATCCAGACACGGCTCTTTAAAAACAAAAGGAGAAGATTATGAAAACAGAACCGATTCATCGTACCAGTATGTGGAAATTTAAGTTAAGTGCTGCCACCATGACTTTGATTCCCGCTGCCGTGGGTATTAACTATGTTGCCAAAGCCTTGGCGGAGGGGTTAAAGTTGCCCGTTTGGCTGGGGTCTTTGGGAACCTTTCTTACCAGCATGTTGGCTGGGCCGGTTGCCGGTGCCATTAGTGGTTTCATCAACAACGTAATCTATGGGCTGACCTTATCGCCAATTTCAACCGTGTATGCGATTACCAGCATCGGAATTGGGATTGCTGTCGGAGTTTTGCACGCCAATGGGTGGTTCTCGTCAGCGCGACGAGTATTTGTTTCTGCTATTATTATTGCCATCGTTTCAGCTGTCATTTCAACGCCGCTCAATGTCATCTTTTGGGGTGGTCAGACCGGTATCGCTTGGGGTGACTCATTGTTTGCGGTAATGGTCGCCAATCATGCACCAGTGTGGCTGGCCTCATTTACCGATGAGTTTGTCTTGGATATTTTGGATAAAGTCTGCGTGGCCTACCTGGCATTCTTCATCTATCGTCAGCTGCCGAAGCGGATGGTGCACTTCTTTAGCGATGATAAATGATGACTGATAAAACATTGATTTCTGGAGCGCCACGGGTCAAGCTCAAGTGGTACCAGGTGATCGATCCGATTACTAAGCTCTTGTTCATCTTGGACATGACGTTGTTGAGCTTTGCCAGTATGAATTTATTGCTTCAGGCCGGATTAATTCTTGTCGCAACACTGCTATTGTTATTTTCCAAATTGAGTTCTACCACCTTTAAGGCGCTGGGATTCAGCCTGTTTCTGATTTGCACCATGCTGATCATCCAAGGGTTATTTTACAGTCGGAATCAAACTGTGCTGTTTTCTGTGCTTGGGGTGTCGTTCTACAAAGAAGGCCTGATTTACGCCACCACTCTGGGTTGTCGAGTATTGGTGATTATTTTGACCAGTGGCTTTTTTATGGTGACCACGAGTATTTCAGAAAACGCGGCCTATTTGGAACTGTCCGGATTGTCTTATAAAACCGTCTACGTTCTGATGTCGGTGTGTTATATTTTGCCGGAAATGATGCGCAATATGCGGAAAATCCAGCAGGCACAAAAAGTTCGCGGAACCAATCCGCAAAAAACGTTGATTCAGAAATTAAAGTCAGTCCTGCCGGTTCTAATTCCATTGGTGATTAAGACCTTGGATCAATCGATGACGCGGTCGATTTCTCTCCAACTGAGAGGTTTTGATAATCTCAACCGGACTGTCAGAACCTCCCAGCGCGTGTATCGCCTGTCGCGGACGCTGCACATTGGTCTGACTGGATTGGCAATTTTATTGATTGGGTGGAAGATATGGACGAAGATAAACGGATTGTAATTGAAAATTTGACCACCCGTTATCCGGGTACTGAGCAACCACAACTGCGTCAGATTAACGCGGAGGTTCATACTGGCCAGGTGGTTGGGATTATCGGGAATAGCCACTCCGGCAAATCGACTTTGTGCCGTGTGCTGGCAGGGGTCATTCCCAAAATTGTGTCTGCTGAGATTGAGGGCGATTGGCACATGTTTGGCCAGCGAGTGTCCGACAATTGGCCCGTTTATAATGCCATGAATGGAGTTGTACTGCAAAATCCAGCTGGCCAACTAAGCGGGTTGGCAGACACGGTTGCCGATGAAATCGCCTTTGACTTGATTAATCAGGGAATGGCTGAAGGACTGATTCAAAAACGGGTTGAAGAAGTTGCCACGCAAATGGGGCTGATTGAACAGCTGAATTTGCGTCCCGAGAGCCTTTCCGGTGGTCAGATCCAGCGGTTGGCAATTGCCACGGCGATTGTGGCTAATCCGGCTGTTTTGATTATGGATGATCCGACCAGTGAGATGGATCCCCTTGGCCGCCGGCAATTTTTCCAATGGCTGGCCCAAGTCAAAGAGACGACTGTCTTCATTGTCACCAGTGAAATTGACGATTTGTGCGAAGTCGCTGACGTTGTGTGGGTGCTGCACGAGGGTCAAATGGTAGCCCAGGGCAGGCCGGGTGAGGTGTTTAATCATTTGGCAGCTGACTGGCAGATTCCAGCCCCGACAATCCAGCAACTTGCTCAAAAAATGGATTGGCACTTGGCTGATGGCCGGTATCCGGTGAATTACGCTGATCTGAAGGAGATTCGTTATGTCCACAATTGAACTGAGCCACCTGACGTTCACTTATCCGGAACGGTCCTTTAGCTTGGATGTTGAAGACAAACACTTCGCCGATCCGATGGTGGCGATTGTCGGCCAAAATGGTGCCGGCAAATCAACGCTCTTCAAATTGTTGACGGGCTTGCTGACACCACAAACCGGTGTGATTAAGATCGATGGAGAAAATTTTAATGATCTTAAACCAGTCGAAAAGTTACTGAAGGTTGGGATTACTTTTCAGAATCCTGACGATCAGCTTTTCAACCCGACCGTTCAACGAGAGGTGGAGTGGAATGTCGCGCAGGTCATGGATGACCACGACACGATTACGAGGCGGGCTTTAGCGGCTCTAAAAAGAGTTGGCTTGGATGATAAAACAGCTGAAAGTCCATATGACCTGTCATTGTCGGAACGCAAGCTGTTGAGCGTTGCCACAGTTTTGGCAGTGGATCCGGCGATTTATTTATTTGATGAGCCGATGATGTCGCTTGATTGGGAAAGCCGGCGCAAGTTGACCGCAATTTTCCATCAGTTGGCTGATTCGGGCCACCAAGTTGTGACCATCACCCATGACATGGATTGGGTCGCCGCCGAGTTTGAGTCGGTGTATGTTATGGAACACGGGAAGTTTGGCTTCGCCGGCAGTCCACGGGAATTGTTCAGCAATCACGAACTTGTCCAGCGAGTGGGATTACTACCACCGCGGATTATGGACATAGCGGAGTCGCTGGGTGATTCACAGACATATTTATCGGTTAATGATTATTGCCAGAAAAATCGAGATGTATAGAAAAAGTCACCTCTGCGGGTTTTCCAGGTTGAAGGATTAACTTCAGCTTCTGGCAAGAACTCACATGGGTGACTTTTGTGTTTAATAACGTTTCATGATCATCGGGTGCTTCCTCAGATCACTCGGTTTGATTTTACTTTGTTTCATGGTCATAATCATATACCATTTCTTTTGGATTTTTTGTTTGACTAATACAAAATAGGTCTTCATAGGTCTTCGCATTTTTAGCGCCCATTAGGATCATCAGTATAATTTTCTGAATTAGGAGACTGTCCCATCACTATTCGAACTTCGTCTCCCAACTTACGCTGTTCCCATTCATCCGTGAATTCTTTAAATCGCAATTCTGGAACTTTCTTTTTAACTGAATCATCTATTTTCGCCATAGTCCCCACCATTTTATTGGTTTTTCTTGTTCTTCTATCCTTTTTTGATTTTTGATTTATTCCTGCAAATTTTCCAACTTCTCTTTAAGAGCGTTCACTTCATCTTTATATTGATTGTCTAAGTGTTTGAATTCTGTTTCCTGTGAGGGCACTTTGAGGGCTTTTAAGTTATCATTTTCCGCCTTGTATTCTTCTAGCAACTTTTTATCTTGCAAGGCTAATCGTTGTTACTGGTCTAACAAATTAGTTAGTTTTTCTATTTGTTGGTCTTTGCTACTTATTTGTTGGTCTTTGGTATTTGATTTGCTACTACTTTCTACTTTACCTAAAATTATTTTTTCTGCTTTAGAATTTATTAGATTAGACCCATTGGAACTTTTAATCTGTAATTCTTTTGGTAACCTTTGGTAGTGATATTGAATATTTTGTTTTGTAACACTCAACTCATCCGCCAGCTCTTTGATCGTTTTTAAGTCTTCACTCATGGTTTAAGTCCTGCCTTTTAACCGTTGGTAGATATTGTTCAATGGCTTTTTTGAGGCAGCGTGCGATATTATGCTTAGAATATTCTTCACGTCTGCTGGCAACATAAGACAAGTGGTCTTTGACACTATTTAGCCCTCTTAATTCTTTCAGTTCGTCATAGAGGGGGTAAACATGGACTTGCAATCCTGCCATGATTTTTGTATCTTGCATTTCAAACGGACTTAGCAACATATTTTCTAGCAATAGCGTGGTGTACTTGCTTTTCATTGCTTCAATAGCTAGCTTATCTTCGGTTTCTGCTTTGCGTGCTTTATCTTCTTGATAGGCGGTATCTTCTAACTTATAGCTGTTATCGTCTACTCGACGTTTCTTTCGTAACCAGATATCCAATGTTAAACCGTCCGCATCAATCGCTCGATAGAGATCATGCCAACACCCCTTAATTTTGATATAGGTTTCATCCATTTTCCACGAATAGAAGGACTGTTTATTTTTCTTTTTCCAGAGATGATAGAGGATTTTACTGTATTCTTGAACCCACCGATAAATCGTAGTGTGACAAACATTTATTCCACGGTCATAAAGCAATTCCTGAACTTCACGATAGCTCAGATTGTAACGTAGGTAATAACCAACAGCGACAATGATGACGTCTTGTTGGAATTGTTTGCCTTTAAAATGATTCATCTCTCACAAGCCTTACTAACCTTTTTTCTGCTCTTTGAGAAGCTGAAGGTCGTGCTAGTAACTACCTATTTGGTTTGATTAATTCCATCATTTATCAGTCTATCGGAGCTAATCGTCCCTATCGTGATTCTATCACTGATGCGACCAATGGTGTAGGGCAAATCCTCATGACAGCTGTTTACCGTGAACAGTGGATATTCTGGGCTGCTACTAATGTCTTTTCAATCTATCTCTGGTGGGGAGAAAGCCTGCAAATCCAAGGGAAATACCTAATTTATCTCATCAATAGTCTAGTTGGGTGGTATCAGTGGAGCAAGGCAGCAAAAAGCGCTTAAAAAAGTAAAAAAAGGATCAGATGATCCTTTTTTTTGTGTTAGAGCAAAATGAATAATACCGTAATGACAATAGCACTCGTTATACGAATAATGTGGTGCGATATATGTTGATTTTCTTGCTGTCGCCCGTTCCAGTAGGCACCATAGCAGACGATACTCGAACCCACAATCCATAGTAGAATGGTTGCCAGTGGGACGAAGTAAAAGATAGCTAGAGCCAGAGAAGTGAGGCAACTGCCGACCAAGATGCACGTGTTTCCCAGACTGTAGTTCTTTTGTTTCATGGCTGAAAAAGCAGCAGCAAGGTGAAGAAGCGAGAAGGCGAGAGCTAGTACAATTGTTAGTATTCCTAGAATCATCGAAGTTAACATAGTTGGTTCCTTTCTGAGTTACAGGCTTAGTTATCAAGTGGAGTTGTAGAGGAGGTCATCTCTATTACATCAAGGTAAAATTTTACCACTTGGTCTTCGGTATAAGATTTTCCTTTTTTTAGCCACCAAGTTAGGGTCTCGATAAAGTTCGTCACAACAAAATGCTGGAGGTAGGAGGCAGGAATGTTTGGATAGGCCTCTTGCAAATCATCAGCTACCATGGGATAAACGTGGTGTTCGAGTTCCTTGTGTAGTTGGCGGAGGAAGTAGTCGTTTTTGGAAAAAAGGAGACTAGTGACACGGTCCTGGTTTTTCTGAAAATGTAAAAAGATATGTGCGAGGTAGTCTTCTGTAGTCAAGTGTTCTTCCCTTTCAAAGAGATGATGAAAGAGGTAGCGACAGAGCTCATCTAAAAGGAGTTCCTTACTTTCGTAATGACAGTAAAAAGTAGAACGTCCAACATCTGCTAGGTCAATGATATCCTGAACAGTAGTGGCATCATAGCCTTTGTCGTTTAAAAGTTGTAAAAAAGCTTGATAGATGGCTTTTTTAGTCTTGTTGACTCGACGGTCTCTTTTTGGCATATAGACACTTGATACAAACTGTTCAGAACTGAACATGGCTGACAGTTTGCTTCTATCCTTTCTTTGGATTTTATTAGATAATACAAATGAAAGAAGTATGTATATACCCATTATACCAAAGGAGGGAGAGAAATGAGTTCTAAAACATCTATCTGGTTAGCTTTTTTCTTAAATTTAAGCTATGCGATAGTCGAGTTTATCGCAGGAGGAATCTTTGGTTCAAGTGCAGTTCTTGCTGATTCTGTTCATGACTTAGGAGATGCTATAGCCATTGGCATATCAGCCCTTTTAGAAACAATCTCAAACCGAGAAGAAGATGGGCAGTACACCTTGGGTTACAAGCGTTTTAGCCTTCTAGGGGCCATTCTAACAGCTGTGATTCTTATGATAGGGTCTGTCCTAGTGATTTTGGAAAATGTCACAAAGATCGTTCACCCACAACCCGTTAATGAGGAAGGGATCCTCTGGCTGGGAATCATTGCAGTAGCTATCAATGTGCTAGCTAGTCTAGTAGTTCGTAAGGGCAAGACAAAGAACGAGTCAATTCTCAGTCTGCATTTTTTGGAAGATACTCTTGGTTGGTTGGCTGTCATTCTAATGGCGATTATCCTCCGATTTACAGATTGGTATATTCTTGATCCGCTCTTATCGCTTGTCATTTCCATCTTCATTCTAACAAAAGCCATTCCTCGCTTTTGGAGCGCACTCAAGATTTTCTTGGATGCTGTGCCAGAAGGAGTAGATATCAAACAAGTGAAGAAAGACTTGGAGCAATTAGACCATGTGGCCAGTGTTAATCAGCTCAATCTCTGGACTATGGATGGTTTGGAAAAAAATGCCATTGTTCATGTTTGCCTAGAAGAGATTGAACATATAGAGTATTGTAAAGAATCCATTCGTAATTTACTCAAAGATTATGGCTTTCAAAATGTTACCATTGAAGTTGATGCAAACCTAGCAAGTCACCAAACTCATAAGCGAAAAATTGAGGAGTTGGAAGTAGGTCAAAGTCATGGACATCATCATTCATAAGAAGTCGATTTTCTATTTGTTGATTATTTTTGATGAATTGTAAATGTAACATATTTACTCCATTATGAAATTGTGATAGACTACATATATCACTGAAAGGAGATAGGCGATGTTACAGCTACAACACATTTCAAAAGTCTATCATACGGGCGATCAAGAGTTCCATGCGCTAAAGGATATCTCGATTCGCTTCCGTGAGAATGAGTTTGTCTCCATTCTCGGACAATCGGGTTCTGGGAAAACCACCCTATTAAATATCATCGGGGGACTCGACCAATACACATCTGGTGATTTACTCATCCAAGGAAAATCAACAAAGCAATTTAAAGACCGCGATTGGGATAGCTACAGAAACCACACCATCGGTTTCATCTTTCAGTCTTATAATCTCATCGGGCACCAAACTGCACTCTCTAACGTAGAAATTGCAATGACTCTTTCGGGTGTTTCAAAAGCAGAACGTAAGAAACGTGCTATCGAAGTGCTCGAACGCGTAGGCCTAAAAGACCATTTATATAAGAAACCAAGTCAAATGTCTGGGGGACAAATGCAACGAATCGCGATTGCGCGTGCTCTTGTTAATGATCCAAAAGTCGTTTTAGCCGACGAACCGACAGGAGCGCTCGATTCTGAGACTTCTGTTCAAATCATGGATTTATTAAAAGACATCGCTAAGGAACGTTTGGTTATCATGGTGACGCATAACCCAGAGCTGGCACAGAAGTACTCCACACGCATCGTACAAGTATTAGATGGAAACATCTTGAGCGACTCAAATCCATGCGAACCAACAGAGGAGACAAAGCAAGTCGACATCCAGTTCACGAAGACGAAGATGAGCTTTATAACCGCTCTTGTACTTTCCTTTAATAACCTATTGACGAAGAAAGGTCGTACCTTACTAACAGCTTTTGCGGGTTCTATCGGGATTATCGGGATTGCTCTTATCTTAGCCCTTTCCAATGGTGTGAGTGACTACGTTAAAAAGGTGCAGGAAGATACCCTCGTCTCTCTTCCACTGACGATTAGCGAGCAGAACCAGAGTAACTTGTTGGCGACCTCTCCAGATTTGAGCGAGAAGCCTTACAAGGATAATCATGAGCTCGGTATCAATACGATTTTAACGAATTTATTGAAAAAACAAATCGGAAAGAACGACCTAGCTTCCTTCAAGACATACTTGGAGGAACACACTTCGAAGGTCGAATCTCTCACAAAAGACATTCGTTACCGATACAATTTACAACCGTTTATCTATGCAAGTGATACTTCCAACGGACCCAAAAGTATTCTGCCTTCAACCTTAGCTGATGAAGTAGAAACAGCGAATCAAACGATGAAGGGATACTTACAAAACCTCAACTACTGGAGTGAACTTTCTAGTGATTCTTCAATGCTAGAAAGCAAGTACGACGTGTTGGAAGGACGCTTCCCACAAGATAAGTCCGAGCTCGTCCTTATCGTAGATGAAAACAATCAAATTAGCGACTTGTTGCTCTATAGTTTGCGTATCAAAGATCCCAGTGAATTGAACGATACGAAGAAGCTCGACGAACTCTCTTCTCAAACGTATCAATATAGTGATTTTATAGGAAAAACTTTCAAAGCAGTTGTTAATACAAACCGTTTTGTGAAAGAAAATAACTTATGGGTCAATAAGATTGATAATGCTTCTTATATGAAAACTCAAATCGAGAATGGGATCGAACTTAAAATTGTGGGTGTCCTTCGCCAAAAAGATGGCACAAGTTCAGGAGTGAATGCTCCTTCAGGAGGAATCGCCTACACAAGCACCCTCATTGATTACACTTCCGAATACATTCAAAATAGTGATATCGTTAAGGAACAGGAATCCAATCAAAATCTAAATGTATTTACGGGTAAAGAATTTGCCAAAGATCCTAAACCATTCAGTTCGGAGAATTTAACCGAAGAAGAAAAAATTCAGTTGGCCAAAATGACGCCTGAAGAACAAGCGCAGTATGTCCAACAATATAACGACAATTCGGCTTCAACTTACGAGGAAAACCTCGCAAAAATGGGCGTCATCAACAAATCCAAACCAGCTGCCATTGAGCTCTACACCTCTTCGTTCCAACAAAAACAAGACTTAAAAGAGTTCATAAACGCCTATAACACAGCGAAAAAAGAAGCTGGAGAAGACGATAAGGTACTCGCTTATTCAGATGATATCCAAACTATCATGTCTTCAATTACGACATTGGTTGGCGTAGTGACAACAGTACTCGTTGGCTTTGTGGCCATCTCACTCATTGTATCTTCTATAATGATTTCGATTATCACGTACATTTCAGTTCTCGAACGTACAAAAGAAATCGGAATCCTACGTGCAATGGGGGCTTCGAAGAAAGATATTCGTCGTATCTTCACTGCTGAAACAGCCATTGAAGGATTGATCTCTGGGGTGCTCGGTATCGCGATTACCTTTCTTGCGACATTCCCAATCAATGCGATTGTTGCGAAAATGACAAATGTGGGAAATGTAGCGCAATTACCAATAGAAGTAGCTCTAATCCTTATCGGTATTTCGATTGTCCTTACCATGTTAGCCGGTCTAATCCCTTCACGCATCGCTGCTAAGAAAGACCCAGTCGAATCGCTTCGTAGCGAATAACAATTAAATCCCAAAAAGGTGGATAAAGGAATATTTCTTTATTCACTTTTTCTATTCATTCCGTGTACTTTCTCTCAGAGTCAGTCTAGTTCCCAGCATAGTCAGACTAGGAATTTTCCGACCGTGGAGAACTTCTTTATTAAGAATATCCATGCCTGCTCGGCCCATTTCCTCGGTATAGACAGTGATGCTTGAAAGAGGAGGATAGACCTGCTTGGTCAGGCTAGTGTCGTTAAAAGAAATGAGGCTGACGCGGTCTGGTAGGCTAATTCCAGCTTCTTGAAGGGCACGGAGGGCGCCGATGGCTAAACTATCGCTAGCAGCGAAAAAGGCTGGTGGGAGTTGTTCTCCTAGCTTGTGAATGACCTCCTTCATCAAGTCATAGCCAGACTGGGCAGTAAAGCTCCCCTGAAAGACCAGTTCTTCATGGTAGATACCATTTGCTTGGGTAATGTCTTTGAAATTTTCTAGCCGCTTATCCTGGATAATTTCTTCCTGGTCGGTTGTTTCTTCGAGACCTGTTAGAATCCCGATACGGTCCATCCCTTGGCTGAGGAAATGGTCTACAACTTGTTTCACAGCAGTGTAAAAGTCAGTGATAATACAGGTATGACCTAGTGAGAGGGTATCGCTGTCTATAAAGACCAAGGGTTTTTGGTATTCTTCAAAGGCAGAAATCTGAGCTCGGCTAAATTTTCCGATGCAGAGAATGCCAATCACTTCCTCGCTCAGTGTAAAAGGATGGTCATTAAAATAGCGCAAGATGTCATAGTCCAACTCTTGGGCTCTTTTTTCAATACCGAGACGAATCTGGTAGTAGTAGAGGTCGTCCAACTCCCCTTGTTCGCTGACCCATTGGATAATGGCAATCTTTTGCTTGGGTTTGTGGGATTCGCCTGTCTTGAGGTGCTTAGTATAGCCCAGCTCTTCAGCGACAGTTAAAATACGGTGTCTGGTTTCTTCTGTAACAGATAGACTCTGGTCGCGATTGAGGACACGAGATACGGTCGCGATAGAGACAGAGGCTAGCTGTGCAATGTCTTTTAAAGTAGCCATAAATCCTCCTCCTTTTAGGTTAGTATATCATATTTTTCTTCTTTTTACCGATAGTTTAGTAAAAGTTTAGTAAAAAGGATTGACCTTAGCAAATCCCTTGGATACAATAGAAGAAAACGATTACACGTTAAGGTGACTTAACGGACAATCAAAGGAGAATTTATATGACACAAGATCTTACTACTGAAGCCCTTCGCAAAGACTTTCTTGCCGTTTTTGGTCAAGAAGCAGACCAAACTTTCTTTTCACCAGGTCGTATCAATTTGATTGGTGAACACACAGACTACAACGGTGGGCACGTTTTTCCAGCTGCTATTTCCTTGGGAACCTATGGAGCGGCTCGCAAGCGTGACGACCAAGTCTTGCGTTTCTACTCAGCCAACTTTGAGGACAAGGGTATTATCGAAGTTCCTCTTGCTGACCTCAAATTTGAAAAAGAGCACAGCTGGACCAACTATCCAAAAGGGGTCCTTCATTTCTTGCAAGAAGCTGGGCACGTGATTGACAAAGGGTTTGATTTTTATGTTTATGGAAATATCCCAAATGGTGCAGGCTTGTCATCATCAGCATCCTTGGAACTTTTGACAGGGGTTGTGGCAGAGCATCTCTTTGGTTTAAAACTAGACCGTTTGGATTTGGTTAAAATCGGAAAACAAACAGAAAATAACTTTATAGGAGTCAACTCTGGTATCATGGACCAGTTTGCTATCGGTATGGGGGCAGACCAACGCGCCATTTACCTAGATACCAATACGTTAGAATACGACTTGGTGCCGCTTGATTTGAAGGACAATGTTGTTGTCATCATGAACACCAACAAACGCCGTGAATTGGCAGATTCTAAATACAATGAACGCCGTGCTGAGTGTGAAAAAGCCGTGGAAGAATTGCAAGTTGCCTTGGATATTCAGACCTTGGGTGAATTGGATGAGTGGACCTTTGACCAATACAACTATCTGATTAAAGACGAAAATCGTTTAAAACGTGCTCGCCATGCTGTGCTTGAAAACCAACGTACCCTCAAAGCACAAGCAGCTCTTCAAGCAGGTGATTTGGAAACATTTGGTCGCTTGATGAATGCATCTCATGTTTCTCTTGAGCATGACTATGAAGTGACTGGATTGGAATTGGATACCCTTGTTCACACAGCTTGGGCTCAGGAAGGTGTTCTTGGTGCTCGTATGACAGGGGCAGGATTTGGCGGATGTGCCATTGCCTTAGTGCAAAAAGATGTTGTTGAGGCCTTTAAGGAAGCTGTTGGCAAGCACTACGAGGAAGTCGTTGGATACGCTCCAAGCTTCTATATCGCTGAAGTTGCAGGTGGCACTCGCGTTGTAGACTAGGAGAGAAGTAAATGGACGCTGTAATATTTGATTTAGATGGCTTATTAGCTGATACTGAGATCATTTCTCTAAAAGTTTATCAAGAATTGCTTAAAGATTTTGGAATTCCTTTCACAGAAGAAACATATTCTAGAGAATACAGTGGACATAGGGAAGAGGAGAATGTTCAACGATTTTTAGATACCTATGATTTACCTTGGAACTTTGACCAAACCTTGGAAAAAGTTTATGAACTGGAAGCTCGAATATTGGTCAAAGGTGTAAATTTAAAAAAAGGTGCTAAAAATTTGCTTGCTTTTTTGCAAAGAGAAGGTATTCCAATCGCTCTAGCAACTTCAAGTGTTGAATCTAGAGCTAGAATGATTTTGGATAGTAATGGGATACTGTCCCTATTTGACCATCTAGTTTTTGCAAAAGATGTAAAGCGAAGCAAACCTTACCCTGATATATATTTAAAGGCCTGTAGTGATTTGAATGTTTTACCAGAGAATTGCTTAGTATTAGAGGATAGTGAAGCAGGGATTGAAGCAGCGTATAGAGCTGGGATACCAGTTATTTGTATTCCAGACTTAAAATGCCCAGCACAGTCTTTCTTAAATAAAACAGAACAAGTTTTTCAGGATTTAGATGCTGTCAGAGACTATTTAGAAAGTAAGAAGGAGAATCAATGAGTCAAGGAGTTCTAGATGCATTTATCACGGAAGTCATTGCTGAAAGTTCATTTGAGGAAATGGATCGAATCTACCTAACCAATCGTGTCTTGGCACGAGTAGGAGATGGTGTTTTGGAAGTTGAGACTGATCTGGATGACTTGATTGACCTCAAGGACCAGTTGGTCGAGGAGGCGGTTCGATTAGAGACGATTGAGGATAGTCAGGCTGCGCGTGAAATCCTTGGTGCTGAACTGATGGACTTGGTAACCCCTTGTCCAAGTCAGGTTAATCGTGACTTTTGGACAACCTACGCCCAATCTCCCGAACAGGCAATTGCAGATTTTTACCAGCTTAGCCAGAAAAATGACTACATCAAGCTCAAGGCCATTGCTAAAAATATTGCTTATCGTGTACCGTCTGATTACGGAGAGCTTGAGATTACCATCAACCTCTCTAAGCCTGAAAAGGATCCAAAGGAGATTGCGGCAGCCAAGTTGGTGCAAGCTAGCAATTATCCCCAGTGTCAGCTTTGTCTAGAGAATGAGGGCTATCATGGTCGGGTCAACCACCCAGCTCGCAGCAATCACCGCATTATCCGTTTTGAAATGGTGGGTCAGGAGTGGGGATTCCAGTATTCGCCCTATGCTTATTTTAATGAGCACTGTATTTTCTTAGATGGGCAGCATCGTCCCATGGCGATTAGTCGGCAGAGCTTTGAGCGTTTGTTGGCTATCGTAGAGCAGTTTCCAGGCTATTTTGCAGGCTCTAATGCGGACCTACCAATCGTCGGTGGTTCTATTTTAACCCATGACCACTATCAGGGAGGGCGTCATGTTTTTCCTATGGAATTGGCTCCTCTGCAAAAGACCTTCCGATTTACTGGTTTTGAGCAGGTCATGGCTGGGATTGTCAAGTGGCCAATGTCAGTGCTACGTTTGACCTCGGATTCTAAAGAGGATTTGATTAACTTGGCTGATAAGATTTTACAGGAATGGCGGCAATATTCAGATCCTGAAGTGCAGATTTTAGCAGAGACAGACGGGAGACCGCATCACACTATCACACCGATTGCGCGTAAGCGTGATGGACAGTTTGAGTTGGACTTAGTCTTGCGGGACAATCAGACATCGCCAGAGCATCCGGATGGCATCTATCATCCCCACAAGGATGTCCAACATATCAAGAAGGAAAATATCGGCTTGATTGAGGTCATGGGCTTGGCTATTTTGCCACCACGCCTGAAAGCAGAAGTGGAGCAAGTCGCCAGCTATCTTGTAGGCGATGATGAAGCAGTTGCCTCTTATCATCAGGAATGGGCAGACCAGCTCAAAGATCAACATCCGGACCTAGCGGATAAAGAAAAAGCCCTTGAAATCGTCAAGGACTCTGTGGGTGCTATCTTTGCGCGCGTTCTAGAGGATGCAGGAGTTTACAAGCAGACGGAGCAAGGACAGGCAGCCTTTATGCGCTTTGTAGAACAAGTCGAAATTTTACCAGACTAGTGAATAATTCTTGCCTAGTCTTGTAAAAAGTAGTAGTATGATATAGTGTTTGAAATTTAGGAGGAAAATATGAAAGATTTTCATTTTGACGCTATATCAGCTTTTGAAAATTATGAAATTAAAGAGATGAAAGATGGCCACGTTGAGGTGACGACCAAAGTAGTGGACTCATCGCTCAACTACTATGGCAATGCCCATGGTGGCTATCTCTTTACCCTCTGTGATCAGATTAGTGGATTGGTGCTCATCTCGCTAGGACTAGACGTAGTGACGCTCCAATCCTCCATCAACTACCTCAAGGCAGGAAAACGCGACGATGTGCTAACCATTAAAGGAGAATGTGTCCATCAAGGCCGTACAACCTGTGTCGTGGATGTAGTTATCAGCAATCAAGATGGCAAAAATGTCTGTAAGGCAACCTTTACTATGTTTGTCACAGGTCAGCGGTCGGATGAGAGACAGGTAAGGATATAGAAAAAAGAGGTTCGCACCTCTTTTTTTATCTTTGAGTAGGTTAGTCTATTTTTTTAATAAAATCACCAATTTTTCTAACAATTTCTGTTACCAATGCATTTCCCATAAAGAACATTCTCATTTTATCAGAAACATCTACAATAGATCCATCTGCCAATTTCTTTTTAGCTGTCCAATTATCTGGAAAATCTTGAAGCCGTTCTGCTTCAACTGGAGTTATAAGACGGTATTTATCATTAACTTTAAGAAAATGGGTTGAACGATTTACGGTACCTTCAGAAGTTAACATTGTACGACCAGGTAAATTTAAATCGTCATAAGGAGCCATACCTCCCTCGGAATAAATATAAGTATGTCCATCTGCAGAAGTACGTTCTATTCGTTTAGGACCTCGCAGGAATTGAAATTTTTCCAATTTTGCTGAATCTGTAATGAAATATTTATCAGGGACATCCTTTTCATCTTGAAGAATTTCACCTAATGTAATTGGTTTTTCATTAAAGTTAGATTCTGTATCAATAGAGTAGTATTTTCCATATCTCATGATACCTGTATTCCAGACAGTACCTGTAAAATTATCAGAAACTTCTACGATATCATCTCCAAGCTCATGAAAAACATGTCTATTTTTAACTGGTATGTTTTTAATTGGAAATTGAGTCGCGAATAAACCTGTTCTAAACAAATACTCATCATATTTATTTTCTTCAGCGACAGATTCATTGTTTTCATATTGTTCATCAACAGATTTAGCAAATTTGGTATCATTACGATAAACGAAGAAGAAGACTCGACGACGTCTTTGGCCACGTCCGTAATCAGCTGCGTTTATAACTCTCCATTCAACTGAATATCCTAAATTATTAAAGGCGGTTAACATGATTGCGAAGTCTCTTCCTCGTTGTTTAGAAGGGGCTTTTAGCAATCTATCAACGTTTTCAAGGATAAGATATTTAGGATTAATATTTTCAGTAGCACGAATGATTTCCCAAAATAGAACTCCTTTTTTTCCTTCGATGCCTTTTTCATTCTTTTTGCTTCTAGCGACAGAATAATCTTGGCAAGGAAACCCCCCTACAATCATATCTGCGTCCATTTTTGAAAATTGTTCGTCTGTAATATCAGAGATACTGATGTTAATATTTTTACTTTCAGGGAAGTGATAGTTGTAGACTTCAAATGCATCTTGAGATTTACGAGATGGTTCCCATTGGTTTGCCCACTTTGTTTCAAAGAATGTTTTATCAGCTTTTTCTAATCCTATTCGGAATCCCCCGACCCCAGCAAATAGTTCGAGAACTTTCATCTTTTCTCCTTAATTTTTTACAGTTTAATCCATTATATACTATTTTCAAAAATTGATCAAGTATTAATGTTTGCTTTAGTTTAATTTGATATAATGTAAAGACAGGAGAAGAAAATGAATCAAAATTTATTTAACTACAATGATGAAGATATCAATAGTGTTATTGAGTATACTCACCAACTATTGAATAGAAAATTTGCCGATGTCATGGAAGAATACAATCGCTCTCTCTATAAAACATACGAGGACTATAGTGAAGGACTAGTTTCTGAAGTAAATGATAAAAAGATTAGTATGAAGTCAAAAGGGCAATACGGAAATTATATTGAAAAATATTTTTTTGGTTACCAACCTAATAATGATTCGGAAGCTGATTTTGAAAAAATAGGAGTGGAGTTAAAAGTAACGCCTTTCAAGGTCAATAAAAATGGTACACTTAGTGCAAAAGAGCGTCTAGTATTGACGATTTTAAATTATATGGAGGAAAATCTAGAAGATTTTTACTCAACTCATTTATGGAAAAAATGTTCAAAAATTTTATTGCTTTTTTATAACGGTTTAATACCTAATCAGACAATGGAAGACTATGTCATTGAAAAAATCTTTTTGTATGAATGGTTTGAAGAGGATATGCCTGTTATCCTTGAAGATTATAAGAAGATTACTGATAAAATTAAAACTGGTAAAGCACATGAATTATCAGAATCAGATGGAAACTATTTGTCAACTTGTACAAAAGGAGCAGGTAAAGGAAAGGATTTGAGACAACAACCTTTCAGTAATGAATTAGCAAAACAAAGAGCTTGGGAATTAAAATCAAGTTATATGACTTATCTGATTAATCATAAAATATTTAATCAGTCAGATCAAGAAAGTGTTTTAACTAGTTTTAGAGGTGAAAAAAAATCATTTACTGAGGTTATTGCAGAGAAGATTCTCTCTTATAAAGGCTTTTCTGAACAAGAGTTATACGATAGATTTGAAGTGAATCCCAAAGCAAAGGGGAAGAATAGTACTCTGATTAGAAAAATTTTAGGTTTAACAGGGGATTTGGATAAGACCAAGGAATTTCAAAAAGCGAACATGAATTTGAGAGTTATTCGAGTAGATAAGAATAATTTACCTAAGGAAGACTCCCCGTTTAAAACGTATTGTTTCAAAGAACTAGCAGCAACAGATAGTTGGGAATCATCACATGTTTATAATGAAATTTATAATAAACGATTTCTCTTCGTTGTTTTTAAGGAAATTGAACCTAAGTTATTTGTATTAGATTCTATCAAGTTTTGGGGATTTCAGGATAGACAATTAGAAGAAATACAAAGAGTGTGGCAGGAAACTAGACAAATTATTTCTGACGGAGTTAAATTAACCCAAAATGGTAATAAAGTTTCAACCAATTTCCCTCAAAGTAAGATAAACAGAATCTTATTTACGAAATTACACGCTACAAATACTTATTATGAAATTGAAAAAGGAAAATTTGTTGGGAAAGGTTCATTATCTGATACGGATGAACTTCCAGATGGACGTAGAATTACAAAACACTCCTTTTGGATGCCTAAAAAGTTTATAAAAGAAATATTAGATGGAAATTGGGATTGATTGAATTTGTAATCAATTTTTGATAAATAAAAAAAGAGGCTCGTACCTCTTTTTCTTATTTCTTTTTCCGATTTAATACGGCATTGAGGACAATGGCAAGTAGGCTTGCTACGACAATTCCATTTGAGAAGAACATTTGGAAGGCTGTCGGCATGCTGACAAATAGATTACTGTTATTGAGTCCGACACCTGCAGCGATTGAAACTGCTGCGATAAGGAAGTTGTGTTCATTGTTAGCAAAATCAACGCGCGCGAGGATTTGCATACCTTGAAGGGAAACAAAACCAAACATAACCAGCATGGCACCACCAAGGACAGGACTCGGAATGATTTGGGCAAGGGCACCAAACTTAGGTAGGAGTCCGAGGAGGACTAGGAAACCAGCTGCATAATAGATTGGCAGACGGGTTTTGATACCTGATAATTTAACCAAACCAACGTTTTGTGAAAATCCTGTGTAAGGGAAGGTGTTAAAGATTCCTCCGAGAAGGACGGCCAGACCTTCTGCACGGTAACCATTGCGCAGGCGCGTGCTGTCGATTGGGTCATTGGTGATATCAGACAAGGCCAGGTAAACACCAGTCGACTCAACCATAGAAACCGTTGCGATGATACACATCATGACAATAGATGAGATTTCAAAGGTTGGCACCCCAAAGTAGAGGGGAGTTGGAACATGGACAAGCGGTGCTGCTGCAACAGGGGAGAAATCAACCAAGCCCATGGTAGCAGCAATGGCAGTTCCAACAACCAACCCAATCAAAATGGAAATAGACTTGATAAATCCTTTGGTAAAGATGTTGATCAAGAGGATAATTAGAACAGTGATGGCTGCAAGCAAGATACTTTGACCAGTTGGCTCTGGGACATTATTTCCCATATTTCCGATAGCGACAGGAATCAAGGTTAAACCAATCGTAGTAATGACAGAGCCTGTTACGATAGAAGGGAAAAGATTAGCTACTTTTGAGAAGATGCCTGAAATTAGAACTACATAAATCCCAGAAACGATAAGGGCACCAAACATAGCACCGCTACCGTGACTTTGCCCAATCATAATTAAAGGAGCGACGGATTGGAAGGCAACTCCGAGAACGACTGGTAGTCCAATCCCAAAGTATTTGTTGAGTTGGAGTTGAAGGAAGGTGGCCACCCCACACATGAAGATATCTGTGGAGATTAGGTAGGTCAACTGCTCAGCTGAATAGCCAAGAGCTGTCGCAATCATGATAGGAACCAGGATGGATCCTGAGTACATGGCTAGTAAGTGCTGCAAGCCAAGAACGGCTGCTTGCGAGTGTTTTTCTTGTTTTTGCATTAGAGATCTGCCTCCTTAAATACGACCTGACCATTTTCGAAACGATCCAAGCGAGCCAGTGATAGGACTGGATACCCTGCTTTTTCAAGCAAATTACGACCATCCTGGAAAGATTTTTCAATCACGATACCAATCGCTTCAACTTTTGCTCCAGCTTGTTCGATGATTTGGATCAAACCTTTGGCAGCTTGGCCATTAGCAAGGAAATCGTCAATAATCAAGACCTTGTCTTCTGGTGAGAGGAATTTTCCAGCGATGGAAACCGTGCTCGTCACCTGCTTGGTAAAGGAGTAAACCTCAGCAGTTAAGATGCCTTCGTTCATGGTGATGTTTTTAGCTTTTTTGGCGAAAATCATGGGAATGTTTAGGGCTTCAGCTGTAAAAACGGCTGGGGCAATACCTGACGCTTCAATAGTCACGACCTTGGTAATGCCAGCAGAAGAAAATTTTTCCGCAAATACCTTACCGATCTCTCGCATCAAGCTAAAATCAACTTGGTGGGTTAAAAAGGAATCCACCTTAAGGATGTTGTCACCCAAGATATGCCCATCCTGAAGGATGCGCTCTTCTAATAATTTCATAAGACCTCCTAAAGTCTAAAAGATGTTTCATTTGCTTGTTTAGAGTTTCTAGCAAGAAATAGAAAAAGGACCTACTTAATCCCCTAAGTAAGTCCCCAAAATAGGCATGGCCAACACCATACCTTCAGCTGACATACTCATTGTTAGGTGTTCCGGCACCTTGTAGAAACGTCGTGCCAATTCACGACATAAACAAGTAAAATGGTACTATTATCAAACGCAATAGCGTTAATGTCATTATTTTACACTAAATAGCTTTAGAAATCAAATGTTTTGTTAGTGTTTTAATGAAAAAAACGAACAAAAAAGAACCCTACAACGAGATACAGTATTGTAGGGTTCTATTATTCTATTCACTAAATCTTAAAAAATAACCATCAGGATCCAAAATCGCAAATTCATGAGGGTGAATAAAGCTATCTCCCACTCGAAATTCTCTTTTGGTCAGCGGACGATGGATAGGATAGTCAGCTTCCAGCAGTTTTTGGTGGAGCTGAGGGACATCTTCAATGCCAAAGGAAATATTGACACCGCGCCCGAAAGGATAGGTCAGTTGGGCTAATTCTTCTGTGCTGCCTTCTTCTAGCATAAGTTGGCAGTCTTCAAGCGAGAGGAAGAGAAATTTCTCCTCTAGACGCTCGTATTCGATTCTAAAACCGAGTAAGTCGCAGTAGAAGTGGCGTGACTTTTCGAGGTCAGATACTACAAATTCAGGAATGACAGCTTGATAGTCCATTAGCTTTCTCCTTAGAGTTCAATTTCCAATACAATCGGCGTATGGTCTTGACGCGCACCTGAGTCAATCATGTCAGACTTGGTCACCTTGTCAGCCACGCGGTTGCTAGTGAGCCAGTAGTCGATTCTCCAGCCTGTATTGTTGATTTTAGAAGTCTTGCTACGCTGCGCCCACCAAGTGTAGCGCTCTGGCACATCACCGTGAAGATGGCGGAAGGTATCGGTAAATCCAGTTTCCAAGAGGTTGGTAAACCCAGCACGTTCCTCGTCTGTAAATCCAGGTGAACGGCGGTTGCTAGCAGGATTTGCAAGGTCAATTTCCTTGTGAGCTACGTTGTAGTCTCCAGTTGCAAGGACTGGTTTTTCTTTGTCTAGTTGAGCCAAATACTCAGCGTATTTGACATCCCAGACTTGGCGCTCTTCCAAGCGTTTGAGACCATCGCCAGCGTTTGGAGTGTAAACTTGCGTTACGAAAAATCCATCAAATTCCAAGGTGATGATGCGACCTTCCAAGTCCATGGTAGACGGGGCACCAATTTCTGGGAAACTGATAGTGGGCATGAGTTCTTTTTTATAGAGGAACATGGTCCCAGCATAGCCTTTGCGGGCAGGTTCTTGAGAAGAACGCCAAGTGTTTTCATAGCTTGGGAAGAGTTCAGCTAAAATTTCCAAGTGTTTCTTAGTAGGGCCCTTTGCAGAAAGCTTGGTTTCTTGGATAGCGATAATATCGGCATTTTCAGCTACCAAGGTTTGTAGAACTTCTTGGGACAATTTTGCACGAGCTGAGTCACTCGTTAGGGCAGCATTGAGGGAATCGATATTCCATGAGATGAGTTTCATAATGTTACCTTTTTCATTCAGATTACAGACTATATTATACCAAAAAAAGGCGCATTTCCCCAACGTATGGTTTGAAAAATCACCCTCTTTCGTTTATAATTAAGAATGATTTTATGAAAGGGAGTGAAAATAGATGAAATTCTATTCTTACGACTATGTACTCAGCCAAATCAGTCAGCAAAATGGCATCATGATTGGTTTAGGGATTGTCCTATTAACTGTGACAGGATTTCTAGCTTTCAAGGCTTACCATGATAAAAAGGGGACCAAATTTCGTGAGTTGGTCATGATTTCAGCTTTGACCTTATTAGCTCTCCTTTTGGTCAGCATCACGACTTATCAAAACAATCAAGTTTCTAATAATAAATTTCAAGCTTCACTTCATTTCATCGAGCTTGTTTCCAAAGAATTGGGAGTTGACAAGTCAGAGATCTATGTCAATACTTCCACAAACACTGATGGTGCACTTATCAAGGTAGGTGATCGCTATTATCGTGCCCTGAACGGAAGTGAGCCAGACAAGTACCTGCTAGAGAAAGTGGAATTGTATAAAACAGATGCAATTGAACTGGTGGAGGTGAACAAATGACACTCAATTATATCGAAATTTTAATCAAACTAGCCCTGGGTCTCTTTTCTCTGGTTTTCGTGATTAATGTGACAGGAAAGGGCAACCTAGCGCCTAACTCAGCGATAGATCAAATTCAGAACTATGTGCTCGGGGGGATCATCGGTGGGGTGATTTACAATAGCGCTATCAGTATCCTTCAGTATGCAGTTATCCTGATTATGTGGACCATTCTGGTATTGACTCTCAAATGGCTTAACAATAATGTTCACTTTGTGAAACGTTTGATTGATGGGAAGCCAACCCTGCTCATCAAAAATGGGAAGATTGATCCAGAAGCTTGCCGTTCGGTTGGTTTATCAGCGGCGGACGTAGCTCTTAAGCTCCGTAGCCAGGGAATTTTCCAAATGAAACAAGTCAAACGCGCTATGCAGGAGCAGAACGGTCAACTCATCGTAGTCCAAATGGGAGATGAGAATCCCAAGTATCCTGTTGTCACAGACGGTGTGATCCAAGTCGAAATTTTGGAGACCATTGGTCGGAGCGAAGAATGGCTGCTTGATAACCTCAGCAAACAAGGGTATGACAATGTTGCCAATATCTTTATCGCTGAGTATGACAAGGGTGTCGTCTCAGTCGTAACCTATGAATAAGAAAAACCTGAGGTCTCTGCCTCAGGTTTCCATTTGCAATCAGAAAGGGATTTTATGTCCATTATTCAAAAACTCTGGTGGTTTTTCAAGTTAGAAAAGCGCCGTTATCTCCTAGGAATCTTAGCGCTGATTTTAGTCGCTGTTCTTAATCTCATCCCTCCCATGGTCATGGGGAGAGTCATTGATGCCATCACTGGGGGACAATTAAATCAGCAGGAACTGCTTTTGAACCTTCTTTATCTGCTTCTTGCGGCCTTGGGTATGTACTATCTGCGCTATGTTTGGCGCATGTATATCCTTGGGACTTCCTACCGACTCGGTCAGATTATGCGCTCTCGCTTGTTTGAGCACTTTACCAAGATGTCGCCAGCCTTTTATCAGACCTATCGGACAGGGGACTTGATGGCACACGCCACCAATGATATCAATGCTTTAACTCGTCTGGCAGGTGGAGGAGTCATGTCAGCAGTGGATGCTTCCATCACGGCACTGGTGACTTTGCTGACCATGCTCTTTAGCATTTCTTGGCAAATGACCTTGGTTGCTATTTTACCCCTGCCTTTCATGGCTTATGCGACCAGTCGTCTAGGGAGAAAGACTCATAAGGCTTTCGGAGAATCTCAAGCTGCCTTTTCTGAACTCAATAACAAGGTGCAGGAGTCTGTATCAGGTATCAAAGTGACCAAGTCTTTCGGTTATCAGGCGGACGAGCTGAAGTCCTTTCAGGCAGTTAATGAATTGACCTTCCAAAAGAATCTCCAAACCATGAAATACGATAGTCTCTTTGACCCTATGGTTCTATTGTTTGTTGGTTCGTCCTACGTTTTAACTCTTTTGGTCGGTTCTTTGATGGTTCAGAAAGGGCAAATCACCGTTGGGAATCTGGTTACCTTTATCAGCTACTTAGATATGTTGGTTTGGCCTCTTATGGCTATTGGTTTCCTCTTTAATATTACTCAGCGAGGGAAGGTGTCCTATCAGCGGATTGAGGATCTTTTGTCTCAGGAATCACCTGTAAAAGACCCTGAATTTCCTCTGGACGGTATCGAAAATGGACGTTTGGAGTACGCCATTGACAGCTTTGCCTTTGAAAATGAGGAGACACTGACGGATATTCACTTTAGTCTGGAAAAAGGGCAAAACCTAGGCTTGGTCGGGCAGACAGGTTCTGGTAAAACGTCCTTAATCAAGCTCCTCTTGCGTGAGTACGATGTGGATAAGGGAGCTATTTACCTAAACGGTCACGATATTCGGAACTATCGCCTGACAGACCTTCGCAGTCTCATGGGCTATGTTCCTCAGGATCAGTTTCTCTTTGCGGCCTCTATCTTAGACAATATCCGCTTTGGAAATCCTAATTTGCCCCTTTCAACGGTTGAGGAAGCGACTAAGCTAGCCCAAGTTTACCAAGACATTGTAGCTATGCCTCGGGGATTTGATACGCTTATTGGTGAAAAAGGAGTTAGTCTCTCAGGTGGTCAAAAGCAACGTCTGGCCATGAGTCGGGCTATGATTTTAGACCCTGATATCTTAATTTTAGATGATTCTTTGTCAGCCGTGGATGCTAAGACAGAGTATGCGATTATTGACAATCTCAAGGAGACGCGGAAGGACAAGACAACCATTATTACGGCCCATCGCCTCAGTGCGGTTGTCCATGCAGATCTGATCTTGGTTCTGCAAAATGGTCAAATTATCGAACGGGGCAGGCACGAAGACTTGTTAGCCCTGGATGGCTGGTATGCCCAAACCTACCAGTCTCAGCAGTTGGAAATGAAAGGAGAAGAAGATGCAGAATAAGAAAGAACAATGGACTGTATTGAAGCGCTTGATGTCCTATCTCAAGCCCTATGGATTCCTGACCTTTTTGGCCCTGACCTTTCTCCTAGCGACGACGGTCATTAAAAGTGTGATTCCCCTCGTTGCTTCCCACTTTATCGACCAGTATCTCAGCAAACTCAACCAACTTGCTGTGACCGTTTTGCTGGTCTACTATGGTCTTTATATCCTACAAACTCTAGTTCAGTATATCGGCAATCTTCTCTTTGCGCGGGTGTCCTACAGTATTGTAAGGGATATTCGTCGCGATGCCTTTGCCAATATGGAGAAACTGGGCATGTCTTATTTTGACAAGACGCCAGCAGGTTCCATCGTCTCTCGTTTGACCAATGATACCGAGACCATCAGTGATATGTTTTCAGGGATTTTATCCAGCTTTATCTCAGCAGTTTTCATCTTTCTGACAACCCTTTATACCATGTTGGTTCTGGATTTTCGTTTGACAGCTTTAGTCCTGCTCTTTCTTCCCTTGATTTTCCTTTTGGTCAATCTCTATCGGAAAAAGTCAGTCAAGATTATCGAGAAAACCAGAAGTCTCTTGTCGGATATCAATAGTAAGCTGGCAGAAAACATTGAGGGAATCAGGATTATCCAGGCCTTTAATCAAGAGAAGCGCCTGCAGGCAGAATTTGATGAGATTAACCAAGAACACTTGGTCTATGCCAACCGTTCTGTGGCCTTGGATGCCCTCTTTTTGAGACCTGCCATGAGTTTGCTGAAACTCCTAGGCTACGCCGTTTTGATGGCTTACTTTGGTTACCGTGGCCTTTCTATCGGGATAACGGCCGGAACCATGTATGCCTTTATCCAGTACATCAACCGTCTCTTTGATCCTCTGATTGAGGTGACGCAAAACTTTTCAACCCTTCAAACGTCCATGGTGTCTGCAGGCCGTGTCTTTGCCTTGATTGATGAGAGGACCTATGAGCCTCTTCAAGAAGATGGGCAAGCTAAAGTCCAAGAGGGAAATATTCGTTTTGAACATGTATGTTTCTCATATGACGGTAAACACCAGATTCTGGATGACATTTCCTTTACAGTTAACAAGGGCGAAACCATTGCCTTTGTCGGTCATACAGGTTCTGGGAAATCTTCCATTATCAATGTCCTCATGCGTTTTTATGAATTTCAGTCAGGACAAGTTCTATTGGATGGTGTGGATATTAGGGACTACAGTCAGGAAGAGCTGAGAAAGAACATCGGTCTGGTCTTGCAGGATCCCTTCCTCTATCATGGGACTATCAAGTCCAATATCGCCATGTACCAAGATCTTAGTGATGAAGAGGTTCAGGCTGCGGCTGCCTTTGTGGATGCAGATTCCTTTATTCAGGACCTTCCGCAGGGTTATGATGCACCTGTTTCTGAGCGTGGCTCGAGCTTTTCTACTGGACAGCGTCAGCTTCTTGCCTTTGCCAGAACAGTTGCTAGTCAGCCTAAAATCTTGATTTTGGATGAAGCGACAGCCAATATTGACTCTGAAACAGAAAGTTTGGTTCAAGATTCCCTAGCTAAGATGAGACAGGGTCGGACGACCATTGCTATTGCTCATCGCCTTTCGACCATCCAAGACGCCAACTGCATCTATGTCTTGGACAAGGGGCGCATCATTGAGAGTGGAACCCATGAGGAACTCTTGGCCTTGGGAGGAACCTATCACAAGATGTATAGCTTGCAGGCAGGAGCTATGTCCTAATACTCGTTGAAAATCTATTCTAACCACGTCAGCTTTATCTGCAACCTCAAAGCTGTACTTTGAGCAGCCTGTGGCTAGCCTCCTAGTTTGCGTTTCGATTTTCATTGAGTATAAGAAGGAAATTCTTTAAATTACAGATTTCTTGCACCGCCTTTTCCATTTTGTGGTATAATGAAAAATGTTGACAAATAGTATAATAAAAACAAAGGAGAAACAGCATGCTGAAATGGGAAGACTTGCCCGTGGAAATGCAATCAAGCGAGGTTGAGTCTTACTACCAGCTTGTCTCTAAAAGGAAAGGTTCGCTGATTTTCAAGCGTTGTCTGGACTGGGTTCTGGCCTTGGTTTTACTGATTTTGACTTCCCCAATCTTTCTCATCTTGAGCATTTGGATCAAGTTGGATAGCAAGGGACCTGTCATTTACAAGCAAGAGCGCGTGACCCAGTACAACCGTCCGTTCAAGATTTGGAAGTTCCGTACTATGGTGACGGATGCGGATAAAAAAGGAAGTCTGGTGACTTCAGCTAATGATAGTCGCATTACCAAAGTGGGAAATTTTATTCGCCGTGTGCGCTTGGACGAACTACCTCAGCTGGTCAATGTCCTTAAAGGCGAAATGTCCTTTGTCGGTACAAGACCTGAGGTGCCACGTTACACCGAGCAGTATAGCCCTGAAATGATGGCGACCTTGCTCTTACCAGCCGGAATCACCTCTCCAGCTAGTATCAACTACAAGGATGAGGACACCATCATCAGTCAAATGACGGAGAAAGGTCTGTCAGTTGACCAGGCCTATGTCGAACATGTCCTCCCTGAAAAGATGCGCTATAATCTCGCCTATCTCCGAGAATTTAGTTTCCTTGGAGACATCAAAATCATGTTTCAAACCGTGTTTGAGGTACTAAAATAAAGTAGTCATGAGAAAATGAGTACAGATAAAAGGAGCAAATCAATGCCAAATTACAATATTCCATTTTCACCACCTGATATTACCGAAGCTGAAATTGCTGAAGTAGCAGATACCCTTCGTTCTGGTTGGATCACAACAGGTCCTAAGACAAAAGAACTGGAGCGTCGCTTGTCTCAATACACACAGACCCCTAAGACTGTCTGCCTCAACTCTGCAACCGCCGCTCTTGAGTTGATTTTACGTGTGTTGGAAGTGGGACCTGGTGATGAAGTCATCGTTCCAGCTATGACTTACACAGCTTCATGTAGTGTCATCACTCACGTAGGAGCAACCCCTGTCATGGTGGATATCCAAGCAGATACGTTTGAGATGGACTATGACCTTCTTGAGCAAGCTATCACTGAGAAAACTAAGGTCATCATCCCAGTAGACCTTGCAGGGATTGTTTGCAACTATGACCGTTTGTTCCAAATTGTGGAGAAGAAACGCGATCTCTTTACTGCTTCAAGTAAGTGGCAAAAGGTCTTTAACCGTATTGTGCTTGTCTCTGATAGTGCCCATGCTTTGGGATCAACTTATAAAGGACACCCTGCTGGCTCTATCGCTGACTTTACTTCCTTCTCATTCCATGCCGTTAAAAACTTTACAACGGCGGAGGGAGGAAGTGCGACTTGGAAGGCCAATCCAGCGATTGACGACGAAGAAATGTACAAGGAATTCCAAATCCTTTCCCTTCATGGTCAGACTAAGGATGCTCTTGCTAAGATGCAATTGGGTTCATGGGAGTACGATATCGTAACACCAGCCTATAAGTGCAACATGACGGATATCATGGCTTCGATAGGTTTGGTACAATTGGATCGTTACCCTGGTTTGCTACAACGTCGTAAGGACATCGTGGATCGCTATAATCGTGGCTTTGCGGGTACTCGTATTCACCCACTGGCACACAAGACTGATACTGTCGAATCTTGTCGTCACCTCTACATCACCCATGTAGAAGGTGCTAGTCTAGAAGAGCGTAATCGTATTATCCAAGAATTGGCCAAAGCAGGAATTGCAAGTAATGTACACTACAAACCGCTTCCTCTCTTGACAGCCTATAAGAATCTTGGTTTTGATATGGCAGATTATCCAAGAGCCTATGCCTTCTTTGAAAATGAAATTACGCTCCCTCTTCATACAAAATTAAGTGATGATGAGGTTGATTATATCGTTCAGACTTTGGTGAGAATTTCCGAAGAAATACTCGGTTCAGGAAAAAAATCATAAAAAAATCTTGACAAAGATAGAACAATAACATATAATATTCTCAACAAATCAGAAAAGTAACTATATTCGATCTTCAGGGAGCCTGTGGTGATTGTGAACAGGTGGTTGGAAGTAGTGAAAGTGGGCTGATTTTAAAAATGAATTTGAAACAATGAAAATTCGGTGCGCACACCTTATAGTGCAACTTGTTGTTAGACAAGGCAGAGATGTAAAGGGGGATAGTCCCTTTACAATTGAGGTGGCACCGCGTTACCAACGCCCTCACACGGATTGATTTCTGTGTGTGGGCTTTTTTCATATCTTTAAATTAATACTGAAAGAGGAAAAATTTTATGACAACTAAAGGTTATTTTGGACAATTTGGTGGTAGTTTTGTACCGGAGCCGATTCAGGCTTTGTTGGATGAGTTGGAAGTGACATTTGATAAGTACAAGGATGATCCAGAATTTTTGGCAGAATTTCGCCATTACTTGAAGGACTATTCCGGTCGCGAAACACCACTTTATTTTGCGGAAAGTTTGACAGATCACTTGGGTGGGGCTAAGATTTATCTCAAGCGCGAAGACCTGAACCATCTGGGTTCTCACAAGCTTAACAACGTTTTAGGGCAAATCCTTCTTGCCAAACGTATGGGCAAAAAACGAGTGATCGCGGAAACAGGAGCTGGTCAACACGGTGTTGCGACTGCAGCTGCTGCAGCCAAGTTTGGTATGGCCTGTGATGTCTACATGGGGGCAGAAGATGTGGAACGTCAACGCCTCAATGTTTTCCGCATGGAGATGATGGGAGCAACTGTTCACGCGGTTGAAACGGGAACTCGAACTCTCAAGGACGCGGTTGATGCAGCCTTTGGAGCATGGATGAATGATCTTGAAGCCTTCTACGTTTTGGGATCTGCTGTAGGTCCTCACCCTTATCCTACCATTGTCCACGAGTTTCAAAAGGTCATCAGTGAAGAATCTCGCCGTCAAATCTTAGAAAAAGAAGGCCGTTTACCAGACTATGTCATTGCCTGTGTAGGTGGTGGTTCCAATGCCATCGGTGCTTTTTCACAGTATGTAGCTGATGAAGAAGTCAAATTGATTGGGGTAGAAGCCGCTGGTCACGGACTTGACACAGACAAGCACGCAGCTACTATGACAAAAGGTAGTGTCGGAATTGTCGACGGTATGAAGACTTATGCAGTCTTTAAGGAAGATGGAGAGCTGGCGCCAGTTTACTCTATCTCAGCTGGTTTGGACTATCCAGGGGTTGGTCCAGAACACGCCTACTTTAAAGACTCAGGTCGCGTGGAATATGTGGCAGCGACAGATGAAGAAGCTGTTCAAGCCTTGCTCCTTCTCAGCAAGACAGAAGGGATTATCCCAGCGATTGAAAGTTCGCATGCCATCGCAGAAGCAGTTAAACGTGCACCGAAACTAAGTAAAGATGAGATTATCATCATCAATGTCTCTGGTCGTGGAGACAAGGACGTAGCTGCGATTGCAGACTACCTAGAAGCTAAAAAATAAGAGATGGAAAAATTACAGTTATTTCTTTCACAGAGAGCTTGTGGTTGCTGGAAACAAGCAGAGAAAGCTGTAAGGTTGGGTCCATCTGAAACGAGAGAAGAAAACATAATTCTCAAGGGAGTGCCCTTTATCGCACAGCCTGTTACAGGAAGGTTCTGAGACAGGAATGAGAGATAGGAGAAATCCTATAATTGAGGTGGCACCGCGAATTTCGTCCTCACGCAAGTTATTTTGCGTGGGGATTTTTCATACAGTCGCCACGGACTAGAATTAGAACTGAAAGGGAAATTACAATGGAACGAATCATTCATGGAGATGTCTTATCACCAATCTTGGCTTATATGCGCCTAAAGGGGCAACACAAGGTGATCCTAGAAAGTATTCCGAGAGACAAGGAAACCGCTCGTTTTTCTATCCTAGCCTATAATCCAGTTTTTGAGATTCAGTTTGAAAATGGAGTCCTTTATCAAAATGGACAAGTGATTGATCGTGATCCCTTGGATTTTCTTTATGAAGTGACTCATAAGAGCCAGCACCATTCAGACCTCCCTTTTGGTGGGGGAGCCATTGGCTTTGTGGGTTACGATATGATTTCTCTATATGAAGAAATTGGACAAATCCCTCAAGATACGATTGGGACGCCAGACATGCATTTCTTTGTCTATGAGAGCTACATGGTCTTTGACCACAAGAAGGAAAAAATCCATGTCATCGAGGATGCTCTCTATGGTGAACGCAGTCAAGAAGATTTGGAAGAAGCCTTGAAGCAAGTGCTGGAGGAATTACGCATTCCTGTTTCAAATGAATTTGAAGATTTGGATCTATCTCCGCTCGATTTCAAACCCCATATCGCTCCTCAGAAGTTTGAGCAAATGGTCGAAACAGCTCGTGACTTGATTCGTAATGGCGATATGTTCCAATGCGTGCTCAGTCAACGTTTCTCAGCAGAAGTTACTGGAAATCCATTTGACTTCTACAGAAATCTCCGCGTGACCAATCCTTCTAATTACCTTTATTTCTATGACTTTGGAGATTATCAAATCATTGGTGCTAGTCCAGAAAATTTGGTTTCTGTCAAAAACGGCATCGTGACAACCAATCCGATTGCCGGTACACGACCAAGAGGAGCTACGGATGAAGAAGACAAGGCCTTGGCGACAGACCTGCTTTCTGATGAGAAGGAAACAGCAGAACATCAGATGTTGGTAGACTTGGGACGTAATGATATTGGTCGCATCTCTGAAACGGCAAGTGTCCAAGTTACCAAGTATATGGAAGTGGAGCTCTTCCGCTATGTCATGCATTTGACCAGTGTGGTCAAGGGTCGTTTGCTTCCAGAACTCACTGCCATGGATGCCTTGAAAGCTACACTTCCAGCTGGAACAGTTTCAGGAGCTCCAAAGATTCGAGCTATGAGACGCATCTATGAACTGGAAACAGAAAAACGGGGCGTATACGCAGGAGCAATCGGCTACTTGTCTGCTACAGGTGATATGGACTTTGCCATTGCCATCCGAACTATGATTCTTAAAAATCAAATAGCCTATGTGCAGGCTGGAGCAGGGATTGTCTACGATTCCATCACCCAAAACGAATACCAAGAAACCATTAACAAAGCAAAATCTATGACTAGAATTGGAGAACTAAGACCATGATTTTATTGATTGACAACTATGATTCCTTTACCTATAACTTGGCTCAATACATTGGGAATTTTGCAGAAGTGCAGGTCTTGAGAAATGATGATCCCAAGCTATATGAAGAAGCTGAAAAAGCAGATGGTCTGGTCTTTTCTCCTGGTCCAGGTTGGCCAGTGGATGCGGGAATGATGGAAGATATGATTCGTGACTTTGCTGGCAAGAAGCCGATTCTTGGAATTTGTTTGGGGCATCAAGCCATCGCAGAGGTCTTTGGTGGACAGTTAGGCTTGGCTCCCAAAGTCATGCATGGGAAACAGAGCCATGTCAGCTTTGAAGCGCCTTCTGTTCTCTATCAAGGCATCGAGGATGGTCGTCCAGTCATGCGTTATCACAGTATTTTGATTGAAGAAATGCCAGAAGGCTTTGAAGTGACAGCTCGTTCGACTGATGACCAAGCTATTATGGGAATTCAACATAAAAGTCTGCCGATTTATGGCTTCCAGTACCATCCAGAAAGTATCGGAACGCCAGATGGCTTGTCTTCTATTCGGAATTTTATCGAGAAGGTTGTAAAGTGAGGAAACTAGGATGAAAGAGATTATTGAAAAACTAGCAAAATTTGAAAATTTATCAGGTGTGGAAATGACGGATGTCATCGAGCGTATCGTGACTGGACGTGTAACCGAAGCGCAGATTGCTTCTCTCCTTTTAGCCCTTAAGATGAAGGGGGAAACACCTGAAGAGCGCACAGCCATTGCACAAGTCATGAGAGGACATGCCCAACACATTCCAACTGAGATACATGATGCCATGGACAACTGTGGTACTGGTGGAGACAAGTCCTTCAGCTTTAACATTTCGACAACTGCAGCCTTTGTCTTGGCTGGTGGTGGCATTCATATGGCCAAGCACGGTAACCGCTCGATTTCTTCTAAATCGGGTTCTGCAGATGTCCTTCAAGCCTTGGGCATCAATCTGGACCTCAAACCAGCTGAACTAGGTAAGGTCTTTGATAAAACTGGCATCGTCTTTCTCTTTGCTAAAAATATGCACCCAGCTATGAAATACATCATGCCAGCACGTTTGGAATTGGGAATTCCAACAATCATGAACTTGACTGGTCCACTGATTCACCCAATGGCCTTGGAAACACAGTTGCTTGGCATTAGTCGTCCAGAACTGCTAGAAAGTACAGCTCAGGTTTTGAAAAATATGGGCCGCAAACGTGCCATCGTGGTTGCTGGACCAGAAGGGCTAGATGAAGCTGGCTTGAACGGAACAACCAAGATTGCTCTTCTTGAAAATGGCGAAATCACCTTGTCAAGCTTCACTCCAGAGGATTTGGGGATGGAACGCTACGCTATCGAAGACATTCGAGGAGGAAATGCTCAGGAAAATGCAGAAATCTTGCTTAGCGTTCTTCAAAACGAACCAAGTCCATTCTTGGAAACGACAATCTTGAATGCTGGTCTTGGTTTCTATGCTAATGGTAAGGTAGCTAGTATCAAGGAAGGGGTTTCCTTGGCCCGTCAAGTGATTGCTAGTGGCAAGGCCCTTGAAAAACTCAGACTGTTACAGGAGTACCAAAAATGAGTCAGGAATTTTTAGCACGAATCTTAGAGCAGAAGGCGCGTGAAGTCGAGCAAATGGAGCTGGAGGAAGTCCAGCCCTTGCGCAAGACCTATAGCTTAGCTGACTATTTAAAAAAACATCAAGACCGTTTGCAGGTAATCGCTGAGGTCAAGAAGGCTAGCCCTAGTCTGGGAGATATCAATCTCGATGTGGATATTGTGCAACAGGCCCAGACTTATGAAGCAAATGGAGCAGTGATGATTTCAGTTTTGACAGATGAGGTTTTCTTTAAAGGACATTTGGATTATTTGCGTGAGATTTCCAGTCAGGTAGGAATTCCGACGCTCAACAAGGACTTTATCATCGATGAAAAGCAAATCATCCGCGCTCGCAATGCAGGTGCGACAGTCATCTTGCTCATCGTGGCTGCCCTGTCAGAAGAACGCCTCAAGGAACTGTATGACTACGCGACAGAGCTTGGTCTAGAAATCTTGGTGGAGACTCACAATTTAGCTGAACTAGAAGTGGCTCACAGGCTTGGTGCTGAGATTATTGGGGTTAATAACCGCAACTTGACCACCTTTGAGGTCGACTTACAAACCAGTGTAGACTTGGCCCAGCACTTTGAAGAAGGTCGCTATTACATTTCTGAATCTGCTATTTTCACAGGGCAGGATGCGGAACGAGTAGCACCATCCTTTAACGGAATCTTGGTGGGAACAGCGCTCATGCAGGCAGAAGGTGTAGACCAGAGAATCAAGGAGTTGCAGATTGACAAAGGTTAAGATTTGTGGACTATCGACCAAAGAAGCGGTAGAGACAGCCGTATCAGCAGGGGCAGACTACATTGGTTTTGTCTTTGCGCCTAGTAAAAGACAGGTGACCTTGGAAGAGGCTGCTGAGCTGACAAAGCTCATTCCTGCAGATGTAAAAAAGGTTGGCGTATTTGTCTCACCAAGTCGGGTAGAATTGCTAGAAGCGATTGAAAAAGTTGGCTTGGACTTGGTTCAAGTTCATAGTCAGGTGGCGGATGATTTGTTTGAGGATTTGCCTTGTGCTAGCATTCAGGCTGTGCAGGTGGATGGAGAGGGTCATGTGCCTCATTCTTGGGCAGACTATCTACTCTTTGATGCCCCTGTGGCAGGGAGTGGCCAGACCTTTGACTGGGGTCAACTAGATACGACGGGACTAGCTCAGCCTTTCTTCATCGCAGGTGGGCTAAAGGAAGACAATGTAGCAAAAGCAATTCAACACTTTACTCCCTATGCAGTGGATGTATCAAGTGGAGTGGAGACAGATGGACAAAAAGATCATGAAAAGATTAGAAGATTTATAGAGAGGGTAAAGAATGGCATATCAAGAACCAAATAAAGATGGATTTTACGGAAAATTCGGTGGACGTTTCGTCCCAGAAACATTGATGACAGCAGTTTTGGAATTGGAAAAAGCCTACCGTGAAAGTCAGGCAGACCCAAGTTTCCAAGAGGAATTAAACCAACTTTTGCGCCAGTACGTAGGGCGTGAAACGCCTCTTTACTATGCAAAAAACTTGACCCAGCATATTGGCGGAGCTAAGATTTACTTCAAACGGGAAGACCTCAACCATACAGGGGCTCACAAGATTAATAATGCCTTGGGGCAAGTTCTTCTGGCTAAACGTATGGGCAAAAAGAAAATTATCGCAGAAACTGGTGCTGGTCAGCACGGTGTGGCAACTGCAACAGCTGCAGCTCTCTTCAACATGGAATGTACCATCTACATGGGTGAGGAAGATGTTAAACGCCAAGCCCTTAACGTCTTCCGTATGGAGCTTTTGGGAGCAAAGGTTGAGGCCGTGACAGATGGTTCGCGCGTGCTCAAAGATGCGGTCAATGCAGCCCTTCGTTCATGGGTGGCAAATATCGATGATACCCACTATATCCTTGGTTCTGCCTTGGGGCCTCATCCTTTCCCAGAAATTGTTCGTGACTTCCAAAGTGTCATCGGGCGAGAGGCTAAACAACAGTACCGTGACTTGACCGGCCAAGATTTACCAGATGCCCTAGTAGCTTGTGTTGGTGGTGGTTCTAATGCTATCGGTCTCTTCCATCCCTTTGTAGAAGATGAGTCAGTAGCCATGTATGGGGCTGAAGCAGCAGGACTTGGTGTGGATACAGAGCACCACGCAGCGACCTTGACTAAGGGTCGTCCAGGTGTTCTCCACGGTTCGCTTATGGATGTACTCCAAGATGCTCATGGTCAAATCTTAGAAGCCTTCTCTATCTCAGCAGGCTTGGACTATCCTGGTATCGGTCCAGAGCATTCTCATTACCACGATATCAAGCGTGCAACTTATGTGCCAGTGACAGACGAGGAAGCCTTGGAAGGATTCCAACTCTTGTCTCGTGTGGAAGGAATTATCCCTGCCTTAGAATCCAGTCACGCTATCGCTTTCGCAGTGAAATTGGCCAAAGAACTCGGACCAGAAAAGTCTATGATTGTCTGCTTATCTGGACGTGGTGACAAGGATGTCGTTCAAGTCAAAGACCGCTTGGAAGCAGACGCAGCAAAGAAGGGAGAAGCTCATGCCTAAGACTTTAACAGAAAAATTGACAACTCTGAAAGCAGCAAAAAAGGGAATTTTCGTTCCCTATATCATGGCTGGAGACCATGAGAAAGGTTTGGATGGTCTTGCTGAAACAATCCACTTTTTAGAAGATTTGGGTGTTTCAGCTATTGAAGTGGGTATTCCCTTTTCAGACCCTGTTGCAGATGGACCTGTGATTGAAGAAGCAGGCTTACGCAGTCTAGCTCACGGGACTTCTACCCAAGCTTTGGTTGAAACCTTGAAAACCATTCAGACTGAGGTGCCACTGGTTATCATGACCTATTTCAACCCCCTCTTTCAGTACGGTGTTGAGAACTTTGTTAAAGATTTGGCAGATACAGCGGTTAAAGGATTGATTATCCCAGACCTGCCTCATGAGCATGCCAACTTTGTAGAGCCCTTTTTGGCAGATACAGACATTGCCTTGATTCCCCTAGTTAGCTTGACAACAGGGATTGAGCGTCAGAAAGAGTTGATTGAAGGGGCAGAAGGATTTGTCTATGCTGTTGCCATCAATGGGGTGACAGGGAAATCAGGCAATTACCGTGCAGACTTGGACAAGCACTTGGCACAATTGCATCAAGTAGCTGACATCCCAGTCTTGACAGGTTTTGGTGTGTCTAGTCAGGCCGATGTAGAACGTTTCAATGCGGTGTCAGATGGCGTTATCGTCGGTTCGAAAATTGTAAAAGCTCTCCACCAAGGAGAGCCGATTGAGGACTTTATCAAACAAGCAGTAGCTTACCCAAAATAATCAAACAAGCAGCAAGTAAGAGGAAAGGCACAAAAGGAAGTCTTTCCTTTTTCTTTTGCGAAAGAAAGGCTAAAATCCCTGCCGCAGAAGCAAACTGGATCAAGATGAGTAATTCTGTCACGCTAAAGACGAACGCACAAGAAGCTAGAAAGAGAAAATCACCTGCTCCTATACGAATGTCGATAAAATGGGCCATAATTCCGAGAACAAGGAAGAAGACCATAACCAGATTCCAACCACAGAAAGCCATGATGATTAGGTGGAAAGTCAGCCAGACCACTAAGGGATATTCCTGATGGCGAAAGTCGTAGATGCCCAAGGTCAAACCAGCAGTGATTAGGATGACTTGACCCAAGGAAAGAAAGCCCCAAGACCAAGACAGAAAGAGGCATCCCAAGCCCAATTCAAAGAGGGCATACCAGAATGGATAGCGAACCTTGCAGTAGCGACAGCGAAAACGATTAACCACCTGCGAAAGGATAGGAATCAAATCTAGCGGACGCAAGCGAGTCTGACAGGAATCGCAGTGGCTAGCTGGACTGATAATGGATTGCTCAGGGAAACGGTCAATGACCAAACCGAGAAAGGAAGCGAGAATGCTCCCGACAAGAAAATAATAAAGATCAATCATACTTATTTATTCGTAAAAAATAGGAGAAGTAGTATAATGGAGAAACATAGATAAGGTGGTGAGGTCAAGATGACAATTCGTTTTGAAGAAAATGTGAGCCCAGAAAATGCCCAGCTCGTATGCCAATGGTCTAATTCCCTTGGCAAATCCTTTCAAGAACAATGGATGGGATCAATGATTCCTTTTCCCTTAACAATTCAAGTCTTGCAAGATTTGGAAGGAATCTTTTCAATATTTGATGAACAAGAATTTGTGGGGCTTATCCAGAAAATCAGGCTAGAAGACAGGAATCTTCATATCGGGAGATTTTTTATCAACCCTCAGAAACAGGGGCAAGGCTTAGGTAGCCAGGCTTTTAAGGACTTTATTCAATTAATGTTTGAAAATGAAGAAATTGCCAGTATTTCTCTAACAGTCTTTGAGTCAAATCAAGCAGCAAAGCATCTGTATCAAAAAGAAGGATTTGAAATCGTTCAAATGGTTGAAACACCTATACGAAAATACATCATGAAAAAGGGGAGATAGCAGATTGACTTTGTAGTAAAAACTCCTTTTTCGCTGTGAAGAAGGCTATACTATTTTAACGGTAGAAGGGATGGCTCGTATGAAAAAAACAGATATTTTTAAAGACATTATTTGGATTATGACACATGATTCATCTACAGTAAAAGATCGCAAAGGGTGCAACTCTCAGCCTTTTCTAGAAAAGATTACAGATGATATGACTGAGCAAGAATTTCTCTATCAAGTCAGGACTTATCTTGCTAGTTTTGGGATTATTGGGCATGTTTCTTTTCATGATAAAAAATCAGGTCCGAAAGGTTTTCTTTTGAGGATAAGTGAGCAGGAAATGTTTGTCGAGGAAGCAAACCAAGATACAGGCCTCCGAGTGGGGGATCGAATCCTCGGTCTGGATGGAATGAGCTTGGAGCAAGTAGCTTTGCAACACCCAAATTACTTTATTAGTCTGACTCCAGAAAGACGATACCGAGAATGGGCAGATTTGCTACTGATGGCAGAGCAAGTGACCGTCTTGCGAGATGGGCAGGAAATGTCTATTACAGTTCGTGCTAGCCAGCAAGCTCAAAAAGCTCAGCTCTTTTGGAAAGAGTTGGAGTCAGATATCCTCTATCTACGCTTAGATAATTTTATGGATGAAGAAGCGATTAACCGTTTATACCAAGAGTGCTTGCAGAAGATTGCTGAGATAGAAACTCTTATTATAGATATCCGTTACAACAATGGGGGCACGGATTCTTTGTATTTTCCGCTCTTACACCTTGGCTTGGAGGAAGGGAAAGGCTATGACACTCTTGATTTACAGGATGATGGAATGGAAATTCTCTATACAGAAGGAAATGTCGATCGACGCTTAAAAGACTTTGAATTATGGCTTCAACAAGAAAATATCAGTCCTGATACGGTGAAACTGCTTGAAGATTTTCGTAATAATTTACTCCAAAATCGAGGGAAAGGCTATGTTCGGTATCAGGATGATCAGGACGCGCTTTTTCCAGGTGTTAAGGGTGGTCACTATCCAGAGCAGATTTTTGTTTTGTCAGATATTTATTGTGCATCATCAGGAGATAATTTTGTCAAGATGATGAAGGATTTTAAGAAAGTAACAGTTATCGGCCGTCCAACGCTTGGTATTTTAGACTACTCAAATTGTTGCAAGGTGGATTATGATGATTACTTTTTGATGTTCCCAACTTCTCGCTGGTTGGCTATAGATAAAGGCAAAGGGATGACGGACAAAGGTGTTCTTCCTGATATAGAAGTCCCTTGGACTCCTGCACATTTTGAACGAGATGTAGATCTAGATAAATGTCTGGAGTTGATCGAGATGAAGAGGAAACATTAGATTGTTTAAATAAAAGACTTAGTTCTGTATGAAATAGAGCTAAGTCTTTTGCTTTCGATCTGTTTGTAATTGAGTAAAATGATTGTATCACTGAGGGGCAAAAGAATTTTTTTTACACACCAAATATATCTTGAGTATCTATTGATGGAATAGAAGTAGGGAGGATACAAAAAAGCCTTGAATTCAAGGCTTTTCCTGTTGTATTTAGATGCCCCCTGCATGGATTTGTAAGAACTTTTCATATTGAAAATAAACAAAAATGTTGAAATATAGCTGATTTTAGGGAAATACTTTTAGGTGTTTTCAATGTCAGGATTTAAAAATGGGGCAAAAGTGGGGCAAAAACGAATGACTCGTATTTGGTTTGAAAACCTATAATACCTAATGATTATGCTATTCTAGATATATAGTTTTGTTATAAATAAATGTCAGTGCGAGATCAAATTGGAGGATAAAATGGAAAAACAAATTAATGAAAAAAAAGCCTTGGTTCCCAAAGCTTTTTAATCTTATAAACTCATTAAAACAACTCCCAGTAAGGTGTGGAATGTTTTTTAGTCTGTGTCATATAAAAATAAATAGAATGAATGGCTATAGCTAGAGCTAAAATGGTTGTTATACTCACTACTATTATAGGATTAGAAGCAAAGATTAAAGAGAGAATAAAGGCAGCCAGATAGAGTGTCGCTTGGACACAGTAGTAACTTTTCGAATAGCGAAGATAGTGTTTGTTATAGGGCCCATTTACTAGGACAGCAGCTTGAAAGAGGCCAAATCCGATATAAGAGAAGCTGGTTGCAAAGAGACGATTAGCTTCAGGATTCTGAAGAAAACTCATCGATACAATCATCATCATAAGTCCAATGAAAATAGGATAGTGACTGTAAATTAGAAATAGTCCCTTTTGATTAGATTTTTCATCAATAGCATGGTCGAATTGACCAAAATAAAACAAGAACAGAGAAATCATAATAATGAAATAAAGAACCGAATAAATCGAGAAATTCTCGATTGTAAAGAAGTTAGCTAGATTCGTAATCATCTCTCCAAACGTAATAATGACAAGAAGGGAGATGCGCTCGATTAAATGGGGAAGATTTACCTGGTAATGCTTATCTTTATTAAGCAAGATACTTGGCGTAATAAATGTTAGCAGAATACTAGCAAATAAGACAGAGACTCCAACGTAAATAGGAAGAAGAGCTGCTAGATAGATTTCTAAACTTCGTAGACCTGTTATCCATAGAAAACCTTTGATACTTTCCCTATGAACATTATCGGTTGATTTTTTAAAAAACTCAACCAAATATTGAAAAAATAAGGTAAGGGTTAATGTACCAATAGCCCAACAGAGATAATGAAAATATTGTTGCCAATCAGGTCCAATCATATTGGCTATAAAGAGTAAAATTCCCATTTTGATAAACATGATTACTATGTTAAATAAAGAGTTCTTTCCATAGCGATTGGTATAATCGGTTTGAATCATCCAGGAATCGATGAGAAACAAAGTAGCAATGAGAAAATCAAGGAAAGAATTCCAAGTCAAAATACCGTTATGAAGATGCTCAATTAAAGTAGTTACTTTTGAAATTGCAAAAACAAAAACTAGGTCATAAAAAAGTTCTGAAAATTCTACACGTTTATGTTTAATAAGAGTTGTCATTTTAAGACCTTTCTATTTTAGAAGTACAATTTATTATAACATAAAATGGTAATAAAAAAAAAGGAGATGCTTAAATAACTTCATGTGACGCGAATGAACTGCGCCACAAAAGTTAGGTTTTTTCTGTCTAACTTTTGGGGTGCAGTTCAGAAGGGGTGTTTTTTCTATCGTTTTTTAGTGCTAAGACTACACAAAAAAGCCTTGATTCCAAGGCTTTTTCCTGTTGATTTAGATGCCCCCTACAGGGATTTGGAAAGGACTTTCATATTGAGAGCAATTAAAAATATTGAAATATAAGTGATTTTAGGTATTTTCAATGTCATGATTTAAAAATGGGACAAAAGTGGGGCAAAAACCATACAGATTCTAAACTGTATGGTTCTTTTTTTATCTAACCAAGAAAGGTTAAAACTTATTAAAACAAATGCAATCAACTGTTGAAAACTTTTTAGTCCGTGTAATATAAAAACAAGTAAAAAGTTGAACTATAGGGAATATTGTGTCATAATAGGTAATAGATGAATAATTAATAGATTGGAAATAATGCTTTCTTACCTTAACAAGTTGAATTGGTTATACATTTTTTCGTCGCAATTGTGTCTATCTCTCGAGTTTAGCTAGTTTTTATAAGCTCTGGTTTCTAATCAATATAACAAATTTTAGAAGTGCATAAGACAAGATGGTGACATTACTACAGTCATTTCTAGTCACCATATGTTGCTGGCACAGGCTGTTTGTAGTGTTGGCTATTTACTAGTCAGTTTAATCGGAGTGTTTAATTTTTATTGTTGAAAGGTTTTTATATGGCGAAAATTCTATCTTTAGGTCTGACAGGTAAGAAATTACTTGCTCAGGGGTTCTTGTTTGTTCTGCTAGGTCTCATCTTGATGGTCACGGGGACTTGGTTGCCAGTAACAGTTATTCGCCTGGTTCTGTTTTTAGCTTGGATAGCAACGGTCGTAGATTTGCTATTAAGAGTTTTCAAAAAAAGCCAGTCAACGGATACCTTGGGAGTTGCACTGGTTAAATTGTTAGTGCTGGGATATTTGCTAGGTTCTAATCTTGCGACTGATATACCGATTTATGTTCTGGCTCTTGTGATTGGAGTTTATCAGATTTTTAGGGCCACGATTAATCTTGTCACCTATGTTCTCTACCGTAAAAATAATATTCGACCTCGTTTTCGTCTCTTACTAGATGGTATTCTACTAGTTTTTCTTGGTGGAGCTAGTCTTTTGTCCTCTACGGGAAATTCTGTCTTTCAACTCTTTGTTTTAGGGGCTTATTTTTTCCTTTATGGTCTGTCCAATATCCGTGACGGTTTCTTATTTGAAGGGGAAATTGGGAAAAACCATCTCAAACGTCGTATTAGAATTAGCTTACCTATTGTCCTAGCCGCTCTCATCCCTGCAAGAACTTTAGCAAAAGTTAACAAATTTATGCTGGAAAATGCTGATGAGGAAGAAGATATCCATCTTGGAATAGTGAAGTCTGGTAAGACAGCAGAGCTAGAAATTTTTGTTCATACAGCTGAGACCTCCCTGTTTTCAGCTATTGGTCATGTGGATATCTTCTATCAGGGCCGTGTTATTTCTTATGGCAACTATGATCCGTCATCTGAGACCTTATTTGGTATGGTAGGAGATGGTGTCTTATATTTCTGTGACCGTGATAAGTACATTGACTTATGTAAACGGGAGAGTCAAAAAACGCTATTTGGTTACGGAATAGATTTGACACCGGAAATGGAAGAAGCGGTTCAGGAAAAATTAGCTGAATTAAAACAACTAACGATTCCTTGGGAGCCAAGCGCAGATAAAATTAAAACGGAAGATGGTAAGGAAGACTACACCTACGCTTATAAAATCAGACATGAGACGGATGGGGAACTTTATAAATTTATCAAATCTAAGTTTAAATCCTACTTTGTCTTGTCCACAAACTGTGTGCTCTTGGCTGATACCATAGTCGGTCAAGCTGGAACAGATATCCTCTCACCAAAAGGATTTATCGCTCCAGGAACTTACCAAGCCTACCTTGATCGAGAGTTTGAAAAACCAAATAGTATAGTCGTATCTAAACATGTTTATTAAGGAGAATTTATGAACTTAGTTAAAAAATATACCCCGTTAATCCTTTTTATAGGGCTGGTTGCTCTTGTAATTCTGAATGCATCGAGCTTTATATCAGGAGCAATCTCTCTCTTTGATGTAACATCAACCTTGATTTATGGTGCTGTTATTGCTTTTGTGCTTAATGTTCCTATGAAAAAAATTGAACAGTACTTAGTTAAATTGAAGGTAAAGGCAGAGTTGCGTCGTCCGATTGCCATGGTACTTGTTTTCCTAGCTCTTATCTTAATCGTGATTGCTCTTTTGGTTTTGGTGCTGCCAACCCTAGCTCAGACTATTAGTCAGCTGGGAACAGTCCTTTCAACAGTCCTTACTCAACTTGGGAAATTGCTAGGCAGCTCGGAATTTGTAACCAAAGACATGTTGTCAACTATCGTATCAGGCATACAGGGACAATCTAGTTCTATTAGCCAAGCTTTGATAGGTTTTTTATCAGGTCTGACTAGTAATATCGGCAATATTTTTTCAAGTTTGATGAATGCCTTTTTGATTATAGTCTTCACCTTTTTATTTTTATCCAGTAAGGAACATTTGGCAGCGATGACGAGTCGACTTCTAAAAGTTTTTCTTCCAGAGAAGGTGGTGATAAAGTTGACTTACATTGGACAAGTAGCACTAGAGACTTATGACCAATTTTTGATGAGTCAGCTGATTGAAGCAGTTATCATAGGAGTTATGATAGCGGTTGGTTACAGCCTGTTTGGGATACCCTATGGAGTAATGACAGGTATATTTGCAGGAGTGCTATCGTTCATTCCTTATGTAGGGCCTATGATTGCTTGTGTTGTGGGAGCGATTTTTATCTTCACAGTGAGTCCTACTCAAGCCTTACTTTCTCTTCTTCTATATCAAGTTATACAGCTGATTGAAGGAAACCTTATTTATCCAAAAGTTGTAGGTCAGTCTATTGGTTTACCAGCTATTTTCACGCTTGCGGCTGCTAGTATTGGAGGCAATCTCTTTGGCTTACTTGGGATGATATTCTTTACCCCCGTATTTGCTGTTATCTATCGACTGGTTAAAGAATTTGTCGTTGCAAAGGAAAATCAGGTAGATTAAGAAAAACTAAATTTAATAAGATATACTGAGAAGAGAGTGAGAGATTCTCTTCTCTTTTATTTTTAAATACTTTTCTACAAAAAGCTATTAGACGTTAAAAAAAGCCTTGGTTTCAAGGCTTATTTCTGTTGATTTAGATGTGCCCCCTGCAGTCGATTTAGAGTTAAAATAAGTAAAAATGAGTAACAAAAATATTGATAAATCAAGGTTTTGCCACTCTCTAAATCGTATGTAAAAATAAAAGGTAGAACAAAAGTAGAACAGATTATTATTTTTCTTCTTTATCACAAAATCTCCCTACGCTAGTAAGGAGATTTATTTTTTATTGTGATTTTTTGTGTTTACGGTATACAAGACCGATAGAAGATAAAGCTGTGATAATTGCAAGAGTAGCAGTATTAGTACGCTTTTCTCCTGTATTTGGAAGTTGTTTCTTAGATTCTGCTTTTGCATTTGTAGCTTGTGCAGGCGCTTGGTACGTTCTATCGTCTTTAGTTCCTACTATCGCAACTACAGGTTTGTTTTGAGCCTTCGCATCAACAACATCAACAACTTTACCGTCAGCGTTAGTAACTTCTTTAGGTTGACCACCTGCTTTACGGATTGCATCTGCTTTTTCTTTCAAAGCTTGCAAGCGTTGTTGTTCTGCAAGGTATGCGTCATGGTCGGCTTTGAGTTGCTTAAAGTTCTCATACCCACGAGCCTTAGCTTCTGCGATACCCTCAAGGCGAGCCAACTCGTCCTTAGCAGTTTCCAACTCAGCACGGAGTACACCTAGCTTAGATTTAGCATCAGTAAGCTCTTTGTCCAAAGCCTTAAGGACTTCATTACGTTTAGTAAGAGCAAGTTCAAGAACTGTATAGGTATCAGTAGCCTCTTTAGACGCTTCACGTTTGCGAGCAAGGTCCTCACCAGCTGACTTACGAGCCAAGACTGCTACCTCATGAGCCTTAGTAAGAACTTCCAATTCGCCTTTGGCAGTTTCAAGAGCCTTGTCTGCTGTCTCTTTTTCAGCCTTAGCTGTTGCAAGAGCTGACTTAGCATCTGCAAGAGAGTTAGCCTTTTCAATAGCGTTTGTTTTAGCTAGTTCAAGAACTTCTTCAGCAGTTTTTAGGGCTTTCTTATCTTCAGCCAACTGAGTTTTGGCATCTTCAAGAGCCTTTTCAAGAGCTGGGAGGTCAATCTTGTTCAATTGGATATCGGACAAGTGTCTGCGAGCAAAGTAAAGGTCATCGTCAGCTTTACCATACTTAGTTTTAGCAAGATATACCCCTCTTTCTGCTTCCTTGAGGGCTGAGTATGCACCGATGTAAGACTTCTCAGCCAAGTCTACCTTTTCCTGCAATTTTGAAAGTTGTTCTTGGTGACTTGGGGCAGTAACTACTTTCGTCTTATCAAATTTTGAATTGTTTGAAAGTAAGTTATCTGAAATCTTGATATAGTGGATTACAGAGGTAAAGCGCTTGTTAGAACGGAAACCAAGACCAGTGTACTGCATGTACCCAACATTAGGGTTTGATGGAAGTACCCCACTGAGGGAGTTTGCGTGCCCCCATTTAGCATGAGAGTCGTCAAACAACATAGACAAGATATCGTCATAGATACGACGTTTAAGGTCTGCAACAGTAGCTGTTTCATCGTCACTGAAACCTGCAAGCTCACCCAATAGCAAACCGTTATCTTTTTCTCCTACCTTGCTAAGAGCATCAAAGTCGTGACCATACTCTTCTTTAGAGGTACGAGCAACTTCGTTAGCAATACGAATTGCATCTTCTGTAACTTTAACAGGGTCTGTACCGAATTGTTTACGAAGTTGGTTGATAAGGTCTGCTGCGAACAAAGAAAGCTCTTTACGAGTTTCGTAATCAAGATTGTTGATATCTACCTTCGTGTTAAGGTCTTTCTTAGATGCTTGAGGGTAGTTCAAGTCGTAACGATAAACTTCCCCACCATCGAAAGTAATTTTACCGAATTTTTCGTACTCTTTGAAAGCGAGCGCTTTTAGTTGGTCAGAAAGTTCCTTGCTTGGGTTAGAAATGTACTGTTTAAGGAGATTTACATACTCCTGACTTACGTTGACGGTATATTTACCACCTTGGTCAGACAACTCTTCTTTAGCACGGTCAAGATCGGATTTGGCTGCTTTGACTGCTTCTTCTTTTTGAGATTGGTTAGCTTTAGCATCGTTAAGGTCTGTAGTAGCTTGTTTAAGCACTTTTTCTGCAGAAGAAATCTTGTCTTGGGTGTCTTTTATAGCCTGTTCTTTATCTGCAACAGCCTTTTTACCGTCGTCAAGTTTTTTCTGAGCCTCATCTACCTTTCGCTCGTCAACTCTAACTTTTACAGTAAGACCATAAGCTTCTTTGTCGAGTGTATGAATATCAGTAGTAGATGAAAGAGAATCTACTTTATTCTGAGCCTCAGCTACCTTGTTAGAAGCATCTGTAGCGGTCTTTTCAGCATTAGATACTACCTTAGTTTGGTCTTCAACCTTTTCAGTAGTTGCAGATACAGACTTATCAGCATCAGCTACAGTCTTTTCAGCTGTGGCAAGTTCATTAGCTTTTTTGTCAGCGTCTGCCTTGGATTCAGCAACCTTTTCAGGTGTTACAGACTTAGCTTCTTCTACTTTCTTAGTAGTATCAGCGATAGACTTTTCAGCATCGGCAATCTTAGTTTCTGTAGTTGAAACAACTTCTTTTTGCTTAGCTACGTCCTGATTAGCTTTATCTGACTCAGCTTTAGCCTTATCAACATCAGCTTGACTAGGAACTTTAGGTTTAACCTCATCCTTAGCAACAACCTTAGTTGCAGGCTCATTAACTGCTACTTCAGTCTCACTAGCCGATACCGTAGTAGATACCCCAAGAGCCGAGATTGCAAGCGTTGAAATAACTGCACCAGTGCGCAATTTCTTGATGGTGCCGTGACCTTGTGTCTTTGATTCCATCGTATAAACTCCTTTTTATAGTTTTATAGTCCTATTTTATCACATGTTGTAGTATTTTAAAACTATATAACTGTTTTTTTCTCTTTTTAAGTAGTTTTTAAAGGACACAAATTTCAGTATGATAGGATTTAAAGAGGTACTGAGATGACAAAAACGAACCTACAATCCTATATCAGCAAGCGAATCCGCCTACTGAGATTGCAAAAAAATATCACCCAGCAGCAACTAGAGGAGCTGGCGGACTTACCATTAAAATATACTTATAAGTTAGAAAATCTTGAACCAAATATCAAAATCAAGACCCTTGAAAAAATCATGGATGCTCTGGATACAGATATAGAAAGTTTCTTTGACATTTCTCTGACCGAAAGTAATCCGCTGATAAATCAATTATTGTTTAAACTGGGAAAATTAGCACCTAGTAAGCAAGAGAGGGTCACAAAACTTTTGATTGATTTTCTAGATGAGATAGAAAAATAAGCCGAGTCATATATAGCATGACTTGGCTTTTTTATATTCTATTTCAAGTAGTTATCAAATCTATTTCGCTTTTGTACGTCCTTGATAAAGCTCTCTATATTATCCCAATCCTTGTAATTATCAGCAATCTTAAATGTGTCAAGACGATTAGCTACTTGAGAAAATATTTCAATGTTTTCTTCGGATTCAAATATCTTTTCGACTAAAGGTAGATATTCGAGAACTTTGGTTAGTAAGCTCTTATTTGCTAATAGCATAGGTAAAGCAAAATGACGATTGCTATCTTTTTTCATGCTTTCTAGCAGTTTAGGAAATTCTTTATTTTCAATACGCTTTTCAATGATGTTTGTAACTTTATCCATTGTTTTAGAATCATTTTCTTGAATAGCTTGACAGATATTTTCAGCTAATTCATAAAATTCTTCATTTTTCATGATAGCATTATAAGATTTTTGACTGATATATGCTGTAGTAGATGTCGGCATACCAAAGTAAATTTTTTCAAGAGTTTTGAAACCTACTTCACCATACAATTCATCTTCTACATATCTTAAGACAGCTTGGTAAGTATCTGTTTCTCCCTCTAATTCTTGATATTCTTTAAAGCTATCTAATTCTTCAACCAGATTCAAGACAACACATGCGATTAATAATTCTTCTTTATACTTCATATTGAACTCCTTAATAATTTAAGATTGTACACATGGTAACATTTTTGAGAGACAACTTCAATAGCAGTTAGGGTAAGCTTTGAAAAGCCTATTAAATCAAGTTTTTTTGTTAGGGGTGACGATACAGGGTATATGATTTACTATGATACTGTAAGCTAGTTCTTACAAAAAATCTTGTAATAAATTAAATTTGTCACACAGTAGCATTTTTGAAAGGAAATGTCAATAGCGATTAGGGAAGCTTTGAAAAGCCTATTAAATCAAGCTTTTTTGTTAGGGGTGACGATACGGGTTATATGATTTACTATAATACTGTAAGCTAGTTCTTACAAAAAATCTTGCTCGATTCTTAGCAAGTAAGAAAGTAGGTGATTATCATGTACTAAGAAATAGGTAGCAAAGATATTGACAAAAATTATTTCGCTTTGTCATCTAACTATAGAAATTTTGAGGATTTTTAAAAATGGAAATTTCAAGAATGGTAATTAAAGGTCAATGTCTAGGTGTCGGAGAATGGAAAGACTATGCTACACAAGAGATATTTGGTTCTACTCTAGACCTAGGTTTTCGAACTGCAAACGGTAGATTTTCAATGCAATCTATTAAAGTTCAGAACATTGATTCACGAGATTTCGAATCTTATGTTGATTCTATTATTGAACTAGATTTGACAGATTGCACAGTATCAGCTTACAGTCAGGGTTCACGCTCTATATTATCTATTAGAGCAAAGAATGCAGAAGTGCAAGGGGTCATTGATTTATAGTATAACAGAGGAAGTTTTCCCTTCCTCTGTCAGAAAGAAGGTAAACAATGTATACAATTTTATTCACTATCATTCTCAGTCTGTTATGGCTTTTTTATAAATACGTTGAAATACAGCAAAGGAATATACAAGAAAAGATTCTCAATCTGTATATAGGTAACATCGAAACTGACATAGAGCAGGTTATAGAAAAGACAGCTTCTTTATCAGGGCAGAAGTTACTGCTTAATAATCGCTATATTCGGAATATTGGAAGTTCTGCAACACAAGATTCTCATGTTTGGAGCTTTCCCATTATGCTAGCTAGTAAGCCTGATAACGAAGAAGAAGGCTACATTCAGCAGGTGTTTTTAGTTCAACTTGACAAGTATATAAGGGGAACAAACTGCATGGCTCAATGGTCAGACAAGAACCACCGCCTGATAGTCAATCCAACTTTTGGAGATATTTTACGATATAACAATCAGTATCATATCAATCTGCAACTAGAGTTCTTATACAATTAAAAGGTGGTATAAAAGTGAAGTGTTTTAAAGACAAGAGACTATTTGACGAGGGATATTCATTTGATTGGGATATTCCTGTAGAGAGAGTCCCACATGCTCTGATAGTTGGTGCGAGTGGGGCTGGCAAGACATTTGCTACTAAGCTTTTTCTCGCCAGCTTTGCTTATTCCTACCCAGATAGTCAATTTTTAATAGCTGATTATAAGGCAGATTCAGATTTTGCATTCTTAGAAAATTCTCTAGCTTTTAAGAAGTTTGAGACTGTCTCAGAAATCCTATTTAAGGGGTTAGAGATTCTTGAGAAACGACAAAGAGGTCAAGATATTTCTCGTAATTTTATTTTGATTTGTTTTGATGAATTTAATGCTTGGCAGAACAGTCTGGATAGAAAAGCTCGTGAACAAGCAATTAAAGATTTTACTCGTCTGATACAGTTAGGTCGTTCGTTTAAAATTTATGTAGCCGTTGCCCAACAAGATGCACACAAAAACTCTCTGAGCTTGTCTAGAGATTCTATAGGCACAGTTATAGCTTTAGGGAAACTATCTAAAGAAACTATATCCATGCTTTTTTCAGATGAGAAAGAGAGCATAATCTCAAATAACCCTAGAGGAGTAGGATATATGAAAATAGGTGGGAAAAGTAGTCGTCTTATAGTAGTGCCTAGTTATAAGATAATACCTATAGAGAGATTAATAAAAAAGGCAGTTGAACGCTCCAATTGTTACTTTGAATAAAAAATTCCAGTTGTCTCACTGTAGCCGTGAGGCGAAGGTGGGGACAACTGGATAAATATCTTTAATATGGGTAGTGTAATCACCCACGTTCCGTATAAAAATAGAAAGTAGAATAACTATGTACACAAGTCATGAAATTAAAAAAATTTTATCCGAAAATGCAAAACGAAATGTCATTATGACCAGTATTGATGAAGTTACCTTTGTAATCAAACCAACTGAGGATACAATAGGTGAATATCCAGAAAGATGGAATCAAACAGCTCCACAGATTGCTGAAATAATCGCTGAAAAGCTGAAATTGCCATTACTTCTGGGAGATTATTCGCCTCCAGAACAAAGACTACCTGCAGGTTATACAGACGGTTTTGCTTTTAAAAATATGCCGTATTACTTTTCTATAGCTTGGCATTATAGAAATTTTACAATGGGTATTATTGTAAAATTTTCTGCGTCTGCCTTATCTCACTACAAGCAAGTGTATAAGGAATATTATAATGAGGCTATTGACGTCAATATTATGGCTAAATTACTAAATGAAGAGTATTGGGAACTTAGATTAAGTCGTATAGACTTAGCAATAGATTATTTCAATTACGATATGACAGTAAATGAGCTTTATCAAGGAATAAAAAATAAACAAATTCAAATTTTAAATCATAATGGTAGAAAAAACATCTCTAATATTTCTGCACAAGAAGTTAATGGTGTAGCTCAGACTATCTATATAGGAAGTAAGAAAAAAAATATACAAACTCTATTGCGCATTTACAATAAATACCAGGAACAACTTGACAATCGTGGGCGCTATGTTCACGTTGTGAACCTGTGTGATTCTTGGATACGTATGGAAGCTTCCTATAAAGGAACATATAGTAATCAAATTTTGGTATTGTTATTAACTATTAGTAACGCAAATGAACTTAGTCAATTGATAGTAAATAAGATGATTGATAAATATGGTTTCTACAATTCAGAAGATGGTTTACCTATTCCTTTTACAAAAGATTTGTTCGTAGGTTCAGGTCATTTCCCTGAATTAGAATCTCTTTCTTCAAGAAACAACTATTTATTAGCTACTATTTCTTATATTATGAAAGGTAGTGGTTTCTTTCCATTGTTAAAAAAGATTGAGGAAATATGGGGGGGAGAAGCTCGTAATCATTTTATTATTCGTTTAATTCAAGAGTATGAGTGGAACTACATACCAAACCAAGATGTTGAGCTATGGCTTAACAAATTTAGCTCAGAACTCTCTCAATTAAATTATAAAGAGTATTTTGAAGATAGTTTTAAGCTATTCTATCAAAAAAACAATATCACTCCGAAACGACCTAAAAACAAAGAGTAATATTGCTTGAAAAATAGTATAGGGATGATTTTCATCACCTCTAGCTATTATCTCATAAAAAAGGAGAATTTTCTATGACTGAGATAAATAAAATTACTGTTGATTTAATCAATGTAGAGATACAATTACCAGAAGATAAAATTATCGTCGATAGAAAAGAATATGATAATTTACAACATAATTCTTCTCAAGGTAGATATATGACCTTATCTGATGTTCTACAACTTCTATCAGTTTCAAGACCGTGGTTACTTGATAATGTATTGAATAACTCAAAAATTCGGAAAGAAATTGATGTTGAATTAAATCCAGATGGGTTCGTTAAATATCCTGAGAACCAAGGTGGACGCTATTTCTTTTTGGCGAGTAAAACAAAACAATGGTTTGAAGAAAACTTTAGAGAAATTATGGTATAATAGCCTTGGCAAAAACCTTGGTTATCTATTGAAAGAGGTAACTAATGGCAACTTTTAGACAACGTACAAAAGGTGGCACATGGGATTATAGAATTGTAGATAATAACAAAAAACTTGTTGCATCTAAAGGCGGCTTCAGAACTAAGAAGGAAGCAGAAAAAGAAGCTTTAGCTATTGAATTAAAGTTGATGTCAGGTGCAAAAATTAATTCGCAAGCTAGTTTATATGAGTTATGGGAAGAGTGGTTTGATGTTGTTGTAAGACCACTTGGAAAAAGTGAATCAACACTCTTTAAGCATAAGAAGAGAGGGGACTTGATAAAGGAACTTTTTCAAGATAGACCAGCAACTTCTATTCGTTTTAGTCAATATCAACGAGCTCTAAATTCGTATGCTGAAAGGGTTACAAAAGATACCGTAGCACGATTAAATTCAGAAATCCGAAAAGTCATTCAGTTTGCTCAACGTGACCAACTAGATATAGTTGATTTTACTGATGGTGCGATTATTTCAGGGATGAAGAAAAGCAAGACAACAGATGAAAAATATATTGACAATATTGAGGACTATTATAAGATTTTAGTTCATTTAAAAAGTCATCTTAATTACAGTAAATCTGTGATTCCTTATCTTTTGTTTGTTTCCTTTAAAACAGGGATGCGCTTCGGAGAGATTTTAGGTTTAACTTGGGATTGCATTGATTTTGAAAATCAAGTCATCCACACTTATAGGCGCTACTATAATTATAAATGGAGACCACCCAAAACGGATACATCTGTTCGAGATGTGCCTATAGATGAAGAAACATCTGAGGTTTTGAAGTTATTAAAGAAAGAACAAAAGATTGTCTATAAGAATCAAGGTGTTAAGGAAAAAGAAAATTTCCTTTTCTATGATGTTGTGTATGGAGTTCCTAGTAATAACGCAGTAAATCAAAATTTACAATCGCTACTAAAAAAACTAGAAATTTTTCCATATAATTTAACTGCTACGGGTATTAGACATACTTATGCTAGTATGTTGCTTGCAAAAGGAATTGATATCTGGGTAGTTGCTCATGTAATGGGCCATAAAAATATAAAACAGGTGACAGAAACGTATGGTCATCTTTTGAAAGAGAAGAAAGAAAAAGAACATCAGATTATACGACAGCTTTTAAGTGAGTATCCGTTGGTAGAACAAAAGTAGAACAGATAAGAAAAAAAGCCTTGAAATCAAGACTTTTCCTGTTGATTTAGATGCCCCCTGCAGGGCTCGAACCTGCGCCCCATAGCTTAAGAGTCTACTGCTCTACCAACTGAGCTAAGGAGGCAACAGAAAAAGCTGAGAATGTAACTTCCCAGCTATTTTAATATGCCCAAAATGGCAGCTAGATTATTTACGAAAGGCATCAAGGATATAGGTGAAACCAACAATTAAAAATGCAAAGGCAACGACATAAACGACAAAGACACTTGTAGCTACTGGATTGAACAAAATCACTAGACCTAGTAAAAATGCAAGCAAGGCTACCCACATGATATGGTTGCCAATAATAGGGAAAATCAATCCCAGACGATTGCCTTTAAAGAAAGCTATAATGGCTTCTACAATTAACCAAATTCCTAAAATAGTTGGAATGACAACTGGCAGCGTCACAAAGCCATAGGCAACGAGGTAAAGAGCTAAGAGAAGATTAACAATCCCTTGGAAAAGATGAGCTGGTGAGCGAAGCACTTTTGGTACAGAGAAATAGCCTAAAATAGCTGCTATAGAAGAAACCAGTAAACCAAATGCAATCCACCAGCTGTAAGCAACAAGATTAGCTACTGGGTTTGTAAATAGGAAAAGTCCTAAAAGGACAAAAACAACTCCTGCAAGAAATAGCAGTAAACGATTAGAAAATTTCATTTCAATACCCCCTACATAGTATAGTATAGTTTGATAATAAGACTATTGTACTTATTTTTATAGAAAATGTCAATAAAATAAATAAACAATTTGGAAGTTTCAGTCTGACTTACAAAAAGAAAAGGAGTTTTCACTCCTTTTCACAGATTGAAGACAAAGTCCTTATAAAAGTGTCTTCTAAAGATTTTAACTTCAATCTGAAGCGAGGTTATCCTCGCTTTTTCTATTTATCAAACAATTCCTTATTTTCAATTAAGAGTTCTAGTGGAGATTTATCTCTTGCTTCAATAAAACCAGGTTCATATTGGGTATGAAGTGTTCTTTTCTGAGAAGTTGGATCAATATACAACTCTTTTCCATCTTCTATGTATAGTTGGTTGCCTCTTGTTAGGTAAAGTAAATCCTCTAAGTACTGTCCATCAGTATGTAGGAAATGCTCGATGTATTTGACAGCTTTTAAGATTTCACTTACTTTATCAGAGTATTCATTAGATTCAAGAACACTCTTTTCTAACTCAATCTCTTTACTCGTTCCAAAGAGTTGGGTTGGAGTTGCATTAAAATATTCTGCTATCTTATCCAAATTTGCAAAGGTAAGAATCTTTTTTGTTTTTCGTAGAGGGGTAAAAGAACTTTTTTACACACAAAATATATCTTGAGTATCTGTTTATAGAATAAAAGTAGGGAGGACACAAAAAAAGCCTTGGAACTCAAGACTTTTCCTGTTGATTTAGATGCCCCCTACAGGGATCGAACCTGTGACCCACGGATTAAGAGTCCGCTGCTCTGCCAGCTGAGCTAAGGAGGCAAAGAAAAAAGCTGTATTGGTGCCGAAACTTCACGGTTTGTATTGAACCCGCGCAATTAAGCAGGTGGGCAACTCGCTCTAACTGAAGCTGTTTCCGTGTGAGACGGCCTACATGCTGTTAGAAGACTTTTGTTTCCCTAATAATACAAAAAATAGTCGGTCAACACTTAAGTGTGAAGTCGTACACCACAGCGTTTCTATGTTTATATGATACCACTTTTTCAAAAAAAATCAAGAGGAAAATGCAATTATTTGAAAAGGATTTCACAAGTCCCGTAATTTATCAATGGTTTCCTTGCGTTGCGCCAAGGCCCGTTCGTACTTGCCAGTATCTTCCGGAGTGAAGTAGTGCTGGTCTTTGATTTTTTCTGGCAGATAGTCTTGCTTGACCCAGTTTCCAGGATAGTTGTGCGGATAGAGATAGTTTTGCGCATTCCCCAATTCCTTGCTTCCACTGTAGTGGCCATCGCGCAGGTGTCGAGGGATAGGCAAATGCCCTGATGTTTTGAGGTCAGCAAGGGCCTTGTCCATGGCCACATAGGCTGAGTTGGATTTTGGAGAAAGGGCCAAGTCAATCACGACATTGGCAATGAGAATGCGAGCTTCTGGGAAGCCAATCTTTTGAGCAGCATCCAGAGCAGTCACGGTGTGAATCTGAGCTTCAGGATTGGCCAAACCGATATCTTCATAAGCGATAACAGTCAAACGACGAGCGAGACTTGGCAAATCACCAGCCTCAATCAAGCGGGCAGCATAGTGAAGACTAGCATCCACATCTGAGCCACGGATAGACTTTTGCAGGGCTGAGAGAACATCATAGTGGCCATCTCCGTCCTTATCCATGGTAATGTAGCTCCGCTGCAGGCTATTTTCCATGATGTCTAGGGTGATATGGCGAATGCCCTTGTCATTCTCAGGGGTAGAAAGAACTGCCAAATCCAGTGAGTTGAAGGCAGAACGGAGATCACCATTAGTAGATGTTGCGATGAAATCAAGGGCATCCTCATCTAGTTCTACTGGGAAATCAAAACCACGTTTAGTGTCAGATATAGCGATTTGAATGGCTTCTTTAACATCTTGATTGGACAAGGGTTCTAATTCAAAAATCTGAACACGGCTACGAATGGCTGGAGTGACAGAAAAGAAAGGATTTTCAGTCGTCGCCCCAATCATGATAACCAGACCACTTTCCAAGAGTGGCAGAAGAAAGTCTTGCTTGGTCTTATCGAGACGATGGATCTCGTCCAGTAACAGGACCAATCCTCCAGAAAATTTAGCTTCTTCTGCGATTTCTTGGAGTCGCTTTTTACTATCCACTGTCGCGTTAAAGGTCCGAAAGGCATACTTGGTCGTTCCAGCGATGGCTGAAGCGATACTGGTCTTGCCGATTCCTGGAGGTCCGTAGAGAATCATGGAGGACAGACGATTGGCTTCCACCATGCGACGGATAATTTTTCCAGGTCCGACTAGATGCTCCTGACCGATGACCTGGTCAATGGTTTTTGGGCGCATGCGAAGCGCGAGATTGTCTGGCATAGCAGTCCTTTCTAACATGGATTTTCTGATGTATATGTGGTAAGATGGTAGTATCTATTTTAGCATATTTCCGAGCAATCGGGGCGATTAAAGAGTCGCATAGAAAGAGGACAAAATGGCAACATACGGATTTTTAGATGTTTTAGAGGAGGAGTTGGACAAGAACTTTCCCTTTGACTTTGAGATTAGTTGGGACAAGCGCAATCACGCGGTAGAAGTGAGTTTTTTACTAGAAACGCAAAATGCTGCAGGTGTGGAGATGCTGGATGAGGACGGAGAAGTTTCGTCAGACGATATCCTCTTTGAGGAAGCGGTTCTTTTCTACAATCCTACCAAGTCAACGGTTAATGCAGAAGACTATTTGACGGTCATCCCTTACCTGCCTAAAAAAGGATTTTCTCGTGAATTTTTAGCTTATTTTGCCCTTTTCCTCAAAGATACTGCCGAGGTTGGTCTGGATGCCCTTATGGACTTTTTGGAAGACCCAGAAGCAGAAGAGTTCGTCATGGAATGGAACCAAGAAGTCTTTGAAGAAGGAAAAGTCGGCTTGGAAGAAGGAGAATTTTACCCTTATCCGAGATATTAGGAGTCTGATATGGAAATAGAAATTTCTGATTTTACAGGTTGCAAAATTGCCCTCTTTTGTGGTGATAAGCTCTTAACTATCTTACGTGATGACAAATCAAATATTCCATACCCTAATACCTGGGAATTGCCAGGTGGCGGACGAGAGGGTGATGAAAGTCCCTTTGAGTGCGCGGCGCGTGAAGCTTATGAAGAGCTGGGAATTCATCTGACTAAAGATTGTCTGCATTGGAGTAAGGTGTACCCAAGTATGCTTTTTGAGGGGAAGGAATCTGTCTTTCTAGTTGGTAAGTTAAGGCAGGAACAGTTTGATAGTATCGTCTTTGGCGATGAGGGACAAGGATATAGACTGATGAGTATTGAGGAGTTTCTTAGCTCAGATAAGGTTGTCCCCCAGTTGCAGGACAGAGTGAGAGATTATTTGGAGGAAGTAAAATGATTTTTGCAGTTGCAACAACGACACTAAATAAGGAAGTTAAACGCAAACTAAAAGCTGGACAATACTCTAGAGAAGAAGCTACATTCATCTATTTGGAATATTTAAAGTTAAAGAAGCAGAGAGAAAGTGGTACGAAAGTAGCTGGGATTTCTATGGCTGTTATTTGGGTATTAATGCTTGCTATACCCTTACTGAGTGGTAGAGGTCTCGTACTGCCCCTTCCAGTATATTTTTTATTTTTGATACTGTTTGCAGGAATTGTTCTATTTGTTTATTATCTTATGTTTGGTATTTTTAAACAGCAGATTCATAACGCAATGAAAGAACACTACACGGATGTGATTGAAGAATTTGAGGGTCAGTAAAACAGCGTGTGGAAGAGCATAGGAAGCGAGTTGAGAGAGTGGATTTGGAGGTATTAGTATGATTCAGATTATCCGAGCAGGAGCAGAGGATTTAGAAACCGTAATTGCAATTCAAAGAGCTAGCTTTAAGGCTGTCTATGAAAAATATCAAGATGAGTATGATCCTTATCTGGAGGACCGCGAACGAATCAAATGGAAACTAGTCGAGCGTCTTAATAGTTATTACTACTTTGTAAAAGAAAAGGACGAAATTATCGGTTTTTTACGAATTCAGACCAATGAAGAGTTGACGGAGGCTTGGTTGGGAACGGCAGCGATTTTGCCCCAGTACCAAGGAAAAGGGTATGAATCTGAGGGACTGAGCTTGCTGGAAAAAGAATTTCCAACCATCACACAGTGGGATTTGTGTACGGTATTACAGGATGCGGGCATGGTCGCTTTTTATGAGAAAAATGGCTACCGCAAAACCCATATCGAACCTGAAAAAGAAGGTATGGATATGGTCTACATGAAAAAATTGATTGACAAATAGAAAGGATGGTTCGGTTACATTTCTAAACTGAACCCGCCCTAAACACTGTGCCAAAAAGATAAACTTCTCTTAGACCCAAGCGTCTTCAGAGAATTTCCTATTTTGGCTTTGTGTTTTACGGGCTTGGTATCTTAATTATGGAAACATGGCAAGAGCTAAAAGTTACAGTGAAGCGTGAGGGAGAGGAATTGGTTTCCAATCTCTTGATTGAGTTAGGTGCTCAAGGTGTTGCGATCGAAGATAGTATGGACTATGTGGGGAATGTCGACCGTTTTGGTGAGATTTTCCCAGAGGTTGAGCAACAAGAAGAAATCGTAGTGACAGCCTACTATCCTGATACGGTTGATGTGGCAGTGGTTGAAGAAAACTTGCAGGCTCATTTAGCAGAATTGACCGATTTTATGGATCTAGGAGAGGTCAAGATGGGCACGACTGACTTGGCTGAGGAAGACTGGGCAGACAACTGGAAGAAATACTATGAGCCAGCTCGTATCACTCATGATTTGACCATCGTGCCGTCTTGGACAGACTATGAGGCGACTGCTGGAGAAAAGATTATCAAGCTGGATCCAGGCATGGCCTTTGGGACTGGGACGCATCCAACCACTAAGATGAGCCTCTTTGCTTTGGAGCAGGTTCTTCGTGGTGGTGAAACGGTGCTGGATGTGGGTACTGGTTCAGGTGTCCTTTCTATTGCTAGCTCGCTTCTTGGTTCCAAGGAAATCTTCGCCTATGACCTAGATGATGTGGCAGTTCGTGTGGCTCAGGAAAATATTGAGCTCAACCCTGGCATGGAAAATATCCATGTAGCGGCAGGTGATTTGCTCAAGGGTGTGGAGATTGAGGCAGATGTGATTGTGGCTAATATCTTAGCGGATATTCTCATTCATCTGACGGATGATGCTTATCGCTTGGTCAAGGATGAAGGCTACCTGATCATGAGTGGCATTATCAAGGACAAGTGGGATATGGTGCGTGAGTCAGCTGAGTCGGCAGGCTTCTTCCTTGAAACCCATATGATTCAAGGGGAATGGAATGCCTGTGTCTTTAAGAAGACCAAGGATATCTCTGGTGTGATTGGAGGCTAGCATGCAACAGTATTTTGTCAAGGGCAGTGCAATCTCTCCTGTCACCATTGAGGACAAGGAAACCAGCAAGCATATGTTTCAGGTTATGCGCTTGAAAGAAGATGATGAGGTGACCTTGGTCTTTGATGATGGCATTAAGCGCTTGGCGCGCGTGGTAGATGTGGAAAATCGTCAGTTTGAGTTGGTTGAAGAATTAGTTGACAATGTGGAACTGCCAATCCAAGTGGCCATCGCATCTGGATTTCCCAAGGGAGACAAGCTAGAGTTCATCACTCAAAAAGTAACCGAACTAGGCGCTAGCCAAATCTGGGCCTTCCCTGCCGACTGGTCGGTTGCTAAGTGGGACGGCAAGAAACTAGGCAAAAAGGTTGAAAAACTGGAAAAAATCGCCCTTGGAGCAGCAGAACAAAGCAAGCGTAATATCGTCCCAAGTATTAAGCTTTTCGAGAAAAAAGCAGATTTTCTAGCCCAGCTGGACCAGTTTGACTCTATCGTAGTGGCCTACGAAGAGTCGGCTAAAGAAGGAGAATCAGCTGCTCTTTTACAAGCAGTTAGTGACCTTGAAAAAGGAGCCAAATTGCTCTTTATATTTGGTCCAGAAGGTGGTCTATCACCTGCAGAAATCGAAAATTTTAAAGCCAAAGGAGCTGTTTTGGCAGGTCTTGGACCTCGTATATTAAGAGCAGAAACAGCACCGCTTTACGCCTTATCAGCCCTTAGTGTTTTAGTAGAATTAGAAAAATAAGAGGAAAAATATGGAACAAAAACACCGTTCAGAATTCCCAGAGAAGGAACTTTGGGATTTAACCGCCCTATACCAAGATCGTGAGGATTTCTTGCGAGCAATCGAAAAGACTCGCGAAGACATCAACCAATTTAGCCGTGACTACAAGGGCAATCTTCACACTTTTGAGGATTTTGAAAAGGCCTTTGCAGAATTGGAACAAATCTATATCCAGATGAGTCATATCGGAAATTATTCCTTTATGCCTCAGACGACAGACTATAGCAATGAGGATTTTGCTAATATCGCCCAAGCTGGGATGGAATTTGAAACAGACGCCAGTGTAGCCTTGACTTTCTTTGACGACGCTTTGGTAGCAGCAGACGAGGAAGTCTTGGACCGTTTGGGTGAATTGCCACATTTGACAGCTGCCATTCGTCAGGCCAAAATCAAAAAAGCCCACTATCTAGGTGCTGATGTGGAGAAGGCCTTGACCAATCTCGGCGAAGTTTTCTACAGTCCACAGGATATTTACACCAAGATGCGAGCTGGGGACTTTGAAATGGCTGACTTTGAAGCCCATGGCAAGACCTACAAAAACAGCTTTGTGACTTATGAGAATTTCTACCAAAACCATGAGGACGTTGAGGTTCGTGAGAAATCCTTCCGTTCCTTCTCAGGGGGACTTCGTAAGCACCAAAATACGGCTGCTGCAGCCTATCTAGCTCAGGTTAAGTCTGAAAAACTATTGGCAGATATGAAGGGTTACGACTCAGTCTTTGACTATCTTCTGGCTGAGCAGGAAGTGGACCGTGCTATGTTTGATCGTCAGATTGACCTCATCATGAAGGACTTTGCGCCAGTTGCCCAGAGATACCTCAAGCATGTTGCCAAGGTGAATGGTCTTGAAAAGATGACTTTTGCAGACTGGAAATTAGACTTGGACAGCGCCCTCAATCCTGAAGTGACTATTGATGACGCCTATGATTTGGTCATGAAGTCAGTAGAACCTTTGGGACAAGAATATTGTCAGGAAGTTGCTCGCTATCAAGAAGAGCGCTGGGTGGACTTCGCTGCCAATAATGGCAAGGATTCTGGTGGTTATGCGGCGGATCCATATCGCGTGCACCCTTATGTCCTTATGAGTTGGACAGGCCGTTTGAGCGATGTCTATACTTTGATTCATGAGATCGGGCATTCTGGTCAATTTATCTTTTCTGACAATCATCAGAGTTACTTTAATGCCCACATGTCTACTTATTATGTCGAAGCACCGTCAACCTTCAATGAATTGCTTTTAAGTGATTATTTGGAACATCAGTCTGACGACCCTCGTCAAAAACGCTTTGCTCTTGCCCACCGTTTGACAGACACCTACTTCCATAACTTTATTACCCACCTCTTGGAAGCAGCCTTCCAACGTAAGGTTTATACATTGATTGAAGAAGGGGAGACCTTTGGGGCAAGCAAGCTCAACAGCATTATGAAGGAAGTTTTGACGGACTTCTGGGGAGATGCCATTGAAATTGACGATGATGCAGCCTTGACTTGGATGCGCCAAGCTCACTACTACATGGGCTTGTATAGCTATACCTACTCAGCGGGACTAGTTATTTCGACTGCTGGCTATCTCCATCTGAAACATTCAGAAACTGGAGCTGAAGACTGGCTCAATCTCCTCAAATCAGGTGGCAGCAAGACACCACTTGAGTCAGCCATGATTATCGGTGCTGATATTTCAACAGACAAACCACTCCGTGATACCATCCAATTCTTGTCTGACACAGTTGACCAGATTATTGCTTATAGTGCTGAGTTGGGAGAGTAAAATCATAAAAGTGCAACAATAGAATTATATTGTTGAGATTTTAGAATGATATTTATTTTTGGTGGTGATTAAAAAAATTAAAGCAGGAATAGTATTGGTATTCTCTGTACTTTTATTTATACTATATAATAAGATCGCCCTAAAAATAGCTGAAGTCTGTACTCCTAAATACTCTCCTGAGAAGGAGTTATGTAGAGAGTACAGATGAAGAGTTACTCGTTTTATTTTGAAATATAAGTAAATATGTTAAAATTAATAATGTAAACGTTTTTAAAGAAAGGTTAATTTTATGAAAAAGGAACAAGTGCTGATTGGTTTGGGAGTTGCAACTGCAATAGTAACTGCTTTTAATGGTCATGTCCAAGCAGATGAGGTTACAAATAAACAATCGAATAAAACTACTGTCAGTCAATCAGAGACCAAAAAGGATGTTGAAGTTTCAGAATCAGATGTAAAAAATGCAGAAGTAAAACTGAATCAAACAATTGAGGAAGAAAAGAATGCTCACAAGATTGTTGATAAAACGCAACAAGAGTATGCATCTGCTGTAACAAATAAGAACAAAGCAGATGACGCTTTGAAACAAGCTCAAGAATTTGCTAAGCAAGCTACACCTGAGAAAATTAAAAATGCAGAAAAGGATCTTGCCGCAAAACAAGTAACTGTCAAGAAAGCCGAAGAAAATTTGGCTGGAGTAAAACAAGGTGAGAAACAAGCTCAGATAAGTGTCGAGAACCAACAAACAGTTGTTAATAAGGCAAAAACTCAGGTTGATCAAAGAGCAGCAGACGTAAAAAAGGCACAAGACAAAGTAAGGGTAGCAGAGAAAGCTTTTGATTGGAATACACTACGCGAGCTTCAACAAGCAACTGAGAAATTAGATGCGAAGGTGAAAGCTGACCAAGCTAAAGTGAGTTCTTTAACTAGTGGGTTCTCAAAAGTACAACAAGAAAGAAAAGCACTTGTAGAAAGAGGAAATAAGAACCGTTCTACTCTTGAAAAGAATTTAAAATCAGCTGGGAATGAGTTTTTAACAGTTACGGTCCCTCACGAGATTCAATCAAATTCTGTTAGCGAGAGTGATTCCAAGACTCCGCCACTTGAGGAAAAAACTTTCGTAGGAAGTGATGGGAAGACATATTATGTTGCTGCAAACGAAGATGTGAATTTTAGCGGAGAAAGAACAGAAACTATCGTTGTCTCATCTAAAGATTATGTCAATGTTCCTCATGTGGTTGATTATAAAAAGGTTTCTGAAGAAGTTCGTAAATATTTAATTGAATTGCGTAGAATCAATGGTATTGACATTCCAGTGCCAGCTGTGACTGACAAGGCTTTGAGATATGGAAAAGCAAGAGCAAATGAAATGGTGGCAAATAATAAATTGTCACATGATACAAAATTGAAAAATCAAGATTTTGGTTTTAAGGATGCGACTGAAAATGCAACAGCTGGTTCGGTTCCAGAAAAGAGCCTGTTAAGTGAAAAAGAACTTGCTTATAAAGAGGTCCTATCTTACTTTAATGATTATAGTAATGCCTCGTTATATGGCTCATCAACTCCGAAAGAAGCAAATATATTTAACTATGGACATAGAATTCCATTGCTTGCAGCATCTGGGACTGGTATGGCTGTTGGAGCATCTTCTGGCGAGAAAACAAGCTATGGAAATTATGGAGTGTTAACATTTATTAGCGAAGAGAAAGATGTTTATGGAATACTCCCTTCTGGATCGAAAGAGTATAGCAGTTATTTTTTAGCAACTGCAGAAAATAAAGATTCTAATCCAGACCATAGCGAATTCTATTTTAATGGCAAACGTGTAAAATTCTTACCAAAAACAACCTTCCGTTATGTCTGGAATGAAATCACACATCCTAAAAATCCAGCCTATACAAAAGCTAAAGAGGCTCTAGACAATTTCAATAGAAAACAAAGAAACAAAGAGACTCTAATGAGTGAGAAGCTTTCATCTCTGAACAATAATCTTACTATTGCTAAAACCACTTTGAATACAGAACAAAAAAATCTAGATAAAACAAAAAAACATCTTGTAGATTTAACAAAACAAAATGAATTCAAGTTAAACGTTTTAAAATTAGCTCAAACTGAGTTGACTAAACAACAAACTATGTTAAACGTTGCTAAATCTGAACTTTCGAAGCAAGACTCTGAATTGAAACGATTGAAAGTAATCAAAAATAATAGATTTTATTCTAGTAAGAACGCGGAACAGTCATTAATTAATGCTAAAAATGATTTACTGAAGGCGCAACAACATGTCATTGCCCTTAAAAATGCTCCAAGAAAACTTGAGGAAGCTAAAAAAAGTTTGATTATCGCAAAACAAAAGGTCGAGAAATCTAAAAAAGCACTTGAAAATGCAAATGCTAAATTAAGAAATGCAAAAGCTAGAAGGGAAAATGCTAAGAAAGAATATTTAAAAGTATCTGAAGCATATAAACAGTATTTATTGGTAAAACAAAAAACTGCTTTGAAAGGTAGTTGGCTTCAATCCTCTGGTCGTTGGTGGTACAGACATAACAATGGCTCTTATACAACTAATGGTTGGGAACTAATTGATAGTACATGGTATTATTTTGATAGTTCAGGATGGATGCAAACAGGTTGGGTCAAATCAAGTGGCGCTTGGTACTACCTTAATAATTCAGGTGCAATGCAAACAGGCTGGGTGAAAACAGGTGGTTCATGGTACTATCTTAATAATTCAGGTGCAATGCAAACTGGCTGGGCAAAAGTAGATAATTCATGGTATTATCTCAATGATTCAGGTGCTATGAAAACAGGATGGTTCACTGTTTCAGGAAAGTGGTATTATGCTTATAGTTCAGGAACTTTAGCAGTCAATACAACTACACCAGATGGTTATAAGGTGAATTATAATGGGGAGTGGATTAGATAGAGAAAAAATTAAAAATTCTACAATTTTATTTAGTATATATTATTTAAGGTATTTGTAAAAGAAAATATAGAATAACAATTATACTAGATTTTTAAAACAAGAGTAATAGTCAATACTTTTTAAAAATGTATAAGTCGAATAGTTCACATTTTAAGAAAAATTGAAATTAATCTTTCAATCATATTTTCCAGTCAATTTTCTTGAAACCCTTTCCTTCTTTTGATAGACTAATACATAGTTTAAAAAAAGGAGACTTATCATGAAAAAATTTATTGCTGAATTAATCGGTACATTTATGCTTGTGTTCATCGGAACAGGAGCTGTTGTTTTTGGGAATGGTGTTGAAGGTCTTGGGCACCTTGGGATTGCTCTTGCTTTTGGTTTGGCCATCGTAGTTGCAGCTTTCTCAATCGGAACTGTTTCAGGTGCTCACTTGAACCCAGCCGTTTCGATCGCTATGTTTGTAAACAAACGTTTGTCATCTTCAGAGCTTGTAAACTACATCCTTGGACAAGTAGTTGGAGCTTTCCTTGCGTCAGCTGCAGTATTCTTCCTCTTGTCTAACTCAGGCATGTCAACTGCTAGTCTTGGTGAAAATGCCTTGGCAAACGGTGTCACTGTCTTTGGTGGATTCTTGTTTGAAGTCATCGCAACCTTCTTGTTTGTTCTAGTTATCATGACTGTCACTTCAGAAAGCAAAGGCAATGGTGCAATCGCTGGTTTGGTGATTGGTTTGTCATTGACAGCTTTGATCCTTGTGGGCTTGAACATCACTGGCCTTTCAGTAAACCCAGCTCGTAGCTTGGCACCAGCTGTCTTTGTAGGTGGCTCAGCCCTTCAACAAGTATGGATTTTCATCCTTGCCCCAATCGTTGGTGGCGTTCTTGCAGCTCTTGTTGCGAAAAACTTTCTTGGAACAGAAGAATAATTGAAATTCAAAAAGCCTTGCTCCTCATCTTGAGGAACAGGGCTTTTTCGTATGATACTCTTCGAAAATCTCTTCAAACCACATCAGCGTCCATCTACGACCTCAATGCAGTGCTTTGAGCTGACTTCGTCAGTCTTATCTACGACCTCAATGCAGTGCTTTGAGCAACCTGCGGCTAGCTTCCTAGTCTGCTCTTTGATTTTCATTTAGTATGAGTTTAGCGGTTGTCAATTTTCTCTGGATAAAGGTCGTGTTGGAAGAGGCGTTGTTCTGCCAAGCCTTCATACTTAGTTCCTGGCTTACCGTAGTTGTAGTAAGGGTCGATTGAGATGCCACCGCGCGGAGTGAATTTTCCCCAGACTTCTAAATAGCGAGGATCTAGCAAGCTGACCAAATCTTTCCCGATAGTGTTGATACAGTTTTCGTGAAAATCCCCATGATTTCGATAGCTAAAGAGGTAGAGTTTGAGGGATTTTGATTCGACACAGAGCTTGTCAGGAATGTAGGAAATATAAATGGTCGCAAAGTCTGGCTGAGCAGTGATAGGACAAAGCGAGGTAAATTCAGGACAGTTGAATTTGATAAAATAGTCATTTTCCACATGACGATTGTCAAAAGATTCGAGGACATCTGGTTGATAGTCAAAGATGTAGTTGGTTTCTTTGTTGCCCAGTAGGCTGAGGTTTTTCATTTCTTCTTGTTGTGACATGATTTTTTCTTTCTAATCTTAAACACCACGTTGGTTGTCGTAGAGGAGGGTATGGAGTTGAGGAAGGACGCGGACATTGCCCCAGCTATCATCAGCAGCGACACGTTCCCAGAGTTCTTTGAGGCGGTCTAGTTGGTCTTGAACGATATTGCCTGTAGCCTTGGGCTCAGGGTTTCCTGCTGATAAGAAGAGAACATCTGGTTGGTAGCGTTCTTGAATGTCTTTGGCAAAGGCCAAATCGGCATCATCAAAGACAGGGATTTTAAAGGTGACTTTATCTGGATCCAGTTGGGAAACGATAAAGTCCAAGGTCTCAAAGTTGACTTCCATCTTGGATGAAGGAGGTTTTGGACTCAGAGTAACCTGGTCGATGTCTTTCAACCAATTTTGCCAGCGAGAGCCTTGAGTTTCAACAGCCAGAGTGACACCACGTTCCTTGAGTTTAGTGACCAATTCGGCCATGTTGGCTGCTAGGATAGCAGGATTTCCCCCAGATAGAGTTACATAGTCGTAGCTTCCTAGCTTGTCTAATTCAGCAATGACTTCGTCAGCCGTCATGCGAGTTGGTTTTTCAGAACCATCCCAAGTAAAGGCAGAGTCGCACCAGTCGCAGTGGTAGTCGCAACCTGCAGTGCGGACAAACATAGTTTTCTGCCCGATAGCACGGCCTTCACCTTGAAAGGTTGGGCCGAAAATTTCCAGAACTGGTAGTTTGAGGACACGTTCCCTAGTCATCTAACCACTCCCGTCTAAACTCCGCAAAGGCAGTCGGAGTCTCATAGAGGCGGACGTATTCCAAACGGAGACTGCGCTCGTCTGGCAACTCTTGACTCATGGTTTGAAAAATCCAGTAAACCATATTTTCAGCAGTCGTGTTCATATAAGGCAGGGTTTCATTGAGATAGCGATGATCCAAGTGGGGCTCTAAGTAGTTCTTGTAGATAGCTTTGATATCTCCGAAATCGTAGGTCATGCCACGTTCATCTAAAAATCCACTGACAGCAATCTGCAGATGATAAGTGTGGCCGTGCAGGGATTTGCATTTTCCTTCATAGTGAAAGAGGTGGTGGGCAGCGTCGAAGGTAAATTCTTTTGATACCAAGGTTCTGTGAGGATTGTAGACAAGAGATTCCCCAGTTTCTTGTTTGATTTCTTTAGGTGCAAAAAACATTAGCCCTCTCCTTTCTGTGAGAGATAAACATCTAGGCCATGCTGACGTAGGTGGCAAGCTGGGCAATCTCCACAGCCACTTCCGATAATCCCATTGTAGCAGGTCAAGGTCTTTTCACGAACGTAGTCAAAGGCACCGAGTTGGTCGGCTAACTTCCAAGTTTCAGCCTTGTCTAGCCACATGAGAGGTGTTTGGATAACAAAGTCGTAATCCATGGCAAGGTTGAGCGTAACATTAAGGGATTTGACAAAGACATCCCGGCAGTCAGGGTAGCCTGAAAAATCTGTCTCGCAGACACCTGTCACGATGTCTTTAATACCAAGTTGTTTGGCAAGAACTGCCGCAAAGGAAAGAAAGAGGTGGTTGCGACCGTCAACAAAGGTATTGGGAACCTCTCCCTCTTTTTGCTCAATCTCCAAATCAGAGGTTAAGGCATTTTCAGTGATTTGTCCCAGTAGAGACATATCTAAGATGTGATGACGAATGCCTTGTTCCTTAGCGATTTCTTTAGCAACTTGAATTTCGAGATGATGACGTTGGCCATAGGCAAAGGTGACAGCTTCGACTGTTTCATAGTGTTCTTTAGCCCAAAAAAGGCAGGTTGTGGAATCTTGACCGCCGCTAAAGACGACCAAGGCTGAATGACGTTTCATAGTACTCCTTCTAAAATGGGAAATGTTCAGAGCACGCAAAAAGCTCCCTTTAGGGGAGCTAAAAAATACCAAGTAGAGGTTTTTTTTAGCGATGGCATGTCCCAAACATCGTAATATTCTACCTACAGTCTAGCATATTTTTTGAAAAATGGCAAAGGGCAAGAAAAAAAGAGACCAAATAAAGTACTTGGTCTCTCGTGTGATTAGCTCAATTCAGCAACGATGGCCTTGATTTGTTCTGCAGTGTGAACACCTGCAACCTGTTTCACAACTTGGCCGTCTTTTTTGAAGAGAAGGGTTGGGATAGACATGATACCAAATGCACGAGCTGTGTTTGGATTTTCATCTACGTCCATTTTAACGATTTTCAAGACATCTTCTGAAAGTTCTTCAGACAATTTATCCAAGATTGGACCTTGCATACGACATGGACCACACCAAGTTGCCCAGAAGTCTACCAAGACCAAACCGTCTTTTGTTTCTTGTTCAAATGTTGCATCTGTAATTGCTTTTGCCATTGTATTTCTCCTTTTTTAGTTATATTGGCTTAAATCTTGTTTCATGAGATAGAAGAAGACATCTCCATAAGTCCCATGGTAGTCCAAATCATGACCATTATAGGTCAATTTTTGAACGGGGTAATAGTCTGCGACACCGATAAGGCAGGCTTGTTGAGAACGTTCAAAGTCTTCATAAGACTCGAAAGTCATGGTTCTCTCTTGCTTGCTGGCGTCTAGGTAGGTAATTTCGATCATATAAAACTCCTTTGTTTGATCTTGACTTTATTTTACTCCTTGGAAAGAGGAATGTCAAGAAAAATGATTGCGCACGCAACTTCTTTAAAAAATCTGATTAAGAAATGAAGTCAAGGCTCGTTTTCAGTCTTTCTTCGACGGCCTTTTGCAGGTAAGCTAGGGTTGTTTGTCCCTCGTCAGTCAGGCAGATAAAACTAGCCCGTCTATCCTGGTCGCAACATCTGCGACTAAGCAAGCCACAGTTTTTCTCTTCTAGTCGGGCCACCATTCGAGAAACAGCGCTGGGACTGAGATGGAGTTTATCGGGTAAATCAATCTGGCGTAGAGATTTTTCTTGGGCCAAATCCAGATAGTAGAGCAAGTAAAACTCTTTCAAGGTCAACCTTTGTTCACTCTGCTGTGCAATAGTTTCTTCTAACATGGCTTCCATTTCCTTTTGACGGCGGTTGTAGTCAAACCACTTTTCCAAATAGGTCATTGCTTTCTCCTTTCTTTTCAAAGTAAAAATCACAAAGTCATTACTGATTATCTTTGTAATACAAGATGATTGCGCATGCATTTATTATACTACTTTTAACTAATCCTTGCAAGAAAGAAGAATTTCAATATTTCCTTGAAATTTTCTGAAAAAAGAGTAAACTGGTATGCAAGAAGTTTATTTCATGGAGTTTAGGATGAAATTATATGTTCAATTAATGATTCTCTTTGTGATTTCTCTAATCGGTGAGGGAATCTCCAGTTTCTTTCATCTGCCCATCCCAGGCAGTATTATCGGTTTGATTATTCTCTTTCTAGCCCTGCAGTTCAAGTGGCTAAGGACCAGGCACGTCAACATGGTCGGAAATTTCTTACTGGCCAATATGACCATTCTCTTTTTGCCGCCAGCAGTGGGTATCATGGAAAAGTTTGATGTCATTGCTCCCTATCTCTTGCCCATCGTTTTGATTGTCTTTTTTGCGGCTGTCATCAATATTATTCTCATAGCCCTAGTGGTTCAGTTTATCAAGAGACGGTTTGAGGGAGATTATGAGAAAGGAGATGCCAAATGAGCGAATTTGTATCCAATCCTCTGTTTGGGATTGCATTATCTATCTTAGCTTATCTATTGGGGATGTTGATTTACAGACGTTTTCCCCATCCTTTGACAACACCTTTGCTTTTGTCGGCAATTTTTATTATCATCCTTCTTAAGGCGACGGGTATTTCTTACCAAGATTACTACCAAGGTGGCGTTTATCTGAACAACTTGATTGTCCCATCGACCGTGGCTCTAGGGATTCCGCTCTACAAGAGTTTTCACTTGATGAAGCACCATGCTCGGAGTATCCTCTTTGGTAGTCTGTTAGCAGTAGTTGTCAATACTAGTTTCACTGCCATAGTAGCGAAAATATTTGGTATGGACTTTTTCCTAGCCATTTCTCTCTTTCCCAAGTCAGTGACAACCGCTATGGCAGTGGGGATTACAGAAAAATTGCAAGGATTAACAACTGTAACCTTGGTCGTCGTAGTGGCAACTGGGATTTTAACCAGTGTGATCGGGCCAACCCTTTTGAAGTGGTTGAAAATTGACGATCCAGTGGCAGTTGGTCTTTCCCTTGGTGGAACAGGTCATGCAGTCGGAACAGGAACAGCCTTTCGATACGGCTCGGTAGCAGGAGCCATGGGTGGCTTGGCCATCGGTGTCACCGGTATTCTCTATGTTTTTGTTAGCCCTATTGTAGCCAGTTTGATATTGAGTTAAAGCAAAACCCAGCTCTTGTAAGCTGGGCGTTTTTTATTGCAAATTAACCTTGTTTTTCAAAATATAGTAGGTACCGAGATAGTAGATAGCCGATAAAAAGAGATCGCGCAAGATTTCTGTACCAATCATCATGTTAAAGTCATTTTCAATTCGGAAAAAGAGAGAAACATAACCAATGACGATGGCAATGACGATATAGGCTAGAATCCCCATAGCTGTTCGATACTCATTAAAGAGTTGTCCGATTGAGATGGAGAGGTAAATGGATAAAATCCATGTAATCGAACCGACAAATAGTGATAGGGCATACAGCCAGCCGTAGCTGAGGTAAGGGGAAATGAAGTTATAGAGGACAGTGAAGTCTTTTTCTATTGGTGTTAAGAAGAAGATAATCAATACACTCAAGATAAAGACGATATAGCTTAAGATGGACCAGACAAGACCACCTAAAAGTTTTGCGATGATGATTTGGTGCTCAGAGACAGGCAAGGTTAGGGTCAAGTACCCTTGGCGGTCATAAACACTCCCCTTGAATCTTCGGATGATTAAAAAGATTGTTGCAATCCAAAGAGTGACGCTGAGTCCTCCAAAGACTAGTACCAAAAAGAAGATGAAATAAACAGCATTGTTAGAATTGTAACTCTGACTAAGGCTACCAAGGAAAGCTCCAATCAAAACTGAAATTGCAAGCACAGCTCCATAGAGCGCTAAATACCATTTATTGACATTCTTAAATTCATAACGAACTAGATTCCAAAACATAATAATCTCCTTTGCTTAGGCTTTAAATTCCTGGCGGAAGAGCTGGTCAATTGATTCACCTGACTCGTAACGAATATCATCAACATTTCCTTGGCGAACGACTTTTCCGTCTTTGAGGAAGATAATCTCATCCAAGATTGGCTCAATATCTGAAATCAAGTGGGTTGAAATCAGGACCGTAGAAGTTGGGGAATAGTTGTTGATGATGGTATTGAGGATATAATCACGAGCAGCTGGATCCACGCCTCCGATTGGTTCGTCCAGAACGTAGAGGCGGGCTTCACGGCTCATAACGAGGATTAGTTGGACCTTCTCCTTGTTTCCTTTTGATAATTTCTTTAAACGACTATTTTCATCAATGCCAAGGTCTGCAAGCAGATGTTGGGCGCGTTCAAGATTGAAATCCTGATAGAAGGTCTTGAAGTAGGTTAGGGCTTCCTTGACCTTCATCTGTTCATTTAGATAGGTTGTGTCTGGTAGATAGGAGACAATCGCTTTGGTAGCAGGACTTGGATCCTGTCCGTTAATGAGGACACGTCCTTTGTCTGGCTGAAGGAGACCGTTAATCAGTTTGATCAGGGTTGTTTTTCCGGATCCGTTTGGTCCGAGGAGCCCGACAATCTTTCCAGCTGAGATCTCTAGTGAGATATTGTCAAGTGCCGCAGTTACTCCATATGATTTTGATACATTTTCAAGTGCTAGTAGTGTCATAGTCTTAAACTCCTTTAATATAGTCGCTTAATACATTTGGCAGTTCTTCTTTTTTGTAGCCAAATTGAAGCATGCAAGAGACGAAGTGTTGCAGTTGCTCTTCGGAAAGTTGTTTGCGGGACTGAACGATGAGGTCCAAATCCTCGGTGACAAAACGACCAGTTGTTCGCTTGCTATAAACGAATCCTTCACGTTCAAGGTCAGACAAGGCGCGCTGAATGGTATTGGGATTGACCCCAGCCTCGCTCGCCAGTTCTCTTACGGTTGGTAGCTGTTGGTTGGGTTCCAGTTCATGGGAAACAATCTGTAGTTTAATTTTTTCCATAATCTGTAAATAAATGGGTTTTGTATTATCAAATGACCAGGACATCATAGTCTCCTTTCTTTTTCTTTATTGTTCTAATTAAATAATACAATAAAACAAAAAACTTGTCAAGTAAAAATAAGAATTGTTTTGGGAATTGCTCAAAAAATGGTATAATGAAAAGAAAACGACAAGGAGGGAAATGCATGCGTTGTCCAAAATGTGGGGCTACCAAGTCTAGTGTTGTTGATAGTCGACAAGCCGAAGAAGGAAATACCATCCGTCGAAGACGTGAGTGCGACGAGTGTCAGCATCGTTTTACAACCTATGAACGAGTAGAAGAAAGAACGCTGGTTGTCGTCAAAAAAGACGGTACACGAGAGCAGTTTTCTAGAGATAAAATCTTTAATGGGATTATTCGCTCAGCCCAGAAACGCCCTGTTTCGAGTGATGAAATCGGCATGGTGGTCAATCGCATCGAGCAAAAACTCCGTAGTCGCAGTGAGAATGAGATCCAAAGTGAATATATTGGGTCTTTAGTCATGGAAGAATTGGCGGAGCTTGATGAGATTACCTATGTTCGTTTTGCCAGTGTTTATCGTAGCTTTAAGGATGTGAGTGAGTTGGAGAGTCTGCTCCAACAGATCACCCAGTCCTCTAAAAAGAAAAAGGAAAAGTAAATGAAGCCAAATGACCGTTTTTCTTTTCTAAAGAATAATCGGGTGTCGCAAGATATCTCTTCTCTGGTGCAGTGCTACCTCCCGATTATCGGTCAGGAGGCACTGAGCCTCTATCTATATGCCATTACCTTTTGGGATGGAGGGCAAAAGGAGCACCTCTTTTCCCATATCCTCAACCACTTAAACTTTGGCATGCCGACCTTGCTCCAATCCCTCAAAATCTTATCTGCTTTGGATTTGTTGACCCTTTATCAAAAGGGGGAAACCTATGAATTGCAGCTTCAGTCTCCCCTCTCCAGTCAGGATTTTCTAAGTCATTCAGTCTACAGCAGATTATTAGAGAAAAAGATTGGGGATGTAGCTGTTTCTGCTATGAAGCAAGCTCCAAGTGAGGGAGAAGCACTCTCGGTTTCCTTGAGTCAAGTCTTTCCAACCCTGACTGAAGAAGTGACCCCAAGCGAGTCTAAAAGCAAGTTAAAAAATGATTTTGATTTGGAACATTTCCAGCACCTGATGGCTCGAGATGGCTTGCGTTTTGAAGACGAGCAGGCGGATGTTTTAGAATTATTTGCCATCGCAGATGAAAAAAAATGGACCTGGTTTGAAACCTATCAACTAGCCAAGGCGACAGCGGTGGCTCAGGTTATTTCAGTCAAACGCATGCGTGAAAAGTTAGCACAAAAACCAGCGACTTCTGACTTTAGTCCCAAAGAAATGACCATTATCAGGGAAGCTAAAAATAAAACTCCCCTAGAATTTTTAGCCGAAATCAAGCAAACACGTAAGGGAAACATCACCCAAAGTGAAAGAGAACTCCTTTACCAGATGGCATCTTTAGGCTTGTTGGATGAAGTCATCAATATCGTCTTACTTCTAACTTTTAACAAGGTTGATTCGGCTAATGTCAATGAAAAATATGCTATGAAGGTCGCAAACGACTATGCCTATCGCAAGATTCGGACAGCAGAGGAAGCCGTGCTTCGGATTCGAGAGCGTCAGCAAAAAGGGCAAGAAGAACAGAAAAACAAGGCCAGCTCAACTAAGACAAATGTTCCCAAGTGGAGCAATCCAGAATACAAGAATCAAACCAGTGAGGAAACTCGTCTGGAACTAGAACGCAAAAAACAAGAAATGTTAGCCCGATTAGAAGAAGGAGGAGACTAGATGGAAAGTGTTGGTGACGTTATCAAACGTCAGACAAGTCGTTTTCAGTATCAGGACTTGGTCCAGCAGATCATGAAGGACCCCGATGTAGCGGCTTTTATCCAGAAAGAATCCCTCAGCCAAGAGGAGTTAAATCGCAGCATCTCCAAGTTCAACCAATATATCACAGAACGGGATAAGTTTCTTCGTGGGGATGCGGACTATATAGCACGTGGCTACAAGCCTATCTTGGTCATGAATCACGGCTATGCAGATGTATCTTATGAAGAAACACCAGAACTAATCGCGGCTGAAAAAGAGGCGGCAATCAAGAATCGTCTTAAGTTGATCAATCTACCAGCAAGTCTCAAGAAAGCGAAGTTGGCTCAGATTGACCTGGATGACTTAGGACGTTTGCCGATTTTTGAGAGACTCTATGCCTTTGTTGACCTTTACCCTAGTATCCGAAAAGGTCTCTATCTTTATGGAGATTTTGGTGTCGGTAAGAGTTTCATGATGGCGGCTCTTGCCCATGACCTATCTGAAAAACGTGGTGCTTCAACAACCATTCTCCACTATCCAAGTTTTGTCATTGATGTAAAAAATGCTATCGGTGAAGGCTCTGTAAAGACCTTGGTGGATGAGATCAAGTTAGCAGAAGTCTTGGTATTGGATGATATTGGTGCAGAACAGTCTACCCCTTGGGTGCGTGATGAGATTCTCCAAGTTATTCTTCAGTACCGCATGCAGGAAGATTTGCCGACCTTCTTTACTTCCAACTTTAATTTCCAAGATTTGGAAAAACATTTTGCCAAAGGAAAGAATGGAAATGATGAGACTTGGGAAGCTAGACGGGTCATGGAAAGGATTCGTTATTTAGCAGAGGAAACAAGACTAGAAGGAGAAAATCGCCGATGACAGAAACCATTAAACTGATGAAAGCTCATACTTCAGTTCGTCGCTTTAAGGAGCAAGAGATTCCTCAAGAGCACTTAAATGAAATCTTGACAGCTGCTCAAATGGCGTCTTCTTGGAAAAATTTCCAATCTTATTCTGTGATTCTTGTACGTAGCCAAGAGAAGAAAGATGCCTTATACGAACTGGTTCCCCAGGAAGCCATTCGCCAGTCAGCTGCCTTTTTGCTCTTTGTCGGTGACTTGAACCGAGCTGAAAAGGGAGCAAGTCTTCATACAGACACTTTCCAACCTCAAGGAGTGGAAGGTCTCCTCATCACGTCTGTGGACGCTGCGCTTGCTGGGCAAAATACCTTGCTTGCAGCAGAGAGTCTGGGATATGGTGGTGTGATTATCGGTTTGGTCCGTTACAAGTCGGAAGAAGTGGCAGAACTTTTTAACTTGCCTGACTATACCTATCCCGTTTTTGGGATTGCCTTTGGCGTGCCAAATCAACAACATGATGTCAAACCAAGACTGCCTTTGAACCAAGTGGTATTTGAAGAAGAATACCAAGAACAGCCAGTTGAAGCGATTTTGGACTATGACCAAGTACAGGCGGACTATGCTGGTGCGCGTGCGACGACCTCTTGGAGTCAGCGTTTGGCAGAGCAGTTCGGTCAAGCCGAACCTCGTTCAACTCGGAAGAATCTAGAACAGAAAAAGTTATTGTAGAAAGTGAGAAAACATGGCCTTACCAACTATTGCCATTGTGGGACGTCCCAATGTTGGGAAATCAACCCTATTTAATCGGATCGCTGGTGAGCGGATCTCAATCGTAGAAGATGTTGAGGGTGTGACACGTGATCGTATCTATGCAACGGGTGAGTGGCTCAATCGTTCCTTTAGTATGATTGATACTGGAGGGATTGACGACGTCGATGCTCCCTTCATGGAGCAAATCAAACACCAGGCAGAAATTGCCATGGAAGAAGCAGATGTCATCGTCTTTGTCGTTTCTGGTAAAGAAGGGATTACAGATGCGGACGAGTACGTAGCTCGCAAACTTTATAAAACCCATAAGCCTGTTATCCTTGCCGTTAACAAGGTTGACAATCCTGAGATGCGAAATGATATCTTTGATTTCTATGCACTAGGCTTAGGTGAACCGCTGCCAATTTCGTCTGTCCACGGTATTGGTACGGGTGATGTACTGGATGCCATCGTGGAAAATCTACCACATGAAGTCGAAGAAGAAAATCCAGATGTCATTAAATTCAGCTTAATTGGTCGTCCAAACGTTGGAAAATCAAGTTTGATCAACGCCATTTTGGGTGAAGACCGCGTGATTGCTAGTCCAGTAGCTGGAACAACGCGCGATGCCATTGATACCCACTTTACAGATGCTGATGGACAAGAGTTTACCATGATTGATACAGCTGGTATGCGGAAGTCTGGTAAGGTCTACGAAAATACAGAAAAATACTCTGTCATGCGTGCCATGCGTGCCATTGACCGTTCTGACGTGGTCTTGATGGTCCTCAATGCTGAGGAAGGGATTCGTGAATACGACAAGCGTATCGCAGGATTTGCCCACGAAGCGGGTAAAGGAATGATCATCGTGGTCAACAAGTGGGATACTCTTGAGAAAGACAACCATACTATGAAGAACTGGGAAGAAGACATCCGTGAGCAGTTCCAATACCTGCCTTATGCACCGATTGTCTTTGTGTCTGCTCTGACCAAGCAACGTCTTCACAAACTGCCTGAGATGATCAAGCAAATTAGCGAAAGTCAAAACACACGCATCCCATCAGCTGTCTTAAACGATGTGATTATGGATGCCATCGCAATTAATCCAACACCGACAGACAAAGGAAAACGCCTGAAAATCTTCTACGCGACTCAAGTGGCAACCAAGCCACCAACCTTTGTCATCTTTGTCAACGAAGAAGAACTCATGCACTTCTCTTACCTGCGTTTCTTGGAAAATCAAATCCGCAAGGCCTTTGTCTTTGAAGGAACACCAATCCATCTCATTGCAAGAAAACGCAAGTAAGCTATGTTTGTTTTCACACAAAAATAAACTAAAAGAAGGCTATGAGGTCTTCTTTTTTCTATAAAAGGAGTAAAAGTTTTATCAAATTGGAGACAAAATCTGTCATCAAAATTCAATTATTTTCCTAGCTTTTGTAATCTATTTGTAATGAAAATGCACTTTCTTTGTAAAAATCAAAATGCTATAATTCCTTAAATCAATTTTCCTTTATCAGGGAGGTTATTATGAAAAAAGGCAGATTATTTAAACATAGTTTGTTGGTTCGCTTGCTTGGGTTGCTGATGGTCTTTCTCTTCTTGTCAGCATTCACAGCACCTGAAAAACCTGAGTACGGGATCTATGACCCGGATCACTATCTAACGGATGAGACTATAACTCAGATTCGAGAATTGAATAATGTCAATAGTAAAAAATCAGAAAAATTCCAGATGGGTGTTTACGTTGTGAAAAGCCTAAATGGAGAAACAATCGAGACTGTAGCCAATGAAACAGCTAGAGCTTGGAAGATTGGCTACTCGGGAGACAATCACGGTGTCTTGATTGTGGTAGCAGTCCAAGATAGAAAATCACGGATTGAAACAAGCAATAATGTGGCAAGTAAAATCACAGACTATCAGACCAATAGATTTTTGAAAACAGCACGACCTTACTTTCAAAAGGGAGACTACAGCAATGGAGTTCTTTCTATAGCACACAATCTCAACTACATGTTTTATAGTGGATCGAGTACGACTGCTTCAAGTTCTAGAAGTAGTTACGACTATACCACCAACTCTAGTCGCTTAAGGGAACTTGAAAGATATGCTGGTGAGAGTAGTTCTTCGAGACGTCATCGAAAAAGTAGTTCGAGTGACGGAGTTATCGGATTTGGAATTCTCATTTACTTCATCGTGATGATCATTGGATTTATATCTGGAGGCCGTGGTGGCGGTTCACATGGAGATGATTCTGGCGGTGGCTGGTGGGGCGGTGACTCATCAGATTCAGGATCCTCTTGGTCTGACTCAGGCTCCGACTCATCTGGAGGCTGGGACGGCGGTGGCTTTGATGGCGGTGGTTCGTCTGATGACTGGTGAGTGATCTATATTGCTCAAACCAATTTCTCCATGCAGTAAGTTGACTCCTTTGCAACAGTTCACTCCTTCATTAAAAATAAAAACAAAGTTTGGAAATTGATTTAAAATCTGAGTATTTTCTCAGAAAAGTTGATAAAAGAAAGTGTTAAGGTTTTGATATGAAACAAAATAAAGTAATTCTCTCAATAGTGGCGATTTTCTTTGGACTACTAGTTCTGGGAAGTTGTTCCGCAGTGACGACCTATAACGGTCTGGTTGGTGAACAGACTAAAGTGGAGCAGGCTCAGGCCGATGTCTCTACAGCCCTCCAACGTCGTTCAGACTTGATTGGTAACTTGGTCGAGTCCGTTAAAGGACAAATGAATCATGAAACCGAAGTCTTTACCAAGATTGCGGATGCTAGAGCTAAAATTGGAAGTAGTTCAGTGACATCAGAAGAGAACCAAAAAGCTCAGGGAGAATTGAGCTCTGCTCTTTCTCGCTTGATTTCCTTGACGGAGAATTATCCAGAACTCAAGAGCAATCAAAATGTTGAGCAACTAATGGTGGAACTTTCAGGGAGTGAAAATCGAATCTTTGTAGCACGCAAGGATTATAATAAAGTCGCAGCCGAGTACAATCAAAAGTTGAGAAGTTTTCCAACCGTGCTTTTTGCGAATATGATGAACTTTAAAGAAGCTGAAACCTTTAAAGAAACAGAAGAAGCCAAGACAGTTCCTAAGGTCGATTTTGGAACATCTTCATCAAGTCAATAAAGTGAATCAGCCTATGAATAAAGGAATTTCTCTAGTATGACTAGTGATTTCAAACCCGGACCTGGAAAGCCTTTCCCAGGTTTTTTGGTATAATAAAAGGGAAGAGACAGTGACTAAAATGGAGGTTTGCTATGGAGAAAACAAAAGCCTTTCTTGAAGCGCACTACAAGAGATATATCCTTACGATTTGCTTTCTCTGGTTCCTCATGTTTTTTCTTCCTTGGGATTGGCAAATAGGAGGAGTTTCAGTATATTATTTCGTTATGAAAAAACTCTTCGTGGTTTTTGGTGTTTTATCCATCCTATACTCCGTGCTGATTAAAAAAATCAGTCTTCTCATCTTTGGCATCATCTCTTGCTTGGCCTTCTGGATTAATCTCTTTTGCTCTTTTGGTATATTGCCAGTGTTTTTAGGAAATTAAACATAAAATAATGATGGACTAGACTAGTTTCTACCCCTTTTTTCCCCTTGTAAAACAAGGATTCTTTCTTGAAAAATAATAGTAAATATGCTAAAATGAAAAGAACATTCTAAAATATTCAGAATCTAAAGTAAGGAAAATCATGGCTAATATTTTAAAAACAATTATCGAAAATGATAAAGGAGAACTTCGTCGTCTAGAAAAGATGGCTGATAAGGTTCTTAACTATGAGAGCCAAATGGCCGCAATGTCGGACGAAGAACTAAAAGCAAAAACTGACGAATTTAAAGAACGCTACAATAAGGGGGAATCACTTGATTCGCTGTTATATGAGGCTTTTGCGGTAGTCCGTGAAGCAGCAAAACGTGTCCTTGGACTTTTCCCTTATAAAGTTCAGGTCATGGGTGGGATTGTTCTTCACCATGGTGACGTTCCAGAGATGCGTACTGGTGAAGGGAAAACCTTGACGGCGACCATGCCGGTGTACCTCAATGCCCTTGCAGGTAAAGGGGTTCACGTAGTTACTGTCAACGAATACCTGACAGAACGTGACGCGACTGAGATGGGTGAATTGTACTCATGGCTCGGTCTGTCAGTAGGGATCAACTTAGCAGCCAAATCTCCAATGGAGAAAAAAGAAGCGTATCTCTGTGATATTACCTACTCAACCAACTCAGAGATTGGTTTCGACTACCTTCGTGACAATATGGTCGTTCGTGCAGAAAACATGGTACAGCGTCCGCTTAACTATGCCTTGGTCGATGAGGTTGACTCGATTTTGATCGATGAAGCCCGTACTCCTTTGATCGTTTCAGGTGCCAATGCAGTTGAGACTAGCCAACTCTACCATATGGCGGATCATTTTGTGAAGTCTTTGGACAAGGATGACTATATTATTGACATTCAGTCTAAGACGATTGGTTTGTCTGATTCTGGGATTGACAAGGCTGAGAGCTATTTCAAACTGGAAAATCTCTATGATGTCGAAAACGTAGCTCTTACCCACTTTATCGACAATGCCCTCCGTGCCAACTATATCATGATTCTTGATATCGACTATGTGGTTAGCGAAGAACAAGAAATCTTGATCGTCGACCAATTTACAGGTCGTACCATGGAAGGTCGTCGTTACTCTGACGGCTTGCACCAAGCGATTGAAGCCAAAGAAGGTGTGCCAATCCAAGATGAGACTAAGACTTCAGCTTCTATCACCTACCAAAACCTCTTCCGTATGTATAAGAAATTGGCAGGTATGACAGGTACTGGTAAAACAGAAGAAGAAGAATTCCGCGAAATTTACAACATTCGTGTTATCCCAATCCCAACCAACCGTCCAATACAACGTATCGACCACTCAGACCTTCTCTATGCCAGTCTTGATGCGAAGTTTAAGGCTGTAGTTGAAGATGTAAAAGCTCGTCACCAAAAAGGTCAGCCGGTCTTGGTAGGTACAGTTGCAGTTGAAACGAGTGACTTTCTTTCTAAGAAACTGGTAGAGGCAGGTGTTCCTCACGAAGTCTTGAATGCGAAGAACCACTACAGAGAAGCGCAAATCATCATGAACGCTGGTCAGCGTGGCGCAGTTACTATCGCAACCAACATGGCCGGTCGTGGTACCGATATCAAGCTTGGCGAAGGGGTTCGTGAACTTGGTGGACTTTGTGTCATTGGTACAGAACGCCATGAAAGTCGCCGTATTGATAATCAGCTTCGTGGACGTTCAGGGCGTCAAGGAGACCCAGGTGAGTCACAATTCTACTTGTCTCTTGAAGATGATTTGATGAAACGTTTTGGTTCAGAACGTTTGAAAGGTGTCTTTGAACGTCTCAACATGTCTGATGAAGCCATCGAATCTCGCATGTTAACGCGTCAAGTTGAAGCAGCTCAAAAACGTGTCGAAGGAAACAACTACGATACTCGTAAACAAGTCCTTCAATACGATGACGTTATGCGTGAACAACGTGAAATCATCTATGCACAACGTTATGATGTCATTACAGCAGACCGTGACTTGGCACCTGAAATCCATGCTATGATTCGTCGTACCATTGGCCGAATCGTAGATGCGCATGCTCGTTCGAAAGAAGATGAGAAATTGGAAGCCATCTTGAATTTTGCCAAGTACAACTTGCTTCCAGAAGATTCAATTTCTCTTGCAGACTTAGCTGGTCTGTCAGATCAGGCCATCAAAGATGAACTGTATCAACGTGCATTGAAGGTTTATGATAGCCAAGTTGCCAAACTTCGTGATGAAGAAGCAGTGAAAGAGTTCCAGAAGGTCTTGATTCTACGTGTTGTAGACAACAAGTGGACAGACCATATCGATGCTCTTGACCAGTTGCGAAATGCTGTTGGTCTTCGTGGATATGCCCAAAACAACCCTGTTGTAGAATATCAAGCAGAAGGTTTCCGCATGTTTAATGACATGATTGGATCGATTGAATTCGATGTAACTCGCTTGATGATGAAAGCACAAATCCACGAACAAGAACGTCCGCAAACTGAACACAATATCAGTACAACTGCGACTCGTAATATCGCAGCGCAGCAGGCTCAGCTTCCAAAAGATGTGGACTTGAGCCAAATTGGACGAAATGATCAATGCCCATGTGGCTCTGGTAAGAAATTCAAGAACTGTCATGGTAAGAGACAATAATATGAGATAAGATACAGGCGGATACCTGGTAAAAGTCATTTTTTGCTTGGTGTCCGTTTGCTTTATAAGGAGATGAATCATGGTATTTACAGCTAAAAGTCCTAAAATTAACATTGAAGAAGTTCGAGCCTTGTCTAAATTAGAGGGGGCGGCTCTTGCGAGAAAAAACCAACGTGATCAGGAATTGGAAGCCATCATCCGTGGGGAAGACCAGCGTATTCTCTTGGTGATTGGACCATGTTCATCTGATAATGAAGAGGCGGTTCTCGAGTATGCCAAGCGTCTATCTGCTTTGCAAGAAGAGGTCAAAGATCGTATTTTTATGGTCATGCGTGTCTATACGGCTAAACCTCGTACCAATGGAGACGGATATAAGGGCTTGATTCATCAACCAAATGCTAAAGAAGCACCTAGCTTGATCAATGGAATCAAGGCTGTTCGTCATTTACATTACCGCGTTATTTCTGAGACTGGCATGACAACAGCGGATGAGATGCTTTATCCTGAAAATCTTCCGCTAGTGGATGATTTGATTTCTTATATGGCTGTTGGAGCCCGTTCTGTAGAGGATCAACAGCACCGTTTTGTAGCGAGTGGAGCAGACTTTTCAACAGGATTTAAAAATCCAACATCTGGAAATCTTAATGTGATGTTTAACGGGATTTATGCAGCGCAAAATAAACAGAGTTTCCTCTTTCTTGGTAAAGAGGTGGAAACAACAGGGAATCCATTGTCCCACGCAATTCTTCGCGGTGCCTTGAATGAATACGGGAAAAATATTCCTAACTACTACTATGACAATTTGATGGATACCATTGCCCAGTATGAAAAGATGGGCTTAGAAAATCCCTTTATCATCATTGATACCAATCATGACAATTCAGGCAAGCAGTACATGGATCAAATCCGTATCGTTCGTCAGACCTTGATTAACCGTGACTGGAATGAGAAAATCAAGAAATACGTTCGTGGTTTTATGATTGAGTCCTATCTAGAAGATGGACGTCAAAATGAACCTGAAGTTTTTGGTAAGTCCATTACAGATCCGTGTCTAGGCTGGAACAATACTGAAGCACTTGTTCGCGAAATCTACCAAACGCTAGGAGAATAAGATGGCATTTATCGAAAAAGGTCAAGAAATTGATATTGAAGCAATCAAGGCTGCGACCCAGTTGTCACCTGAAGCCTTGCGAAAGAAAGAAGCCCGCGATAGAGAGCTGGCAGCCATCATCTCGGGTGAGGACGACCGAATCCTTTTGGTGATGGGGCCTTGTTCTTCAGACAATGAAGAAGCAGTACTCGAATATGCTCGTCGCTTAGCAGACTTGCAGAAAAAAGTTGCGGATAAAATCTTTATCGTGATGCGTGTCTATACGGCCAAACCTCGTACTAATGGAGATGGCTATAAAGGCATGATTCATCAACCAAATACCAGCGAAGCGCCTAGTCTCATCAATGGTTTGCAGGCTGTTCGTCAGCTACACTATCGAGTGATTACCGAAACGGGATTGACAACAGCTGATGAGATGCTTTATCCGTCAAATCTCGTTTTGGTTGATGACCTGGTCAGCTACCATGCTGTAGGGGCTCGTTCAGTGGAAGACCAAGAACACCGCTTTGTAGCGTCTGGTATTGATGCTCCAGTTGGGATGAAAAATCCAACATCTGGGAACCTTGGGGTCATGTTTAATGCCATCTATGCGGCTCAAAACAAGCAAACCTTCCTTTACCATGGCCAAGAAGTGGAAACTTCAGGAAATCCCTTGGCCCACGTTATCCTTCGTGGTGCCATGAACGAATATGGTAAAAATGAACCCAATTTCTACTATGAAACACTCTTAAATGCCATCAATCGCTATGAGACTATGGGACTTGAAAATCCCTTCATTATCATCGATACCAATCATGACAATTCAGGCAAGCAGTATATGGAACAAATTCGCATTGTTCGTCAGGCCTTGCTGAATCGTGACTGGAATGAAAAGATTAAAAAGACGGTTCGAGGCTTTATGATCGAATCTTACCTAGCAGACGGTCGCCAAAATCAACCAGAGGTCTTTGGTTGCTCCATTACCGACCCTTGTCTAGGATGGGAAAATACAGTAGCCTTGGTAGAAGAAATTTATACTACCTTAACAAAATAAGTGAAAAGGATGGAGTTGGGGGAATCTCAGCTCCTTTTATGAGTATGATAGTTGGACACGGAATTGACATCGAAGAATTGGCTTCGATAGAAAGTGCAGTTACACGACGTGAGGGCTTTGCCAAGCGCGTGCTGACAACTAAGGAAATGGAGCGATTTACCAGTCTCAAAGGGCGCAGACAAATCGAATATTTGGCTGGTCGCTGGTCGGCTAAGGAAGCTTTTTCCAAGGCTATGGGGACAGGAATTGGCAAACTGACCTTTCAGGATTTGGAAGTTTTGAACAATGAAAGAGGGGCTCCCTATTTTAGTCAGTCACCATTTTTAGGAAAGATTTGGCTGTCGATCAGCCATACAGATCAGTTTGTGACAGCCAGTGTCATTTTGGAGGAAAATCATGAAAGCTAGTCCACATAGACCGACCAAGGCTCTGATTCGTTTGGGAGCTATTCGACAAAATATACAACAAATGGGAAGTCATATCCCTAATGGTACGCTCAAATTTGCAGTAGTCAAGGCTAATGCTTATGGACATGGGGCGGTAGCTGTTGCAACGGCGATCCAGGATATTGTTGATGGATTTTGCGTTTCCAATATCGATGAAGCTATCGAGTTGCGTCAAGCAGGTATAAACAAGAAAATCCTCATCTTAGGAGTTTCTGAGCTAGAAGCTGTTTCCCTAGCTAAAGAATACGACATCACCTTGACAGTGGCAGGGTTGGAGTGGATTCAAGCGCTGTTAGACAAGGAAGCAGATTTAACTGACTTGACTGTCCATCTCAAGATTGATTCAGGAATGGGACGAATTGGTTTTAGAGATGCCAGTGAAGCTGATTTGGTTCAAGACTTGCTCAAGCAACATGGTGCTCGCGTTGAAGGAATTTTTACCCACTTTGCGACTGCAGATGAGGAATCAGATACCTACTTTAATCAGCAGTTAGAATGCTTTAAAGCTATTTTGGCAAGTATGAAGGAAGTTCCAGAGCTGGTTCATGCCAGCAACTCGGCAACGACCCTCTGGCATGCAGAGACTATTTTCAATGCAGTTCGTATGGGAGATTCCATGTATGGTCTCAATCCAAGTGGAGAGGTTCTGAACTTGCCTTACGACTTGACTCCAGCCTTGACCTTGGAATCTGCTCTGGTTCATGTCAAGACAGTTCCAGCTGGAGCTTGCATGGGCTATGGAGCCACCTATCAGGCGGATAGCGAGCAAGTCATCGCGACCGTGCCAATCGGCTATGCGGATGGTTGGACACGAGACATGCAGAATTTCTCTGTCTTGGTAGATGGACAAGCTTGCCCAATTGTCGGACGAGTATCTATGGACCAAATCACCATTCGTCTGCCTAAGATTTATCCGCTCGGAACAAAAGTAACCCTGATCGGTAGCAATGGTGACCAGGAAATCACAGCAACTCAGGTAGCGACCTACCGTGGAACCATTAACTATGAGGTGGTTTGTCTCCTCAGTGACCGCATTCCGAGAGAATATTATTAAAAAGAAAGGAGTGGAGCATGAACCTACATCAACCCTTGCATGTCTTGCCTGGTGTGGGGCCAAAGTCAGCAGAGAAATACGCCAAACTAGGAATTGAAAACTTGCAAGACCTCTTGCTCTACTTTCCTTTCCGTTATGAAGATTTCAAGACCAAGCAGGTCCTAGAGCTGGAAGATGGTGAAAAGGCTGTTCTTTCTGGTCAGGTAGTAACTCCTGCTAGTGTCCAGTATTATGGTTTTAAGCGTAATCGCCTGCGTTTTAGTCTCAAGCAGGGAGAAGTCGTTTTTGCGGTTAATTTCTTTAACCAGCCTTATCTGGCTGATAAGATAGAGTTGGGAGCAACGCTTGCCGTTTTTGGGAAATGGGACCGTGCTAAGGCCAGTCTGACAGGTATGAAGGTTCTAGCTCAGGTGGAAGAAGACCTCCAACCTGTTTATCGTCTGGCTCAGGGAATCAGTCAGGCAGGGCTGGTTAAGGTCATTAAGACAGCCTTTGATCAGGGGTTGGACCTCTTGATAGAGGAAAATCTTCCCCAGCCTTTGCTGGATAAATACAAACTCATGTCCCGTTGTCAGGCCGTCCGCGCTATGCATTTTCCTAAGGATTTAGCAGAATACAAGCAGGCCCTTCGCCGGATCAAGTTTGAAGAACTCTTTTATTTTCAAATGCAGTTGCAGTCACTCAAGTCTGAAAATAGAGTTCAGGGAAGTGGTCTGGTTCTGAATTGGTCCCAGGAAAAAGTGACAGCCGTTAAAGAAAGTCTGCCTTTTGCCCTGACCCAAGCTCAAGAAAAGAGTTTGCAGGAAATTTTAACTGATATGAAGTCCGACCATCACATGAATCGTCTCCTGCAAGGAGATGTGGGGAGCGGAAAAACAGTGGTTGCTGGCCTGGCCATGTTTGCGGCGGTGACGTCTGGCTACCAGGCTGCTCTCATGGTACCGACAGAAATCCTAGCAGAGCAACACTTTGAGAGTTTACAGAACCTTTTTCCAGACTTGAAACTGGCTCTCTTGACAGGTTCCTTAAAAGCTGTAGAAAAAAGAGAAGTTTTAGAGACCATTGCCAAGGGTGAGGCTGACTTTATTATCGGAACTCATGCTCTGATACAAGATGGGGTGGATTATGCTCGCCTTGGCTTGATTATCATCGATGAGCAGCACCGTTTTGGTGTGGGCCAAAGGCGTATTTTACGGGAAAAAGGGGACAATCCTGACGTTCTCATGATGACGGCGACGCCCATTCCACGAACACTGGCTATCACAGCCTTTGGCGATATGGATGTTTCCATTATTGACCAGATGCCAGCAGGTCGGAAGCCCATTGTGACTCGCTGGATCAAACATGAGCAACTGTCTCAGGTCTTGACTTGGTTAGAGGGGGAAATTCAAAAAGGTTCTCAAGCCTACGTCATCTCTCCCTTGATTGAAGAATCTGAAGCTCTGGATTTGAAAAATGCCATTGCCTTATCAGAGGAGTTTACAGCTCATTTTGCCGGCAAGGCTGAAGTAGCTCTTCTACATGGTAAGATGAAGAGTGACGAAAAAGACCAGATCATGCAGGATTTCAAAGAGCGAAAAACGGATATTCTGGTTTCGACAACGGTTATTGAGGTTGGGGTTAATGTTCCCAATGCGACCGTCATGATTATCATGGATGCCGACCGGTTCGGTCTCAGTCAGCTTCACCAGCTCAGAGGCCGTGTTGGTCGGGGGGAAAAGCAGTCCTATGCTGTTCTCGTGGCTAATCCCAAGACGGATTCTGGGAAAGATCGCATGCGTATCATGACAGAAACGACCAATGGATTTGTCCTTGCGGAGGAAGATTTGAAAATGCGTGGTTCTGGAGAGATTTTTGGAACCAGACAGTCAGGACTTCCAGAGTTTCAAGTGGCGGATATTATCGAAGATTTTCCGATTTTGGAAGAAGCCAGGAAGGTTGCCAGCTACATTAGTTCGATAGAAGGTTGGAAAGAGGATCCGGAGTGGCGCATGATTGCTCTCCACTTAGAAAAGAGAGAACATCTGGATTAAGCCTTTTCTAAGAAATCTATAAGCTAGCTTTTAGGTTTGGGTCTTATACTAGAGTCATCAAAAAGAAACGAGGACTCTCACATGACTATTAAAGTAACCTACCAAAAGAAATATCAGACTTTCAAACTAGAGAAAGGAGCTAGCACCTATTGATAACCAAAGAGCGGAAACGCTCTTTTTATTTTTATAAAATAGTCGACTATAAATCAAACTTAGTCGAGTGATAAAAAGATATTAGTCTCCAAGCCTATTTACTCTTTGACTGAAGCTTGATATAATTGCCCCATCTGAGTAAAGAGGAGTGAAAAGAATGTTAGAAACAAGAACGATTGCTATCCAAGATAGGTATGGAGAACGATTTCAGCATTGTTGGGGATGTGGTCCCAAGAATGATTTAGGCTTACATTTAAAAACCTATCCAAGTATAGATGGAAAGAGTTGTATTAGTCGGATAAAGCTTGAAAATGCTTATACTGGTGGAGTTCCATCAAATGTCTTTGGAGGAATGATAGCGACTATTTTTGATTGCCATGGCACGGCCTCAGCAGCTTGGTTTGCCCATCATCAAAAAGGGTTGGAACTGACGGAATCAACTGTGATAGGACGTTTTATTACAGCTCGCTTGGAGATTGATTACCTTAGTCCTAGTCCAATTGAAGATGAAATTGTGGTTACTTCTACTCTGGAGGAATTAGGGGAAAGAAAAGCAATTATTGCTATGGAGATGACAGTGGCTACTAAAGTCCGTGCCAAAGCCAAAATGGTAGCAGTTGCTGTGAAGGATCATATGTAAAACGGAAGATTAGAAGTTTAAGATTTTAAAACTACTTTCAGACGATCAGTTTGAGGGAGGAGAATCTAAAATCACTTTCTGTTTACCATTCTTTCTTGCATTGCTTTCCCAGATATGCTAGAGTTATGATAGCGATTACAAATCAAAAGGAGCATGCTATGAAAAATCCAGCTTTGTTAGAAGAAATCAAGACCTATCTAGGACGGGATGAGATTCCAGAAGACTTTGATGCTTTCTGGGATGAAGAGGTCAAAAAAGTTTCATCTCTTCCAGCCTACCAGTTGGAGGAAAGAGATTTCCACATTCCTCAAGTCAAGTGTTATGAGCTAACTTTTGAAGGAAGCAATGAAGGTAAGGTCTACGCACGCGTCGTTCTTCCAAAGAGTGAGGGTAAAGTTCCCCTAATCTTCCATTTTCATGGTTATATGGGACGTGGCTGGGACTGGACTGATATGCTGGCCTATACTGTGGCTGGTTACGGTGTTGTTTCCATGGATGTGCGGGGCCAGTCAGGTTACTCGCAAGACGGCTTGCGTTCTCCTCTAGGGAATACCGTTAAGGGGCATATCATCCGTGGTGCTGTGGAAGGTCGGGATCATCTCTTTTATAAGGATGTCTATCTGGATATTTACCAGTTGGTTGAAATTGTTGCTAGTCTGCCTCAGGTGGATGAGAAGCGACTTTCTAGCTATGGCGCTTCACAAGGAGGAGCTTTAGCTCTGGTCGCAGCAGCGCTCAATCCTCGAATTCAGCGAACAGTTGCCGTCTATCCTTTCTTGTCAGACTTTAGACGAGTGCTTGAGATTGGCAATACCAGTGAAGCCTATGACGAACTTTTCCGTTACTTCAAGTTTCACGATCCCTTCCATGAAACAGAGGAGGAAATCATGGCGACCCTTGCCTATATCGATGTGAAAAATCTTGCCCATCGTATCAAAGGTGAGGTCAAGATGATTACAGGCTTGGATGACGATGTTTGCTATCCTATTACCCAGTTTGCGATTTACAACCGTCTGACCTGCGACAAGGCCTATCGCATCATGCCTGAGTATGCTCACGAAGCCATGAATGTTTTTGTCAATGACCAAGTCTACAACTGGCTCTGTGGCAGTGAGATTCCTTTTAAGTACGTAAGATAATGAATGAGAGAGCCCAGAAGCTCTCTTTTTTATGTCCAAAGCCTGAAAGTACTTTTAGAAAATTTAAAATATTAAAATATCCTTAAAAGTAAAATCTATTCTGTGGGAACATAGATATAAATATAAGACTTTATTGTATAATAAAGGAAAAGTCACTTGTGAAAGGAGGAAAAAGGCTGCTGGGTGATTAAAAACTTGGGCTCAGCAGAAAATGGGAGAGGATTGGGAGCTCTCATTAAGTTGGATACTTTCTTGTAAAACTTGTCTCTTGAGAGACAATAAAAATTTTCAAAGAAAAAGAAAGCGCTTTATTTTATGAAAAATGAAAGGACAAACATGAATTACAAATCTTTAGATTGGAAACAGCGATACGGAATTCGAAAATTTGCAGTTGGGGCGGCATCTGTAGTGATTGGTACAGTAGTATTTGGAGCAAATCCAGTCTTAGCTCAAGAGCAAGCCAATGCAGCAGGGGCCAATACAGAAACTGTCGAACCTGGTCAAGGTTTATCAGAATTGCCAAAAGAAGTGTCCTCGGGAGATCTTGCTCATTTGGATAAGGATTTGGCTGGTAAATTGGCAGCAGCACAAGACAACGGCGTTGAGGTGGACCAAAATCACTTGAAAAAAAATGAGAGTGCAGAGTCAGAAACCCCATCCTCTACCGAAACCCCTGCAGAAGAAGCAAATAAGGAAGAGGAATCAGAGGATCAGGGTGCTATTCCTCGTGACTATTACTCAAGAGATTTAAAAAATGCTAATCCTGTCCTTGAAAAAGAAGATGTTGAAACCAATGCAACAAATGGTCAGAGAGTTGATTTATCAAGTGAACTAGATAAACTAAAGAAACTTCAAAATGCTACAGTTCACATGGAGTTCAAACCAGATGCATCAGCTCCACGCTTTTACAATCTCTTCTCTGTATCCAGTGACACCAAGGAAAATGAGTACTTTACTATGTCTGTCCTTGATAATACAGCTCTTATTGAAGGGCGTGGCGCTAACGGGGAACAGTTCTATGATAAGTATACAGATGCTCCTTTGAAAGTTCGCCCAGGACAATGGAATTCCGTGACCTTTACTGTCGAACAACCGACAGCGGAGTTACCTCATGGTCGAGTTCGTCTCTATGTGAACGGTGTCTTATCTCGAACAAGTCTAAAATCTGGGAACTTCATCAAAGATATGCCAGATGTTAATCAAGCTCAACTTGGATCAACCAAACGGGGCAAGAAAACAGTTTGGTCCTCAAATCTACAAGTCCGAAACCTAACTGTTTATGATCGTGCTTTAAGCCCAGATGAAGTTCAAACACGGAGTCAATTATTTGAAAGAGGTGAATTGGAACAGAAACTTCCAGAAGGTGCGAAAATCTCTGAGAAAGAAGACGTATTTGAAGGTGGTAGGAACAATCAACCAAATAAAGATGGCATCAAGAGTTATCGTATCCCAGCTCTTCTCAAGACAGATAAAGGAACTTTAATCGCTGGTGCAGATGAACGCCGTCTCCATTCGAGTGACTGGGGTGATATCGGCATGGTCATCAGACGTAGTGAAGATCATGGGAATACATGGGGAGATCGAGTAACTATTACCAACCTACGTGACAATCCAAAGGCTTCTGATCCATCAATCGGTTCACCAGTGAATATCGATATGACCCTGACTCAAGATCCTGAAACCAAACGCATTTTTGCCATTTATGACATGTTCCCAGAAGGAAAAGGAATCTTTGGAATGTCTTCGCAAAAAGAAGAAGCCTACAAAGAAATCAATGGTAAAACCTATCAACTCCTCTATCGAGAAGGTGAACAGGAAGCTTATACTATTCGAGAAAATGGTACAGTTTACACTCCAGATGGCAAGGCAACAGACTACCGCGTTGTTGTAGATCCTGTTAAACCAGCCTATAGCGACAAGGGTGATCTATACAAGGGTGATCAGCTACTAGGCAATATCTACTTCACAACAAACAAAACTTCTCCATTTAGAATTGCGAAGGATAGTTATCTATGGATGTCCTACAGTGATGATGACGGGAAGTCCTGGTCAGCGCCTCAAGATATCACTCCGATGGTCAAAGCCGATTGGATGAAATTCCTAGGAGTAGGTCCTGGAGTGGGAATTACCCTTCGTACTGGACCACATAAAGGTCGAATCGTCGTTCCTGTCTATACGACCAACCGGGCTAACCACCTCAATGGTTCTCAATCATCTCGAATCATCTACTCGGACGACCATGGTAAGACTTGGCATATGGGTGGTGGTGTCAACGACAATCGTACACTTTATGATGGTACAGTAGTCGATTCAAGCACCATGAGCAATTATTATGCTCAAAATACGGAAGCTTCTGTTGTTCAGTTAAACAATGGAGATCTTAAACTCTTTATGCGAGGATTGACAGAAGATCTACAGGTTGCAACCAGTCATGATGGTGGTCTAACTTGGGACAATAACGTTGAACGTTACGACGTGCCAGACGTTTATGTTCAAATGGCTGCGACTCACACGGTTCAAAATGGTAAAGAGTATATTCTCTTGGCAAATGCGAACGGTCCAGGTCGTAAAAATGGTTATATTCGAGTGGCTCGTGTTGAAGAAGATGGCCAGTTAACTTGGTTGCACCACCATTTGATTCAAGAAGGTGAGTATGCTTATAACTCACTTCAACAAATCGGACCAGATGAGTTTGGACTTTTATATGAACACCATGCTCCTGGAGGTGTTCCATACACACTTTCCTTCAAGAAATTCAACTGGGATTTCTTGACTAAGGAAAGAATTTCTCCTAAAGAAGCAAAAGTAAAATATGCTATCCAAAAATGGCCAGGTATTATTGCCATGGAGTTCGATTCGGAAGTATTGGTCAACAAGGCTCCGACCCTTCAATTGGCAAATGGCAAGACAGCAACCTTTATGACCCAGTACGATACAAAAACTCTCCTATTCACAATAGATCCAGAGGATATGGGTCAAAGAATTACAGGTCTTGCAGAGGGTGCAATTGAAAGCATGCATAATTTACCAGTTTCTTTAGCTGGCTCTAAACTAAGCGATGGTATTAATGGCAGTGAAGCTGCTATCCATGAAGTTCCAGAGTTCACGGGAGGTGTAAATGCAGAAGAAGCTGCTGTGGCAGAGACACCAGAATACACAGGATCATTAGCAACAGCAGGTGAAGAACCAGCTCCAACAGTAGAAAAACCGGAATTCACAGGTGGTGTAAATGCAGAAGAAGCGGCTGTAGCAGAGGTACCAGAATACACCGGTCCATTGGCAACGGTAGGTGAAGAACCGGCTCCAACGGTAGAAAAACCAGAATTCACAGGTGGTGTCAATGCAGTTGAGGCAGCAGTCCATGAGATTCCTGAGTTTAAAGGAGGAGTGAATGCAGTTCAAGCAGCCTCAAACGAGCTTCCTGAATATAGAGGAGGTGCTAACTTTGTCTTGGCAGCTTCAAATGACCTGCCAGAGTATAAAGGTGGAGTCAATGGCGCTGAGGCAGCAGTCCATGAAGTGTCAGAGTACAAGGGAGAAACTAATCTAGTATTGGCAGCTGCAGACAATAAACTATCTCTAGGACAAGATGTGACCTATCAAGCTCCAGCAGCTAAACAAGATGAACTTCCAAATACAGGAAGCAAGGAAACAAGCTCACTGATGTCCCTTGGTCTTTCAGGTATGCTTTTATCCTTGTTTGCATTAGGCAAGAGGAGAAAAGAATAATAAGAAAAGCTATTTGAGTAAGTCTCAGAAGAGATAGCAGGTTTTTCAGCCTGCTATCTTTTTTGATGACATTCAGGTTGATTCGAAATCATAAGATGTCTGAAACTACTTTCAGGATAGTCTGTTCTATAAAATAGTTTTGAAACTGAAATCTATTCTACCACAAGTTATTGAAAGCGCTTAACAAATAATATATAATAAGCCCATAAGAACAAGAAAGGGAGGAAAGAGGATGCCACAGATCAGCAAAGAAGCCTTGATTGAACAAATCAAAGATGGAATCATTGTCTCTTGCCAGGCACTTCCTCACGAACCGCTTTACACAGAAGCGGGAGGAGTCATTCCCTTGCTAGTCAAAGCGGCTGAGCAAGGTGGAGCAGTCGGTATCCGAGCAAACAGTGTTCGCGATATCAAGGAGATCAAGGAGGTTACGAAACTCCCAATTATCGGAATCATCAAACGTGACTATCCGCCACAGGAGCCCTTCATTACAGCTACGATGAGAGAAGTTGATGAACTGGCTGAACTAGATATTGAGGTCATTGCTCTGGATTGTACCAAACGTGAACGTTACGATGGTTTGGAAATCCAAGACTTTATCCGACAAGTCAAAGAAAAATATCCGCATCAACTCTTAATGGCTGATACCAGTACGTTTGAAGAGGGAATCGCAGCAGTTGAAGCAGGGATTGATTTTGTTGGAACAACCCTATCAGGCTACACCTCTTATAGTCCCAAAGTAGATGGTCCAGACTTTGAACTGATCAAAAAACTGTGTGAAGCAGGCGTGGATGTCATCGCTGAAGGGAAAATTCATACACCAGAACAAGCTAAGCAAATCCTTGAATATGGGGTGCGAGGTATCGTTGTTGGTGGAGCTATTACTAGACCAAAAGAGATTACGGAACGCTTTGTTGCCGGTCTTAAATAACACAATCTCAAAACAGAGGAGAGTGGTCGATGCGTCGAACAAAATGAAAACGTATACAAATATAAACTTACTCATTATCCAATATGGATACGCTTATAAATTAGGAGAATACAGATGAAATTTAGAAAACTAGCTTGTACAGTACTTGCGGGTGCTGCGATTCTTGGCCTTGCTGCTTGTGGTAACTCTGGTGGAAGTAAAGATGCTGCAAATTCTGGTAGCGATAGCGGAAAAACAGAAATCACTTGGTGGGCATTCCCAGTCTTCACACAAGAAAAAACGGGTGACGGTGTTGGAACTTATGAAAAATCAATCATCGAAGCTTTTGAAAAAGCAAATCCAGATGTAAAAGTAAAATTGGAAACCATTGACTTCAAGTCAGGTCCTGAAAAGATCACAACTGCTATCGAAGCAGGAACAGCGCCAGACGTACTCTTTGACGCACCAGGACGTATCATCCAATACGGTAAAAATGGTAAATTGGCTGAGTTGAACGACCTCTTCACAGACGAATTCGTCAAAGATGTCAACAACGAAAACATCGTACAAGCAAGTAAGGCTGGAGATAAAGCTTACATGTATCCAATCAGTTCAGCTCCATTCTACATGGCTATGAACAAGAAAATGTTGGAAGATGCTGGAGTTGCAAACCTTGTAAAAGAAGGTTGGACAACTGATGACTTTGAAAAAGTTTTGAAAGCGCTTAAAGATAAAGGCTATACACCAGGTTCATTGTTCAGTTCTGGTCAAGGGGGAGACCAAGGAACACGTGCCTTCATTGCAAACCTTTATGGCGGTTCTGTAACAGACAAAGACGTAACCAAATATACAACCGACGATCCTAAATTTGTCAAAGGTCTTGAAAAAGCGGCTAGCTGGATCAAGGACGGTTTGTTGAACAATGGTTCACAATTTGACGGTGGAGCAGATATCCAAAACTTTGCGAACGGTCAAACTTCATATACAATCCTTTGGGCACCAGCTCAAAACGGTATCCAAGCTAAACTCTTGGAAGCAAGTAAGGTAGACGTGGTAGAAGTACCATTCCCATCAGACTCTGGTAAACCATCTCTTGAATACCTTGTAAACGGATTTGCAGTATTCAACAACAAAGACGACAAGAAAGTCGCAGCTGCTAAGAAATTTGTTCAATTCATCGCAGATGACAAAGAATGGGGTCCTAAAGACGTTGTTCGTACAGGTGCCTTCCCAGTTCGTACATCATTTGGCAAACTTTATGATGACAAACGTATGGAAACAATCAGCAGCTGGACTAAATACTACTCACCATACTACAACACAATCAACGGATTTGCTGAAATGAGAACACTTTGGTTCCCAATGTTGCAATCTGTATCAAATGGTGACGAAAAACCAGCAGATGCTTTGAAAGCCTTCACTGAAAAAGCTAACGAAACCATCAAAAAAGCTACAAAACAATAAGCACTAAGTCAGATTGATTCCCCCTTTTCCCTGTGCACTACGGTGTAAGAAAAGGGGGACTTTTGTTTGAAATGTAAGGAACTGTCACGAAATTAAAATGAAGTTCTTACATAAGCGAATCTTAAAAAATTTCATTTTGATTTTAAAACAGTTTAAGAAAATCAAAAAATATTTTATTTGAAAGAGAGGTGCCGACTGTGAAAGTCAATAAAATTCGTATGCGGGAAACAGTGATTTCCTATGCTTTCTTAGCACCAGTATTATTCTTCTTTGTCATCTTTGTCTTGGCTCCTATGATTATGGGATTCATTACAAGTTTCTTTAACTACTCCATGACGAAATTTGAGTTTGTAGGCTTGGACAACTACATTCGTATGTTTAAAGATCCTGTCTTTACCAAGTCTTTGATCAATACCGTTATCCTGGTTATCGGTTCAGTACCAATTGTTGTACTCTTCTCGCTCTTTGTAGCATCTCAAACCTATCATCAAAATGCTATTGCTCGATCTTTCTATCGTTTCGTCTTCTTCCTACCGGTTGTAACAGGTAGTGTTGCCGTAACGGTTGTATGGAAATGGATTTATGACCCTCTATCAGGGATTTTGAACTTTGTTCTTAAGTCAAGCCATATCATCAGCCAAAATATTTCTTGGCTGGGTGATAAAAACTGGGCTTTGCTAGCGATTATGATTATCCTTTTGACAACATCTGTTGGTCAACCGATTATCCTTTATATCGCTGCCATGGGAAATATTGATAACTCACTAGTTGAAGCAGCGCGTGTTGACGGTGCGACTGAGTTCCAAGTGTTCTGGAAGATCAAATGGCCTAGCCTTCTTCCAACAACTCTTTACATCGCGATTATTACGACTATCAACTCATTCCAATGTTTCGCTTTGATTCAGCTCTTGACTTCTGGTGGTCCAAACTACTCAACAAGTACCTTGATGTACTACCTTTACGAAAAAGCCTTCCAATTGACAGAATACGGCTATGCAAATACCATCGGTGTCTTCTTAGCAGTGATGATTGCCATTGTCAGCTTTGCTCAATTCAAGATCCTCGGAAACGACGTAGAATACTAAAGAAAGGAGACAGTTATGCAACCTACACAAAAGAAACCCTTAACAGCTTTCACTGTTATTTCAACGATTATCTTGCTCTTGTTGACCGTGCTGTTCATCTTTCCATTCTACTGGATCTTGACAGGGGCCTTCAAATCACAGCCTGATACCATTATGATTCCGCCACAGTGGTTCCCTAAAATGCCAACCATGGAGAACTTCCAACAACTCATGGTGCAAAACCCTGCTATGCAGTGGATGTGGAACTCTGTATTTATCTCACTAGTAACCATGTTCCTAGTCTGCGCGACCTCTTCTCTAGCAGGTTATGTCTTGGCTAAAAAACGTTTCTATGGTCAGCGCATCCTCTTTGCAGTCTTTATCGCTGCCATGGCTCTTCCAAAACAAGTTGTCCTTGTACCATTGGTACGTATCGTCAACTTCATGGGAATTCACGATACTCTTTGGGCAGTTATCTTGCCTTTAATTGGATGGCCATTCGGGGTCTTCCTTATGAAACAATTCAGTGAAAATATTCCAACAGAATTGCTTGAATCAGCTAAAATCGACGGTTGTGGTGAGATTCGTACTTTCTGGAGCGTAGCCTTCCCTATTGTGAAGCCAGGATTTGCAGCTCTTGCAATCTTTACCTTCATCAATACTTGGAACGACTACTTCATGCAGTTGGTTATGTTGACTTCACGTCAAAACTTGACCATCTCACTCGGGGTTGCGACCATGCAGGCCGAAATGGCGACCAACTATGGTTTGATCATGGCGGGTGCAGCTCTTGCAGCCGTGCCAATCGTAACCGTCTTCCTTGTCTTCCAAAAATCCTTCACACAGGGTATTACTATGGGAGCTGTTAAAGGATAGTACTCTGCGAAAATCGAATTCAAATAAGGTCAGCATCACCTTGCCATACTTAAGTATTGCCTGCGGTTAGCTTCCTAGTTTGTTCTTCAATTTTCATTGAGTATAAGAGAATACAGAGTTATAAGTGTCTACAAAATGGAGAGAATGCAGTTACTTCGTGAAGTTTTGTCAGACACTTATAAACTTAATTTATGATTTTAGTTAACTATCAGAAACGAAGGAAACAGTATGATTTTTGACGATTTGAAAAACATCACTTTTTACAAAGGGCTTCATCCCAATCTAGATAAGGCTATCGACTATCTTTACCAGCACCGTAAGGATTCGTTCGAATTAGGTAAGTATGAGATTGACGGGGACAAGGTCTTTCTAGTTGTTCAGGAAAATGTCCTCAATCAAGCTGAAAATGATCAGTTTGAGCACCATAAGAATTATGCAGATTTGCATTTGCTGGTAGAAGGACATGAATATTCAAGCTACGGTTCACGTATCAAAGACGAGGCGGTAGCATTCGATGAAGCGAGTGACATTGGTTTTGTCCATTGTCATGAAAACTACCCACTCTTGTTGGGTTATCACAATTTTGCGATTTTCTTCCCAGGGGAACCGCACCAGCCAAATGGCTATGCAGGTATGGAAGAGAAGGTTCGCAAATATCTCTTTAAAATTTTGATTGATTAAAGGAATCAGGAGGAACAAACATGGCACAAAAAGGAGTGAGCCTTATCAAGGCAGCATTTGATACAGATAACTTTCTCATGCGTTTCAGTGAGAAGATCTTGGATATCGTGACAGCCAATCTTCTTTTTGTCGTCTCTTGTTTGCCCATCGTGACGATTGGAGTGGCTAAAATCAGCCTCTACCAAACCATGTTTGAGATTAAGAGAAGCAGGCGAGTACCTGTTTTCAGAACCTATCTGAGAGCTTTCAAGCAAAATCTGAAACTGGGTCTTCAGTTAGGTTTGCTGGAGTTGGGCATTGTTTTGCTAAGTCTTTTAGACCTCTATCTCTTCTGGGGCCAGACAGCTTTACCTTTCCAGATTGTGAAAGCTATTTGTTTGGGGATTCTCATCTTCCTCACTCTGGTGATGTTGGCTAGCTATCCCATCGCTGCGCGCTATGATTTGTCTTGGAAAGAAGTGCTGCAAAAAGGGCTTATCTTGGCAAGTTTTAACTTTCCGTGGTTCTTCCTCATGTTAGCCATTCTCTTTCTCATTGTGATGGTTCTTTATCTATCCGCATTCACTCTCCTTTTGGGTGGGTCAGCTTTTATCCTCTTTGGTTTTGGTTTGCTAGTCTTTCTCCAAGCAGGTTTGATGGAGAAAATCTTCAGCAAATACCAGTAGGATAGTTTGTTTCTGAAACTACTTTCAATCGTTACAGTTTCTAAAATACAAGTAGAAACTAAAATCTAAGTGTATGCAAGATATTGAAAGCGATTTTCACAAGGTGTATACTAAACTTGTAAAAAATAGAACTGCTCTCAGCAGAAAAAAGAAATCTTAGGAGAAAATCTATGTCAGATTTGAAAAAATACGAAGGTGTCATTCCAGCCTTCTACGCATGTTATGATGATCAAGGAGAAGTAAGTCCAGAGCGTACACGCGCCTTGGTGCAATACTTTATTGATAAGGGAGTTCAAGGTCTCTATGTCAACGGTTCTTCTGGTGAATGTATCTACCAAAGCGTGGAGGATCGCAAGTTGATTTTGGAAGAAGTTATGTCAGTTGCCAAGGGCAAATTGACCATCATTGTTCACGTAGCTTGTAATAATACTAAAGACAGTATTGAATTGGCTCGCCATGCGGAAAGCTTGGGAGTAGATGCTATCGCAACAATCCCACCTATTTACTTCCGTTTGCCTGAGTACTCAGTTGCTAAATACTGGAATGACATTAGTGCTGCAGCACCAAACACAGACTATGTCATCTACAATATTCCTCAATTGGCAGGTGTTGCTTTAACTCCAAGTCTTTACACTGAAATGTTGAAGAATCCTCGTGTTATCGGTGTTAAGAACTCTTCTATGCCAGTTCAAGATATCCAAACCTTTGTGAGCCTTGGTGGGGAAGACCATATCGTCTTTAATGGTCCAGATGAACAGTTCCTAGGAGGACGCCTCATGGGTGCTAAAGCTGGTATCGGTGGTACTTATGGTGCTATGCCAGAACTCTTCTTGAAACTCAATGAGTTGATTGCAGAGAAAGACTTGGAAACAGCGCGTGAATTACAATACGCTATCAATGCAATCATCGGTAAATTGACTGCTGCACATGGAAATATGTACTGTGTCATCAAAGAAGTTTTGAAAATCAATGAAGGTTTGAACATTGGTTCAGTTCGTTCACCATTGACACCAGTAACTGAAGAAGATCGCCCAGTTGTAGAAGCAGCTGCAGCCTTGATTCGTGAAACCAAGGAGCGCTTCCTCTAATCCATAAGGAGGTATTTATGACACACTACGTTGCAATTGATATTGGCGGAACCAACATCAAATATGGTTTGATTGACCAAGAAGGTCAACTTGTTGAATCGCATGAAATGCCAACTGAGGCATATAAGGGTGGACCCCATATCTTACAAAAGACAAAAGATATCGTAGCCAGCTATTTAGAAAAGGGTCCAGTCGCAGGTGTTGCCATTTCTTCTGCAGGAATGGTGAATCCTGACAAGGGGGAGATTTTCTATGCGGGACCTCAAATCCCGAATTATGCAGGAACCCAGTTCAAGAAGGAAATCGAGACTAGCTTTAATATTCCTTGTGAAATTGAAAATGATGTCAACTGTGCAGGTCTTGCTGAGGCAGTATCTGGTTCAGGCAAGGGAGCGAGTGTGACACTTTGTTTGACCATTGGAACAGGTATCGGTGGTTGCTTGATTATGGATGGGAAAGTTTTTCATGGATTTAGCAATTCAGCCTGTGAAGTCGGTTATATGCATATGCAGGATGGAGCTTTCCAAGATTTGGCTTCTACCACAGCTTTGGTAGAATATGTAGCAACAGCTCATGGTGACTCAGTCGACCAGTGGAATGGGCGACGCATCTTCAAGGAGGCCACAGAAGGAAACAAAATCTGCATGGCTGGCATTGACCGTATGGTAGATTACCTCGGGAAAGGTCTAGCAAATATTTGCTACGTTGCCAATCCGGAAGTTGTTATTCTTGGCGGTGGTATCATGGGGCAAGAGGCAATCCTCAAACCCAAGATTCGCACAGCTTTGAAGGCAGCCTTGGTACCAAGTCTAGCTGAAAAAACACGATTAGAATTTGCCCATCACCAAAATACAGCAGGTATGTTGGGAGCTTATTATCATTTCAAAACAAAACAATCCTAGTTTGGAATTATAGAATTAAGCAGAACACTTAATCACTAGTTGAGTGAAAAGTGTTTTGCTTAATTCTTTTTTTGATGATAGAAAAACTGTCAAGTATATGAAAAGTAGTGGAAAGACAAAGAAGAATTACAAAAAAACGATAGGAGCAGATTTCCTACCATCGAAAAATATATGAGAGGAGATAGCCTTAGAAGACGGTGCAAGCACTCTACTTTGTTTCTAAATACTAAAACTTAAATCAAGAAGAAAAAAGTGATATAATGAGATGGACGAGAAACTAACAAATTGGAATTTGTTTTCCTTAGGTTCCTTGATTTTCACTTTTGTCCAATTTTTGAATATATGGAGGTAATTTATGGAATATAAAGAAATAAAATTAAACGTTTCAAATAATAAAATCAGAGAATATAAGCAATTTGAAGGCTTGAAATTATATTCTGATTTTTTCAAATCTGAAGACGGAAGAAAATTAACTAATAAAAGAGTATATGTTACAAGAAAACAAAATTATGTTTATTATGAAAGAACGGATGTAAATTGGAATTATTGGTCAAATAAAGATAGTTATAATTCAGATTTTATTCCAGATAATGTTGAACATGATATTATTTTTGAGATTTCTTCAGAACTAAGCACCTTTAGTAAACATTTAGGGAAAGAACTGATTGAAAAAATAGAGTTAAAATATAATAATGGAGAGATTTTAGAAATATTAGACATTTAATCCACTGGTTTAATTAGAGTCATTATTAAAATATAAGATCTTTATACTCATATATTCAAATCTCGGTTTGTAGAAGCGAAACAATTAAATAAAACCATTGAAGAGGAAGTAAAAGCAAGTAGCCGATACTTCCTTTTTTGTTGTCAAAAATCCAAAAAACGGAAAGGAGAATTTATGGAAGAACTGAAAAATAAGGATAAAAACGGCATTAGCTCAAAGAGAAAGATTGGAAAGATCACTTACGAGCTTATTATCATTTCAAAACAAAACAATCCTAGTTTGGTCCAACCAAACTAGGATTTTCTAGCGCGTTTTTGTCTACGATAGCCATTGAGTTTTTTATTTTCCCAATAGCTATTAAAGATTTTTTCCTTGCTCTCACGATTGATTTCTAAAAAGTAGGCATAAATCAAATCTGTTAAAAAGAGCATAGGGAGCTGAGCGGAAATACGCTGGATGTAAGAAGATTGGCTATGACTTGCGACTAGGACTGTTTCGGTGTAGGCCTGACAGTCTTTGCTAGGAGAACTGGTAAAGAGAATGGTCTTGGCGCCCATATCCTTGGCATCCAGCAAACTATCTAGGACAGATTGGGTAGTGCCAGACAGGGAAAAACCTAGTACCAAACAATTTTCATCCATGATGCTGGTCGTCCATGCAAAGCCGTCCTGATCGGTTAAGGCTTCACAGACCACACCCAGACGCATGAAACGCAATTTCATTTCACGAGCGACAAGACCGGAACTGCCTGTTCCAAAGAAGTAGACACGCTCAGCATCTTCGATTAACTGGGCGACTCGTTCAAGCTGCGCTTCGTCAATCAAATCCTGCGTTTGTTCTCGCATAATACTGTAGCTTCGCAAAACACGTTTGGTCAAAGGACTGTGCTTGTGCGAATGAGTGTCCTGTTTACTAGCCTGGTGCTGGTATTGAAAGATGAATTCTCGGTAACCTGTAAAACCACACTTTTTAGCAAAGCGGGTCAGCGCTGCTTGGGAGATATGTAATTTCTGGGTAACTTGCTGAGAAGAAAGATCATCTTGACTCGTTTCAGGTTGTAAAAAATAGCGAGCGATTTCTTGCTCGAGCTCAGTTAATTCTTCAAAATGGAGGTCGATTATGGTTGCGATATCCTGCTTTTTCATGGAGCTCCTTTTCATGAGTCAAACTCTTAAAAGTTGACGATTGCCTGCTTATTAACATCATTATATCATAGAAGATAGGATAACTAAATAAAAAGGCATTTTCAGTTAAAAGTCAAAAAATGCTTCGACTTTTCCAAGAGTTTCTCCGTAAAATATGGTACAATGAAAAGTACTGAGCTTCACCTGTTTGCTCTATTATTTTATATGTAATAAAGGTGAAAATTGGAAATTTTTCTAGAAAAGAGTCTTAGTTGTATGAGAAAATTCAATAGCCATTCGATTCCTATTCGGCTTAATTTACTGTTTGCCATTGTTATCCTGTTGTTTATGGCCATTATTGGTCGATTGTTATATATGCAGGTGCTCAATAAAGACTTCTATGAAACAAAATTGGCTTCAGCCAGCCAGACAAGGGTAACAACCAGTTCAGCTCGTGGGCAAATCTATGATGCAGCAGGGAAACCCTTGGTAGAAAACACTGTCAAGCAAGTCGTTTCTTTCACCCGAAACAATAAAATGACGGCAGCAGAATTGAAGGAGACAGCCAAGAAACTTCTCACATATGTGAATGTAACCTCCCCTAATTTGACAGATCGTCAGATTGCAGATTATTACCTGGCGGACCAGGACGTTTACAAAAAAACAGTCGAATCCTTGCCAAGTGATAAACGCCTAGATTCAGATGGGAATCGCTTATCTGAAGCGACTCTCTACAATAATGCAGTTGAAAGTATTGACGTGAGTCAACTCAATTATACAGATGACCAGAAAAAGGAAATCTATCTCTTTAGTCAGCTCAATGCCGTTGAAAATTTTGCGACGGGCACCATTTCTACGGATGCCTTGAATGATACCCAAGTTGCTCTCGTTGCATCAGCATCCAAGGAATTACCAGGTATCAGTATTTCAACCTCATGGGATAGAAAAGTCCTAGATACTTCTTTGTCTTCAATTGTAGGTAGTGTATCAAGTGAAAAATCAGGTCTTCCAGCGGAGGAAGTGGATGCTTATTTGAAAAAAGGGTATTCTCTCAATGACCGAGTGGGAACTTCCTATCTTGAAAAACAATATGAAGATGTTCTTCAAGGCAAACGCTCTGTCAAGGAAATCCACCTCGACAAACACGGAAACATGGAAAGTGTAGAAAATGTCGAAGAAGGAAGCAAAGGAAACAACATCAAACTAACGATTGACCTAACTTTCCAGAATGGTGTAGATGACCTACTCAAGAGCTACTTCAACTCAGAGTTGGGTAACGGTGGAGCTAAATACTCTGAAGGAGTCTACGCTGTAGCCCTCAATCCTAAAACCGGTGCAGTTCTAGCGATGTCGGGTGTCAAGCATGATGTCGAATCCGGTGAATTAAGTTCAGATTCACTTGGAACGATAACCAATGTCTTTGTTCCAGGATCTGTCGTTAAGGCAGCAACTCTTAGCTCTGGTTGGGAAAACGGGGTCTTGTCAGGCAATCAAACCTTGACAGACCAGCCGATTGTTTTCCAAGGTTCGGCTCCTATCAATTCATGGTATACCTTATCCTATGGCTCCTTCCCTATCACAGCAGTTGAAGCTTTGGAGTACTCTTCTAATACCTACATGGTTCAGACTGCGCTAGGGATCATGGGGCAGTCCTACCAGCCAAATATGATAGTCGCAACTGATCAGTTAGAAACTGCAATGGGCAAATTGCGATCAACCTTTGGGGAATATGGACTTGGAGCTTCAACAGAGATTGACCTCCCAGATGAATCTACAGGATTTACACCAAAAGAATTTGATTTGGCCAACTATATTAATAACGCCTTTGGTCAGTTTGACAACTACACACCTATGCAGTTAGCCCAGTATGTCGCAACCATTGCAAACAATGGCGTACGATTGGCTCCTCACATCGTTGAGGGAGTTTATGGAAACAATGACCAAGGTGGCTTAGGAAATCTAGTTCAAGAAACAGCCACCAAGGAACTGAACAAGATCAATATCTCAGAAGCGGATATGGCTCTCTTGCACCAAGGTTTCTATCAAGTTTCGCATGGAACGAGTGCTCTGACAACTGGTCGTGCCTTTTCAAATGGCGCAGCCGTTTCCATCAGCGGGAAAACGGGGACAGCCGAAAGTTATGTTAATGGCGGTCAAAAGGCCAATAATACCAACGCAGTTGCTTATGCACCAACCGATAATCCTCAAATCGCGGTCGCAGTCGTCTTTCCTCACAACACCAACCTAACAAATGGTGTCGGACCTTCAATTGCGCGTGATATCATCAATCTTTATAACCAACAACATCCAATGAATTAGAAAGGAACTTATGCTGTATCCAACACCTATTGCCAAGTTAATTGATAGCTATTCGAAGCTTCCAGGTATCGGAATCAAAACGGCTACCCGTCTCGCCTTCTATACCATTGGAATGTCTGATGACGATGTCAATGAATTTGCCAAAAACCTTCTATCTGCCAAGCGGGAATTGACCTATTGTTCCATCTGTGGTCGCTTGACGGATGATGACCCTTGCTCGATCTGTACAGATCCGACTCGAGACCAGACAACCATCTTAGTGCTAGAGGATAGTCGCGATGTGGCTGCTATGGAAAATATCCAAGAATACCACGGACTCTATCATGTCTTGCACGGTCTCATTTCTCCTATGAATGGTATCAGTCCAGACGATATCAATCTCAAGAGCCTCATGACCCGTCTCATGGATAGTGACGTTTCAGAGGTAATCGTGGCAACCAATGCGACAGCAGATGGGGAAGCGACGTCTATGTACCTCTCTCGTTTGCTCAAACCAGCTGGTATCAAGGTCACTCGCCTAGCACGAGGCCTAGCCGTGGGAGCAGATATCGAGTATGCGGATGAGGTCACACTCTTACGAGCCATTGAAAATCGGACAGAGTTGTAAGTGTAGACCAATTTACTAACTCCATTCATCTATACAAACAATCAAGGAGACCGACTTTGTTTTTATCGGTCTCTTTTTATGTTTTTTGAAGATCAGTATTAGCTTCAAGTTTTAAAAAAGAAGCAAATATGATATACTAAAGAACGAGTATTCTATTAGAATTGGAACAAATAATATGAAACAAACGATTATTCTTTTATACGGTGGACGAAGTGCAGAGCGTGAAGTCTCTGTCCTTTCAGCTGAAAGTGTGATGCGTGCGGTCAACTACGACCGTTTCACAGTCAAGACTTTCTTTATCAGTCAGTCAGGAGACTTTATCAAAACGCAAGAATTTAGCCAGACTCCAGGTCAAGAGGATCGTCTCATGACTAATGAGACCATTGACTGGGACAAGAAAATCGCGCCAAGTGCTATCTACGAAGAAGGCGCTGTGGTCTTTCCAGTTCTTCATGGACCGATGGGAGAAGACGGCTCTGTTCAAGGATTTTTAGAAGTTTTGAAAATGCCTTATGTCGGCTGTAATATCTTGTCATCCAGCCTTGCCATGGATAAAATCACGACCAAGCGTGTCTTGGAGTCTGCTGGGATTGCCCAAGTTCCTTATGTGGCCATTGTCGAAGGGGATGATGTGACTGCTAAAATTGCTGAAGTTGAGGAAAAGTTGACTTATCCAGTCTTCACGAAGCCGTCAAACATGGGTTCAAGTGTCGGTATTTCTAAGTCTGAAAACCATGAGGAACTCCGCCAAGCTTTGGACCTCGCCTTCCAATATGACAGCCGTGTCTTGGTAGAACAAGGAGTGAATGCGCGTGAAATTGAGGTTGGTCTCTTGGGCAACTACGATGTGAAGAGCACTTTGCCAGGTGAAGTGGTCAAGGATGTTGCCTTCTATGACTACGATGCTAAGTATATCGACAACAAGATTACCATGGACATTCCGGCTAAAATTAGTGATGATGTGGTTGTTGTCATGCGTCGAAATGCTGAAACTGCCTTCCGTGCGATTGGTGGTCTCGGTCTATCTCGTTGCGATTTCTTCTATACAGATAAGGGAGAGATTTTCCTAAATGAGCTTAATACCATGCCAGGTTTTACCCAGTGGTCTATGTACCCACTACTTTGGGACAATATGGGAATCAGCTACCCAGAGCTAATCGAGCGTTTGGTTGACCTTGCTAAGGAGAGCTTTAACAAGCACGAAGCGCATTTGCTATAAAAATGAAAGAAGGGGTAGAAGCCCGAACCTTCACTGTAGGTGATTAGAGTTCTCGGACTTCAACCCTTTTTAAAGGAGTAGAAATGAAATTAACAATCCATGAAGTCGCCCAAGCTATTGGAGCTAAAAATGATGTTAGTCTTTTTGCGGATGCTCAGTTAGAAAAAGCTGAGTTTGACAGTCGTTTGATTGCTGCAGGGGACTTATTTGTGCCACTCAAAGGTGTGCGTGATGGTCATGACTTTATCGAAACAGCTTTTGAAAATGGTGCTGCAGTAACCTTGTCTGAGAAAGAGATTGCAAATCATCCCTACATTTTAGTAGATGACGTTTTGTCTGCCTTTCAAACCCTAGCTGCCTACTATCTTGAAAAAACAGCAGTTGATGTCTTTGCGGTAACGGGTTCAAATGGTAAAACAACGACCAAGGATATGTTGGCGCACTTGCTATCAACAACCTACAAGACCTACAAAACTCAAGGCAATTACAATAACGAGATTGGACTTCCCTACACAGTTCTCCACATGCCTGAAGGGACAGAAAAGTTGGTCTTGGAGATGGGGCAGGATCACTTGGGAGATATCCATCTTTTGTCTGAATTGGCTCATCCTAAGACAGCCATCGTGACCTTGGTTGGAGAAGCTCATTTGGCCTTTTTCAAAGACCGTTCCGAGATTGCTAAGGGAAAAATGCAAATTGCTGACGGTATGGCACCAGGTTCTTTGCTTTTGGCACCAGCTGACCCGATTGTAGAGGACTACTTGCCTACAGATAAAAAAGTGATCCGTTTTGGGCAAGGAGCTGAGTTAGGAATCACAGACTTGGTTGAGTGCAAGGATAGTCTGACCTTTAAGGCTAATTTTTTGGAACAAGCCCTCTATTTGCCAGTGACTGGTAAGTACAATGCTACCAATGCTATGATAGCTGCCTACGTGGCTCTCCAAGAAGGGGTCTCAGAGGAGCAGATTCGTCAGGCCTTTCAAGATCTTGAATTGACGCGTAACCGTACCGAGTGGAAGAAGGCTGTCAATGGAGCAGATATCCTGTCAGATGTGTACAATGCTAATCCAACAGCGATGAAGTTGATTTTGGAGACTTTTTCGGCTATTCCAGCCAATGAAGGAGGCAAGAAAATTGCTGTTCTAGCAGATATGAAGGAACTCGGTAGCCAGTCTGTTCAACTCCATAACCAGATGATTTTGAGTCTTTCCCCAGATGTGTTGGATACAGTTATTTTCTACGGAGAAGACATTGCCGAATTGGCACAACTGGCTAGTCAAATGTTCCCAATCGGTCACGTTTTCTACTTTAAGAAAACTGCGAGCGAAGATCAATTTGAAGACCTAGTCAAGCAGGTCAAGGAAATCCTTGGAGCTAATGATCAAATCCTGCTCAAAGGCTCTAACTCCATGAATCTAGCTAAGTTAGTCGAAAGTTTAGAAAATGAATGCAAGTGATTTTGCCAAGTATCTGCAAAGAATGCTAGCCATTACGGATACTGGATTAACCTTTACAAAAGATCCTTTTGACCGCGAGCGTTACGAGGACTTGCGAAGCCTGTTATCTGAAATGTTGAATCAGGGATTAGACATAGATGCAGAAGAAGTGGCAGAAGTCATGAAACCAACTTCCGCTTATGCAACTCCTCTGATGGACGTCCGTGCTTGGATTGTTGAGGATGAAAAAGTCTGTTTAGTTAGAGGAAAAGGAGAGGATAGTTGGGCTTTGCCAGGTGGCTTTGGTGAAGTCGGCTATTCTCCAACAGAAAATATTCTCAAGGAAATTGAAGAAGAAACCGGTTTTACAGCAAAAGCTGAAAGGTTACTTGCAGTTTTTGATACCAATCGTTTCCAACTACAGAGCAAACAGTATGCAAAGTTTGTCTTTGAATGTAAGCTTCTTGATGGACAATTTCAAGAGAATCAAGAAATTGCTGAGCTTCAATTTTTTGCCATTGACCAACTGCCGGCCTTATCTGAAAAACGCATCACCAAGGAGCAAATGGAGATTCTTTGGCAAGTTTATAAAGGACAAAGAGACCAATATGTCGATTAGTTTGTGCTAGAGAAGTCGACAAATCAAAAAAGGGTGTCTGTAAAGTGCATTTCTGCAATACAAATGATATAATAGGTTGCGAATTTAAGACGCAAGTGTTCTATGAATAGCATAGAATCAAGTTTTTTCAAAAAATTTAAAAGCTGGAGAAAGTGAATTTTTTACTGCCTCTAGCTAGATGAACGAGGAATAGAATATGAATTTGTGGGATAAATTATTTACCACGCAGATATCAGAACCGCCCCAGTTTGAACTCCACTGGTATATTGGTTTGTTATGTTTACTGGCCTTTACTTTCTACGCTTCTTATCGTTTTCGCGACAAAGTGGCTTACCAACGATTTATTCAGATTCTTCAATCTGTTCAATTGATTGTTCTGTATGGCTGGTATTGGGGAAACCATCTGCCCCTGTCAGAAAGTTTACCCTTCTATCATTGCCGTGTAGCCATGTTTGTCTTGCTCCTGATCCCGGGAACCTCTAAGTACAAGCAATACTTTGCCCTTCTAGGAACCTTTGGGGCAACAGCGGCTCTGACTTATCCACTATTTGATCCTTATCCGTTTCCACACGTGACCATCCTGTCCTTCATTATCGGACATGTGGCACTTTTGGGAAATGCACTCTTATACTTGTTTAAAAACTATGAAGCTTCTCTGCTCAACTTCAAAAATGTGGCGGTGATTACCTTCACCTTGAACGCTTTGATATGGGTTGTTAATTTAGTTGTCAGTGGGGATTATGGTTTCTTAACGAGACCGCCACTTGTTGGAAATCACGGACAACTTTTGAATTACCTTATTGTTTCGAGCGCTATCGTGATAGCAATTTGCGTAACGGCAAAATTGCTAGAGATTTTTTTACAGCAAAAATCGGAAGAATTTATTCAAGAGAAGGTCTAAAAAGACCTTCTTTTTTGATCGGTTATAAATATTATCGAATTGTTGACAAGAACATCAAAACCTTTTTCCAGAAGAAAAATTTTCTAATATTTTCTCAAAAAACATGCAGGAAATTTACGAAAAACTAAGCATGATTAGTTTTTTTGTGTTATAATATTCTTTGAATAGCTATGCCCAAACATAGTTATTAAATAGAAGTGAGAAACTTGGAAGATAGAGAGGATGCGATGTAATGACTAGAGATGGTTTTTTTACAGGCTTAGATATCGGAACTAGCTCCATTAAGGTGTTAGTTGCTGAGCATAGAGATGGCGAAGTAAATGTAATTGGTGTTAGTAATGCCAAAAGTAGAGGTGTAAAAGACGGAATTATTGTTGATATTGAAGCAGCTGCTTCAGCAATCAAATCTGCAATCACACAGGCAGAAGAGAAAGCAGGCATTTCTATCAAGTCTGTCAACGTTGGTCTTCCAGCAAATCTTTTGCAGGTCGAACCAACACAAGGAATGATTCCTGTAACATCAGATACAAAAGAAATCACAGATCAGGATGTTGAAGATGTTGTTAAATCAGCTTTGACAAAGAGCATGACTCCTGATCGTGAAGTGATTACCTTCATTCCTGAAGAGTTTATCGTGGATGGTTTCCAAGGAATCCGTGACCCTCGTGGTATGATGGGTGTCCGTTTGGAAATGCGTGGTCTGCTTTACACAGGTCCTCGTACGATTCTACACAATCTTCGCAAGACGGTCGAACGTGTAGGTATCCAGGTTGATAATGTGATTATTTCACCTTTGGCGATTGTGAACTCCGTTCTCAATGAAGGCGAACGTGAATTTGGTGCGACTGTCATTGACATGGGTGGAGGTCAGACTACTGTAGCGACTATCCGCAACCAAGAATTGCAATTCACCAACATCTACCAAGAAGGTGGAGATTACGTTACAAAAGACATTTCTAAAGTCTTGAAAACATCTCAAAAGATTGCAGAAAGTTTGAAACTGAACTATGGTGAAGCTTACGTTCCACTTGCAAGTAATGAAACTTTCCAAGTTGAAGTAATTGGCGAAGTAGAACCTGTTGAAGTGACAGAAAGCTACTTGGCAGAAATTATTTCAGCACGTATCAAACATATCTTTGACCAAATCAAACAAGAGTTGGAAAGAAGACACTTGTTAGATTTGCCAGGTGGTATCGTCCTTATCGGTGGAAATGCAATTTTGCCAGGCGTTGTTGAATTAGCCCAAGAAGTATTTGGTGTTCGAGTAAAACTCTATGTTCCAAATCAGGTTGGAATTCGCAACCCTGCATTTGCTCACGTGATTAGTTTATCTGAGTTCGCTGGTAAATTGACTGAAGTCAATCTTCTTGCTCAAAAAGCAGTTAAAGGAGATGAATTCCTTCGTCAAAAACCAATCAACTTTGGCATTCCAAATCAACGTTTGAATCCTGTGGCGCAACCAAGCCCAACACAGACAACTCCAGTTGAAACTGTACAGGAAGCTCCAGTTGCTCCCAAGGAAGAATTCCAAGCAAGTTCTCAAAGTAAACCAAAGCTAACAGAACGTTTCCGTGGTTTAATCGGAAGCATGTTTGATGAATAAAAGAGGATAAGAAATTATGACATTTTCATTTGATACAGCAGCAGCTCAAGGCGCAGTTATTAAGGTAATTGGTGTCGGTGGTGGTGGTGGTAACGCCATCAACCGCATGGTTGACGAAGGTGTTGCTGGTGTAGAATTTATCGCAGCCAACACTGATGTACAAGCACTTAGCAGTACGAAAGCAGAAACCGTTATCCAACTTGGTCCCAAATTGACTCGTGGTTTGGGTGCTGGAGGTCGTCCAGAAGTTGGACGTAAAGCTGCAGAAGAAAGCGAAGAAGCTTTGACGGAAGCAATCAGCGGTGCAGACATGGTCTTCATCACTGCTGGTATGGGTGGTGGATCTGGTACAGGTGCTGCCCCTGTTATTGCACGTATCGCTAAAGATCTTGGTGCTCTTACAGTTGGTGTTGTGACACGTCCTTTCGGATTTGAAGGAAGCAAACGTGGTCAGTACGCTGTAGAAGGAATTAATGAACTTCGCGAGCATGTTGATACTTTGTTGATTATCTCTAACAATAACTTACTTGAAATTGTTGACAAGAAAACACCGCTTCTTGAAGCTCTTAGTGAAGCAGATAACGTTCTTCGCCAAGGTGTTCAAGGGATTACTGACTTGATCACGAACCCAGGATTGATTAACCTTGACTTTGCTGACGTGAAGACTGTAATGGCAAACAAAGGGAATGCCCTTATGGGTATCGGTATTGGTAGTGGTGAAGAGCGCGTTGTTGAAGCAGCTCGTAAAGCAATTTACTCTCCACTTCTTGAAACAACTATCGATGGCGCCGAAGATGTGATTGTCAACGTTACTGGTGGTCTTGATTTAACTTTGATTGAAGCAGAAGAAGCTTCAGAAATCGTCAATCAAGCAGCTGGTAAAGGTGTAAACATCTGGCTTGGAACATCTATCGACGAAAGCATGAAGGATGAAATCCGTGTGACTGTTGTAGCGACAGGTGTTCGTCAAGAACGACTAGAAAAAGTAGTCGGGTCTGCTACCAACCAACCAGTTGGTCGACCATCAACTAAAACTCCACAAGCACATACATTTGACCGTCAATTCGACTTGGAAGAGACAGCAGAACTGCCTAAATCAAGTTCACGTCGCTTTGAAACCAACCAAGCATCTGCTTTTGGAGATTGGGACTTGCGCCGTGAGTCAATTGTTCGCCAAACAGATCCCGTTGTTTCACCAGTTGAACGCTTTGAAACACCAGTTTCACAAGATGAGGATGAATTGGATACACCTCCATTCTTCAAAAATCGTTAATCAATGAATTTGAAAAAAAACACTGAATTAGTTTTTCAGCAAATTGCTGATGCTAGTCAAAAAGCCAACCGTAATCTAGATGCTGTTTCAGTAATCGCAGTGACAAAATATGTAGATGTACAAACAGCGGAAGCCTTGCTTCCGCTTGGCATCCATCATATCGGTGAAAATCGAGTTGATAAATTTTTAGAAAAATATCAGGCCTTGAAAGATTACCCAGTCACTTGGCATTTAATAGGAACACTACAGAGACGGAAAGTAAAAGAAGTAATCCCATATGTGGATTACTTTCATGCTTTAGACTCCCTAAAGTTAGCACAGGAAATTCAAAAGAGAACAGATCATGTTATCAAGTGTTTCTTGCAGGTTAATATTTCTGGGGAAGAAAGCAAGCATGGGTTTTCAAAAGAAGAATTGCTAGAACTTTTGCCAGAATTGGCTAAGTTAGATCAGATTGAGTATGTTGGTTTAATGACCATGGCTCCTTTTGAGGCAGACAGTGATGAATTGAAAGAAATTTTCAAGGATACGCAGGCTCTGCAAGCAGAAATTAGAGAAAAACAAATCCCTAATATGCCGATGACAGAGCTAAGTATGGGAATGAGTCGTGATTTTAAAGAAGCGATTCAGTTCGGCTCAACCTTTGTTCGAATCGGTACAGCATTTTTTAAATAGGAGAGAGCTATGTCTTTAAAAGATAGATTCGATAAATTTATAGATTATTTTACAGAAGATGGAGAAGAAACGACTAACTACCAGACTCAACAAGAGGAAACAGTTAGCCCAGCCATCTCATCTTCTAAAGGATTACCAGCATCTGCTCAGCCGGGATCAGTAAAAGATGCGAATATTACTCGCCTCCATGCTCGTCAACAAGAGTTGGCAAAGCAAAACCATCACTCAGATGAGAAAGTGACGATTGATGTTCGTTATCCAAGAAAGTATGAGGATGCAACTGAGATTGTTGATTTGTTAACTGGAAATGAAAGCATCTTGATTGATTTCCAATACATGACAGAAGTACAAGCGCGCCGTTGCCTTGATTACTTGGACGGAGCCCGTCACGTCTTGGCTGGAAATATGAAAAAAGTTGCGAGTACGATGTATCTATTGACGCCTGTCAACGTTATCGTGAATATTGAGGATATCAAACTTCCAGACGAATCACAAGGTGCCGAGTTCGGCTTTGATATTAAACGAAATAGAGCAAGATAATGATTTTCTTAATCCGTTTAATTCAAAATGCAGTTAGCATTTACTCCATCATTCTCGTTGCATTTGCTCTTCTTTCATGGTTTCCAAATGCCTATGAAAGTCAACTAGGTCGCTTAGTCATCAGACTTGCTCGTCCAGTTATCGAGCCACTTCGTAAGCTCAATTTACAATTTGCTGGTCTTGATTTTACGGTTTGGGCCGCGTTGATTCTGATCCAGTTTCTTGGAAATATCTTAACACGACTAGTGCTATTACTATGACAGTAAATCGATCCATTTATCAGCATTTTTCCCAAGATGATATTCCCTTTATTGATAAGGGTTTAGAGTGGATCAAGCGGGTAGAAGATACATATGCACCAGTGCTTACTCCTTTTATCAATCCCCATCAGGAACAGATCTTGAGGGTGCTAGCTGGGACATATGGACTGGGTTGCCAAAGTAGTGGTGATTTTCTTCCGACGGAGTCGGTTCGTGTTCTTCTGTATCCAGATTACTTTGAACCGGAAATATCAGACTTTGAAATGACCTTGTTAGAAATTTGCTATCCGAGCAAGTTTGAACAGCTGAGCCATGGAAAAATATTGGGAACAATCATCAACCAGCTAGGAATTGACCGTAAATTATTTGGTGATATCTTGGTAGATGAAAAGAGAGCACAGATTTTTGTCAATCGTGATTTTATTCCTCTTTTTCAGGATGGAATAAGAAAGATTGGCAGACTTCCTGTATCGCTGGAGGAACGTCCTTTTACCGATAGGATTATATCTAAAATTGACTTTAGAGAACGAGAAATTTTAGTTTCGAGTTTTCGATTGGATGCCCTCTTATCAAGTGCCTTGAAATTATCTAGAAATCAAACCAGTCAACTGATTGAGAAAAAATCTGTCCAGGTAAACTATCATCTGGTTGAAAAATCTGATTACCAAGTTGCCGTTGGGGATTTGATCAGTGTGAGAAAGTTTGGTCGTCTAAAAGTTGTCAAAGACAATGGACAGACAAAAAAAGACAAGATAAAATTAAGCATTCAATTATTATTAAGTAAGTGAGGAAAAGTATGCCAATTACATCGTTAGAAATTAAAGATAAAACCTTTGGTACAAGATTTAGAGGTTTTGACCCAGAAGAAGTAGATGAATTTCTTGATATCGTTGTTCGTGACTATGAAGATTTGGTTCGTAGTAATCACGACAAAGAGACACACATCAAGAGTTTGGAAGAACGTTTGTCTTACTTTGATGAGATGAAAGATTCCTTGAGTCAGTCAGTTTTGATTGCTCAAGATACTGCGGAGCGTGTCAAACAAGCTGCTCAAGAACGTTCGAACAATATTATTCAACAAGCTGAACAAGACGCTCAGCGTTTGCTAGAAGAAGCAAAATACAAGGCAAATGAAATTCTCCGTCAGGCAACAGATAATGCTAAGAAAGTGGCTGTTGAGACAGAAGAGTTGAAGAATAAGAGTCGTGTATTCCATCAACGCCTCAAGTCTACGATTGAAAGTCAATTGGCTATTGTTGAGTCATCAGATTGGGAAGATATTCTTCGCCCAACAGCAACGTATCTTCAAACAAGCGATGAAGCCTTTAAAGAAGTGGTGGGTGAAGTTCTTGGTGAAACTATTCCTTCTCAACCAGAGGAAGAGCCAATTGATATGACTCGTCAATTCACACCAGAAGAGGTTGCTGAGTTGCAAGCTCGTATCGAGGCTGGAAATAAAGAATTGGCTGAGTTTGAAGCCCAACAAAATCAACATACAGATGAAAGTGAACAACATGAAGAGTCAGTTGACGTAGAAACTACTGCAGCAACTGAGGAAGATGCAAACAAAGAATCTGTTCTTATCCTATAAAAGTAAATGTGAGAACAAAGTCTAACCAACTATATTTTCAGCGAGCGGGAGATGGTGTGAGCCCTGCAATCCCTAGTCGTTAGATTATCCTCTCAACGAATCCAGTCTGAAAACAGTAAGACTGGACGTTCCCCACGTTACGGGAAAAGAGGAAAAGAGACACTGTCTTTTTTCGAACAAAGGTGGTACCACGATTTTCGTCCTTTTTGGAAGTCGTGGTTTTTAATTTGTTAATATTTATAAAGGAGATACCATGAAACTCAAAGATACCCTTAACCTTGGGAAAACAGCTTTCCCAATGCGTGCAGGACTTCCTACCAAAGAGCCACTCTGGCAAAAGGAATGGGAAGATGCAAAACTTTACCAACGTCGTCAAGAATTGAACCAAGGAAAACCGCATTTCACCTTGCATGATGGACCTCCATATGCAAACGGAAATATCCACGTTGGACATGCCATGAACAAGATTTCCAAAGATATTATTGTTCGTTCTAAGTCTATGTCAGGATTTTACGCTCCTTATATTCCTGGTTGGGATACACATGGTTTGCCAATCGAGCAAGTCTTGGCAAAACAAGGCGTGAAACGTAAAGAAATGGACTTGGTTGAGTACTTGAAACTTTGTCGTGACTATGCTCTTTCTCAAGTAGATAAACAACGAGAAGACTTTAAACGTTTGGGTGTTTCTGGTGACTGGGAAAATCCTTATGTGACCTTGACTCCAGACTATGAAGCGGCTCAAATCCGTGTCTTTGGTGAAATGGCTAAGAAAGGCTACATCTACCGTGGTGCCAAGCCGGTTTACTGGTCATGGTCATCTGAGTCAGCTCTTGCAGAAGCGGAAATTGAATACCATGACTTGCTTTCAACTTCCCTTTACTATGCTAACCGCGTCAAAGATGGCAAAGGTGTCCTAGATACAGATACTTATATCGTCGTATGGACAACTACACCATTTACTATCACAGCATCTCGTGGTTTGACAGTTGGAGCAGATATTGATTATGTATTGGTACAACCAGCTGGCGAATCTCGTAAGTTTGTGGTTGCTTCAGAATTACTGAATAGTCTTTCTGAGAAATTTGGCTGGGCTGATGTTCAGGTCTTGGCGACCTACCGTGGTCAAGAATTGAATAAAATTGTGACAGCTCACCCATGGGATACGGCTGTAGATGAGTTGGTGATCCTCGGTGACCACGTTACGACTGACTCTGGTACTGGTATCGTCCATACAGCTCCTGGTTTTGGTGAGGACGACTACAATGTCGGTGTTGCTAACGGCCTTGAAGTTGCTGTAACAGTTAACGAACGCGGTATTATGATGGCCAATGCTGGCTCTGACTTTGAAGGTCAATTCTATGACAAGGTTGTACCAACTGTTATCGAAAAACTGGGCGATTTGCTCCTTGCCCAAGAAGAAATCTCTCACTCATATCCATTTGACTGGCGTACGAAAAAACCAATCATCTGGCGTGCAGTACCACAATGGTTTGCCTCTGTATCTAAATTCCGCCAAGAAATCTTGGATGAAATTGAAAAAGTGAAATTCCACTCAGAATGGGGTAAAGTTCGTCTTTACAACATGATTCGCGACCGTGGCGACTGGGTTATCTCTCGTCAACGTGCTTGGGGAGTTCCACTTCCTATCTTCTATGCTGAAGACGGAACACCAATCATGACAGCTGAAACGATCGAGCACGTGGCTCAACTCTTTGAGGAACACGGTTCTATCATCTGGTGGGAACGTGATGCCAAAGACCTCTTGCCAGAAGGATTCACCCATCCAGGTTCACCAAATGGCGAGTTCAAGAAAGAAACAGATATCATGGACGTTTGGTTTGACTCAGGTTCATCATGGAATGGGGTTGTAGTAAACCGTCCTGAGTTGACTTACCCAGCAGACCTTTATCTTGAAGGTTCTGACCAGTATCGTGGTTGGTTCAACTCTTCACTCATTACATCTGTTGCCAACCATGGCGTAGCGCCATACAAACAAATCTTATCACAAGGATTTGCCCTTGACGGTAAAGGTGAAAAGATGTCTAAATCTCTTGGGAATACCATTGCTCCAAGTGATGTTGAAAAACAATTTGGTGCGGAAATCTTGCGTCTCTGGGTGACAAGTGTTGACTCAAGCAACGACGTGCGTATCTCTATGGATATCTTGAGTCAAGTCTCTGAAACTTACCGTAAGATCCGTAACACACTTCGCTTCTTGATTGCCAATACATCTGACTTTAACCCAGCTCAAGACGCAGTGGCTTACGATGAGCTTCGTTCTGTTGATAAGTACATGACCATTCGCTTTAACCAGCTTGTGAAGACCATTCGTGATGCTTATGCTGACTTTGAATTCTTGACCATCTACAAGGCCTTGGTAAACTTTATCAACGTTGACTTGTCAGCCTTCTACCTTGATTTTGCGAAAGATGTTGTCTACATCGAAGGTGCCAAATCACTCGAACGCCGTCAAATGCAAACAGTCTTCTATGACATTCTTGTGAAAATCACCAAACTCTTGACACCAATTCTGCCTCACACTGCGGAAGAAATCTGGTCCTATCTTGAGTTTGAAGCTGAAGACTTCGTTCAATTGTCAGAATTACCAGAAGCTCAAACCTTTGCCAACCAAGAAGAAATCTTGGATACATGGGTAGCCTTCATGGACTTCCGTGGACAGGCTCAAAAAGCCTTGGAAGAAGCTCGTAATGCAAAAGTAATCGGTAAATCACTTGAAGCCCACCTGACAGTTTATCCAAATGAAGTGGTGAAAACTCTTCTTGGAGCATTGGATAGCAATGTAGCTCAACTTTTGATCGTGTCAGAATTGACTATTGCAGAAGGACCAGCTCCAGAAGGCGCAGTTAGCTTTGAGGATGTAGCCTTCACAGTTGAACGCGCTGCAGGTGAAGTATGTGACCGCTGCCGTCGTATCGATCCAACTACTGCTGAACGTAGCTACCACGCAGTTATCTGTGACCACTGTGCAAGTATCGTAGAAGAAGACTTTGCAGATGCAGTCGCAGAAGGATTTGAAGCGAAATAATCAGAATAGACTGAGAAAGGTCGTTAAATCATAAAAAACGCATAATATCAAGAGTTTAAGTGCTTTGATATTATGCGTTTTATCATGGGAAAATTTACTAGTCCATTTCTTCAAATGAAGTTCTTCCTGGCCTGTCCGTGTAGATAATTACATAATCAACTATTCAGTTTTCTCATAATTTTATATTTCTACTAATTATAAAGAGACTATAGAACTTAAAATTATTTTTTGAAAATCAATATTTATTATAAAATTTTATAAGATTGTTTAATTTTTAGATAAATTATGATAGAATAATACCTATAAAAATTTTAAGGAGATTATTATGAAAACAAATACACTTGCTCGTGTTAACGCTATTTTTGGTCTTATTTCAGGAATTGTATTGCTTTTAGCGCCAGTCATCATGTTTATCATGGCTATTGGAGCTGCTGCGGCAACTGAAGACGCAGATGTAACGGTTGGGACATTGACAGGGCTCTCAATTATTTTGTCATTGGTTAAAATTGCTGTTTTAGTATTGGGAATTGTGGCTATTGTTTATTATAAAGATGATGAACGTGTTACGAATGCACCTTCTGTTTTGCTCATTGTAGGTGGTGCGGTCGGCTTGATTCCATTTTTGGGATGGGTAGGTGGAATTCTAACCATTATTGGTGGTTCACTTTACTTTGGAACATTGAAAAAATTTGTAATTGAAGAGTAGTAGTTTTCCAATTATTTGGACGGGACTATTTCATCGTCTATCGAGAACAATTATGATAGTGTGATAAAGAGAAGACTGATAAGCTCTTCTCTTTTTAGTTGATTTTAACTAGCTTTTTTGTGAAAAATTGTGTAAAATAGAATAGATAAACGAGGGAAACCTCGAAAAATAAAAGGAGAATCCATCTAATGGTAAAATTGGTTTTTGCTCGCCACGGTGAGTCTGAATGGAACAAAGCTAACCTTTTCACTGGTTGGGCTGATGTTGATTTGTCTGATAAAGGAACACAACAAGCGATTGACGCTGGTAAATTGATCAAGGAAGCTGGTATCGAATTTGACCAAGCTTACACTTCAGTATTGAAACGTGCGATTAAAACAACAAATTTGGCTCTTGAAGCTGCTGACCAACTCTGGGTTCCAGTTGAAAAATCATGGCGCTTGAACGAACGTCACTACGGTGGTTTGACTGGTAAAAACAAAGCTGAAGCTGCTGAACAATTTGGTGATGAGCAAGTTCATATCTGGCGCCGTTCATACGATGTATTGCCTCCTGCAATGCCTCATGATGACGAATACTCAGCACATACTGACCGTCGTTACGCTTCACTTGACGATTCAGTCATTCCAGATGCTGAAAACTTGAAAGTGACTTTGGAACGTGCCCTTCCATTCTGGGAAGATAAAATCGCTCCAGCACTTAAAGATGGTAAAAACGTATTCGTAGGAGCTCACGGTAACTCAATCCGTGCCCTTGTAAAACACATCAAACACTTGTCAGATGATGAAATCATGGGTGTAGAAATCCCTAACTTCCCACCATTGGTATTCGAATTCGACGAAAAATTGAACGTCGTAAAAGAATACTATCTTGGAAAATAATCTATAAACAGAAAGCCTAGGATTCCTAGGCTTTTTGTTTTTGCTTCTGGTTTCCAACTAGTTGAAAAAGCGTTATAATGATAATAGGAAGTAATTTGTTTGAGAGAAGGTGTGTCTGATGGCTTATATTGAGATGAAACACAGCTACAAGCGTTACCAGGTTGGGGATACAGAGATTGTGGCTAATCGTGATGTGAATTTTGAAATTGAAAAAGGGGAGCTGGTTATCATACTTGGCGCTTCAGGTGCTGGAAAATCAACCGTTCTCAATCTTTTAGGAGGTATGGATACCAATGATGAGGGGGAGATTTGGATTGATGGTGCCAATATTGCCAACTATAGTTCGCACCAACGAACAAACTATCGTCGTGAAGATGTAGGCTTTGTTTTTCAATTTTACAATCTGGTCTCCAATCTGACAGCCAAGGAAAATGTGGAACTGGCTTCAGAAATCGTGACAGATGCCTTGGATCCAGAGCAAGTGCTCAAAGATGTAGGTCTGGCTCATCGCCTGAATAACTTTCCAGCCCAGCTTTCTGGAGGGGAGCAACAGCGAGTCTCCATTGCACGTGCTGTAGCCAAAAATCCTAAAATCCTCCTTTGTGATGAACCGACGGGTGCCTTGGATTACCAGACGGGGAAGCAAGTCTTGAAGATTCTCCAAGACATGTCTCGTCAAAAAGGAGCAACGGTGATTATCGTAACCCACAATGGCGCGCTAGCCCCTATTGCAGATCGGGTGATTCATATGCGCGATGCCACGGTTAAGAGCATGACGGTCAATGAGCATCCGCAGGATATCGATACATTGGAGTATTAGCATGAAAAAAACGTATCGGAAAGACCTATTTCAGTCAGTGACGGCTTCAAAGGGACGCTTTGTTTCTATCCTGACCTTGATGATGCTGGGTTCTTTAGCCCTTATTGGTCTCAAAGTGGCCAGTCCAAATATGGAACGTACGGCAGGGGATTATCTCCGTAAAGCCAATACCCTAGATCTGGCAGTGATAGCTGATTATGGCTTGGACAAAGAAGACCAAGACGAATTAAAGGCCCTTCAAGGAGCAAGTGTTGAGTTTGGTTATATGGCAGACCTAACCGTTGAAAATAGTGAAGAAGCGGTTCGACTTTATTCCAAGCCAGAGGGGATTTCAACCTTCCAAGTGACAGAAGGGCGACTGCCAGAGGCTGATGAGGAAATTGCCCTAGCCGACTTCTGGAAAGGCCGCTATCAGATTGGGCAGACCATTACCTTTACTAAGAAAGAAGAAGGGAAGTCCGTCCTAAAATCCCAAACTTTTACAATTACTGGATTTGTTCAGTCGGGTGAGATGCTTTCTCAAAAAGACTTAGGGAGTGCTAGCAGTGGAAATGGAAGCTTGGCTGGCTATGGAGTGATTTTGCCCAGCCAGTTTGATTCAGATGTTTATAGTATTGCGCGTGTGCGCTATGATGATTTAAAAAATCTGGATGCTTTTTCATCAGACTATAAGACCAAACGAACCCAACATCAGGAAGAGTTGCAAGATTTACTAGCCGATAATGGTCAAAAAAGATTGGCAGGTATCAAAGCAAATGGGCAAAAGAGCTTGGAAGAGGGGAAAGAACAGCTCCAAACTGCTGAAAGCAACTTTCAAAATGGCAATAGTCAGTTAGAGCAGGCTGAAAGTCGCTTGAAAACCCAAGAAGAACAAGCGACCGCTTTACCAGAACCGCAAAAGAGTCAAATCGAGGGACAGCTGATAAAAGCAAAGGAAGAACTGGCGACTCAAAAAGAAAAACTGGCTCAGACAGAGAGTAATCTAGCCAAGGAAAAAGAGAAGCTTGAACAGCGTCAGAAAGAGCTTGATGAACTGGCAGAGCCGAAATATCACATATACAATCGCCAAACCATGCCAGGGGGTCAAGGCTATCTCATGTACAGTAACGCTTCAGCAAGCATTCGTTCTGTCGGGAATATCTTCCCCGTGGTGCTTTATATGGTCGCTGCAATGGTGACCTTTACAACTATGACTCGCTTTGTGGATGAAGAACGTACCAATGCCGGTATTTTCAAGGCCCTAGGTTACCGGAATCAAGATATAATTGCCAAGTTTGTCCTCTATGGTTTTCTTGCAGGAACTGTAGGAACCATTTTAGGAACGCTTCTAGGACATTATCTCCTTGCAGGCGTGATTTCGGATGTTATAACAGCTGGGATGGTTGTTGGTAAAAGTCAGGAGTATTTTTACTGGTCTTATAGCGTCCTTGCCCTAACCTTAAGTTGGGTATCCAGTGTTTTGCCGGCTTATTTGGTGGCACGGAGGGAACTACACGATGAAGCAGCCCAACTCTTACTTCCAAAACCTCCCGTTAAGGGATCAAAGATTTTGCTGGAGCGCCTGAGCTTTATTTGGAGTCGTTTGAGTTTTACTCATAAGGTTACGGCGCGAAATATTTTCCGTTATAAGCAACGGATGTTGATGACCATTTTTGGAGTTGCAGGTTCGGTGGCTCTCTTATTTGCAGGTCTTGGCATTCAGTCTTCTGTAGGAGGAGTTGTCGAGCGTCAATTTGAACAAATCCAGCAATACCAGATGATTGTAGCGGAAAAGAGCAGTGCGACGGAGCAAGAAAAAGCAGATCTGGAAAGTGCCTTGCAGGCTGAATCTATCCATGCTTACCAAAAGATTTATTCTAAATCCATTGAAAAAGATTTTAAAGGAAAAGCAGGACTTCAAACCATCACCATGATGGTTACTAGTGGAGAAGACTTCAAGCCCTTTATCGCATTAGAGGAAAATGGCCAAGAGGTGGAGATTACTGATGGAGCGGTCGTGAGTCAAAAACTAGCTCAACTAGCAAATGTTAAGGTTGGGGACGAGCTGGAGCTTGATGGGAAGGAAATCAGGGTCGCGGCTATTTCTGAAAACTATGTTGGACACTTTGTTTATCTCAACCGAGCAACTTACGAACAAGTCTACGGCACCAGTCCACAAGACAATACCTACCTAGTAAAATTAAAAGAGCCAACACCATCAAATACGGAGAAAGAAGCTGCTACCTTCATGGAAAAAACTGCTGTTTCTGGGGTGGTCCAAAATGCGACTGCCATCCATCTCTTTGAATCCGTGGCTAGTTCGCTCAATAAAACCATGGCAATCCTTGTCCTTGTTTCCGTTTTACTAGCCATTGTTATTCTCTACAATCTCACTAACATCAATGTTGCAGAACGTATCCGTGAACTTTCGACTATCAAGGTTCTCGGTTTCCACAATAAAGAAGTGACCCTCTATATCTACCGCGAGACCATGGTGCTATCCCTTGTGGGAATTGCTCTCGGTTTGGTAGCTGGCCACTATTTACATCAATTTTTGATTCAAATGATTTCACCAGCCACCATACTCTTCTATCCTCAGGTCAGCTGGGAAGTTTATGCGCTTCCAATCGTAGCAGTGACTGTGATTTTGGCTTTACTGGGCGTCTTTGTCAATCACCACTTGAGAAAAGTAGATATGCTCGAAGCCCTGAAATCAGTAGAGTAATTCAAGGGTCTAAACAGTAAATCAGTTGACAAAGTCTCTGCTTCTTGGTAGAATAAGAACTGTCGTAAAGACAAATAACTTCTTCTTGGTTGCAGGCATGCCAACCTGTCACTCGGATGAAGCCAAATAAAAAGGAGAAACATCATGGCAATCTCAAAAGAGAAAAAAAATGAAATCATCGCACAATATGCACGTCACGAAGGTGATACAGGTTCAGTAGAGGTTCAAGTTGCTGTCCTTACTTGGGAAATCAACCACCTTAACGAACACATCAAACAACACAAAAAAGACCACGCTACTTACCGTGGATTGATGAAAAAAATCGGTCGCCGTCGTAACTTGCTTGCATACTTGCGTAAGAACGACGTTAACCGTTACCGTGAGTTAATCAACTCTCTAGGACTTCGTCGCTAATCTTGCGTCTAAAACGTTTCTATACTTCGTTGCCTTCGCCTCGTTGCCTAGTCTATAAACGTTTTATCCAGCAAGAATTATGATGCTAAGGGCGCCAAAAATCCGTATGAAAATAGGGAAACGAGACAGTGTTCGATGAACACAAGGAGTTTCATCTTTTTCGCTAGGATTTTAGCCCAAGCTCAAATCAGCTCTCTGATATTCAGAGAGCTTTTTACTTTTGTCACCTTACCTCGATATACTCAAGTATAATCTTTGGTTACGGTTCCTAGCACTGTAAGGTAAAATAAACCAGATCATCTCCCTTCGGGGAGATTTTTTTGTTTTACTAAAAATTTTGTACAATCTTCGGCTTGCCGTCTAGTCTATAAACGTTTTATCCAACAAGATTGAAGCTCTCTGATATTCAGAGGGCTTTTTTATTGAGGTTTTATCGGTCATAATTTTGGAGACTACAAAAACCTCAAATAGTATCAGCTAATGACACCATGAAGGTGCGCAGTTACTCGGCTTTTCAAGCCGAGTAACTGTCTGCAAGCCCCCTCGGAGAGCCCACACTTTACGAAGTAAAGTATAGTATGTTATACTTTACATGGAAGTAGTCACCGAATTCCAGTTAGAAATTACTTTGTAACTACGTTTTGAGGAGGAGTAAAATGCTTTCCTACGTTCGACATTACCCACTAGCGATAGCTAAATTAATGTGTCTGTGCTCTCCTAAAATCTGCTGATTTATTACTGACTAATACAGGAGGTTTTTATGGGACAGACAATCATATCTGCTATTGGTGTTTATATTTCCACCAGTATCGATTATTTAATTATTTTAATTATTTTATTTGCACAGCTATCACAGAATAAACAGAAATGGCATATTTATGCGGGGCAATATCTAGGAATAGGCTTACTTGTAGGGGCGAGTTTAGTTGCTGCTTATGTCGTTAATTTCGTTCCTGAAGAATGGATGGTTGGATTGCTTGGTTTAATCCCTATCTATTTAGGGATTCGCTTTGCAATTGTTGGAGAAGGTGAGGAAGAAGAGGAAGAAATTATTGAAAGATTAGAACAAAGCAAGGCAAATCAACTGTTTTGGACAGTTACATTGCTGACAATTGCGTCTGGCGGAGATAATTTAGGTATCTATATACCTTATTTTGCTTCGTTAGATTGGTCACAGACCCTCGTGGCGTTGCTTGTGTTTGTAATCGGCATAATTATCTTTTGCGAGATTAGTCGGATGTTATCCTCTATTCCGTTAATATTCGAGACAATTGAAAAATACGAGCGAATCATTGTGCCCTTAGTATTCATTCTACTTGGACTATACATCATGTATGAAAATGGCACGATAGAGACTTTTCTGACCGTGTAGATTTTTTTGTTTCACTAGGATTTTAGTCCGAGCTCAAATCAGCTCTCTGATTTTCAGAGGGCTTTTTCTATATATGTCCCTATCCTTGTTCATCTAATAGAAATATGGTATACTTTTTTATGAGAATTTTCTAAATTTTTAATTTTGTTTAAGGAGGTTTTCATGCTTTCCAAATTTTCTGGAAGCCGACAAGATTTGCAATTTGTGTTGTTTTTGGTTATTTTGCTAGGTATTTTAGGGATTTCACTTTTTCTAGCTGTTTCTATGGGATCCGTAGCGATTGACTTAGGAGATACCTATCGGATCATTTTGAGTAGATTGGGATTTCCTCTTGAGATAGGAGAGGTTTCCAAGTCCACTCTTGCCATTGTATGGAACATGAGATTCCCCCGAGTATTGTTAGGTCTGATAGTAGGGGCTGGACTTTCTATGTGTGGTAGCGTGATGCAGTCTACAGTGAACAATCCCATCGCAGAGCCTTATGTCTTAGGAATTTCTGCGGGTGCAACTTTGGGTGCAACCTTGAGCATCATTCTTGGTTTAAAATTGGTGATTAGCCTTGGAGCTTTTCTTGGAGCTATTTTGGCAACAATTGCTGTCCTTATCATTGCCTCTATGCAGGGCAGGATGACGACTTCTAGTCTGATCTTATCAGGAACGGTGGTCAATGCTCTCTTTCTGGCATTTTCCAACTTTATTATCTCAGTTGGCGCTAATGCGGACAGTGTGATGACCATTAAGTTTTGGACCATGGGTTCGCTTGCCGGAACTAACTGGTCTGACTTAGTCCTGCCAACTATAGTAGTAGGATTGGCATTTCTATTTTTCGCTACCCAGTATCGTGTTTTTAATGCGATGATGATGGGAGATGAGGCTACTTTAACTTTGGGAATTCCCTTACGCTTCTATTGGTATCTTTACGTGACCGTGGTGGCTGTGCTGACAGCTGTCTTGGTGGCTACTTGTGGGATTATTGGATTTGTTGGACTGATTACTCCTCACTTAGCTCGAGGGTTAGTGGGAACGAATTACAGGAGGCTTTTTCCTATTGCGACCATACTTGGTTCCCTCTTTGTGGTCTGGGCAGATGTACTCTCCCGTATCATCATTCCAAATGCTGAGTTGCCTATTGGTATTTTCACAGCCTTAGTAGGTGCTCCCTTCTTTATCTACATTGTTGGAGGTAGGCGAAGGGAGGTGAGGGCCTGATATGGACTTGATTTGTCAGGATGTTCACTTTGGACTAGGAGAGAAAAAAATCTTAAAAGGAGTTTCTCTTAAGGTTGAGGGGCATCAATTTCACACGATACTAGGACCAAATGGAAGTGGAAAAACCAGTCTGCTTAAACTCCTCTATCGTCAGGAAAAGGCGGACAAAGGCTTGATAAGACTAGATGGAAAGCCACTGGAGCATTGGTCACTCAAAGAAACAGCCAAGCAAATGGCAGTTGTCACCCAGTTTAATCAATTGCAGTTTGATTGTACAGTTGAGGAAATCGTCTTGCTGGGAAGAACTCCCCACCTCTCTTTTTTACAGAAGGAAAAGGAAAGAGATTATGCCCTCGTTCAAGATGCTCTCGTCAAGGTGGATATGCTTGAGAAGAAAACTCGTCTCTATTCGTCTCTGTCAGGGGGGGAGAAACAACGAGTCTTATTAGCCCGCGCCTTAGCGCAAGAACCGACTCTCTTGCTCCTGGACGAACCAACCAATCACCTGGATATCAAGTATCAGCTAGACTTGTTGGCCATTGTGAAGAATCTCAATATCAATGTTCTAGCTGTCCTACATGATATTCAACTTGCTTGTCGCTATTCGGATTATCTCTATCTGATGAAAGAGGGAGAAATCCTTTACCAAGGGACTCCAAAAGAGACCATCACCCCTGAGTCATTGCAAACTGTATACGGAGTTCAAAGTCAGGTTACTTGGACCGAGGATCAGCAAGCTATGATTCACTATTTATAAGAATGAAAAGGAAAACAAGATGAAAAAAACACTAAGCATTTTACTCGTAACAGTAGCTACCCTAACCATGGCGGCTTGTGGAAATACTACTACAGAAAAAACTACCACACAGTCTAGCACAGAAACAAGTCAAAAAGCCAGCACAGAGACGACTTATCCGTTAACGGTCAAGACCTATGATGCTAAGGGAAATGAAGTCGAACAAGTCTTTGACAAGGCACCTGAAAAAGTTATCACCAACAATCTGTCAACCACTGAAATCTTATTGGAGTTAGGCTTGAAGGATAAAATTGCTGGCATGCTTAACCCTGATAATGCTGTGACGGACAAATACAAGGACGCGATTGCGACTATTCCTCAAATCGGTGATAAAAAAACAGTCTCACAAGAGACAGTCCTTTCTTATGAACCGGACGCAGTAATGGGTCGAAACATGATGTTTTCTGAAAAATCCTTGGGAACAGTTAGCACTTGGAATGAAAACAAAATCCCAGTCTATACGCAAAAAGCTTCTCTTTCAACGATTCAGCAAGATTTGGGAAATATTGTAGAAGATGTTAAAAATCTTGGAATGATTTTCAATGTTCAGGACAAGGCTAATGAATACGCAACCCAATTACAAGCTAAAATTGACGCTGTTAAGAAAGCAAACCCAGCAAGCCAAGGTGAAAAGAAAAAGGCTTTGATTATGGTTGCTTATAATGACGAAACCTTCGGTGCTTACAAGTCTGCTTTGCAAGAGAGCTTGTTGAATCAACTTGGTTATACCAACGTTGCAACGGGAACATCAGGCTTGACCTTGGAAAATCTCGTGTCAATGGATCCTGAGTTGATTATCTATGTGACCAGCGACCGCAATAAAAAATTGGATGCCAATGCAGTAGAGTTGATGAAGGCAAATGAAGTTTTAGAAAACGTTCCTGCAATTAAGAATCAAAAAATCATGACCATTTCTTACGATGAGTTGATGGACTATGGTCCAGCAGTGATTGATTCCCTTGAGAAAATCAATGACTTTATCAATAAATAATGAGTTTGATTGGGAAGGGATCCAAGTCAAGGTCAGCCTTCCTTCGACTTATGATCCCAATCAAACCTATCCAGCGATTCTCTTGAATGATGGAAACTTGGATTTCCTATCCTCCCTTTCAGAATCTGTGATTTTAGTGGGCTTGACCTCTAAAAATCGCCTAGACGACTACACTCCCTGGAAGGCAGCTGCTCTGAGAGATGGAGCTCAAGATTTTGGCGGTCAGGCAAACGCCTATCATGGTCATTTATTTGGTAGTCTTTTAGAAAAGTTGCAGGCGCTTTATCGCCTGGACAAAAATCGCCTTGCCTATGGAGGTTACTCACTAGGTGGTTTGGCGGCAGTATACAGTCTTTTCCGTTTTGATAAGGTCTCCTGTATCTTCTCTATCTGCGGTTCCTTTTGGTATCCTGATTTTACGACTTATTGCAGGGAAGAAAAGGTGAAAAATTTGGACTGTTTACTGTATTTACAGAATGGCCAAACAGAAGGAGCTAATCATACCAATCGCTTGGCTCAAGCACCAGTCTATGCTGCGCAGATCCATACCAGTCTTCAGAAACGCTATCCGAATGGTCAGTTTGTCTTTGATCCCTATGGGCATCATGAACAAGTAGCTGAACGATTCCTAGCCTTTTCCAACTGGTTGGCCCAAAAATGGAAAATTGAATAAAAGAAATATCCCTTGGCAAAAGCCAAGGGATAATTGTATTTTTTAACCAAGAGCTTCTCTCTTCTTATCTGGATTCCAGATAAAGTTTGCGACGAAAGTAAAGATAATCGTTAGGATACCAACAATCACAGCAAGAATGAGGGCAGGGATGCGGACAAACCACCAGAGTGGGTTTGGTTTTTTATCATTGTGCCATTGCTTGGTTTCCTCGTCCAAACGTTGGAATTCTGCTTGGATACGGTCTGCAACCATTTCGATTCCTTCATCATTCATTTTCTTGATGTCTGAGATATCGATAGGATTTCCAAAGTTCATATCCACACGTTCACGGCTAACCAAGCCTTTCAAGGTCATGGGACCGATGTAGGTAACCGGCATGATACGGACCTTGGCCATTTTGGCAATCAAGGCTACGCCCCCCTTGACATCATTTGAGTGACGGCTCCCGCTTGGGAACATGATGAGAGAACGGTCGCTTTTTTTGAGGACGTTGATAGGGTATTTGATAGCAGAAGCGCTAGGTTTTTCCCGGTCGATAGGGAAGGCGCCACACATACGAATCCACCAGCCAAAGATACGGTTGTTAAAAAGCTCTTTTTTGGCCATAAAGATGAACTGTTTTGGCTTGGTTGCAAAGGCCATGTAAACAGGATCCCACCAGGTACGATGAGGAGCGACGAGGATATAGTTTTCATCTTGACTAGGGATTTTATCAGTATTGTGATAGTGGGCATTGCCGTTGATGGACCACAAGATCAGCATGACTAGTCCACGCAAATAAGTATAAAACATGAGATCTCCTTCAATTGTATTGCTTTTATTATTATACCTTATCAAAAGACTGCTGGCAAACTTTTTCAGTTATCAGCCAACAGTTTTAGATGGGATTAGAATTCTTTAAAAAAAAATGATATGATAGAATTTATGGATAAAAATAAGATTATGGGATTAACCCAAAGAGAAGTCAAGGAAAGACAGGCTCAAGGTTTGGTCAATGACTTTACCGCATCAGCCAGTACCAGTACTTGGCAAATCATCAAACGAAATGTTTTTACACTTTTTAACGCGTTGAACTTTGCCATTGCCTTGGCGCTAGCTTTTGTGCAGGCTTGGAGCAATTTGGTCTTCTTTGCTGTTATCTGCTTTAACGCTTTTTCTGGGATTGTGACCGAGCTACGGGCCAAACACATGGTGGACAAGCTTAATCTCATGACCAAGGAAAAGGTCAAAATCATCCGTGATGGCCAGGAAATTGCCATCAATCCAGAAGAATTAGTACTGGGTGATGTTATTCGTCTGTCGGCTGGAGAGCAGATTCCTAGTGATGCGCGGGTTTTAGAAGGCTTTGCGGAAGTCAATGAAGCTATGTTGACGGGTGAGAGTGATTTGGTGCAAAAAGAAGTGGATGCCTTGCTTTTATCAGGGAGTTTCCTAGCCAGTGGCGCAGTTTTGGCTCAAGTTCACCATGTCGGGGCAGACAACTATGCTTCAAAACTCATGCTGGAAGCTAAGACAGTGAAACCGATCAACTCCCGTATCATGAAATCGCTGGACAAGCTAGCTGGTTTTACTGGGAAGATCATCATTCCCTTTGGTCTAGCTCTCCTGCTAGAAGCCTTGATGTTAAAAGGCTTGCCCCTCAAGTCATCCGTTGTAAATTCGTCAACAGCCCTTTTGGGAATGTTGCCCAAGGGAATCGCCCTTTTGACCATTACTTCGCTCTTGACTGCGGTGATCAAGCTGGGCTTGAAAAAGGTTTTAGTGCAGGAGATGTACTCTGTTGAGACCTTGGCGCGTGTGGATATGCTCTGTCTGGACAAAACGGGGACCATTACCCAAGGAAAGATGCAGGTGGAGGCGGTTCTTCCTCTGACGGAAACGTATGGTGAAGAGGCTATTACTAACATTCTGACCAGCTATATATCTCATAGTGAGGATAAAAATCCAACAGCCCAGGCTATTCGCCAGCGTTTCCAAGGTCAGGTAGCTTATCCCATGCTTTCCAATCTTCCTTTCTCTAGCGACCGCAAGTGGGGAGCTATGGAGTTGGAAGGGCTAGGGACAGTTTTCTTAGGTGCACCTGAGATGTTGCTGGAAAATGAAGTCCCTGAAGCTAGAGAGGCCTTGGAGCGAGGTTCTCGTGTCTTGGTCTTGGCTCTCAGTCAGGAAAAACTAGACCACCACAAGCCACAAAAACCATCTGATATTCAGGCTCTAGCCTTGCTGGAAATCTTGGACCCGATTCGAGAAGGAGCAGCTGAGACGCTAGACTATCTCCGTTCTCAGGAAGTGGGCCTCAAGATTATCTCTGGTGACAATCCGGTCACTGTGTCCAGCATTGCCCAGAAGGCTGGCTTTGCAGACTATCACAGCTATGTAGATTGCTCAAAAATCACGGATGAGGAATTGATTGCCATGGCTGAAGAAACAGCTATTTTCGGACGTGTTTCCCCTCATCAAAAGAAACTCATCATCCAAACGCTGAAAAAAGTAGGGCATACAACAGCAATGACAGGGGACGGAGTCAATGATATCCTGGCCCTTCGTGAGGCGGATTGTTCTATCGTGATGGCTGAAGGAGATCCGGCGACGCGTCAGATTGCTAATCTGGTTCTCTTGAACTCAGACTTTAATGATGTTCCTGAGATTCTCTTTGAAGGCCGTCGCGTGGTCAATAACATCGCTCATATCGCACCGATTTTCTTGATTAAGACCATCTATTCCTTCCTGTTAGCGGTGATTTGTATCGCCAGTGTTCTTCTGGGACGGTCTGAGTGGATCTTGATTTTCCCTTTCATCCCGATCCAGATTACCATGATCGACCAATTCGTGGAAGGTTTCCCACCATTCGTTCTGACTTTTGAGCGAAATATCAAACCTGTTGAGCCAAATTTCCTCAGAAGATCCATGCTTCGTGCCCTACCAAGTGCCCTTATGGTCGTCTTCAGCGTTCTTTTTGTGAAAATATTTGGAGCGAGTCAAGGTTGGTCTGAGTTAGAAATGTCAACTCTCCTCTATTATCTCCTTGGGTCTATCGGTTTCTTATCCGTATTTAGAGCCTGCATGCCATTTACCCTCTGGCGTGTTCTCTTGATTGTTTGGTCAGTAGGAGGTTTCCTAGCTACAGCTCTCTTCCCAAGGATCCAGAAATTGCTTGAAATTTCGACACTCACAGGACAAACGTTGCCTGTTTATGGGGCTATGATGTTGGTCTTTACGGTGATTTTCATCTTGACAAGTCGTTACCAAGCCAGAAAATAAAGAAAGACTGCAATCTGTGGATTGCGGTCTTTTTTAGGTGCAAGATTGCTAGCCGAAATATGGTATAATAAGAGGTAATAGAGTTTTGGAAAGTGAGAGAAGATGATTTCAAAGAGATTAGAATTGGTGGCTTCCTTTGTGCCACAGGGGGCCATTTTACTAGATGTGGGGAGTGACCATGCTTATCTACCTATCGATTTGGTCGAAAGAGGCCAAATTAAAAGTGCCATTGCAGGTGAGGTTGTGGAAGGACCCTATCAGTCTGCGGTCAAAAATGTTGAAGCTCACGGCCTAAATGAGAAAATCCAAGTCCGTTTAGCCAATGGCTTGGCAGCCTTTGAAGAGACTGACCAAGTGTCAGTCATCACCATTGCAGGTATGGGTGGTCGTTTGATTGCTACCATATTGCAAGAAGGTTTGGAAAAGCTAGCTAATGTAGAGCGTTTAATCCTCCAGCCCAATAATCGTGAAGACGACTTGCGTATCTGGTTGCAAGATAACGATTTTCAGATTGTGGCAGAAAGCATCCTAGAAGAAGCAGGCAAGTTTTATGAAATTCTAGTTGTGGAAGCAGGACAAATGAAGTTATCTGCCAGTGATGTTCGCTTTGGTCCCTTCTTGTCCAAAGAAGTCAGCCCAGTCTTTATCAAAAAATGGCAAAAAGAAGCTACTAAGCTAGAATTTGCCCTCGGACAAATCCCAGAAAAAAATCTGGTGGAACGTCAAGTTCTTGTAGATAAAATTCAAGCCATCAAGGAGGTTCTCCATGCTAGCAAGTGAAGTGATTAACGCGTATGAAGGCTTTTGCCCTCAGGAATTTTCAATGGAGGGAGACAGTCGTGGCCTGCAAATCGGAACTCTAGACAAGGATATCCAAAGGGTCATGGTTGCTCTGGATATTCGTGAAGAGACAGTGGCAGAGGCCATTGAAAAGGGTGTGGATTTGATTATCGCCAAGCACGCGCCGATTTTCCGTCCCATCAAGGATTTGGTAGCTAGCCGTCCACAAAATCAGATTTACATTGATTTGATTAAGCATGATATCGCAGTTTATGTCAGCCATACTAATATTGATATCGTTGATAATGGCCTAAATGACTGGTTCTGCCAGATGCTAGGTATCAAGGAGACGACTTATCTTCAGGAAACAGGTCCAGAACGTGGGATTGGGCGTATTGGTGACATTCAACCTCAAACATATGAAGAATTTGCCAGTCATGTCAAACATGTTTTTGGTCTAGATAGTCTTCGCATGGTGCATTATCAAGAGAGTGATTTGCAGAAGCCTATTTCAAGAGTAGCCATCTGTGGTGGTAGTGGGCAGTCTTTCTATCCTGATGCTTTAGCAAAGGGGGCAGATGTCTATATCACTGGTGATATCTATTACCACACAGCTCAGGATATGTTGTCAGATGGCTTGTTGGCATTGGACCCAGGCCACTATATAGAAGTGCTTTTTGTGGAAAGAATCGTAGCACTTTTTACTCAATGGAAGGAAGAGAAAGACTGGGGCATTGATATCTTGCCTAGTCAGGAATCGACAAACCCTTTCCACCATATCTAGTTAGAAGGTGAAGACAATGAAAAAAGTTGCCATTATTGGAGCAGGGATTGTGGGGGCAACAGTTGCCTACTACCTCTCGAAAGAAAGTGACCTTGAGGTAACCGTCTTTGACCATGGGCAGGGACAGGCTACCAAGGCAGCAGCGGGAATTATCAGTCCTTGGTTTTCAAAACGACGTAATAAAGCTTGGTACAAGATGGCACGCTTGGGGGCTGACTTTTATGTGGATTTGTTGGCTGATTTAGAAAAGTCTGGTCAGGAAATCGACTTTTACCAACGCTCAGGAGTTTTTCTCTTGAAAAAGGACGAATCCAAGTTGAAAGAACTCTATGAGCTAGCCCTTCAGCGCAGGGAAGAATCTCCCTTGATAGGCCAGTTAGCTATTCTGGACCAAGCGTCTGCAAATGAATTATTCCCTGGTTTGCAGGGATTTGACCACTTGCTCTATGCTTCTGGTGGGGCGAGAGTAGATGGCCACCTCTTAGTGACTCGTTTACTAGAAGCCAGTCAGGTCAAGTTGGTCAAAGAAAAAGTGAGTCTGATACCTTTAGCATCCGGCTATCAGATTGGCGAAGAGGTGTTTGAACGGGTTATTTTGGCGACAGGAGCTTGGTTGGGGGACATTTTGGAGCCTTTAGGATATGAGGTAGATGTTCGTCCCCAAAAGGGGCAACTCCGAGATTATCAACTCTCCGAAGATCTAGAATCATACCCTGTTGTCATGCCAGAAGGGGAGTGGGATTTGATTCCTTTTGCAGGTGGGAAATTGTCCTTAGGCGCTACTCATGAAAATGACATGGGATTTGATTTGACGGTAGATGAAACCTTGCTCCAACAAATGGAGGATGCGGCCTTGCCTCACTATCCAGCCTTAGCTAAAGCGACTTCCAGAGCTGAGCGTGTGGGAATCCGTGCCTATACTCGTGATTTCTCACCTTTCTTTGGGCAAGTACCTGGTTTAGCAGGTGTCTATGCGGCTAGTGGTCTAGGTTCATCAGGCCTCACAACCGGCCCTATCATTGGTTATCATTTAGCTCAACTGATCCAAGACAAGGAATTGACTCTGGACCCAGTAAACTATCCAATTGAAAACTATGTCAAACGAGTAAAAAGCGAATAATACTCAATGAAAATCAAAGAGCAAACTAGGAAGCTAGCCGCAGGCTGCTCAAAGCACGGCTTTGAGGTTGTAGATAGAACTGACGAAGTCAGCTCAAAACACTGTTTTGAGGTTGTGGATAGAACTGACGAAGTCAGTAACCATACCAATCCACGGCAAGGTGAAGCTGACGTTGTTTGAAGAGATTTTCGAAGAGTATAAGCATTTTACTGAAATTTTAGTCTCCCCTCTAGGATGGCAAATGACATTCCCTATCAAAAATGGTAAAATAAGAAAAAATAATTCGAGAATCGAGGAAAAAAGATGCAAGAAAAAATTTTGGTAACGGGTGGTGCTGGTTTTATCGGAACCCACACTGTTATTGAGTTGATCCAAGCGGGTCATCAAGTTGTTGTAGTGGATAATCTTGTCAATAGCAATCGTAAAAGTATAGAAGTTGTTGAGAGAATTACAGGGGTTGAAGTGCCTTTCTATGAGGCAGATATCCGTGATACAGATACTCTCAGAGATATTTTCAAGCAGGAAGAACCGACTGGTGTGATTCACTTTGCGGGCTTAAAGGCTGTTGGCGAATCAACCCGTATCCCTCTTGCCTACTATGACAACAATATCGCTGGAACTCTTAGTCTTTTAAAAGTTATGGAAGAAGCAAACTGTAAGAATATCATCTTCAGTTCTTCTGCGACAGTATATGGAGATCCTCACACAGTTCCAATCTTAGAAGATTTCCCACTTTCAGTGACCAATCCGTATGGTCGTACCAAACTCATGCTAGAAGAAATCTTGACCGATATCTACAAAGCAGACTCAGAATGGAATGTGGTCTTGCTTCGTTACTTTAACCCAATCGGAGCACATGAGAGTGGAGATTTAGGAGAAAATCCAAACGGTATTCCAAACAATCTCTTACCATATGTGACTCAGGTAGCTGTTGGAAAATTAGAGCAAGTGCAAGTCTTCGGAGACGATTACGATACGGAAGATGGAACTGGTGTCCGTGACTATATCCACGTTGTTGACTTGGCTAAAGGTCACGTTGCAGCTCTTCAAAAAATCCAAAAAGGGTCTGGCCTTAACATTTATAACCTTGGAACAGGCAAGGGCTACTCTGTTCTTGAAATTATTCAAAATATGGAAAAAGCAGTGGGACGTCCTATTCCTTACCGCATCGTAGAACGCCGCCCAGGAGACATCGCTGCCTGCTATTCAGATCCTGCAAAAGCCAAAGCAGAACTCGGCTGGGAAGCAGAATTTGATATCACGAAAATGTGTGAAGACGCATGGCGTTGGCAAAGTAAGCATCCAAACGGATTTGAAGATTAAGATAATGATTTCGATCATTGTCCCCTGTTTAAATGAAGAGGAAGTACTTCCTCTTTTTTATCAGTCTGTTGAAGATTTGCTTCCTGACCTGGGAGCAGAGGTCGAGTATGTCTTTATAGACGATGGCTCAAGCGATGGGACCTTAGCTCTTTTGAAGGCTTATCGGGAGCAAAATCCTGCGGTGCATTATATCTCTTTCTCGAGAAATTTTGGGAAGGAGGCAGCTCTGTACGCAGGTTTACAGTATGCGACTGGGGACCTGGTGGTCGTGATGGATGCAGACCTCCAGGATCCTCCTAGCATGCTACTTGAGATGAAAGCCTTACTAGACCAGAATGCTGACTTGGACTGTGTTGGGACACGGAGAACCAGTCGGGAGGGAGAACCCCTATTTCGCAGTTTCTGTGCTGATCTTTTTTATCGCCTCATGCAAAAAATCAGCCCAGTAGCTCTGCCCTCAGGCGTCCGTGATTTCCGGATGATGAGAAGGTCTGTGGTAGATGCTATTTTAACCCTGACTGAATCCAATCGTTTTTCTAAGGGACTCTTTGCCTGGGTGGGCTTTAAAACGCACTATCTTGATTATCCAAACGTTGAACGACAGGCTGGCAAGACCAGTTGGAGTTTTAGGCAACTCTTTTTCTACTCGATTGAAGGGATTCTCAACTTTTCAGATTTCCCCTTGAGTATAGCCTTTGTAGCTGGACTCCTATCTTGTTTTATTTCTTTTATGATGACTGTTTTTGTAGTGTTTCGGACCCTTATCTTGGGAAATCCAACATCTGGCTGGACCTCTCTGATGGCCGTCATTCTCTTTCTTGGAGGGATTCAACTCCTGACTATTGGGATTCTAGGCAAGTATATCAGTAAGATTTACCTGGAAACCAAAAAAAGACCACTCTATCTCATCAAAGAAAAAAGTGATCTTTCTATTTTTGAAGGAAAAAATAACCGGAAAAGACTATAATTTTACCTAGAAATATGCTAAACTAGTAGGTGAAGGGATTAAAGTGATAAAGAGAATCTACAAAATCAATCTCCCTTTTAAACTATGATGGATCTTTTAGAAGTGCACGTGTAGGACAATTTTTGATGGCCTCCAGAACATCGCTGGTCTCAGCGATTTCTCTTTGCAATTCAACTGGATCATCGCAAAATCGAACGATTCCATTATCATGGTAATCAAAGAGTTCAGAATAGGTTTGGCAAAGCCCGCAGGCGATGCACCGTTCAGGTATAAGTGTGAGTTTCATATTTATATTGTAATAAGAAAGTTTAAAAAATACAAGGAGTAAGGTATGGCAAAGGAACCATGGCAAGAAGATATCTATGAAAATAGTGAGGAAGAATCAAGATCAGAGCGTCGTCGCCGTAAACAAAAAGGAAAAGGCGCTGTTGCGAATCGTGTCTTAACAGTTCTAGCTAGCCTCTTCTTTGTGATCGTTGTAGCGATGGTGGTTGTATTGATTTACTTATCAACCGGAGGAAGCAATCGTACTTCATCTTTGAAGGACTTCTATGATACATCGTCTCCTTCTACAAGTTCAAGTTCTAAAGTAGAAGCATCGTCATCTTCAAGTAGCAAGGTAGAGGAAACATCTTCTTCTGAAACAACTCCTTCAGAGAGCAGTTCGGAAGAACATACAGAAGGAGAAGGAACACTCACTGTGCATCCTGGAGAGGGTGAGGCAGCTCTTGCTCAACGTGCAGGGATTTCCATTGCTCAATTAGAAGCCCTAAATCCTACTCACATGTCATCTGGATCTTGGTTTGCCAACCCAGGTGATGTGATTAAGACAAGATAGGAGTCGGGAATGAAGACAATTCAAATTGCTATTGATGGTCCAGCTTCCAGTGGTAAGAGTACGGTTGCAAAGATTGTCGCTAAAGATTTTGGTTACACTTATCTCGATACGGGCGCTATGTACCGTGCTGCGACTTATATAGCGCTTAAGCACCAGTTGGATGCAGGAAATGTAGACCAACTTCTTGAGCTTCTTAACCAACACCCCATTAGTTTTGGACGTTCAGAAACAGGCGAACAACTTGTTTTTGTAGGGGATGTGGATATCACTCATCCTATTCGTGAAAATGAAGTGACCAACAAGGTTTCAAGCATCGCTGCCATTCCTGAGGTGCGTGAGAAACTGGTTTCGCTCCAGCAAGAGATTGCTCAGCAAGGTGGTATCGTCATGGATGGGCGTGATATCGGGACAGTTGTTTTACCACGAGCTGAACTCAAGATTTTCCTAGTGGCCTCTGTTGAAGAAAGAGCAGAGCGTCGTTACAAGGAAAATATTGCTAAAGGGATTGAAACTGACCTGGAAACGTTGAAAGAGGAAATTGCGGCACGTGACTACAAGGATAGTCATCGTGAAACCTCACCTCTCAAACAGGCTGAGGATGCAGTTTACCTTGACACAACTGGACTGAGTATCCAGGAAGTGGTCGAAAAAATCGAATCAGAAGCCAAAAAATATATGTCCTAGGGACGAGAGGAGCAGGCTAAATGAAGCCTGCTCCTTTTCTCTCTTTTGCGCGCGTTTCAAAACAGCCTTTTTGGGAGAATTTTGATAAAATAGTATTATCAATAAAAAGGACGGAAGCATGACAAAGAAAATCATAGCCATTTGGGCCCAAGATGAAAAAGGTGTGATTGGGAAAGAAAATCGTCTCCCTTGGCATTTGCCAGCAGAGTTGCAACATTTTAAGGAAACAACTTTAAATCATGCTATACTGATGGGACGAGTGACCTTTGATGGTATGGGACGTCGTCTGCTTCCAAAACGGCAAACCCTGATTTTAACGCGAAATAGCGAAGAAGTCATAGATGGGGCGCTCGTATTTCAAGATGTGGAGTCTGTTTTAGCGTGGTATCAGAGTCAGGAAAAAAATCTCTATATCATTGGCGGAAAGCAGATTTTTCAGGCTTTTGAGCCTTATTTAGATGAAATCATCGTGACACAGATTCATGCTCAGGTGGAGGGAGATACCTATTTCCCTGAGGAGTTTGACTTGTCTCGTTTTGAGACGGTTGCAAGCAAATCTTATACCCGAGATGAGAAAAACGACTATGATTTTACCATCGAATACCGAGATAGAAAGGAAGTCTAATGGAGCGCAGTATATTTGGATTTTTTACAGCTTTTTTGTGTGTGATCTGTATTTTGACTGGAGCACAGGCTTTTCGTAAGAAGCGCTATGGACTGTCTGCCTTACTCTGGTTGAATGCTTTTACCAATCTGGTCAACAGTGTCCACGCTTTTTATATGACCTTATTTTAGATAGAATGATAAATTAGAATGGAAGGAAATCATGCCTACAAATAGGAAAAATGATATGATGGTTTATTGCTCATTTTGTGGCAAAAGCCAAGAAGAAGTAAAGAAAATAATCGCTGGGAACAACGCTTTTATCTGTAATGAATGTGTGGAGTTGGCCCAGGAAATCATTCGGGAGGAGTTGGCCGAGGAAGTTTTGGCAGACTTGTCTGAAGTACCAAAACCAATCGAACTCCTCAATATCTTAAACCACTATGTGATTGGTCAGGATCGTGCCAAACGTGCCTTGGCAGTGGCTGTATACAATCACTATAAACGCATCAATTTCCACGATACGCGTGAAGAGTCAGAAGATGTGGATTTGCAGAAGTCAAATATCCTGATGATTGGCCCAACTGGTTCAGGGAAAACTTTCTTGGCTCAGACCTTGGCTAAGAGCTTGAACGTGCCTTTCGCTATTGCAGATGCGACAGCTCTGACTGAGGCTGGTTATGTGGGTGAGGACGTGGAAAATATCCTCCTCAAACTTTTGCAGGCTGCTGACTTTAACATCGAACGTGCAGAACGTGGGATTATCTACGTAGATGAAATTGACAAAATTGCCAAGAAGAGCGAGAATGTGTCTATCACACGTGACGTTTCGGGCGAAGGGGTACAACAAGCCCTTCTCAAGATTATCGAGGGAACTGTCGCTAGCGTGCCACCTCAAGGAGGACGCAAACATCCACAACAAGAGATGATTCAGGTGGATACTAAAAATATCCTCTTTATCGTGGGTGGTGCTTTTGATGGCATCGAAGAAATCGTTAAACAACGTCTGGGAGAAAAAGTCATCGGTTTTGGGCAAAATAACAAGGCGATTGACGAAAACAGCTCCTACATGCAAGAAATCATCGCAGAAGACATTCAAAAATTCGGTATTATCCCTGAGTTGATTGGACGCTTGCCTGTCTTTGCTGCTCTTGAGCAATTGACGGTTGATGACTTGGTTCGCATCTTGAAAGAACCAAGAAATGCCTTGGTCAAACAATACCAAACCTTGCTTTCTTATGATGACGTTGAGTTGGAATTTGACGATGAAGCCCTTCAAGAGATTGCCAATAAGGCTATAGAGCGTAAAACTGGTGCGCGTGGTCTTCGATCTATCATAGAAGAAACCATGCTAGACGTTATGTTTGAAGTGCCAAGTCAAGAAAATGTGAAATTGGTCCGCATCACGAAAGAAGCTGTCGATGGAACAGAAAAACCAATCCTGGAAACAGCCTAGAGGTGACTATGGAAATCAATACACACAATGCTGAAATCTTGCTTAGTGCGGCAAACAAGTCCCACTATCCGCAGGATGACTTGCCAGAGATCGCCCTTGCAGGTCGTTCAAATGTTGGCAAGTCTAGCTTTATCAACACCATGTTGAACCGCAAGAATCTGGCCCGTACATCAGGAAAACCTGGGAAAACCCAGCTGCTCAACTTCTTTAACATTGATGACAAGATGCGTTTTGTGGATGTACCAGGTTATGGGTATGCCCGCGTTTCCAAAAAGGAACGTGAAAAGTGGGGGCGCATGATTGAGGAGTACCTGACGACTCGGGAAAACCTCCGTGCCGTGGTCAGTCTGGTGGATCTCCGTCATGACCCGTCAGCAGATGATGTGCAGATGTACGAATTTCTCAAGTATTATGAGATTCCGGTTATCATCGTTGCGACTAAGGCAGATAAGATTCCTCGTGGTAAGTGGAATAAGCACGAATCAGCAATCAAAAAGAAATTAAACTTTGACCCAAGTGACAACTTCATCCTCTTTTCATCTGTCAGCAAAGCAGGGATGGATCAGGCTTGGGATGCAATATTAGAAAAATTGTGAGGGAAAGAAATGGCAAAAACAATTCATACAAACAAAGCTCCAAAGGCTATCGGACCCTATGTTCAAGGGAAAATCGTTGGCAATCTTTTGTTTGCTAGCGGTCAAGTTCCCCTATCTCCTGAAACTGGAGAAATTGTAGGAGAAACGATCCAAGAACAGACAGAACAAGTTTTGAAAAACATTGCTGCTATTTTGGCTGAAGCAGGAACAGACTTTGACCATGTTGTTAAAACAACTTGCTTCTTGAGCGATATGAATGACTTTGTTCCTTTTAACGAGGTTTACCAGACTGCCTTTAAAGAGGAATTTCCAGCTCGTTCAGCTGTAGAGGTTGCACGTCTTCCTCGTGATGTAAAAGTCGAAATTGAAGTGATCGCAGAGATTGGATAAGCTAGTTGAAGTTTGGCTCTGCCAAACTTTTTTTGATATAAGGAGAGATAGATGACAAAGAAACAACTTCACCTGGTGATTGTGACAGGGATGAGTGGTGCAGGGAAAACGGTAGCCATTCAGTCCTTCGAGGATTTGGGATATTTCACTATTGACAATATGCCACCAGCCCTCTTGCCAAAGTTTTTGCAGTTGGTAGAGACCAAGGATGATGACCACAAACTGGCCTTGGTAGTCGATATGCGGAGCCGTTCCTTCTTTTCAGAGATTCAGGCAGTTTTGGATGAATTGGAAAACCAAGATGATTTGGATTTCAAAATTCTCTTTTTGGATGCAAAAGATAAGGAATTGGTGGCCCGTTACAAGGAAACCAGACGGAGTCACCCTCTAGCAGCGGATGGTCGGATTTTGGACGGCATCAAGCTGGAGCGCGAGCTCTTGGCACCTTTGAAAAACATGAGCCAAAATGTGGTGGATACGACAGAACTTACTCCGCGTGAACTTCGTAAAACCATTGCTGAGCAATTTTCAGACCAAGAACAGGCCCAGTCTTTCCGTATAGAGGTCATGTCTTTTGGATTCAAGTATGGTATCCCGATCGATGCAGATTTGGTCTTTGATGTCCGTTTCTTGCCAAATCCATACTACCTCCCTGAACTTCGCAATCAGACAGGTGAGGATCAAGCAGTTTATGACTATGTGATGAATCATGAAGAGTCTGAAAGTTTTTATCAACACTTACTCGCCTTGATTGAGCCCATTTTGCCAAGTTACAAAAAAGAAGGCAAGTCTGTTTTAACCATTGCAGTAGGATGTACAGGTGGACAGCACCGTAGTGTTGCCTTTGCTAAGCGAATCGCTGAGGACCTTGCTAAAAACTGGCCTGTCAATGAAAGCCATCGTGACAAAGACAGAAGAAAGGAAACGGTAAACCGTTCATGAGAAAACCAAAGATAACGGTAATTGGTGGAGGAACTGGTATCCCCGTCATTTTGAAAAGCTTGCGAGAAAAGGATGTTGATATCGCAGCCATCGTAACGGTAGCTGATGATGGTGGATCTTCTGGTGAACTAAGAAAGAATATCCAACAGCTGACACCACCAGGTGATCTTCGCAATGTTCTGGTAGCCATGTCGGATATGCCTAAATTTTATGAGAAAGTTTTTCAGTACCGCTTCTCAGAAGAGGCTGGAGCTTTTGCGGGTCATCCGCTAGGAAATATTATCATTGCTGGCCTATCTGAAATGCAAGGGTCCACTTATAATGCCATGCAGCTGCTAAGTCTCTTTTTCCACACAACAGGAAAAATCTACCCATCAAGCAATCAGCCTCTGACACTGCATGCAGTCTTTAAAGACGGTTCTGAGGTGGCAGGTGAGAGCCACATTGCAGATCATCCAGGTATGATCGACCATGTCTATGTGACCAATACCTTGGATGATGAAACACCCCAAGCCAGCCGTCGAGTGGTCAATACTATCCTCGAGAGTGATATGATCGTCTTGGGGCCTGGTTCCCTCTTTACATCGATTTTGCCCAATATTGTCATTGAGGAGATTGGGCAGGCTCTCTTGGATACCAAGGCAGAGATAGCCTATGTCTGCAATATCATGACCCAGCGTGGGGAAACAGAGCACTTTTCAGACAGTGACCACGTAGAAGTCCTCCATCGACACTTAGGTCGGCCTTTTATTGATACGGTCTTGGTCAATATCGAAAAGGTACCTAGAGAATACATGGATACCAACCGTTTTGATGAGTATTTGGTTCAGGTAGAGCATGACTTTGCTGGTCTTTGCAAACAGGTTCCTCGTGTGATTTCATCCAACTTCCTTCGTTTGGAAAATGGAGGAGCCTTCCATGATGGCGATTTGATTGTAGATGAATTGATGCGCATCATACAGGTGAGAAAATGAGTTTTACAGTTGCAGTAAAAGAAGAAATTCTTGGTCAACATCATCTCAGTCGTCATGAGCTGTCGGCAATTATCAAGATGTCTGGCAGTATCGGTCTCTCGACTTCAGGCTTGACCTTGTCAGTCGTGACTGAAAATGCCAAGTTGGCTCGTCACCTTTATGAATCCTTTCTCCATTTCTATGATATCAAGTCAGAGATTCGTCACTATCAGAGAAGCAATCTTCGTAAGAATCGTGTCTATACGGTCTATACCGATGAGAGGGTGCAGGAGCTTTTGGCTGATTTGCGACTTGCGGATTCCTTCTTTGGTTTGGAGACAGGCATCGATCCGGATATTTTAGCAGATGAAGAAGCTGGTCGTGCTTACTTATGTGGGGCCTTTCTGGCAAATGGTAGCATCCGAGATCCGGAGTCTGGTAAGTATCAGTTGGAGATTAGTTCCGTTTATCTGGACCATGCCCAAGGATTGGCCTCTCTCCTTCAGCAGTTTTTATTGGACGCCAAGGTTATTGAACGCAAGAAAGGTGCAGTTACCTATCTCCAGCGTGCGGAAGACATCATGGATTTCTTGATCGTGATTGGGGCCATGCAGGCGCGTGATAATTTTGAGCGTGTCAAGATTTTGCGTGAAACTCGTAACGATCTCAATCGAGCCAATAACGCTGAAACAGCCAATATCGCTCGAACGGTTTCTGCTAGTATGAAGACCATTAATAATATCAGTAAAATCAAAGATAGAATGGGTTTGGAAAATTTACCTGTGGATTTGCAAGAGGTGGCTCAGTTGCGAATCCAGCACCCAGATTACTCTATCCAGCAGTTGGCAGATAGCCTGAGCAATCCCCTAACCAAAAGTGGCGTCAATCACAGACTTAGAAAAATAAACAAGATTGCAGATGAACTATAAAACCACGGATTATTCAATTCGTGGTTCTTTTCTTATAAACTTGTTGAGTGTTTTGGTTGCACTTTTTGGTCAGGGTCGATGTAGTTGATGGCATTGTTAACAGCTGTTGGAGCTTCCCCCAGTCCTGTCGCAATCAAATCAATTTTTCCTTCATAGTAACAGCAGTCGCCGATAGCATAGATACCTGCTTGGCTGGATTCTTGCTTGCTGTTGACGATAATCTTGTGACGGTTGAGGTCCAGACCCCAGTTTTTAAGGTTACCGACAGAAGATTTGAAACCATAGTTGACAAAGAGATGGTCTACTTCGATAGTTTCGTTTTCATCTGATTTGACTTTGGTGATTTCTAGTTTATCGAGTGTTTTTCCATCTCCGATAAGTTGGCTAGGAACGAACGGTGTCTTGATGGTTACAGACGATTCTTGTAGAGCTTGCACACTGTGTTCTAAGGCGCGAAAGTTATCTCGACGGTGAACGAGAGTAGTTGGCGCAATTTTTTCAAAAGCTAGAGCCCAGTCCACAGCTGAGTCTCCACCACCAAGGATGGTTACTTTCTTGCCAGCGTATTGTTGGATGTTGGAAACATGGTAGTGGATATTTTCATAGTCCTCAACGTTCTCCAATTCGAGCGGACGTGGTTTGAAGGCGCCACCACCCATAGCAATGATAACGGTTTTAGTCAGGTGACTACCTTTAGAGGTTGTAATGGCAAAGCCTTCTTCTTGTTTTTCAATCTCAAGAACTGTTTCATTAAGATGAATAGGGGTATCAAAGCCGTTTAGCTGTTCAATCAAGCGATTGGTCAATTCTTCCCCGGTTAAGTTTGGAAAACCTGGCACATCAAGGATTTGCTTTTCAGGGTAGAGGATGGCTGGTTGACCACCGAGCTGGGGAAGGGAGTCGATGATTTGGACTTTGGCTTGGCGTAGGTGGGCGTAAAAGGCAGCAAAGAGCCCAACAGGACCGCCACCTACAATGGTAATATCATAAAGTTGAGACATGATTTCTCCTTCGTTTTTTCTAATCAGTTTATTTTATCATATTTTTGCTTAATTTAAAATGAGGTAGGATAGGGAAAAAATGGGCAAAAAATGGTATAATGATGAGTAAAGTGTTTTGACAGGGAGGAGGCCAAGGATGAATTTTCAACAATTATCCAATTTACAATACTGGACGAGTTTGTTTTCAAGTCCTTGGAGTATAGTCACCAATCTGATTGATATTCTCATTGTGACTTATATTTTATATCATTTTACTAAAGCTATTGCAGGCACCAAGATTATGATATTGGTCCGTGGAGTCTTAGTTTTTATTCTAGCCCAGATTCTTTCCAATATGATTGGTTTAACGACTATTTCCTGGTTGATCAATCAGATCATCACCTACGGGGTGATTGCAGCGGTGGTTATCTTTTCACCAGAGATTCGGACTGGTTTGGAGCGATTGGGCCGGGCTACTGATTTCTTCTCCAATGCCCCTATTAGTGCGGAAGAGCAGATGGTCCGTGCATTTGTGAAATCAGTTGAATACATGAGCCCTCGTAAGATTGGGGCGCTTGTAGTGGTTCAGAGAGTGAGAACCTTGCAGGAATATATCTCGACAGGGATTCCTTTAGATGCTAAAATTTCGGCTGAATTGCTTATCAATATTTTTATTCCCAATACTCCCTTGCATGATGGTGCTGTCATTATCAAGGAAGACCGAATTGCTGTAACTTCAGCCTATCTACCCTTGACTGAAGATACCGGGATTTCCAAGGAGTTTGGAACGCGTCACAGGGCGGCGATTGGTTTGTCGGAAGTATCAGATGCTCTTACCTTTGTGGTTTCGGAAGAAACGGGTGGAATCTCCATCACCTATAATGGAGTCTTTAAGCACGATTTGACCTTGGAAGAGTTTGAATCTGAATTGAGAAGAATCTTACTTCCAAAATCAGAGAAAAAGCAAGGTCTGAAAGAGCGCTTGCTAGGAGGATTGAAACATGAGAAAAAATAGTCTATACATCATTTCTTCCTTCTTTTTCGCCTGCATTCTCTTTATCTATGCAACATTGACAAACTATCAGAATAGCAACAGTGCCAGACAGGTGCGGACGGAGACTTATACAAACACAGTTCTTAATGTCCCAATTGATATTCAGTATGACAGTGATCAGTATTTTATCAGTGGTTTTACATCTGAGGTGACGGTCTTTCTAACAGGCTCAAACAGAGTTGCTTTAGCGAGTGAGATGCAGGAAAGTACCCGCAAATTTAAGGTGACGGCTGATCTTTCTGATGCTAGTGTAGGAACCATCGAAGTTCCTCTGACTATTGAAAATTTACCGAGTGGTTTGACGGCTGTTGCGACACCGCAAAAGATAACAGTGAAGGTTGGTAAAAAAGCAAAACGAGACAATGTCATTGTTGTGCCGGAGATTGATCCTAGTCAGATTGATTCTCGCGTGAAAATCGATACAGTTACTGTATCAGATGAAAAAGTAACGGTTATTAGTGATGAGGAAACCCTCTCCAAAGTAGATCGTGTCATTGCCATCTTACCGACGAGTGAACGGATAACTAGAAACTACTCGTCCTCTGTTCCTCTACAAGCAGTCGATAAAAATGGAAATGTCTTACCAAGCGTCATTATGCCGTTTGACACAACTATGAAAATTACAACAAAAACAGCAACGTCTAGTTCAAGTAACTCGTCAACAAGTTCCTCAGAAGGCAGTTCGTCTTCAACGAGTTCAGAAACAAAATCAGATTCGTCTAAACAATAATAAATAATAGAAAAGGATGATAAATAAAATGGGTAAATATTTTGGGACCGATGGAGTCCGTGGAGAAGCAAACGTAGAACTGACACCAGAATTGGCTTTTAAACTAGGCCGTTTTGGTGGATATGTCCTCAGTCAACACGAAACAGAAGCCCCTAAAGTCTTTGTAGGACGTGATACACGTATCTCAGGAGAAATGTTAGAATCAGCCTTGGTGGCAGGTCTTCTCTCTGTAGGGATTCACGTCTACAAACTTGGTGTCCTTGCAACACCAGCAGTAGCTTACTTGGTCAAAACTGAGGGAGCCAGTGCAGGTGTTATGATTTCTGCCAGCCACAACCCAGCCCTCGATAATGGGATTAAGTTCTTTGGTGGGGATGGTTTCAAACTTGATGATGAAAAAGAGGTAGAAATTGAAGCCTTGCTAGATGCTACCGAAGACACTCTTCCTCGTCCAAGTGCCGAAGGCTTGGGAACCTTAGTGGACTATCCAGAAGGTTTGCGTAAGTATGAAGGCTACCTTGTTTCAACTGGAACGCCTCTTGAGGGAATGAAAGTGTCCTTGGACACAGCGAACGGTGCAGCGTCTACAAGTGCTCGCCAGATTTTCGCTGATCTTGGTGCTCAGTTGACAGTTATCGGTGAGACACCAGATGGTCTTAATATCAACTTGAATGTTGGTTCAACTCACCCAGAAGCTCTTCAAGAAGTAGTCAAAGAAAGCCAGTCAGCTATTGGTTTAGCCTTCGACGGAGACAGTGACCGTTTGATTGCTGTTGATGAAAATGGTGACATCGTTGATGGTGATAAGATCATGTACATCATCGGGAAATACCTTTCTGAAAAAGGCCAGTTAGCTCAAAACACCATCGTGACAACGGTTATGTCTAACCTTGGGTTCCATAAGGCCTTGGATCGTGAAGGCATCAATAAGGCAGTCACTGCGGTTGGTGACCGCTATGTCGTCGAAGAAATGAGAAAATCAGGCTATAACCTTGGTGGTGAACAGTCTGGTCACGTTATCTTGATGGATTACAATACGACAGGTGATGGACAGTTAACTGCCGTTCAACTAACAAAAGTTATACGGGAAACCGGTAAAACCTTGTCTCAACTGGCATCAGAAGTAACGATTTACCCACAAAAACTGGTCAATATCCGAGTGGAAAATGCCATGAAAGAAAAAGCCATGGAAGTACCAGCCATCAAGGCAATCATCGAAAAGATGGAAGGAGAAATGGCAGGAAACGGCCGTATCCTTGTTCGCCCAAGTGGTACCGAACCTCTATTGCGAGTTATGGCAGAGGCACCTACAACAGAAGAAGTCAATTACTATGTAGATACGATTGCTACTGTTGTTAAAGATGAGATCGGTATTGACTAAAGCCTAGAAAACTAGATGAAATGATAAAAATGTGGTACAATTGCATAGTAAATTGTAGCAATGGGAGAGAGAAATGAATCTTAAACGAGAACAAGAATTTGTTAGCCAGTATCACTTTGATGCTCGTAACTTTGAATGGGAAAATGAAAATGGGGCTCCTGAAACCAAGGTAGATGTGAATTTCCAGTTGCTCCAATACGACCAAGAAAACCAAGTAACCTCGCTAGTTGTTATCTTGAGCTTTATGATTGTCTTTGACAAATTTGTTATCAGTGGAACGATTTCTCAAGTTAACCATGTGGAAGGTCGTATTGTTAACGAACCAAGTGAATTTAACCAAGAAGAAGTTGAAACCTTGGCACGTCCATGCTTGAACATGCTCAACCGTTTGACGTATGAAGTAACAGAAATCGCCTTGGATCTTCCAGGGATCAATTTGGAGTTTTAGTCATGAAATTAGCTGTCATTACAGATTCTTCAGCCTATTTAGAGGAGAAGACGCTGCAAAGAGAGAATCTATTTATCTTGGATATTCCTGTCAATATTGATGGGGAAGAGTATGTTGAAGGTGTCAATCTGACTGCTGAGGAATTTTATCAAAAAATGGCTCAGTCTGTAGAATTGCCTAAAACTAGTCAACCAAGTATTGCCAAATTGGATGAGATTCTTAGTTCTTTGAAAGACGAGGGTTATACCCATGTCTTGGGACTCTTTCTTTCGTCAGGAATTTCAGGTTTTTATCAGAACATCCAATACATGTTGGATGAGTATGATGGCTTGACCATTGCCTTTCCAGATACCCATATCACAAGTTCCCCTCTAGGATTTATGGTAGAGAGTGCCTTTGAATGGGCAGAACAAGGCGATGATTTTGCCCAGATTCAGGAGAAGTTGGGGATTCAAATTGCTGATAATTCAGCCTTTATCATAGTAGATGACCTCGACCACTTGGTTAAGGGAGGACGTTTGTCAAATGGGGCAGCCGTCTTAGGGAATCTCCTCAGTATCAAGCCTATTCTTTACTTCAATGACCAAGGTGTGATTGAAGTTTACGAAAAAGTTCGTACAGAAAAGAAAGCAATTAAACGTTTGGTGGAAATCATCAAGGAGTTGACAAAAGATGGGAACTACCGTATAACAGTCATCCATGGCAATGCTCCTCAAAAGGCAGCGGACTTACGTCAGCTTTTGATGGAGAGTGGTGTGACTGCTGAGATTCCAATTGTAACCTTTGGTAGTGTCATTGGGACCCACCTTGGAGAAGGTAGTATCGCTTTAAGCTATACGCCAGTCGTCTAGATTGTTCTTACAAGCTTTGTATCTTAGAAATTGAACACGGACTATCTGCCTCTTGAAAAAAGATGCCTGTCTTGCCTTTCATGGAAAGTCAGTGCCATTCTCTATTTTTCATGGGCAGCTAAGGTCCTTTGTATCTTAGCAATTGAACACGCATGGAACCCTGTGTGAAAAAGATAGTTCTTCCAAGGAGTAGACACTCCTTGATCAGAACTCCTATTTTCACTTTGTGTTCTTACAGGCTTTGTATCTTAGAAATTGAACACGGACTATCTGCCTCTTGAAAAAAGATGCCTGTCTTGCCTTTCGTGGAAAGTCAGCGCCATTCCCTATTTTTCATGGGCAGCTAACGTCCTTTGTATCTTGAATAGGAGTAGAGATGAGTATTCGAGTGATTATTGCTGGGTTTAAGGGAAAGATGGGCCAGGCCGCTTGTCAGATGGTCTTGGCTGATCCTGACTTGGACTTGGTGGCAGTGTTGGATCCTTTTGAGTCTGAATCAGAATGGCAGGGGGTTCCTGTATTCAATGATAAGGCTGACTTGGCTGGTTTTGAAGCGGATGTCTGGGTGGATTTCACCACACCAGCTGTTGCCTACGAAAATACACGCTTTGCTCTTGAAAATGGCTTTGCCCCAGTCGTAGGAACAACAGGATTCACTAGTGAAGAAATTGCAGAACTCAAAGCATTTTCCCGTGAACAAGATTTGGGTGGCTTGATTGCCCCTAACTTTGCCTTGGGAGCTGTCTTGCTGATGCAATTTGCGGCGCAGGCTGCCAAATATTTCCCAAATGTAGAGATTATCGAGCTCCATCATGACAAGAAAAAAGATGCTCCGAGTGGAACAGCTATTAAAACTGCCGAGTTAATGGCGGAAGTTCGAGAGTCTATTCAGCAAGGTGCGCCTGATGAGGAAGAATTGATTGCAGGTTCTCGTGGTGCTAACTTTGATGGCATGCGCATCCACTCAGTCCGTCTACCAGGCTTGGTAGCCCATCAGGAAGTCATCTTTGGCAATCAGGGGGAAGGATTGACCCTTCGTCATGACTCCTATGATCGCAGCTCCTTCATGACAGGGGTGAATTTGGGAATCAAAGAAGTTGTCAAGCGTCATGAGCTTGTCTATGGATTAGAACACTTATTATGAGATTAACGCAAATGCCTTCTGAATTTCAGAAGGCTTTACCAGTATTAGAAAAAATTAAAGAAGCAGGCTTTGAGGCCTATTTTGTTGGGGGCTCTGTTCGAGATGCCCTCCTCAATCGTCCCATCCACGATGTGGATATCGCGACGTCTTCTTATCCAGAAGAAACCAAGCAGATTTTCCCTCGCACAGCTGACATCGGAATCGAGCACGGAACCGTCTTGGTCCTAGATGGGGACGAGGAGTATGAGGTAACAACCTTTCGAACAGAGGATGTCTATGTGGACTATCGTAGACCCAGTGCGGTTTCCTTTGTGCGTTCGCTAGAGGAAGACCTCAAGCGTCGTGATTTTACAGTCAATGCTTTTGCCCTGGATGAAACAGGCGAAATCATTGATTTGTTCAATGGTTTAGAAGATTTGAAAAACCAAGTCTTGCGAGCAGTTGGAGTGGCTAGTGAACGTTTCAACGAAGATGCTTTGCGTATTATGCGTGGTTTTCGTTTTCAGGCCAGTCTCGGTTTTAAACTTGAGTCAGAAACTTTTGTGGCGATGAAGACCTTGACGCCACTCTTGGAGAAAATTTCTGTAGAGCGCACCTTCGTTGAGTTTGATAAACTCTTGCTGGCACCTTTTTGGCGAGTTGGTCTGTCTTCCATGATTGAGAGTCGAGCTTATGACTATCTTCCAGACATGGCAGGAAGCCAGGACAAGCTCAACAGACTGTTTGTTTTGGAGACTGATTTCACTTTTGAATCTTCTGAACAAGCCTGGGCGGCCCTCTTGTGGGCTTTGGAGATTAAAGATGCACAGCCATTTTTGAAAGCTTGGAAAACCTCACGCCAGTTTGCCAAGCAAGTACAGGATTTGCTGACTATTTTGGCTTTGCGAGAAGAAGGAGAGCTGAGCAAGCGCGATTGTTACCGCTTTGACTTGGATTCCCTTCTACAAGCTGAAAGTCTTCGTCAGGCTCAAGGGAAAGAAGTCAACCCACAAGCCATCACAGAAACTTACCAGAGTTTGACCATTCATGATAAGAAAGAAATCCAGATTAACGGAGGAGTTCTGATTAAGGAATATGGTTACCAGCCAGGACCAGACTTGGGAGAGATTTTAACAGAGATTGAGTTTGCCATTGTCGATGGAGAGTTGGAAAATGATCGTCAAGCAATCCATGCTTACCTGAGGGAGAAAAAATGAGTGATTTTATCGTTGAAAAACTAAGCAAATCCGTCGGAGACAAGACCGTTTTTAAGGATATTTCCTTTATCATCCATGACTTGGATAGAATTGGTCTGATTGGTGTTAATGGAACGGGTAAGACAACCCTTTTGGACGTCCTTTCTGGCACTTCTGGCTTTGATGGGGACGTCAGCCCCTTTTCAGCTAAGAATGATTATCAGATTGGCTACTTGACTCAAAATCCAGATTTTGATGATAGCAAGACGGTCTTGGATACGGTTCTTTCCAGCGACCTCAAGGAAATCCAGCTCATTCGTGAGTATGAGTTGATCATGCTCAACTACAGTGAGGACAAGCAGGCTCGTTTGGAACGTGTCATGGCGGAAATGGACTCTCTCCAAGCTTGGGAAATTGAAAGTCAGGTCAAGACGGTTCTCAGCAAGTTGGGTATTCAGGACTTGTCGACTCCAGTTGGTGAATTGTCAGGTGGTCTGAGAAGACGGGTTCAGTTGGCGCAAGTTCTCCTAGGAAACCACGATCTCTTGCTACTGGATGAGCCGACCAACCACCTGGACATTGCGACCATTGAGTGGCTGACTCTCTTTTTGAAAAATTCTAAGAAAACCGTCCTTTTTATCACCCACGATCGCTATTTCTTAGACGCTTTGTCAACACGGATTTTCGAGTTGGACCGAGCAGGCTTGACCGAGTATCAGGGAAATTATCAGGACTATGTTCGCCTCAAGGCAGAACAAGATGAGCGTGAAGCGACACTTCTCCATAAAAAGGAACAACTTTATAAGCAAGAATTGGCCTGGATGCGCAGACAACCGCAGGCGCGTGCGACCAAGCAACAGGCTCGTATCAATCGTTTCCATGACCTGAAAAAGGAAGTTTCAGGTGGCGTTGCTGAGACAGACTTGAGCATGAATTTTGAGACCACTCGGATTGGGAAGAAAGTCATCGAGTTTCAAGATGTTTCCTTTGCTTATGAGAATAAGCCGATTTTACAAAATTTTAATCTCTTGGTGCAGGCCAAAGACCGCATTGGAATCGTTGGGGACAATGGTGTCGGGAAGTCAACTCTTCTTAATCTCATTGCAGGAAGTCTGAAATCAACTCAAGGCCAAGTTATCATCGGTGAGACGGTTCGCATCGCCTATTTCTCTCAACAAATTGAGGGCTTGGATGAAAGCAAGCGAGTTATCAATTACTTGCAGGAAGTGGCAGAAGAGGTTAAGATCAGTGGTGGTTCTACGACTTCCATCGCTGAGTTGCTGGAGCAGTTCCTCTTCCCACGTTCGACGCATGGAACCTTGATTGAGAAGTTGTCAGGCGGCGAGAAAAAACGCCTTTATCTTCTCAAATTGCTCTTGGAAAAACCCAATGTTCTTCTTTTGGACGAACCGACAAATGACCTAGATATTGCGACCTTGACAGTTTTGGAGAATTTCTTGCAAGGTTTTGCTGGGCCTGTCTTGACAGTTAGCCACGACCGTTATTTCTTGGATAAGGTAGCGACCAAGATTCTCGCTTTTGAGGATGGCAAGATTCGTCCTTTCTTTGGTCATTACACCGACTATCTTGATGAAAAAACCTTTGAAACTGATATGGCCAATCAAGTGCAAAAGGCCGAAAAGGAGAAAGTGGTCAAGGTTCGAGAAGACAAGAAACGCATGACCTACCAAGAAAAGCAGGAGTGGGCAAGCATTGAAGGCGATATTGAAGCCTTAGAAAATCGTATCGCTGCTATTGAAGAGGAGATGCAGGCAAATGGCTCTGACTTTGGTAAACTAGCGACTCTTCAAAAAGAGCTAGACGAGAAAAACGAAGAACTTCTTGAAAAATACGAACGCTATGAATATTTAAGTGAATTGGTATAATGGAAGAAGTAATCATAAAATGGAGCAGCAAGAAAGTCATCTGGACTATTCTTCTCTGTTTGGTCGAGTTAGTGTTTTTTACTTATATACTATCTTTTTTGCTGATTTATCCCGAAGAAGATTCAATGGGAATCATAGTATTAATTGCTTTTGTTGGATTCCTACTCATTATTGTTGGTTGGCTCTTGTATGAACGGATGCAGATTCTTCTATCAGGCAAAGAGTATTTAAAATTTACGACTCAAGGTTTTTTCTATAAGCCACATCCAAAGAAAGACTGGCAGTTTTATTCCTGGAGGCAAGTAGAAACATTTTCTCTTATGAGAATCAAGGGTGGTAGAAGTTCGAGGGATTTTTACCAGATTGAAGTTTGTTTTTTTGACAAAGACCTTGTAAAAACGAAATCTCTATGGAATCGACTGCGAAGTAAATTTTCAAGTGCTAAACCTGCTGTCGACTTGATAATTCCGATTCATTTACTGGATGTTGACTTTCCTAGAAGAGTCTTTGAAACCATGTCCTACTTTGAGCGAGAATGGCGCATCAAGCAAAATCGCCAAGCAAGAAAAGAGGCAAAACAAGCTTTGAAAAGCAAATCTTCCAAACCGTCATAGTCTGTCTTTGCTTAAAGTAGAATAATCAAACAGTGACCCTATCCATTGGATAGGGTCACTGTTTGTCTTCTTTTTTGGTTTCTTGATGAAAGACATTTTGCCAAGTCTCATGGCGACGCCAGATACTGGTGTGGATGATTCCGTCCATCTCATAGCATATGAGTTTGGTTTTCTGACTAATGGAGGTAATATGAATGTCCTTAATTGCAGCTTTAAGTTCTTTTTCAGCCTTATAGGCCTCTTTATCCATCTGCTCGCCATCTTGACGGATATAGAGAAAGTCCTCAGCAAGGAGTTCTTCTAGCTGATTTCCCTGGTCAATCAATTGCTCACGCATGAGTAGTTTTTTATAGACATTGTCTAAAATTTCGTCCTCAGGTATAGGAGCAGGTTCGATATGAACATCTGTATCAAAGACTCCAAAACGCTCTTCCAGCATAGACTCGACCTGGTCTGCAATTTCGTGACTTTCATAGACTGATAAATCAGGATTCATCTCCAGCGTGATATCAAGGTAGATATTGCTACCATAGGTACGCCCTCTTTGGGACTTGACCTTACTAATCTTTGGAATCTCCATAATGGCCTTTTGATAATCTTCCAGTAGTCGGTCATCAAAACCATCTGAAAGACTGAAGGAAGACTCGATAAAGATATCATAGGCTGTCTTTAAGATAAAGAAAGTGATGATGATAGCAACCAGTTTATCCACAATTGGATAGTTGAAGCTGCTGGCTAGGATGGCAATGGAAGTCCCAAGTGAGGTGACAGCATCGGAAAGATTGTCCTTGGCAGCAGCCTTGAGAGCCTTGGATTTGGATTTCTTACTGAGGCGAGTATTATAGAGATAAACGAAAAACATGATTGCTGCAGAGAAGACACCTAGAATCGCTCCCAGAGGATCGATGGGTGTTTGTTCTCGACTGAGAATCTTTTGAATGGTATCCCGGAGCACGTCAAAACCAACGTAGAACATGATGATGGAAGTGTTCAAGCTAGCCAAATCTTCAATCTTCCAGTGGCCAAAACGGTGATCACGGTCTGCAGGCTGGCGTGCCATCCGAATCCCGATTAAGAGGGCCACATTTGCAATGATATCTGACACGTTGTTGAAACCATCCGCTACCAAACTGGAAGAATGAAGGAGGTGGCCAGTTGCTAATTTTGCCGCAGACAAGATTAGATAGGTCGAAATACTGATAATGGCACCACGTTCCGCTAACTTAAGATTTGACATGGATTGGTTCATTGGGCTTCCTTTCTAGTCGTATAGTATTCTACCATTATACTGGTTTTCATGGGAAAATTCAAATTTAGTCTTGTTCCATCGGATTTTAATTCTTGAAAATTGTTCAAATTTTGATATAATAGTACTACTCAAGGGAGTAGCTGGCAGAAACCTGTGATAGTGTCGTCATTCCGAATTGTATACTGCAAAGTATGCTTTCCGGCGCTATCTTAAACAGCGAGACTTGTTATGATTAACAAGTCTCTTTTTGTTTGTCATAAAACCAAAAGAGAGCTTGTTTTACACACAAAGTCAAGGAGGAGACGCATGTCAAAAGAACAAAAACGCCAAGCGTTTTATACTCAAAGTCCTGAAGAGGTCTTGAAGTCAGTTGAAGCAACTGAGCAAGGCCTTTCGTCAAGCGAAGCGCAAAAACGCCAAGCTGAATATGGACGCAATGAACTGGAAGAGGGTGAGAAAAAATCTCTCTTGGTTAAATTCATTGAACAGTTTAAGGATTTGATGATTATCATCCTAATTGCTGCAGCTATCTTATCAGTCATAACATCTGGTGGTGAAGATATCGCAGATGCCATCATTATCCTAGCCGTGGTTATCATCAACGCTGCCTTTGGTGTTTACCAAGAAGGAAAAGCAGAAGAAGCCATCGAGGCCCTCAAGTCTATGTCCAGTCCAGCTGCTCGCGTTATTCGTGATGGGCACATGGCAGAGATTGATTCCAAAGAATTGGTGCCAGGAGATATCGTTGCCCTTGAAGCTGGCGATGTAGTACCAGCAGACCTACGTTTGCTAGAAGCTAATTCTCTTAAAATCGAAGAAGCAGCTCTAACAGGTGAGTCTGTGCCAGTTGAAAAAGATTTGACCGTAGAACTCGCTGCAGATGCTGGTATTGGTGACCGTGTCAATATGGCCTTCCAAAACTCGAACGTAACTTATGGACGTGGTTTTGGTGTTGTTGTCAATACAGGTATGTACACTGAAGTTGGTCATATCGCTGGCATGCTCCAAGATGCGGATGAGACGGATACACCACTCAAACAAAACTTGAATAATCTTTCTAAGGTTTTGACCTATGCTATTTTGGTCATTGCTCTTGTTACTTTTGTAGTTGGTGTCTTTATCCAAGGAAAAGATCCACTCGGTGAGTTGATGACGTCTGTTGCTCTTGCCGTTGCAGCTATTCCAGAAGGGCTTCCTGCTATCGTAACGATCGTTCTTGCCCTTGGTACACAGGTTTTGGCAAAGCGTAATTCCATCGTTCGTCAGTTACCAGCAGTAGAGACACTTGGTTCAACAGAAATCATCGCTTCTGATAAGACTGGTACGCTTACTATGAACAAGATGACAGTCGAAAAAGTCTTCTACGATGCAGTCCTACATGACTCTGCTGATGATATTGAACTTGGCTTGGACATGCCACTACTTCGTTCAGTTGTCTTGGCTAATGATACTAAGATTGATGCAGAAGGAAACCTGATCGGGGATCCAACGGAAACAGCCTTCATCCAGTATGCCTTGGATAAGGGCTATGATGTTAAAGGATTTTTAGAGCAATATCCTCGTGTGGCTGAGTTGCCATTTGACTCAGATCGTAAACTCATGTCAACGGTTCATCCATTGCCAGATGGTAAATTCCTCGTAGCAGTCAAAGGGGCTCCAGATCAACTTTTGAAACGTTGTGTTGCTCGTGACAAGGCTGGAGATATTGCTCCGATTGATGAGAAAGTCACTGAATTAATCCATACAAACAACTCTGACATGGCTCACCAAGCTTTGCGTGTCCTTGCAGGTGCTTATAAGATTGTAGACAGCATTCCAGAAAACCTCATTTCTGAAGAGCTTGAAAACAACTTGATCTTTACTGGTTTGATTGGGATGATTGACCCTGAACGTGCCGAAGCAGAAGAAGCCGTTCGTGTGGCTAAAGAAGCGGGAATCCGTCCAATCATGATTACGGGTGACCACCAAGACACAGCAGAAGCCATTGCCAAACGTTTGGGAATCATCGATGGAAATGACTCAGAAGACCATGTCTTGACTGGTGCGGAATTGAACGAACTTTCAGATGAAGAATTTGAAAAAGTAGTTGGTCAATACTCTGTTTACGCGCGTGTATCTCCAGAACACAAGGTTCGTATCGTGAAAGCTTGGCAAAATCAAGGTAAGGTCGTTGCCATGACAGGTGATGGTGTTAATGATGCGCCAGCTCTGAAAACAGCTGATATCGGTATCGGTATGGGAATAACTGGTACAGAGGTTTCTAAGGGGGCTTCTGATATGATTCTTGCGGATGACAACTTTGCGACCATTATCGTCGCAGTTGAAGAAGGACGTAAGGTCTTCTCAAACATTCAAAAGACTATTCAGTATCTTCTTTCTGCCAATACGGCTGAAGTATTAACCATCTTCCTGTCAACCTTGTTTGGTTGGGATGTCTTACAGCCAGTTCATCTCTTGTGGATTAACTTGGTAACGGATACCTTCCCAGCTATTGCTCTCGGTGTTGAGCCAGCTGAGCCAGGTGTTATGACCCACAAACCACGTGGACGCAAGTCAAGCTTCTTCTCAGGTGGGGTCATGAGTTCCATTATCTATCAAGGTCTCCTTCAAGGCGCCCTTGTTCTGTCCGTTTATGGTCTTGCCCTTCTTTACCCAGTTCATGTGGGTGACAATCAAGCTATCCACGCTGATGCTCTTACTATGGCCTTTGCAACACTTGGTTTGATCCAGCTCTTCCATGCCTACAATGTAAAATCTGTTTACCAGTCTATTTTGACTGTTGGTCCATTTAAATCTAAAACTTTCAACTGGTCAATCTTGGTTTCATTTATTTTACTAGCATCAACTATTGTCATCGACCCATTAGAAAGCATCTTCCACGTAACCAAACTAGACTTATCACAATGGGGAATCGTTATGGGCGGAAGCTTCTCAATGATACTCATTGTCGAAATCGTTAAGTTTGTTCAACGCAAGCTTGGTTTTGATAAGAACGCGATTTAAAAAGAAAGTCATCTTCGGATGGCTTTTTTTGCATTTGAGGAGAATAGTTAGGAGTTATCCACTTTTATGCTATAATAAAGTAAAATGGCAAGGAGCGAAAGAAGTGGAAAAGAAAATTGTCCGAGATGTCTTATTCCTGTCGCAAGTTTCGAAAGCTGCAAGTCAGGAAGACCTTTATCTGGCTAGGGATTTACAGGATACCCTGCTAGCCAATCGCGAGACCTGTGTTGGTCTGGCGGCAAATATGATTGGGGTGCAGAAGCGGGTGATTATCTTTAATCTTGGCTTGGTTCCCATAGTCATGTTTAACCCTATTCTCCTTTCCTACAAAGGGCCTTACGAGACAGAGGAAGGTTGTTTGTCCTTGACTGGGGTACGGCCAACGACTCGCTATGAAACGATTACGGTTTCCTATCGCGATAGCAAGTGGCAGGAACAGACCATTACGTTAACAGGCTTTCCAGTTCAGATCTGCCAACATGAACTGGATCATTTGGAAGGACGAATCATTTAGGAGGAACTCAGATGAAACGTATACTCTTTGAACTTGTTTTTATCGCAACGACCTGGTATATCTTTTTGCCGCCACTTAATCTTACGAGTTGGGAATTTATCTTTTTCCTATGCGGACATTTGGTGGTGATGGGAATTTTGTTTAGCTTCCGCAAGGATACCAATCTTCTCAAGACAGTTCACCTACGTCATGGCAAGGTTGCCAACGAACTCAATCTAGAAGGGATTCATTTTAATAGACTAGGTGGAGGATTGTTGCTGGCTGCAGGCCTTATCTTTGCCCTTGCTGGTCTGGTAAGCCTAGTAACCTCTAGCTTTTTCCAAGCAAAAAATTATGCTAATGTGGTGTCCATCACAGAAAAAGACTTTAAAGATTTTCCTAAGAGTGATACCAGTAAGGTTCCAATCCTAGATCGGAGCACTGCAGAAAAGATTGGTGACCGTTACCTGGGCTCTCTGACGGATAAGGTATCCCAGTACGTAGCAGCAGATACCTATACTCAGCTGACGGTTGATGGAAAACCCTATCGGGTGACACCTTTGGAGTATGCGGACCCGATTAAATGGTTTAATAATCAGTCCAAGGGAATTGGCGAGTACATCAAGGTTGATATGGTGACAGGAAATGCGGAATTGGTGGATTTAAAAACACCGATGAAGTATTCAGACTCCGAGTATTTTAACCGAGACGTCAAACGTCATCTTCGGATCAAGTACCCAACCAAAATTTTTAAAACCCCATCCTTTGAGGTGGATGATGAAGGCAATCCTTTCTATGTAGCAACAGTTTATCAAAAGCAGTTTGGTCTAGGAGTTCCTCGTCCTTCATCTGTTATTATCTTAGACGCCACCAATGGAGAAACCAAGGAATACAGCTTGGATGAAGTGCCAGAATGGGTAGACCGTGTCTATCCTGCCGAAGAAACCATCGAGCAAATCAACTACAACGGCAAATATAAAGATGGCTTCTGGAATGCCTTGATTTCTAAGAAAAATGTTACCCAAACGACAGAAGGCTATAACTATCTCTCCATCGGAAATGATATCTATCTCTACACGGGGGTGACTTCAGCAAATGCTGACGAAAGTAATCTAGGATTTATTCTTGAAAATATGCGCACTGGTGAAATCACCAAGTATAATCTAGCATCTGCAACCGAAGAATCTGCCCGTGCTTCCGCAGAAGGAGCAGTGCAAGAGAAGGCCTATAAGGCTACCTTCCCTATCCTTGTCAATCTCAATGATAAACCGCTCTACATCATGGGCTTGAAGGACAATGCAGGCTTGGTCAAGGAGTATGCATTGGTCGATGCCGTGGAGTACCAAAACGTTATCGTAGCAGCTACGGTAGATGAACTCCTCAGCAAATACGCCAATAAAAATGACCTCGAGCTGGATAATGAAACGGTAGAAAACATTAAGGGTATCGTCTCAGACCTTAAATCAGCTGTCATCAAGGGTGATACCGTCTACTTCTTCAAAGTTGATGGCAAGATTTACAAGGTCAAGGCTTCAGTGTCAGACGACCTTCCTTACCTTGAAAATGGGCAATCCTTTGAAGGTCAAGTCGGTAAAGATAACTATCTCAAGACCTTTAAAGTCAAGTAAAAGAAACCTCGGTTCATACCGAGGTTTTTAAGATGAAATTCTTGGTCGTGGTTGAAAAATATGCTACACTAACAATATGAAAATTTTAATCCCAACAGCCAAAGAAATGAACACAAACCTTCCTCTTGTCGAAGCGCTCCCCTTGAGTGAAGAAAGCCAGGCAGTTCTTGACTCACTGGCGCACTACTCAGCTAGTGAATTAGAAAGTTTTTATAAGGTATCTGCCGAGAAAGCAGAAGAAGAGTACGCTCGTATTCAAGCTCTAAAAGATCAGAGCGCTAAGAATTATCCAGCCTTGAAACTTTTTGATGGTCTCATGTATCGCCATATTAAACGAGATGGGTTAACCGAGGCTGAACAAACCTATCTTGAAGATCATGTTTTAATTACATCAGCTTTGTATGGCGTAGTTCCAGCCCTATCTCCAATGGCTCCTCACCGTTTGGACTTCTTGATGAAGTTAAAAGTCACTGGTAAGACTTTAAAGAGTCATTGGAAGTCAGCCTACGATGAGGTGCTAGAGGATGAGGACTTGATATTTTCTCTCTTGTCATCAGAGTTTGAAACCGTATTTTCGAAGGAAATTAGAGAAAAGATGGTGACCTTCAAATTTATGGAGGACAAGGCTGGTCAGCTGAAGATTCACTCAACCATTTCCAAGAAAGCGCGTGGGGCTTTTTTGACAGCCTTGATAGAAGGGCAAGTTCAAACAGTCGAACAAGCTCGCCAGCTCAGTTTTGCAGGTTTTGATTACCGACCTGATTTATCAAGTGATTTAGAACTCGTCTTTGTGAAACAAGCATAAAACCAGCTCATTCGAGCTGGTTTTTGCTTGATTAGTTGATGGCTGCAAGAAGGTCATCAGCTTGTTTGGCAAGTGATGAAGCAGTTGTTTCTTCTAAGACCAATTTTCCGTCTGCCCAAGCAGAGTCATTGACACGTGCGGCAGTAAAGTCACCAACGACTTGTGTACGGATAAATGGCAAGAGGTCTTTATAAATCGCAAAGAGTTGTTCGTGACCGGCATTGGCTACTGATGAGACAGTAACAAACTTGTCTTGGAGGGCAGAAGCACCACGTGTATCCGTCAAGTCAAGGGCACGAGAGAGCCAGTCAAGCAAGTTTTTCACTGTTCCAGGGATAGAGAAGTTGTAGACAGGAGAGAAGATCCAGATAGCATCCGCAGCAAGGACTGCTTCACGAGCAGCAGCTACAGCTGGATGAGTTGGAACTTCCAAATCTTGGCTGAAGAGAGGAACAGCTGAGTAATCAAGATAGCTGACTTCCGCTTTTCCAGCAAGTGCTTTTTCAGCTTCGAGGGCCATTTGGTGGTTGAAAGAACCTTGGCGTAGTGAACCAACGATAAATAGTACTTTTTTAGACATGATGTGTCTCCTTTAGTTTAAAATTCAAAGAGCGAACCCTTTTTTGTTACTATCTATGTTACAACAAATAATACTAATTAGCAATAAATGTGCTCAGCTAAGTTTACTTGTTAGGGGTGGAAAACTTAGTTCTGAGAAAACAGTATTTGATAGACAGGCAAATATTGTATTTAATTTCAAAGGGAAAATAATCTCGGAATGTTCCTATCTTCACTTGTAATAAAAGAGGAGAGATGGTAAAATAGACGGGTGAAACTAAGACAGAAAAACGCAAAAAACAAGCTACTTTTACAGTATGGAATCGGCATTACTTTAGTATTACTAGTCATGACGACTTCCTTTCTTTATCTGATATCACTCAGCATGAAACCCTATCAAGATGCTAGGGTTGAAGGAGAAAAACTGGCCAAGCAGTATGCAGAATTGGAAAAAGCAGATCAGGTTGATTTTTATAATGGACTAGAAGGTTATTACAGCGTTTTAGGACATAATAAAAAGCAAGAGGCCATTGCCGTACTGATTGAAAAGAATGACCACAAAATTTATGTCTATCAGCTAGATAAGGGGATTTCTCAAGACAAGGCGGCGACGATTTCGAGGGAAAAAGGAGCTAGCGACATTGACAAAGTCACTTTTGGTCGCTATCAGGACAAGCCGATTTGGGAAGTCAAGTCAGGAAACCAGTACTATCTGGTTGACTTTGAAACAGGAGCAGTGATCCAATAAGGAGGGCATATGAAACTATCCAAACGTGTACTAGAAATGGAAGAAAGCGTCACTCTAGCCAGTGATGCAAGAGCCAAAGCATTAAAAGCTCAGGGAAAGGATGTTCTTTTCTTAACCTTGGGACAGCCTGATTTTCATACTCCTGAAAACATTCAGGATGCAGCGGTAGAAGCGATTCGTGATGGACGTGCTTCCTTCTATACAGTTGCTTCAGGCTTACCAGAGTTAAAAGCGGCGGTTAATACCTATTTTGAACGCCACTATGGCTATTCTGTAGCAGCCAATGAGGTTACCTTTGCCACAGGTGCCAAGTTTTCTCTCTACACCTTCTTTATGGCTGTGGTCAATCCAGGTGATGAGGTCATCATCCCTACACCATACTGGGTCAGTTATGGAGACCAAGTCAAGATGGCAGAAGGTGTGCCAGTCTTTGTCCAAGCCAAGGAAGACAATCACTTTAAGGTGACAGTCGAGCAGCTAGAAGCGGCCCGAACAGATAAGACCAAGGTCTTGGTTCTCAATTCGCCATCGAATCCGACCGGTATGATTTATACTCGTGAGGAATTGATGGCTATCGGAAATTGGGCTGTTGTGCATGATGTCCTTATCCTAGCAGATGATATCTATGGACGCCTAGTTTATAATGGAAATGAATTTGTTCCAATCTCTAGTCTGTCAGAAGCTATTCGCAAGCAAACCATCGTTATCAACGGAGTATCTAAGGCTTATGCCATGACTGGTTGGCGGGTAGGTTATGCAGTAGGAAATCCTGAGATTATTGCTGCCATGAGCAAGCTAACAGGACAAACAACCTCCAACCTGACTGCTGTATCACAATATGCTACCATTGAAGCCCTAACTGGACCACAAGACTCTGTCGAAACCATGCGCCAAGCATTTGAGGAACGGTTGAATACCATTTATCCTCTCTTGTGCAAAGTTCCAGGATTTGAAGTTGTCAAGCCTCAAGGAGCCTTCTATCTCTTCCCAAATGTTAAAAAAGCGATGGAGATGAAGGGTTATACCGATGTGACAGAGTTTACAACGGCTATTCTCGAAGAAGTCGGCCTTGCCTTGATTACAGGAGCTGGATTTGGAGCACCAGAAAATGTTCGTCTCAGCTATGCCACAGACTTGGATACATTAAAAGAAGCCATTCGCCGTTTGCATCAGTTTATGGAAAAATAAAACTTAGAATCTTCGCCTTTTTAGCGAAGATTTTTTGTAACGAAAATCTCGCGATTTTTCTCTAGTAGAACCTAGCTATCACAGTCTATTTATGGTAAAATAGTGGGTAATGATGTCTTCGGACAAGTTAAACGAAAAAAGGAAGATAGATTATGACAAAACGTGTAACAATCATCGAAGTAAAAGACTACGTTGGTCAAGAAGTGACCATCGGAGCCTGGGTTGCCAATAAATCAGGAAAAGGGAAAATTGCCTTCTTGCAATTGCGTGACGGAACAGCCTTTTTCCAAGGAGTCGCCTTCAAACCAAACTTTATTGAAAAATTTGGTGAAGAGGTAGGTCTTGAAAAATTTGAAACGATCAAACACTTGAGCCAAGAAACGTCTGTTTATGTGACAGGAATTGTCAAAGAAGACGAACGTTCTAAGTTTGGTTATGAGCTCGATATCACAGATATCGAAGTCATCGGTGAATCTCAAGATTATCCAATCACACCAAAAGAACACGGAACAGACTTCTTGATGGACAACCGTCACTTGTGGCTCCGTTCTCGTAAGCAAGTAGCGGTCATGCAAATTCGTAACGCTATTATCTATGCAACCTATGAGTTTTTTGACAAGAACGGCTTCATGAAGTTTGATAGCCCAATCCTTTCAGGAAATGCGGCTGAAGATTCAACAGAACTCTTTGAAACAGACTACTTTGGGACACCAGCCTACTTGAGCCAATCAGGTCAGCTTTATCTTGAAGCGGGTGCTATGGCTCTTGGTCGCGTATTTGACTTTGGTCCAGTATTCCGTGCGGAGAAATCAAAAACACGCCGTCACTTGACTGAGTTCTGGATGATGGATGCGGAGTACTCTTACTTGACACATGATGAGTCACTTGACTTGCAAGAAGCATATGTTAAAGCCCTTCTTCAAGGTGTTCTTGACCGTGCTCCTCAAGCCTTGGAAACTTTGGAACGCGATACAGAGCTTTTGAAACGCTACATTGCAGAGCCATTCAAACGCATCACTTACGATCAAGCTATTGACCTCTTGCAAGAGCATGAAAATGATGATGATGCAGACTACGAGCATTTGGAACATGGAGATGACTTCGGTTCACCACACGAAACTTGGATTTCAAACCACTTTGGTGTCCCAACCTTTGTTATGAACTACCCAGCAGCTATCAAGGCCTTCTACATGAAACCAGTTCCTGGAAATCCAGAGCGCGTGCTTTGTGCAGACTTACTTGCACCGGAAGGCTATGGAGAAATCATCGGTGGTTCTATGCGTGAGGAAGACTACGATGCCCTTGTAGCTAAGATGGATGAACTTGGTATGGATCGTACAGAGTATGAATTCTACCTTGACCTTCGTAAATACGGTACAGTACCACACGGTGGATTTGGTATCGGTATCGAGCGTATGGTAACTTTCGCAGCAGGTACAAAACACATCCGTGAAGCGATTCCATTCCCACGTATGTTGCACCGTATCAAACCATAAAAAAGACTAAAACGCCATAATAGGCGTTTTTTCAAAGTAGAAGAAAGAAGAGGTGAGGAACATGTAAAGTCAGGATTAACAAGTGACAGACACAAGGATATATACACTTGTTAAAGGAGAAATGATGTTTAAACCAAATTATCGGAAGAATATCGGTCTCATGGCTGGGGTAGAATTTTTTGCCTTTCTGGGCATTACTAGCTTTTGGATTCTATTTCTCAGTCAAAACGGGATGTCGCTTTGGCAGATTGGCTTATTGGAAAGTATTTTTCATGCCACCAGTGTCATCTGTGAAATTCCCTCTGGAATGTTAGCTGACCGCTATTCCTATAAAACCAATCTATATTTAAGTCGAATAGCTGGAATCGCGTCGTCTATTCTCATGTTACTAGGACAAGGTAATTTTTGGATTTACGCACTCGCTATGGTGGTGAGTGCCTTGTCTTATAATTTTGATTCGGGGACGAGTGCAGCTATGGTTTATGATTCGGCCGTGGAGGCTGGATTAAAAGAGCGCTACTTGTCTATCTCCAGTTTTATGTCAGGAGTAGCAGAAGGAACTCGGTCTTTGGGGACTGTTTTAGCGGGATTTTTTGTCCATGGTCAATTGCACTTGACCTACTATATCATGATTGTTACTTCGATAATCGTTCTTTTCCTAACTTGGATGCTAAAAGAGCCTAGTGTTAAAGCACAAAAATCTGAGCGTCTGACAATGAAAAAAATAATCTGGACTGTCAAAGAGGAGTTGCGGAGAAACCCCAGTCTTTTTAGTTGGATGATTCTTTCCCAAATCATCGGGACACTGATGTGCATGTTTTATTTTTACTATCAAAATCAACTGCCTGACTTAGAAGGGTGGCAGATTTCGATAGTCATGCTGATCGGCAGTGTTTTGAATATCTGGGCAGTTTATCTAGCAAGTAAGATTGGAAAGAGGTATTCAGCCTTAAAACTCTTTCCAATTCTTGTACTCTTGACGGGAGGAACTTATTTGCTTTCCTATTTTGGTACGCCACTGATTTACATTTTGATTTATTGGCTCAGTAACGCCTTATATGCCCTCTTTCAGCCGATTTTTGATAATGATTTACAAAAGCGACTCCCAAGCGAGGTACGGGCAACCATGCTAAGTGTCTACTCTATGATGTTCAGCCTAAGTATGATCATCATTTTTCCTCTGACGGGATGGTTGATTGACTATCTAGGATTTGTAGTAGCCTTCCTTTACTTAGGGCTCGTTTTAGTGCTAGCCAGCTTTTTGCTATTTTTCATTTTGAAAGAGATGGCCAGAGCTTTGGAACTCAAAGAGGATGTTATTTCTAAGTAATAAAGTTATTTTTTCACTTTTATCTTTTTTACTTGCTATCTGTCAGTTTTTCTAGTATAATGGTTTATTGTGAGCGAACCTCACTTACCCCTTGCAAAGACCGGGGGTCATTAGACCAAAAGGAGGAACATATCAATGGCTAAATACGAAATTCTTTATATCATTCGTCCAAACATTGAAGAAGAAGCGAAAAACGCTTTGGTAGCACGTTTTGACTCTATCTTGACTGACAACGGTGCAACTGTTGTTGAATCAAAAGATTGGGAAAAACGTCGTCTTGCATACGAAATCCAAGATTTCCGTGAAGGACTTTACCACATCGTTAACGTTGAAGCAAACGATGACGTAGCTCTTAAAGAGTTTGACCGTCTTTCAAAAATCAACGCTGACATTCTTCGTCACATGATCGTCAAACTTGGCGCGTAAGAAGGTAGATTATGATTAACAATGTTGTACTTGTAGGGCGTATGACGCGTGACGCTGAGTTGCGTTATACCCCATCAAATGTAGCAGTTGCGACTTTTACTCTTGCAGTAAACCGTACATTTAAGAGTCAAAATGGCGAACGTGAGGCTGATTTTATCAATGTCGTTATGTGGCGTCAACAGGCTGAAAATCTTGCTAACTGGGCTAAAAAAGGCTCTCTTATCGGGATCACAGGTCGTATCCAGACTCGTAGTTACGATAACCAGCAAGGACAACGTGTTTACGTAACAGAAGTCGTGGCGGATAATTTCCAAATGTTGGAAAGCCGCGGAGTGCGTGAAGGACATACAGGTGGAGCTTATTCTGCACCAACTGCTAGTCAATCAGCACCTGCAAACCCAGTACCAGACTTTTCACGTTCTGAAAATCCATTTGGAGCAACAAATCCATTGGACATTTCAGATGATGATTTACCATTCTAATGGACAATTAATACTATAAAGGAGAAAAAACATGGCTCAACAACGTCGTGGCGGATTCAAACGCCGTAAAAAAGTTGATTACATCGCAGCAAACAAAATTGAATATGTTGATTACAAAGATACTGAGCTTCTTAGCCGTTTCGTTTCAGAACGTGGGAAAATCCTTCCTCGTCGTGTAACAGGAACTTCAGCTAAAAACCAACGTAAAGTAACAACAGCTATCAAACGCGCTCGCGTAATGGCTTTGATGCCTTTCGTAAACGAAGATTAAAAAAGAGGTCCAGTGGACCTCTTTTTCATGAGCTTGAAAACAAGAAAGCGAATTAAGACCCGGGTGGGTCTTTTTTTACGAGCTTTGAAACGAGGGAGCGAGTTGGGTCCGGGTGAACCTCTTTTCATGAGTTTGAAAATAAGAAAGCGAATTAAGATTCTTACTGTGAACAATCAAAAGCAGATATTTCTGGGCCTAGTAGGATTCTATTTTTAGTTTGATAGGTCTTTCTTTTTATCTCTATTATCGTGCTATAATAGTGGAAGAAGGCTTTTAAGGAGTACCTTATGGAAACAACGTGTCTGATTAGAAAAATGCAAACATCTGATGTTAAAGAACTATCCCAAGGTTTTATCAATCAAGGTTGGCCGGGTAGAGAAGAAATTTTGGCTAGGTATTTTCTTGAACAAGAATGTAAGGAGAGAGAAGTCTTAGTTGCAGAGGTTGGGGGTGCTTTAGCGGGTTATATCACAATTTTGCCCTGCGCTAAGCAGGGGCCTTTTGCAGAAATCTATCCAGAACTCTCAGATTTCAATGTCTTTGAGCCCTTTCAAAATCAAGGTATTGGAAATCTCTTGATGGAAGAAGCGGAAAAACGAGTTAAGCTCATATCGGATAAGGTGACCCTTGGTGTTGGTCTCCATTCAGGGTATGGACCTGCCCAGAGATTGTACATCAAACGAGGCTATATTCCAGATGGGACGGGTATTTGGTATCAGAACCATCAACCGGCCATGAATGCGGTTTGTGAAGATATCGGTGACCTTGTTTTATATCTGTCAAAAGATTTAATTTAAGATAGGTTTTTAAGGTTTAACTATAAAATAGCAAGAAGTCGTAAATTCCTTTTTCGTTAGAGAGGGATTTTTCGTATTAGAAAAAGAGATACATTCTATGAAATGCTAAAATATAATTATCTGAATTATTAAGAAAAAATAAATATTTAGATAATGGTATGTTTTAGAATGCTTGAAGAATATTTTGTCCAAAAAAATTTTAAGAAAACTTTAAGATATGAGGTTTTCATGTTGTAAACTGTATCGTTGCAAAAATATTACAGTTTATTTAAATTAAATTAAATGCAATAATATAATTTGAAAAAATTTGACATATAGATTAATTAACGGTAAAATAGTTAAGGTAGTCGAATTAATTGATTTGCGCAATAATTCGATATAAGGATTAATCTGATGCATCAAATTTTATTATAGTAGAAGGATACCATAATGAAGAAATTGAAAGTGATGGTTGTTTTTGGGACACGACCAGAAGCTATTAAAATGGCCCCTTTAGTGTTGGAATTGCAAAAACATAGTGACAGTATTGAGACGATTACAGTTGTGACAGCTCAGCACCGTCAAATGCTAGATCAAGTTCTTGAAACGTTTAGCATCAAGCCGCATTATGACCTGGATATTATGGGGCAAAATCAATCCCTCTTAGATATTACTGGAAAAATTTTAGAAAAGTTTGATCCAATTGTTAAGCAAGAACGTCCAGATATGATTCTTGTTCATGGAGATACAACGACAACTTTTGTAGCAAGTTTAGTTGCTTTCTATAATCAGGTACGTATCGGCCACGTTGAAGCTGGTCTAAGGACCTTTGATAAGTATTCTCCCTTCCCAGAAGAAATGAATCGTCAGATGACAGATAACCTTGCGGATCTCTATTTTGCTCCAACTAGTGAGAGTAAAGAAAATCTACTCAAGGAAAATCATCCTGAGTCTGCTATTGTCATTACGGGAAATACAGCCATTGATGCCTTGAAACTAACCGTTCAATCGGATTACTATCATGAAGTTCTAGATCAATTGGATACAGATAAGAAACTTGTATTGGTAACCATGCACCGTCGTGAGAATCAAGGTCAACCAATGAGAAATGTCTTTACAGCTTTACGTGAGATGGTCGATCTTCATCAGGAAATTGAAGTTGTTTATCCTGTTCACCTTAGCCCTGCTGTGCAAGAAACAGCAAACGATATCTTAGCTGGTCACGATCGTATTCACTTGATTGAGCCTTTAGATGTACTTGATTTTCATAATTTGGTTTCAAGAAGCTATTTTATCATGACTGACTCTGGAGGTGTTCAGGAAGAGGCGCCTTCTCTAGGAAAACCTGTCCTTGTCCTTCGTGACACGACGGAACGTCCAGAAGGAGTAAGAGCAGGTACTTTGAAGCTAGTTGGTACAGATCCAGTACGTGTGAAAGAAGCGATGGCAGCAATCTTAACAGATGAAACTCTTTATAGACAAATGTCTCAGGCACCAAATCCTTATGGAGATGGAAGAGCCTCTGAACGAATCGTACAATCCATTCAACAGTACTTTGGTGCAGAGACTTCTGTATCTGAATTCAAAGGGGGGAAATAAGATAACATGAAAAATTGGAGTCAATTTAAAAACTGGCTTATGGCTTTGCTTGCTTGTGAGGCCATTCTTTTGGTGCTTTGTTTTTTGTATGCTCGAGCAATCATTTTAGAACAAATCTTGTTTTTAGCTTTAGCCTTGTTTGCAGTGTTGGTATTATCTGACCTTTTGCTTACTTGGACCCTTATCTTAACATTTGGGCTTGGACTTATCGTTTTGGTTGCGGGTGTGGTTTATATCCCAATCATTCAACTGGTCTTCTTATTAATCAGTTTTCCTCTTTTGATTGGGATTCTACTTAAGGTTCGTTATTATTTCTTCAAGGTGTCCTCAAAGGTACAAGAACAGGAGGACGAAGCTCGAGCAGATTACCAAGCTATGGTAACTGAACAAAGTGATGTGACGGTACAGTCTTTATTGATTCATTGGGCGCATGAAGATTTGTTCTTCCAGATTAAACCGAAAGAACATAATCTGATGCTCAGTCGCATTCAAGAGGTAATTTCTCAGGAATTGAGTTACAACGATAAACTCTATTACGTTTCAAATGGGAATTTTCTTGTTTTATCTAATAGTAGTCAAGATTCTTTGAAGCAACTCTATTTGAATGGTTTGCAGGAGAAACTAGGCAGTTTAGTTTTTCATGGAGAAGATGGAAACCAAGGAATTCAATTCCAAACAGGTTACTTGATGATTAACTATGATAATAAAGATAAATACCAAGACTACTCGGATATTGCTAGTCATCTCAAACGTCAATTAGAGACAGATGTAATTGTAGAATATTAGGAGGGAAACATGACTCTAACCAATATATTTTTTGGCATTGCTTTGGGACTCAGTCTTACCTTTGGCATTTGTTTTGTCATATTATTTATTGCATACAGTATTCTTTACCATCGAGTGAACAAAAATTTTAAGGCGGTGAATCATGATTAGTCAAATGTTAATGATTTTTACCCTGCTTACTATTTGGATTTCTCTGGCTTGGGGTTTGGTAATTCTCTTTTCAGCAGTGCACTTTTGGTTTAAGCACAGTGATTTTCGTGTAGACACTTCGCCACTACCTTATTATCCTAAGGTTACCATTGTTGTTCCTGCTCATAATGAGGATGTGGTTATTGCCCAAACGGCAAAAGCTATATTGGATATGAATTATCCTCACGACCGTGTGGAGTTGCTTCTATTTGCGGATAACTGTTCGGACAATACCTATGCAGAATGCTTGTCTGTACAAGCCATGCCTGAATATGCAGGAAGAAATCTGACTATTATCGACCGTACTGGTACGGGAGGAAAAGCGGGCGTTCTAAACGATGCCTTAGAGATGGCAAGAGGTGAATACATCTGTGTTTATGATGCAGATGCCATGCCTGAAAAAAATGCCCTTTATTTCCTTGTCAAAGAAGTGATAAAGGACCCAGAACGCCACGTGGCATCTTTCGGTCGCAACAAGACTCGAAATGCCAATCAAAATTTTTTGACTCGTTGTATCAACCAAGAAATCGTTGTTACCCAGCGGGTGCACCATGTTGGGATGTGGCATCTCTTTAAAATTGGTCGTATCCCAGGAACCAACTTTATCATTCAAACCGACTTTGTAAAGAGTATCGGTGGTTGGAAAAATGGTGCCTTGACTGAGGATACCGATATTTCTTTTAAAATCATGCAGAGTGGTAAATTGATCGCCCTTGCTTATAACTCAGAGGCTTTCCAACAAGAACCTGAGACTTTAAAGAGTTACTATATGCAACGAAAACGTTGGGCTAAAGGAAACTACGAAGTTGTTCTCTCAAATTTTAAGCATTTATTTGGCAGAGCAAACTGGCGCGTTAAACTAGAAGTCTTTAACTATTCTTGTGTTTTCTTTTGGTTTAACTTTGCCATTGTCCTATCGGATTTGATTTTCCTAGCGAATGTGCTAGCGATCTGTCTTAATCTTTTCTTCCCAGATGTCAGAATTCCATTTGCTTTTGATGCGGATAATATCTACATCGCCCAGCTCATGCTCTTCAACTGGATTCTCATGATTGGTCTCTATTTGATGCAAATTATGACGGCATTAGCAAGTCAGTTTGGACAAGCGACAACAAAACAAATCTGGTTAGCCTTGGCAGCCTATTTCTCTTACGCACAGATGTTTATCGTTGTTTCCATTGATTCCATTTCTTCAATCGTGCTGGACAAAGTACTCCGCCGAAAAGAAACCAAGTGGGTTAAAACCAAGCGATTTGCAGGATAGGAGGATTTATGAAAACGAGTAAATTAAAATATGTATGGTTTGTGCTCATCCTTTCTATCTTTTGTTTAACCTTGTTTTTGGCAAGAGGAAGGAGTAAAGTCGAGATGCGCAATCGTATTTACCGCCAATGGAGCCAACAGTTTCTTGTGACTAAGAGAGATCAGTCCTATGTCCGTACGACGAGTGATTCGGAGGGAACAACAGTTTTATCTGAAGCCCAAAGTTACGGCATGCTCATAACGGTTTTAGCAGCCCAAAAAGGGCAAGCGAGTCAAGCAGATTTTGATGGTCTTTATCGTTATTACCAAAATCATCGTATCGAGGGGACGCAGTTGATGTCTTGGAAGCAAGTGATCAAAAATGATAGCGAGACGGTTGAGAAGCAAAACGCAACTGATGGAGATCTCTACATCGCTTATTCTTTGATTGAAGCTGCCAAACAGTGGCCAGATAAGGCGCAGGAATACCAAGAGCAAGCTAAAAAAATCTTAGAAGATATTCTTCGATACAATTACAATGAAGAGACAGGTGTTTTAACAGTAGGAAACTGGGCAAACAAGGATTCCGATTATTATTACTTGATGCGGACGTCTGATACTCTTCCTCACTATTTCCAGTCTTTCTACGACCTGACTGGAAACAAACAGTGGCTAGATGTTAAGGATAAGATGCTTGGGCAATTGGAGCAAATCAGTTCTCATTCGGATACGGGTCTCTTGCCAGACTTTATCTGGGCTGAGAAGTCAGGCGCGCGTCTTGTTGATGCCAACACAATCGAGTCTCAATACGATGGAGCGTATTCTTATAATGCTTGTCGTTTGCCTTATCACTTGTCTCAAAGTCAAGATGAAAGAAGTCAAAAAGTCGTTCAAAAGATGATGAATTTCTTTATGAAAGAGCGACGCGTTTATGCTGGTTATGACATGAATGGAACTGCCCTCAATCAATACCAGGCAGGTAGTTTTTTGGCCCCTATTACCTATGCGTCTGACAAGGGAGAAGGTTATCTGAAACTTCTTCAGCAAAATAAATACATTTTTACACAAGATTTACCTTTGGACAACTACTATGATGCAACGATGATTACCATGATTGCTCTAGAGATGTTCTAGGATGAGAAGAGAGGGCTAGTTTTACTGGCTCTCTTTTTGATAGGATTTTCATCTTTTTTCAAAAAAGGAATTTCATCAGCTTTATGGTATAATGGAAAGAGTGATGGAAAAGAGGTAGAGAGATGGATGCGAAATTAAAATACAAGGCAAAGAAGATTAAAATCGTTTTTTTTGATATTGATGATACCCTGCGTACGTCAAAGACGGGTTTTATTCCAGCTACAATTCCCACTGTCTTTAAGCAGTTGCGTGAAAAAGGAATTTTAACAGGTATTGCTTCTGGACGTGGTATTTTTGGAGTTGTTCCAGAGATTCGTGAGCTCAAGCCGGACTTTTTTGTAACCCTAAATGGGGCCTATATTGAAGATAAAAAAAGTCAGGTCATTTATCAGCATCAGATTGACAAGTCAGATGTTGAGGAGTATATCTCTTGGACTAAGCGAGAGGGAATTGAATATGGCTTGGTTGGCAGTCATGACGCCAAACTCTCCACTCGAACAGAACTGATCAGTGAGGCAATTGATCCGATTTATCCAAACTTGGATGTGGATCCTGATTTTCATGAAAAAGCGGACATTTATCAGATGTGGAGCTTTGAGGAAAAAGGAGATGGCTTGCACTTACCAGAGTCTTTATCAGATAAACTTCGCATGGTGCGTTGGCATGAACATTCATCTGATATCGTGCCTATTTCAGTTTCAAAAGCCACAGGTGTAGCCAAGGTGGTGGACCATTTAGGCTTGAAACCAGAGAATGTCATGGTCTTTGGAGACGGTCTCAATGACTTGGAACTCTTTGATTATGCAGGAATTAGCATTGCCATGGGAGTTTCCCATGATAAAATCAAAGAAAAAGCAGATTATATTACAAAAACAGTAGAAGAAGATGGCATTTTTGATGCCTTAGAAGGATTTGGTATGGTAGAAAAAGAATTGCATTTTCCACAAGTAGAAATTGAAACAGTAGAAGGTCCGTTGGCGACTATTAAGACAAATCACGGAGACTTACGTATCAAGCTCTTCCCTGAGCAAGCTCCCAAAACAGTAGCCAACTTTGTTGCTCTGTCAAAAGACGGTTACTATGATGGTGTGATTTTCCACCGCATTATCAAGGACTTTATGATCCAAGGTGGAGACCCAACTGGTACTGGTATGGGCGGAGAGTCCATTTATGGTCAAGCTTTTGAAGATGAATTTTCAGAAGAACTTTACAATATCCGTGGTGCTCTTTCTATGGCCAATGCTGGTCCAAATACCAATGGTAGCCAGTTCTTTATCGTCCAAAATCAACACTTGCCATACTCTAAGAAAGAGATTGCACGTGGTGGTTGGCCCGAACCAATCGCTGAGATTTATGCAGAGCAAGGAGGAACTCCTCACCTTGACCGCCGCCATACTGTTTTTGGGCAATTGGTAGATGCTGAATCTTTTGCTGTCTTAGATACCATTGCATCTGTTGAGACTGGAGCGATGGATAAACCAGTTGAAGATGTAGTAATTGAAACGATTGAAATTGAGGACTAGGATGAAAATAGGTGATAAGCTAAACGGGCGTATTACAGGAATTCAGCCCTATGGTGCCTTTGTCGAGTTAGAGACAGGGGTGACAGGGCTGATTCACATCTCAGAAATCCGGACGGGATTTATTGAGAATATCTATGATATTTTAAAAATTGGTGATGAAGTTCAAGTACAGGTGGTGGATTTTGACGAATACACTGGAAAAGCTAGTCTTTCTATCCGTACTTTGGAGGAAGAAAAACATCAATTGCCAAGACGGAGACGTTTTTCAAATGATCGTATCAAGCACGGTTTTGCACCACTTGGACGAATGATGCCTGTTTGGACGCGCGAGGCACTAGAGCATTTAAAGAAGAAACCATAAATACAATTATCTAAATCATTTGTAATATTAACATAATTTATTGTAATGAAAGTATGAAAGAAAAACAATTATTAAAACCAGGAGAGCGCATCAACCAGCTCTTTTCGACAGATATTAAGATCATTCAAAATAGAGAGGTGTTTAGCTATTCAGTGGATAGTGTTCTCTTATCACGCTTTCCTCGCTTCCCTAAACGGGGTTTAATTGTGGACTTTTGTGCTGGCAATGGTGCAGTGGGACTTTTTGCTAGTTCACGTACTCAGGCGCAGATAATATCTGTAGAGATTCAGGAGCGCTTGGCGGATATGGCAGAGCGTTCGGTTCAGTTGAATGGTTTGGAAGAGCAGATGCGGGTCATCTGCGATGATTTGAAAAATATGCCTGCCCACATTCAGGGAAGTAAGGTGGATATGATTTTGTGTAATCCGCCTTATTTTAAGGTGGATCCGCATTCCAATTTGAATGAGAGTGAACACTACCTTTTAGCTAGACATGAAATTACAACTAATCTAGAAGAAATCTGTCGGAGCGCCCAGAGTATTCTCAAGTCTAATGGCCGTTTGGCTATGGTTCATCGTCCAGATCGGCTCTTGGATATCTTAGATATGCTTCAGCGCCATAATTTGGCTCCGAAGCGCCTGCAATTTGTCTATCCTAAACGAGAAAAGGAAGCCAATATGCTTTTAATCGAAGCTATTAAGGATGGATCAACGAGCGGCTTCAAGGTCTTGCCACCACTCATTGTTCACAATGATGATGGTTCCTACACGCCAGAAATTCAAGAGATTTACTATGAATCATAAGGCCTATATGTATGTGGTGGAGTGCCGTGATGGTTCTTACTATACTGGTTACACGACAGATGTGAAGAAACGCCTTGCCGTTCATAATAGTGGTAAGGGTGCCAAGTATACCCGAGCTCGCTTGCCAGTTAAACTCATCTATGTAGAGGGCTTTGCTAGCAAGGAAGAAGCCATGTCAGCAGAGGCTCTTCTCAAACGAAAGAAACGTCCACAGAAAGAACGATTTCTATCCGAAAATCAAGAAAAAAATCTAGTTAACGATATTGATGTCTAATGAGGAGTCCTTTGACTCCTCTTACTTTTGTCAAAAGAGGAAAAAAGTGCTAAAATAAGATGAATAAATTTAAAGAGGTATTATCATGTCTAAGATTCTAGTATTTGGTCACCAAAATCCAGACTCAGATGCCATCGGGTCATCTGTAGCCTTTGCTTATCTTGCAAAAGAGGCGTATGGATTGGACACGGAAGCAGTAGCTCTCGGTACTCCAAATGAAGAAACAGCTTTTGTTTTGAACTATTTTGGTGTAGAAGCACCACGCGTCATCACATCTGCTAAAGCAGAAGGTGCAGAACAAGTCATCTTGACCGACCACAATGAATTCCAACAATCTGTATCAGATATCGCTGAAGTAGAAGTTTACGGTGTTGTGGACCACCACCGTGTGGCTAATTTTGAAACTGCAAGCCCACTTTACATGCGCTTGGAACCAGTTGGATCAGCTTCATCTATCGTTTATCGCATGTTCAAAGAGCATGGTGTGGCAGTTCCTAAAGAAATCGCAGGATTGATGCTTTCAGGTTTGATTTCAGATACCCTTCTTTTGAAATCACCAACAACTCACCCATCTGATAAAGTCATTGCTCCTGAATTGGCAGAATTAGCAGGTGTCAACTTGGAAGAGTACGGTCTTGCTATGCTCAAGGCTGGTACAAACTTGGCAAGCAAATCTGCTGAAGAATTGATTGACATCGATGCTAAGACTTTTGAACTCAACGGAAATAAGGTTCGTGTTGCTCAGGTTAACACAGTTGATATTGCTGAAGTCTTGGAACGCCAAGCTGAAATCGAAGCAGCAATGCAAGCGGCTAATGCAGCAAACGGCTACTCTGACTTTGTCTTGATGATTACAGACATCGTCAACTCAAACTCAGAAATCCTTGCTCTTGGATCAAACATGGACAAGGTCGAAGCTGCCTTCAACTTTAAACTTGAAAATAACCACGCTTTCCTTCTAGGTGCTGTTTCACGTAAGAAACAAGTGGTGCCTCAGTTGACTGAGAGCTTTAATGCTTAAGATTTTGGGTGTTATTTCAAAATAGAAAACGTTCGTTTTCATATATTGAAGGGAGTTTCGGCTCCTTTTTTTCTAGGAGAGAAAGATGTTAGCAAACGGCGATTTGATTTTTGTGAAGGACCTTTCAGATATGGGGCAGGCCATCCAGGCTTCTACCGGGAACTATAGTCATGTAGCTATCCTTTTAGACGGATTTGTTTATCATGCAACTAGTGAAGTTGGTGTTATCTGTCAAAAACTAAGAGACTTCTTAGAGCCAGCTTGTCTGTATGATCTTTATCTTTATCCAAAAATAGATATTCAAAAAGTAAAGAAAAGAGCTAACCAGCATCTTGGAGCTCCTTATAATTTTTCTTTTTACCCTGATGGGGAAGGGTTTTATTGTTCCCAGTACATCGCTGAAATCCTACCGATTTTTGAAACTATTTCCATGAAATTTGGGGACGGGGAGCAGGAGATTAGTGATTTTTGGAGGGACTATTACAGGAAACTCGAACTTCCTGTACCTCTGAACCAGCCGGGGACCAATCCTAGTCAGTTAGCAGCATCCCCTCTTTTAAAATGTAAAGAAAGGAATCTTCATGATTCAGATTTTTAATCCTTCTCGTTTGACTCGACAGCCATTTTTTATAGATTTGGTTGACTATCTGGACCAGCATGATGATGTTATCCTTCGGGAGATAAAGGCTCAATTTCCAGATGTATCAGTTGATAAGCTTATGGAAGAGTATATAAAGGCAGGCTTGATCCTAAGGGAAAACAAACACTATTCGCTCAATCTCCCTTTTTTAGAATCTACGGATGATTTAGCCCTTGATAAAGAGATTTTTGTCAGAGAGGATAGTCCAGTCTATCAAGACTTGGTGGAGAAGACTTTTGAGACGGAATTGCGCAATCAAACCAATGCAGCTATTTTAATCGAGCATACGGACTTTGCAAGGCAAAAAATGACCTTGTCTAACTATTTTTATAAAGTTAAGAACCAGTATCCACTGACAGAATATCAGCAGAAACTCTATGATATTCTAGGAGATGTTAACCCTGAGTATGTCCTCAAATATATGACGACTTTTTTGTTAAAATTCCTCAAAAAAGATCAACTGATACAGAAACGCCGTGATATCTTTGTGGATAGTTTGGTCGTCCTAGGCTATGTTGTGCAAAACGAAGAAGGGAAGTATGAGTTGGCTGTTGATTTCGACAAGGAACAGTTGACTTTCTATTTACCTTAATTGCTTCATTTTGAGCAGATTGTTTGACTTTGCTAAAGAATAAGCATAAACTGAATGTAAGCGATAACGTTTATCGTATTAAAAGCAAAGGAGACAGAGCTATGTCACTTGAAAATAAATTGGATCAAGCAACTGGTGCTATCAAAGAAGGATTTGGTAAAGTTACTGGCGATAGCAAGACAGAAGCAGAAGGTACTGTAGAAAAAACAGTTGCGAAAGCAAAAGAAGTTGTTGAAGATGCTAAAGGTGCTGTAGAAGGTGCCGTTGAAGGTCTTAAAAATTCATTTAAGAAAGAAGACTAAAAAAATCAAGGGAATGTTTCCCTTGATTTTTTTATAGATAACGTTCTGCGATAGCTGCGTCTCCAGGATAGTCTTCTTTCTTTCCTTGGACGATTTGGTAACAATCAGCTCCCTTGCCTGCAATAATCACAGCATCGAGTTCTTGATTTGTGATGGCCATCGCCGCCTTGATGGCTTCTTCACGATCGGCAATCTTTTCAACAGGATGACTGATATAGCTGCTGATTTCTTCAGCAATGGCCATTGGATCTTCATAATTGGGATCATCAGCAGTGAGAAAGATTTGAATCTCAGGATGTTGATTGAGAAGGAGTCCAAAGTCTTTGCGACGACTTTCACCCTTGTTTCCAGTAGAACCGAGAACCAGAGCAATTTTTCCAGTTTGATGAGTTTCAACAACATTGATGAGTTTCTTCAGGCTGTCACCATTATGGGCATAGTCGATGAAGACCTTGGCTCCATTTTTCTGAGTCAGGACTTCCATACGTCCAGGAACGCGGGTTGCAGCGATTCCTTTTTTGATATCTTCAAGACTAGCACCTAGACGAAGACAGGCAAGTCCTGCAGCAACTGCATTTTCTTGATTGAAGTGGCCAATGAGTTGAATATCATAATCACCAGCGAGTTTACCTGTAGCTGAAAAGCTAAAGGCTTTGGAGTTCTCGATTTGGTTACTTGACTGGCTACCATAGAAGTCATGTTCTTGATCTTCCACTTGTTCTTTCAAGACAGAAAAGTGGTCCATGTCGCTGTTAATGACAACTGCTCGGCTATTTTTCATCAAGAGACGTTTGTGGTAGAAGTAATCTTCAAAGCTTGGATGTTCAATTGGTCCGATATGGTCAGGAGTGATGTTAAGAAAGACACCTACATCAAAGGTCAAACCATAGACTCGATGAACTAGATAGGCTTGACTTGAGACTTCCATTACAAGATGGGTTCTTCCATTCTTAACAGCCTGAGCCATCATGTCGAAAAGATCGATATTTTCAGGCGTTGAGAAGGAAGATTTAAAGAAGGTCTTGCCATCTAGAGTTGTGTTCATAGTTGACAAGAGAGCTGTTGGGTAGCGTTGAGATAGAATGTGGTATGCAAAGTAAGCAGATGTTGTCTTTCCTTTTGTTCCTGTGAAAGCGAGAATTTTGAGTTTTTCTTGTGGATTGTCATAAAATTCCATAGCAATCAAACTCATGGCTTTCTTGATATCGTTCACAACGATGACAGGGATACCGACTTCGTAGTCCTTTTCGGAGATGTACCAAGCTAAGCCTTGACTTATAGCGGATAGGAGGTATTCTTTTTTAAAGGCAGCGCCTTTGGCAAAAAAAAGAGTACCTTCTTTTACTTTTCGACTGTCGTAACTGATGCTGTCAAAAACAACTTCACTGTAGTTGTAGTGGTAGTGTCCTTGGTCGATAATCTCGCGGAAGAGACCATCTTTTTTTAATATATCTAATACGGTTTCAATCTTTATCATACTTTCTATTGTAAACTGAAAGTCTGAATTTTACAAGTAACAAGGAAAAGTTTATAATGGAAGATGAGGAAAATTTCCTAGTTATTAAAATTGAATGAGGAAGCTATGTCTAACGAAAACAATCACCAGCAAGCCCAGATGTTGCGAGGGACTGCTTGGCTAACAGCTAGTAACTTTATTAGTCGCCTCCTTGGGGCAATCTACATTATTCCCTGGTATATCTGGATGGGGACCTATGCTGCTAAGGCAAATGGACTCTTTACCATGGGCTACAATATTTACGCCTGGTTCTTGCTGATTTCGACAGCGGGTATCCCAGTTGCAGTCGCCAAACAAGTGGCTAAGTACAATACCATGCGAGAAGAAGAGCACAGCTTTGCTTTGATTCGGAGTTTCCTAAGCTTTATGACGGGCTTGGGCTTAGTCTTTGCTTTGGTCTTGTATCTCTTTTCTCCCTGGTTAGCAGATTTGTCAGGTGTGGGGAAAGACCTGATTCCCATCATGCAGAGTTTGGCTTGGGCGGTCTTGATTTTCCCATCTATGAGTGTCATCCGGGGCTTCTTCCAAGGGATGAATAACCTGAAACCCTATGCTATGAGTCAAATCGCTGAGCAGGTGATCCGTGTTATCTGGATGTTGATGGCAACCTTCTTCATTATGAAGATGGGTTCTGGTGACTACCTATCAGCCGTTACCCAATCGACCTTTGCGGCCTTTGTGGGGATGGTGGCAAGTTTTGCAGTTTTGATCTACTTCCTTGCCCAAGAAGGTTTGCTCAAAAGAGTCTTTGAAACACGGGATAAGATCAATAGTAAGCGACTCTTAGTCGATACCATCAAGGAAGCCATTCCTTTTATCCTGACAGGGTCTGCCATTCAACTCTTTCAGATTTTAGACCAGATGACTTTTATCAATAGTATGAAGTGGTTTACCAACTATAGCGATGAAGACTTGGTTGTTATGTTTTCTTATTTCTCTGCCAATCCGAATAAAATTACCATGATTTTAATCTCTGTGGGAGTTTCGATTGGGAGTGTCGGCTTGCCACTGTTGACGGAAAACTATGTAAAAGGCGACTTGCAGGCGGCGGCTCGCCTAGTCCAAGATAGCCTCACCATGCTCTTCTTATTTCTACTACCGGCAACGGTTGGAGTGGTCATGGTAGGGGAACCTCTTTATACAGTCTTTTACGGTAATCCAGATAGTTTGGCCATGGGTCTATTTGTCTTTGCAGTTTTGCAGTCTACTATCCTAGGCTTGTATATGGTCTTGTCTCCTATGCTTCAGGCCATGTTTCGAAACCGAAAGGCAGTGCTTTACTTTGTCTATGGTTCTATTGCTAAGATTGTCTTGCAATTGCCAACCATTGCTATTTTCCACAGCTACGGTCCTTTGATTTCAACGACTATCGGCTTGATTATTCCGAATGTCTTGATGTACCGAGACATCTGCCAGGTAACGGGTGCTCGTCGAAAGATTATCTTGAAGCGAACAATTTTGATTACCATCTTGACTCTGGTTATGTTTATCTTAGTTGGCTTCTTACAATGGCTACTCGGTTTTGTCTTCCAGCCAAGTGGACGTCTCTGGAGTTTCCTTTACGTAGCTCTCATCGGAGGGCTTGGAGGAGGTCTCTATGGTTTGATGAGCCTACGGACACGACTTTTAGACAAGATAATAGGTAAAGCCCAAGCGGACCGACTACGGACACGATTGAAAATATCGTAAGAAGATTTATAAATAAAAGCAATGAATTAACCTTTCTATAATAGAAAGGTTTTTATAGTATATTTTTCTTAAAAAAGGAGAACTTTTTCTAAAATTAAGAGTAGAAAAATATGTTTTTTAAGTTTTTCTTCAGAAATCGCTTGACTAAATAAAACCAAAGCTGTATAATAAGACAAATCTTTAAAACAGGAGGTTCTGGAAATGAAAAAGTCTAAGGCCAAGTATCTGACACTTGCAAGTGTCGTGTTAAGCGCAGGTATCTTACTGAGCGCATGTGGAAACTCAAGTAGTTCTTCTAAAACATATAACTATGTTTATTCGAGCGATCCATCTAGTTTGAACTATCTTGCAGAAAACCGTGCAACAACCAACGACATCGTTACTAATTTGGTAGATGGATTGATGGAAAATGACCAATACGGTAACTATGTTCCATCGTTGGCAGAGGATTGGACTGTTTCTCAGGACGGTTTGACCTATACTTACAAATTGCGTAAGGATGCAAAATGGTATACCTATGAGGGTGAAGAATACGCCCCTGTAACGGCGCAAGATTTTGTCACTGGGTTGAAATATGCTGCTGATAAAAAATCCGAAGCCTTGTACCTGGTTCAAGACTCTGTAGCAGGTTTGGATGACTATATCAACGGGAAAACAACTGACTTTTCAACTGTCGGTGTTAAGGCGATTGACGACCAAACAGTTCAGTACACTTTGACACGTCCAGAACCTTATTGGAACTCTAAAACAACTTCAACCATTCTCTTCCCTGTCAATGCAGACTTCCTGAAATCAAAAGGGGATGATTTTGGTAAGGTAGATCCTTCTAGTATTTTGTACAGTGGACCTTTCTTGATGAAATCTTTTGTTTCAAAATCTGTTATCGAATACAAGAAAAATCCAAATTACTGGGATGCTAAAAATGTCTTTGTGGATGATGTAAAATTGACTTACTATGATGGTAGTGACCAAGATGCCCTAGCTCGTAACTTCGTAGAAGGAGTATACAGCTACGCGCGTCTCTACCCAAATAGCTCAAGCTTTGAAGGAATTAAAGAGAAGAACAAGGATAACATCATCTATAGTATGCAAAACGCAACTTCTTATTACTTGAACTTCAACTTGGACAGAAAATCTTATAACTTCACTTCTAAATCCTCAGATATCGAAAAGAAATCAACCCAAGAAGCAGTTCTGAATAAAAACTTCCGTCAAGCCTTCAACTATGCTTATAACCGTACAGCCTATGGAGCACAATCTCAAGGGGAAGAAGGAGCAACAAAGATTATTCGTAACTTGGTTGTACCTCCAACATTTGTAAGTATCAACGGAAAAGACTTTGGTGATGTTGTTTCAGAAAAGATGGTCAACTATGGCCAAGAATGGCAAGGAATCAACTTTGCAGACGCGCAAGACCCATACTACAATCCTGACAAGGCTAAAGCTAAATTTGCAGAAGCTAAGAAAGAATTGGAAGCTAAGGGTGTACAATTCCCAATCCACTTGGATGTATCTGTAGACCAATCAGCTAAAAAAGGTGTACTTGAAACGAGCTCTTTGAAACAATCCATCGAATCTGTTCTCGGAGCTGAGAATGTGGTTATCGATATCCAACAATTATCAACAGATGACTACGATAATTCTAGCTACCTCGCTCAAACGGCAGCTCAAAAAGACTTTGATATCTATAATGGCGGTTGGAGTGCTGACTACTTGGATCCATCAAGCTATCTTGATATCTTAAATGTCAATAACGGTGGTATGTTGCAAAACCTTGGTTTAGAACCAGGTGAGGTTAATGACAAGGCTAAGGCAGTTGGTCTGGATACTTACACTCAAATGTTGGAAGAAGCGAACAAGGAGCAAGACCCAGCAAAACGTTATGAAAAATATGCTGAAATTCAAGCTTGGCTCGTTGATAGCGCCCTTGCAATTCCAAACGTTTCCCAAGGTGGAACACCTAGCTTGAGAAAGACAGTTCCATTCTCAGCGCCATTCTCACAAGCTGGAAATAAGGGTGTCGAATCATACAAGTACCTCAAGTTGCAAGATAAGACTGTAACGACTGATGAGTATGAAAAAGCTAAAGAAAAATGGTTGAAAGAAAAAGAAGAATCAAATAAAAAAGCCCAAGAAGAACTGGCAAAACACGTTAAATAGCGAGTCTACTCAACAGGAAAAACGATAGTTTCTCAAGGAACTATCGTTTTTATATAGTTTGAAACTATAACTAGCTCTTGAAAACAAGAAAATAAGTTAGTGAAAATAAGTGGTACAATAGTTACTATAGATTTGGAGGCATTGTATGAGCAAAGAACTACACATCAACACAATTTTAGCCCAGGCAGGGATCAAGTCAGATAAGGCAACAGGTGCCTTGGTGACGCCACTTCATTTTTCAACAACTTATCAGCATCCAGAGTTTGGCCAGTCTACTGGATTTGACTATACCCGTACTAAAAATCCAACTCGCAGTAAGGCGGAGGAGGTCTTGGCGACTATTGAGTCAGCAGACCATGCCCTAGCGACGAGTTCAGGTATGGCTGCGATTGTACTGGCCTTTAGTGTTTTTCCAGTAGGAAGTAAAGTCTTGGCTGTGCGCGATCTGTATGGAGGTTCTTTCCGTTGGTTCAACCAAGTCGAGCAGGAAGGCCGGTTCCATTTTACCTATGCCAATACAGAAGAAGAATTGATTGCTGAGTTAGAAAAGGATGTGGATGTTCTCTATATCGAAACGCCAACCAATCCCTTGATGTTGGAATTTGATATTGCAAAACTAGCCAAACTAGCTCATGCCAAGGGTGCCAAGGTAGTGGTGGACAATACCTTCTACAGCCCGATTTACCAACGCCCAATTGAAGATGGTGCGGATATTGTTCTCCATTCAGCCACCAAGTACTTAGCAGGGCACAATGATGTCTTAGCTGGGGTGGTTGTGACTAATAGTTTAGAACTATATGAACAACTTTTCTATAATCTCAATACGACAGGTGCGGTCTTATCACCGTTTGATAGTTATCAGTTGATTCGTGGTCTTAAAACCTTGTCTCTGCGTATGGAGCGCTCAACAGCTAATGCCCAAGAAGTGGTTGCCTTTTTGAAGGATTCTCCAGCAGTCAAGGAAGTTCTCTATACTGGTCGTGGGGGCATGATTTCCTTTAAAGTGGCTGATGAGAGTCGAATTCCTCAGATTTTAAATAACTTGAAGGTTTTCTCTTTTGCTGAGAGTTTGGGTGGCGTGGAAAGCCTTATCACCTATCCAACAACGCAAACCCATGCGGATATACCAGTAGAAGTGCGCCATTCCTATGGATTGACAGATGATCTTTTGCGTTTGTCTATTGGGATTGAGGATGCCAGAGATTTGATTGCGGACTTACGTCAAGCATTAGAAGGATAAGACAAAGATGGGAAAATATGATTTTACAAGCCTGCCCAACCGTTTAGGGCACCATACCTATAAATGGAAAGAAACAGAAACGGATAGTGAAGTCCTTCCAGCTTGGATAGCGGATATGGACTTTGTGGTTTTGCCTGAAATCCGCCAAGCCGTGCAAACTTACGCGGACCAACTGGTTTATGGCTATACCTATGCCAGTGAAGAGTTAATTCATGAAGTTCAAAAGTGGGAAGCCAGCCAACACGGCTACCACTTTGACAAAGAAGCTCTTGTCTTTATTGAGGGGGTTGTGCCAGCAATTTCGATAGCTATTCAAGCCTTTACAAAAGAAGGCGAAGCGATTCTGATTAATACACCGGTCTATCCACCTTTTGCTCGCAGTGTCAAGTTGAATAATCGTAGATTGATTACAAATTCTTTGGTGGAAAAGGATGGTCTGTTTGAGATTGACTTTGACCAATTGGAGAAGGATTTAGTAGAAGAGGATGTCAAACTCTATATCCTATGCAATCCTCACAATCCTGGTGGACGTGTGTGGGAAAAGGAAGTGTTGGAAAAGATCGGAAATCTCTGCCAAAAACACGGTGTTTTGTTGGTTTCGGATGAGATTCACCAAGATTTGGCCCTCTTTGGTCACAAACACCAGTCTTTTAATACCGTAAATCCAGACTTCAAAAACTTTGCTCTTGTTTTGAGCAGTGCTACCAAGACTTTTAATATTGCTGGGACGAAAAATTCCTATGCAGTTATTGAAAATCCAAAGCTTCGAGTTGCCTTCCAAAAACGCCAGTTGGCCAATAACCAGCATGAAATCTCAGGATTGGGGTATTTGGCGACAGAAGCTGCCTACCGTTATGGCAAGGACTGGTTAGGAGAACTAAAAGAAGTTATCGAGGACCACATTAACTATGTAGTGGATGTTTTGGGCAACGAAACCAAGATTAAGGTCATGAAACCGCAAGGTACCTACTTGATCTGGCTTGATTTTTCGGCCTATGATCTAACGGATGACCGCTTGCAAGAGCTTTTGAGAAATGAAGCCAAGGTTATCTTGAACCGAGGTTTGGACTTTGGGGAGGAGGGAGCTCTTCATGCCCGCCTCAATGTAGCTATGCCGAAGTCAGTACTAGAAGAGGTTTGCCAACGCATCGTGACCACTTTTGCTACACTTTAAAAATCCAGCCTTCTAGGAGAAAAGTCTTTCTAGAAGGCTATTTTCATAGGGGAAAATGTGGTATAATGAAAAGATAAGATAAAGGGGTAACTATGGCTAAATTGATTCCGGGAAAGTTGCGCATGGAGGGGGTTACACTCTATGAAACAGGCAACATTGAGATTATTAAGGAAAAAGGGAATCGCCTCTATACTCGTGTGGCGGGAGAAGACTTACGCTACAGTTTAGAGGATGATCTTGTTTTTTGTGCTTGTGATTTTTTCCAAAAAAGAGGTTACTGTGTTCACCTAGCGGCGCTCGAGCATTATCTGAAGAACGACGAAGAAGGCCAGGTGATTCTACAAGCCTTAGAAAAAGGACATGAAGAGCAAGAAGAGGTCGAAACCAAGGTTAGTTTTGGTGGTAGTTTTTTGGAGCGTATCCAACCTCAGAAGCGAGAGAAAATCTACACTTTGTCGGCTCAAGGTCAGGTAGAAGCTGGAACCAATCGCCTCCTTTGGACTCTCCGAATCGGTTTAGTTGATAGTCAAAAATATTATGTCATTCGTGACATCCCTCTCTTTTTGAAGGTCTTAGTCCATCGAAAACCATATATGATTGGGAAGCACTACGAGAATGGCTTGTCTTGGGATGCTTTTGATACAGCTAGTCAAGAAGTTCTTACTTTTTTATGTGGCTTGATTGAGGAGGGACTGAGTCAAGATCTCTTTTTCCCCAATCAAGGTCGTCACCTCTTTTTCCCTCTGACATTTTTTGAGCAGGGAGTGGAGTTGCTGATGAACTTGGAGGATTTTCATTTTGAACATCAGATCGATAGTTATGAAAATCTTCTATTTCACGATTTAGATCCCGATGCGGAACTGTTCTCTTTTTCCGTGCAGGAGTATCCCGATTATTTTGAGATGGAGATTTCTGAGACTGAGCGGGTTAACGTATTCTATGGGGGAGCGGTTCTCTTTCGTAAGGGGAATGTTTATTTCTTGACCCCTAATCAGATAACTCTTTTGAAGGAACTCAAGGAGCTCCCTCGGGAGGAAAGAGGGAGAAAATGCCTCCAGTTTGACAACAGTGATCGTGACCGCCTAGCCGCCTGTCTGCCTTTGTTTGGACAACTGGGCACGGTTTCTGCTCCCGAGCGTCTGCAAATCAGACCCTTTTCACCAATCTTTTACTTTGATAGGGAGGATGACGGCCGTATCCGTTTGGATATCCAGTTTGACTATGGAGATGTTAAGGTGACTAGTCATCAACAGCTGGAACAATTACCTTTTTCAAGCGATGCTGTCTTGGAAAACCAGCTATTTCAAGTCTGTTTAGGGGCTGGTTTTGAGGCTGATTTTCAGTCTTGGAGACAGGCTTTGAAGCCAGAGGCAGTTTATTCTTTCTTTCACCATACGATTCCAGCTTTTGAGAAATTGGGTCAGGTTTTCTTGTCTGATGATATGAATCAGCTCTACAGCGTCCAAGCTCCTCAGGTTCAGATTGAGTCCAAGGGAGGACTGTTGGAAATCCAATTTGATTTCCAAGGGATTGCCCAAGAAGAGATTGATCAAGCTCTTAAAGCCCTGACCAGCAATCAGGATTTCTATATCAGTTCTTCTGACCAAGTGTACTTTTTTGATGAGGAAACCAAGCAGATTCGTCAAAATTTGCAGGAACTGGGAGTTGAGCTAAAAGATGGTTCCTTTCAAGCGCGAAAATCTCTGGCTTACAGTCTGTCTCAGTTGTTTGAAGGTCGAGACAGGATTTCCTTCTCGGAAGAATTTCAGCATTTAGCTCATGATTTGACCCACCCAGAGGACTTTCCTTTGGGAGATATACGGGTGCAGGCGAGTTTGAGAGACTACCAGGAAAAGGGTGTTCGTTGGCTCCAGATGCTTCATCACTATGGTTTTGGTGGCATCCTGGCAGATGATATGGGACTGGGAAAAACACTGCAAACCATCGCTTTTTTGACCAGTCAGGTGACAGAAGATAGTCGAGTCTTGATTTTGGCGCCGTCAGGTTTGATATACAATTGGGCAGATGAATTCAGGAAATTTGCCCCACAGTTGGATTTGGCTGTCGTTCATGGTTTGAAAGCGAATCGAGAAGCAATTCTTTCTGAAAATCACCAGATCTATGTGACTAGCTATGCAACCTTTCGTCAAGACAGCGAGCTTTATCAAGAGATGGCTTTTGATTTTCTCTTCTTAGATGAAGCCCAGGTCATGAAAAATGCTCAGACTAAGATTGCTCAGAGTTTGCGCCAGTTTGTGGTGCCAGCAGTCTTTGCTTTGTCAGGTACGCCCATCGAAAATCATTTAGGAGAGTTATGGTCTATCTTTCAAATTGTGCTTCCAGGACTCTTACCAAGTAAAAAGGAGTTTATGAAATTACCGGCTGACCGAGTCGCGCAGTTTATCAAGCCTTTCGTCATGAGGCGTAAGAAAGAAGAAGTCCTAACAGAACTACCTGACCTGATCGAAGTCGTCTATAAAAATGAACTGGAAGACCAACAGAAGGCTATCTATCTCGCCCAGTTGCAACAGATACGAGACCGCCTAGCGCAAGTGACAGATCAAGAATTCCAGAGAAGTCGGGTAGAAATATTATCTGGCCTCATGCGTTTACGCCAGATCTGCGATACGCCAGCTCTCTTTATGGACGATTACCAAGGAGCCAGTGGTAAATTGGATAGTCTCCGAGATTTATTGCTACAAGTGGCAGATGGTGGGCATCGGGTCTTGATTTTCTCTCAATTTAAAGGAATGTTGGAAAAAATCGAGCAAGAGCTCCCAAATTTGGGCTTGACTTCCTTCAAAATTACGGGCTCAACTCCTGCTCAAGACCGACAAGAGATGACCAAAATATTTAATCAAGGGGAAAGGGATATCTTTCTCATCTCCCTTAAGGCAGGTGGTGTCGGTCTCAATCTGACAGGAGCTGACACCGTCATCCTAGTGGACCTCTGGTGGAATCCTGCTGTCGAGGCTCAGGCTATCGGACGAGCTCACCGAATGGGACAGGAACGGAAGGTAGAAGTTTATCGTTTGATTACTAGAGGAACCATTGAAGAAAAGATTCAAGAACTCCAAGAACAGAAGAGACACCTAGTTTCCCAAGTTTTAGATGGGACGGAATCGCGTGCGAGTCTTAGTCTGGCAGAAATTCGAGAAATTTTAGGGATTTCTGAAGCCAGCACTTGAAAAATCAAGACAATACGCTATAATGAAGTGTTGAAAGGAAATACAAAATGAAACAAGATCGATTTCCATTGGTGTCAGATGATGAGATCATGCTGACCAAAATGCCAGTCATGGACTTGTACGATGAGTCAGACTTTATTAGCAATATCAAGGGTGATTACCGCGATAAAAACTATTTGGAATGGTCTCCTATCAATGAGGAACAGGCTGTAACTCCTTCGGTAGCTAGCAAGGAGTCAAAACCAGGCCCAGAATCTAAAAAAATTGAAAAAACGTATGCTGAATTGGCTAGAGAAGAGGCGCGTGCGGACTTGAAGAAGAAACGCTCAGCCAAGTATTTGACTCAGGATGTTAGTCATACCAGACGACACAATGGTTCAACACTTGTTCGTCAAGGAAACCAACCAACAGCACCATTTCAAAAGGAAAATCCAGGTGAGTTTGCCAAGTTTAGTAAAAACTTGAGCCAGTCCCACTATATTCTAGCCGAGGAAGCTGGCCAGGTAGTGACTCCAACTCCGAAATCTCAAACGGAAAAGGCTAAAAAGAACAACTATGATTTTCTAAAGAAGAGTCAAATATATAATAAAAAGAATAAGCAAACGGAACAGGAACGTCAGGTTGCCCAAGAGTTGAATCTGACAAGAATTACTGAGTAAGGGAGAAAAACATGTCAAAAACATATCATTTTATTGGAATCAAGGGATCAGGGATGAGTGCCTTGGCCTTGATGTTGCACCAAATGGGACACAAGGTTCAAGGTTCAGACGTTGAAAAATACTACTTTACTCAACGTGGACTAGAGCAGGCAGGGATTACGATTCTTCCTTTTGATGAAAAGAACCTGCAAGGGGATCTTGAAATTATTGCTGGAAATGCCTTTCGTCCAGATAATAACGTTGAAATCGCCTATGCCGACAAAAATGGTATCAGCTACAAACGTTACCATGAATTCCTAGGCAGCTTTATGCGTGACTTTGTCAGCATGGGGGTTGCAGGAGCGCATGGTAAGACATCAACGACTGGGATGCTGTCTCATGTTTTGTCTCACATCACAGACACTAGCTTCTTGATTGGGGATGGAACGGGTCGAGGTTCTGAAAATGCGAAGTATTTTGTTTTTGAATCTGACGAATATGAGCGTCATTTCATGCCTTACCACCCAGAATACTCTATTATCACCAATATTGACTTTGACCATCCAGACTACTTTACTAGTCTAGAGGATGTTTTCAATGCCTTTAATGACTATGCTAAACAAATTACCAAAGGTTTATTCGTCTACGGTGAGGATGCTGAGTTGCGTAAGATTACAGCCAATGCTCCAATCTATTACTATGGCTTTGATGCTGAGGGAAATGACTTTGTAGCTAGCGACCTTCTACGTTCTACGACTGGTTCGACCTTCACAGTTCATTTCCGCGGACAAGAGTTGGGTCAATTCCACATTCCAACCTTTGGTCGTCACAATATTATGAATGCGACAGCCGTTATTGGTTTACTTTATACAGCAGGATTTGACTTGAACTTGGTACGTGAACACTTAAAAACATTTGCTGGTGTCAAGCGTCGTTTCACTGAAAAGGTTGTCAATGGCACCATTATTATTGATGATTTCGCCCACCATCCAACGGAAATCATTGCGACCTTAGATGCGGCTCGTCAGAAATACCCAAGCAAGGAAATTGTTGCAATCTTCCAACCACACACTTTTACTAGAACAATTGCCCTATTGGACGACTTTGCTAAAGCTTTGAGCCAGGCAGATGCTGTTTACTTGGCGAAAATCTATGGATCAGCCCGTGAGGTGGACCATGGTGACGTCAAGGTAGAAGACCTAGCAGATAAAATTAAGAAGAAAAGCCAAGTCATCACAGTTGAAAATGTATCACCACTCCTTGAGCATGATAATGCAGTCTATGTCTTTATGGGAGCAGGAGACATCCAAACCTATGAGTACTCATTTGAACGTCTTTTGTCTAATTTGACAAGTAACGTCCAATAAGAAAAAAGAATGGAAATTCCAATCACCATAGGACGGGCTACATTATCGGATCTAAAAGAAATTGTAGCAATTGAAGAATCTTGTTTATCCTCAGAAGAAATAGTGAGCTACGAGTTTTTAGAAGAGAGTATCCGTAAGATTGCGGATACCTTTCTTGTAGCTAGAGATGAAAACCAGCTCGTAGGCTATGTTTTAGGAGAGTCTCAGTCTCTCCATCCCACATGGATAGAAATAAGATCATTAGCTATTCATCCTGACCATCGCGGGCAAGGCTTGGGGACCCTTCTTCTTGCTAACTTGAAACAAGTGGCGGTGGAAGGAGGGTATGAGTATCTTCGCTTGACTTGTCCTGATGACTTGCTCTCTTATTTTGAGATGAATGACTTTGCTACGGGAGAATTGCTAGAGGCTCCGTACGCAAGATTTTCGGGATGGAATCTGATTTGGGTCAATCCTTTTTATCAGGAGGAAGTATGAAAATCAGACAAGCAAGATTTTCGGATTTAGATCAAATTTTAGAGATAGAGCTGGAGAATTTCTCCCTTGAAGAAGCGATTCCTCGTTTGGTCTTTGAGGCGCACTTACGTGAAATTCAGACCAGTTTTCTCGTAGCTGAAAAGGAGGGACGTATACTTGGGTATATTGAAGGTCCAGTCGTCCCACATCGTCATCTACAAGATCAGTCCTTTACAGAAGAGATAAAAGACTATAGCCATCGACCTGGAGGCTATATCTCTGTGACCTGTCTCTCCATAGCTAAGGAGGCACAAGCCTTGGGCGTGGGGAAAAGATTGTTAAGGGCTCTGAAAGAAGTCGCTTTAGAACATGAACGAGAAGGTATCAACTTGACCTGCCATGACTATCTCATCCCTTATTATGAAAAACATGGATTTGTGAATGAAGGGGTATCCCAGTCAAGCTTTGCGGGTGAAAGTTGGTATGATATGGTTTGGCATCCGGAAAATAAAGAAAACTAGCTAGGGAATGGCCTAGTTGGTTGCTTTTCTGCGACTTTTAAGATATAATATTATGGATTGTCAACAAGGAGGTAATGCTTTTGACTGAAAAATCAAGAGAAGAAGAAAAATTAAGCTTTAAAGATCAGATTCTACGTGATTTAGAGAGAGTAAAAGAACAAGATAGAAGAGAGAAAGAAGTAGACATTCCAAATCTGACAGCTTCATCATCTCAAGCTAGTTCAGTAACTCCTGTAAATCCTGAATCGGATGCTTCAACAGAAGAGTTGATGGCTGATTCCCTATCTGTTGTCGATAAAATTCTAAAGAATGCGCCGAGTGTTCCTCCACTTTCGAGTGCTGAAGCTGATAAAACGGATGAAAAAGAAGAGAAAGAGATTAGACAGCCTGTCATTGACAAGATTGAAGTTGTAGAATCTGAAGAACCTCTAGTAGAACCGATTCATCCAGCTGAAGAACCTGTAGTGGAGTCCGTTCAACCTAAGGTGGAACCAGTTGAACTTGAACCTGAAGAAAAAGAATTTAACGATACTCCGACCAAGATAGATGTGACTTATAAGACAGAAGAGGCCAATACATCAGTTGCTTCTTCTGAGAATAAAGCTGAAGCGCTAGCTTCAACTGGATCCTCAGACAGATTAACGGAGGAATCACGTCGTAACCGTCGCCGTAAAGGTAAAAAGCCAACCAAGAAAAAGAAAAAATCAAAAGCCAAAGGTTTCCTAGTAACCTTTTTAGTTCTCTTGGTACTTGTGGCTGCTGGTGGATACTTTGGGTACGGTTATGTTCAAGACTCTTTGAAACCTGTTGATGCGAGCTCTAAGGAGTATATGACAGTTCAAATTCCAGAAGGATCAAATGTGCAACAAATTGGGAGCACTTTGGAAAAATCTGGTTTGGTCAAACATGGACTTATCTTTAGTATTTATGCTAAGTATAAGGGTTCAGACTTGAAGTCAGGTTATTACAATTTGAAGAAAAGCATGAGTACGGATGACTTAATTCAAGAATTGCAAAAAGGTGGAACTCCTGAACCTCAAGAACCAGTGCTTGCGAACTTAACTATTCCGGAAGGTTATACCTTAGAGCAAATTGCTCAGACAGTAGGTCAACTCCAAGGTGATTTTAAAGAACCTCTTACAGCGGATGCTTTCCTGGCAAAAGCTCAAGATGAAACCTTCATCTCCCAACTAGTAGCCAAGTATCCAAACCTTCTTGGAAGTCTTCCAACAAAAGACAGTGGTGTTCGTTATCGCCTTGAAGGTTACCTTTTCCCAGCAACCTATACTATCAAAGACAGCACCACAGTTGAAAGCTTGATTGATGATATGTTAGCAGCTATGGACAAGGCCATGTCACCGTACTACACTACGATAAAAGAAAAGAATCTGACAGTTAATGAATTGCTCAGTATTGCTTCTCTTGTCGAAAAAGAAGGTGCTAAGACCGAAGATCGTAAATTGATTGCGGGAGTCTTCTATAACCGCTTGAATCTTGGTATGCCACTTCAAAGCAACATTGCTATCTTGTATGCTGAAGGAAAACTTGGCCAAAAGATTAGCTTGGCTGATGATACTGCAATTGATACTACGATTGATTCACCTTATAATGTTTATACACATCTTGGCCTCATGCCCGGACCAGTTGATAGTCCAAGCCTCGATGCGATTGAAGCAAGTGTAAATCAGACAAAGAGTGAGTACTTATACTTTGTAGCTAATGTTGAAGACGGTAAAGTATACTTTGCAACGACAAAAGAAGAGCATGACCAAAACGTTGCAGAACATATCAATAGTAAATTAACACAATCAAGTAGTTCAAACTAAAATTATGTGGTTTTCCACATAATTTTGTTTTAAAAAAGTAATAGAAAAGAAAGTTGAAAAAATGGCAGAAAAAACTTACCCAATGACCCTTGAAGAAAAGAAAAAGTTAGAAAAAGAATTAGAAGAATTGAAACTCGTTCGTCGTCCTGAAGTAGTAGAGCGTATCAAAATTGCTCGTTCGTACGGGGATCTTTCAGAAAACAGCGAGTACGAAGCAGCTAAGGATGAACAAGCTTTTGTTGAAGGACAAATTTCAAGTCTAGAAACCAAAATTCGCTATGCTGAAATTGTTAATAGCGATGCAGTTGCCCAAGATGAGGTAGCTATCGGTAAGACAGTAACCATCCAAGAAATCGGTGAAGAGGAAGAGGAAGTTTACATCATCGTCGGTTCTGCAGGTGCGGATGCTTTCGCTGGGAAGGTATCAAATGAAAGTCCGATTGGACAAGCTTTGATCGGCAAAAAAACAGGCGATATTGTTACGATTGAGACACCTGTTGGTAGTTACGATGTCAAAATTTTAAAGGTTGAAAAAACAGCCTAAATAGAATGAAAACGGAGTAGTGGAGGTCTTGACTTGCTCAACTCCTTTTTGATTTTTTGAATAAATAGGAGACTATATGAGTTCAAATAAGAAAAAAAATAAAATGGAGCGTGGTTTAACCAATCGCCATGTTCAGGTGATGGCCATTGCGGGGACAATCGGAACAGGACTTTTCCTAGGTGCTGGTCGTTCTATCAGCCTTACTGGACCTTCTATCATCCTGATTTACATGATTACAGGAGCCTTTATGTTTTTGATGATGAGGGCTGTTGGGGAGATGCTATATCAGGATCCAGAACAACATACTTTTATCAACTTTATCACCCGTCATTTGGGGAAAGGCTGGGGGTATTTCTCTGTTTGGTCTTATTGGTTGTCTGTTGTATTTATCGGTATGGCAGAAATCACTGCGATTTCGCATTATGTTCAGTTTTGGTTTCCTTCTTGGCCTAGTTGGTTGATTCAGATTGTTTTTTTAACGATTTTGGCCTTGGTCAATCTGATTGCGGTTAAGCTCTTTGGAGAAGTCGAGTTTTGGTTTGCTATGGTTAAGATTGTGGCTATTTTAGCTATGATTGCAACAGGAGTCTTTATGGTCTTAACAGGATTTGAAACACCATATGGTGCTGCAAGTCTAGCAAATATCAGCAATCAATTCTCTCTTTTCCCAAATGGAGTCATGAACTTTGTCATGGCCTTTCAAATGGTATTTTTTGCCTATCTGATGATTGAATTTATCGGAGTGACAACCTCTGAAACGAAGAATCCTCGTCAGGTTTTGCCAAAAGCAGTTAAGGAAATTCCTCTCCGAATTGTGTTCTTCTATGGTGGTGCTCTATTAGCCATTATGTCTATTATTCCTTGGCGAGAACTTGTTTCTTCAGATTCACCATTTGTAACGGTTTTTGAGTTAGCAGGTATCAAGTGGGCGGCAGCTCTGATTAACTTCGTTGTTTTGACGTCGGCAGCATCTGCTCTTAACTCAACCCTTTACTCAACAGGTCGTCATTTGTACCAGATTGCCCATGATTCGCCAAATCGCTTCCTCAAAGCAATTAAGGCAGATACTCTCTCTCGCCATAATGTTCCACAAAATGCTATTATTGCTTCAGCAATCTTAATTGCTCTGGCTGCCTTTATCAATGTTTTGCCAGGTGTTTCCGATGCCTTTGCTTTGATTACGGCGTCTTCATCAGGTGTTTACATCGCGATTTATATCTTGATCATGGTGGCTCATCTCAAATACCGCAAGTCACAAGACTTCATGGCGGATGGCTACCTCATGCCCCATTACCGTTTTCTAAATCCTTTAACCATGCTCTTCTTTATCTTTGTCTTTGTAACCCTCTTTTTACAAGAATCTACTTTTATGGGAGCAATTGGTTCAGCTATCTGGATTATCGGTTTCGGAATTTATAGCCAGTGGAAATTTAGAAAATAACTCATGAACTCATCAACTCTGCTTGGTGAGTTTTTTTCTAGTTTGACAGTCTATTGAAATAAGATTATAATCAAGCTGTAACAGTTCGAAGGAGGTTTGGATGCACTTTAGATTGGAAAATAAGGAATCGCATAAAGCACAAGAAATAGGAAATCTGATTCGTTCTTATAATCGTTCCAAAAGAGAAGAGGCTGAAAGCGAGCCACTGAATCTTTATGTTGAAGACGAAAAGGGTAATCTCTTGGCAGGCTTAGTAGCAGAGACTTTCGGAAATTGGTTGGAAATCGAGTATTTGTTTGTGAAAGAGGAATTGCGAGAACAGGGAATCGGTTCAAAACTATTGCAACAGGCAGAAAGTGAAGCTAAGAATCGAAACTGTCGTTTTGCTTTTGTCAATACTTACCAGTTTCAGGCGCCAGATTTTTATAAAAGGCATGGCTACAAGGAAGTCTTTACCTTGCAAGACTATCCCTATACAGGACAAAGATACTATTACCAAAAGGATTTGTAAGCTAAATATGAAAGTATAAATCAAAGAGGAAATCTTCACATCGCTATGGAGGTGGGCTAATGGATATCATACTAGATATGGGCAACGTTTTATTAGAATGGAACAAAGATAAGATTTTGCAAGGTGTTTCGGATACGAAGGAAGAATATTTGATTTTAGATAAGGCCATTTTTCAGTCGGGACTTTGGGAAAGATTAGATCTTGGAACCATGACGAGAGAAGAGTTGGTGCTTAAAGTTGTGTCAATGATTGGCAGGACCTATCAAAAGAAGGTCGAAGAAGTTATCTGGAACTGGTCTAGCTACATTGACATTTATACGGAAGTTTTTCCTGTCTTGTCAGAACTAAAGAAAAAGGGGCATCGCATCTTTGTCTTGTCCAATACCTCAAAGGTATTTTATGACTTGCTGGAAGAGCAACTATCTCCCTTAAAAGAACTTTTAGATGGCTTTGTCTTATCCTGTGATATAAAAGCTATAAAGCCTGATTTGGTAATGTTTAAGGAGATTCTCGATAAATACCAGCTAGATCCTACAAATTGTGTCTTTCTAGACGATATTGAGGACAATACAAACGCAGCTCAGAAATTGGGCATCAAGGCCCATCAGGTCAAGAAAAGAAGTGATGTCGTTGATATTTTGAAATCCTATATTTAAAGGCAACGCTCTCTATTTTTTGTAGTAGAGAGTTTTTTTGTTAATAAAATCTCACAAAATGACATTTATATATTGCATTAAGTTAGATATATGGTATAATGTTTTTAAAAGAAGCGCAACTTTTAAAAATGTGAAGGAGGACGCTAGTGGCTAAAAATTTAAAATTAAAATTAGCTCGGGTGGAGCGTGATTTAACACAAGGGGATTTGGCAGAAGCTGTGGGCGTTACTAGGCAGACTATAGGCTTGATTGAAGCTGGGAAATACAATCCTAGTCTCTCCCTCTGCCAGTCCATTTGCAGATGCTTAGGAAAAACATTAGACCAACTATTTTGGGAGGAAGAAGATGAAAAATAGAAAAAAACTTGTGATCAAAGATGAACGTACGGAAAAATTGGATGGAAAGATTTCAGGAGAAATTCTTTTGGGAATGTGCCTATTTTTGGCACTGGAAATTTTTGCCAAAGTTTATATTTTTAATTTAACGCTTCTATCCTATTCACCAGAATTACTTTTATTGATTGGAGTAGGTTTGTATGCCATTATTCGCCGCATGTATGTAGGAATTGATATTCGAGATATTGTTGAGAATACTGGAAAAGAAAGAATTTTATCTGCTTTGGGATTTTCTATAGTGGTTTTATTGATTGATATCGTAGGCAATCGCGAGGAACTGGTCAGTCTATTGACTTGGAAGTACTCCCTAAAAGTGGTTCTAGCAGTTATCATCTATCTCGTTGGGAGTTATTCTATGGACCGAGTTATTCTATACTTGAATCGCAGAAATCAGCAAGTTTGGGAGGAAGAAGATGAAAAATAGATTTTTTTATTATCAATTATTAGACGAAAGAGAAGAACAACTGATGAATAAAGCGGGGGCTGAAAGTTTCTATATCTCTATAGCTTTCTTGATTTTATCTTATATGATTGCAGTATTAGCACCAAGTCTTTTTAATCCGAGAATGATTCTCATCATTATCATTATTGGAACTTCTTACTTTTTCGGCCGTTCTCGAGATTTGGGTGTGAACTACTATAGTCGTTTTCATTTTACAATTTTAGGGTGTTTGCTGGTAACTCTCGCTATTACGACTCTCTTGATGTTGGAGAATTATCAATTTAACATAGAAATTTATCAGCACAATCCTTTGAACGTTAAATACTTGTCTGCTTGGGTCATTACTTATCTGATTTACCTTCCTTGGGTTTTTATCGGCAATCTCGGCCTTAAAAGTTATGGCGAATGGGCTCAAAAAAAGTTTGAGCAAGATATGGATGAACTGGAGAATGGAGAATAGCTTGTTAGCTTTTTATCAATCTCGGTAAAATGTGTTATAATAGTACTAAATTTATCGGATGGTGTGAAAGTGGTAGAATACGTTCATACCTTTATAAAGAAGGAAGAAGGAAAACAGATGTATCCAGATGATAGTTTGACATTACACACGGACTTGTACCAGATCAACATGATGCAGGTTTACTTTGACCAAGGGATTCACAATAAAAAGGCGGTTTTTGAAGTTTATTTCCGCCAGCAACCTTTTCAGAACGGCTATGCGGTTTTTGCTGGTTTGGAAAGAATTGTGAACTATCTTAAAGACTTGCACTTTTCAGATAGCGATATTGCCTACTTGGAGTCGCTTGGCTATCACGGGGCATTCTTAGACTACCTCCGCAATCTCAAGTTGGAGTTGACGGTTCGTTCTGCCCAGGAAGGGGACTTGGTTTTTGCTAATGAGCCAATTGTGCAGGTGGAAGGCCCTCTAGCCCAATGTCAATTGGTTGAAACTGCTCTTTTAAACATCGTTAACTTTCAAACCTTGATAGCGACTAAGGCGGCACGTATTCGTTCGGTTATTGAAGATGAACCCTTGATGGAGTTTGGGACACGTCGTGCGCAAGAAATGGATGCAGCTATCTGGGGAACACGCGCAGCCGTGATTGGTGGCGCCGATGGAACCAGCAACGTGCGTGCTGGTAAACTCTTTGATATTCCTGTCTTGGGGACTCATGCCCATGCCTTGGTACAAGTTTATGGAAACGACTATGAAGCGTTCAAGGCTTATGCGGCGACCCATCGTGACTGTGTCTTTCTAGTAGATACTTATGACACGTTGCGAATCGGTGTGCCAGCTGCCATTCAGGTGGCGCGTGAGCTGGGTGATCAGATTAACTTTATGGGTGTGCGGATCGACTCTGGGGACATTGCCTACATTTCCAAGAAAGTCCGTCAGCAACTGGACGAGGCTGGCTTTACAGAGGCTAAGATCTATGCTTCTAATGATTTGGATGAAAATACTATTCTCAACCTCAAGATGCAAAAGGCCAAGATTGATGTCTGGGGTGTGGGAACCAAGCTGATTACAGCCTATGATCAGCCAGCTCTTGGGGCAGTTTATAAGATTGTAGCTATCGAAGATGAGAATGGTCGTATGCGCAATACCATCAAACTGTCTAATAATGCTGAAAAAGTATCAACGCCAGGTAAGAAACAGGTGTGGCGCATTACCAGTCGTGAAAAAGGCAAGTCAGAAGGCGACTACATCACCTATGATGGTGTGGATGTGAGCGGTATGACTGAAATCAAGATGTTCCATCCGACTTATACATACATCAAGAAGACCGTTCGTAATTTTGATGCCGTTCCTCTCTTAGTGGATATCTTTAAAGAAGGAAAATTGGTTTACGATTTGCCTAGTTTGACCGAGATTCAGTCCTATGCTCGCAAAGAATTTGACAAGCTTTGGGATGAGTATAAACGGGTACTCAATCCACAGCACTATCCAGTAGATTTGGCGCATGATATTTGGCAAGATAAGATGGACTTGATTGACAAGATGCGCAAAGAAGCCCTTGGTGAAGGAGAATAAGAATGAGTTTGCAAGAGACCATTATCCAGCAACTGGGTGTCAAGCCAGTGATTGACGCTCAGGAAGAAATCCGTCGTTCGATTGATTTCTTAAAGAGATACTTGAAAAAACACCCCTTCCTTAAAACTTTTGTACTAGGGATTTCTGGAGGACAAGACTCAACCTTAGCAGGGCGCTTGGCGCAATTAGCTATGGAAGAAATGCGAGCAGAGACAGGAGATGACAGTTACCAATTTATCGCTGCCCGCCTGCCCTATGGCGTGCAAGCTGATGAAGCGGATGCTCAAAAAGCCCTCGCTTTCATCCAACCAGATGTCAGCTTGGTTGTGAATATAAAAGACTCTGTTGATGCCATGGCCTTAGCAGTAGAAGCTACAGGCAGTCCAATGACGGATTTTAATAAAGGAAATATCAAGGCTCGTAGCCGTATGATTGCTCAATATGCGCTTGCTGGAGCCCATAGCGGAGCTGTTATTGGGACTGATCATGCAGCTGAAAATATCACAGGTTTCTTTACCAAGTTTGGTGATGGTGGTGCGGATATTTTACCCCTTTTCCGTCTCAATAAACGTCAAGGAAAACAACTCTTGAAAGAGCTTGGTGCAGATCCAGCCCTTTATGAAAAAATCCCAACAGCAGATTTGGAAGAAGAAAAACCAGGTATTGCAGACGAAATCGCACTTGGAGTCACTTACAATGAAATTGATGATTACCTAGAAGGCAAAACAATCAGCCCAGAAGCCCAAGCGACTATTGAAAACTGGTGGCACAAAGGCCAACATAAACGCCACCTACCCATCACCGTATTTGATGACTTTTGGGAGTGAAAACCTCCAGTGGAGGTTTTCAGCCCGAGTCTAGAAACGGGAAAACGAGGAACCTCTAGTGGAGGTTTTTACCCTGAGCCTAGAAATGAGAAAGCGAAGAAGGTCCGGGGGACCTTTTTAGCTTGAGCCTTAAGCTTAGAAAGCGAGGTAACATCATGAAAGCAATCGGTACGCAAACGTTGCAGACGAAACGATTGATTTTGAGAAGATTTGTGGAAAGTGATGCAGAAGCTATGTTTGAAAATTGGGCTTCGTCTGCTGAGAATCTGACCTATGTCACCTGGGATCCCCATCCTGATGTCGATGTGACTCGAAACTCAATTCGCAATTGGGTTGCCTCTTATGCCAATCCCAACTATTACAAATGGGCGATTTGCCTCAAGGAAAACCCAGAACAAGTGATAGGTGATATCAGCATCGTTGATATGGATAAGAACGATTCTTCTTGTGAAATTGGGTATATTTTAGGAAAAAATTATTGGAGCCGAGGTATGATGACGGAGGCCTTGAAAGCTGTCTTAGACTTTTGTTTTACTCAAGCAGGCTTTCAAAAGGTCAGAGCTCGTTACGCCAGTCTTAACCCAGCTTCAGGCCGTGTGATGGAGAAGGCTGGAATGTCCTATCTAAAAACTATTGCCAATGGTGTGGAGAGAAAAGACTACGTTTCGGACCTTATTTATTACCAGATAATTAGGGAAGACAGGTGATTTTCTTTTCTGTTTCTATCAAAGTCAGACCTTGTCTGGCTTTTTTTGTACCATATTTCTGAATAAACTGATTAAATTCCTATTTTTTCCTATCATTGTCCCTGTTTTTTCTTAGAGTTGGGAATTATAATAGACTTAACAAATCAAAGAATGGAGGAAGGCAATGGACAATGTATTCTTTTTTATCAGTGTTTTTCTTGCTGGAATTCTTTCCTTCTTTTCTCCTTGTATCTTACCCTTGTTACCGGTCTATGCAGGGATCTTGTTGGATGACAAAGATGGTGCTCAGGCTTCTAGCGGAAAAATTTCAATCTCACTTGTTAGTTTAGTGCGAACTCTGGCCTTTATAGCGGGGATTTCTTTTATCTTTATCTTACTGGGCTATGGAGCTGGTTTTTTAGGCAATTTGCTGTATGCTTCTTGGTTTCAGTATGTGACAGGTGCAGTTATCATTCTCTTGGGCTTACACCAGATGGAAGTCTTACATTTGAAGGGGCTCTACAAGGAAAAAAGGCTACAATTAAAGAGACAGGGTCAAAACGCTAACGGCTATAGTCAGGCATTTTTACTGGGGTTGACCTTTAGTTTTGCTTGGACGCCATGTGTGGGGCCAGTTCTGGGGTCTGTTTTGGCCTTAGCGGCTTCAGGTGGCTCAGGTGCTTGGCAGGGAGCTGGTCTCATGTTGGTTTACACGCTAGGTTTGGCGCTACCATTTTTGGTTCTAGCTCTCGCCTCCAGCTATGTTTTGAAACATTTTCGAAAACTCCATCCTTACCTCGGAACCCTCAAAAAAGTGGGTGGTTTCCTCATTATCCTGATGGGAATCTTGGTGCTTTTGGGAAATGCTTCTATTTTGACAAGATTATTTGAATAGAGAGGAAGAAGAAATGAAGAAATGGCAAACATGTCTACTTGGAGTAGGCTCAATCTGTTGCTTGGCAGCTTGTTCGGCTAAAAACATGTCAGACGAATCAACTATGAAGGAGCAAACCAAAACAGAACAAGTCGGTGCGCAAACTGCGACTAAAGGTCAGGCAGTCGCTGATTTTGAACTAACAGGAGTAGATGGTAAGACCTATCGTTTATCTGACTACAAAGGCAAGAAAGTCTATCTTAAATTCTGGGCTTCTTGGTGTTCCATCTGTCTAGCCAGCCTTCCAGATACGGACGAAATTGCTAAGGATGCTGGTGATGACTACGTAGTTTTGACAGTGGTATCTCCTGGCCACAAGGGGGAGCAAGCAGAAGCGGACTTTAAGAACTGGTACAAGGGCTTGGATTATAAAAATTTTCCAGTTCTAATTGATCCGTCAGGCAAACTTTTGGAAAGTTATGGTATTCGTTCTTACCCGACTCAAGCCTTTATAGACAAGGGAGGCAAGCTGGTCAAAACGCAACCAGGTTTTATGGATAAGGATATGATTTTAAAGACATTGAAAGAAATGGGGTAGAGAAAGATCATGAATGATAAAGTAAAATTGTTTGTCTTGGCAGGGGTCATTCTCCTAGCCATAAGCGGTTTCTATTTTCTATTGATGCGAAATGCAGGCCAGACAGATAGCTCGCAAATTGAGAAAGCGTCAGTTAGCCAAGGAGGAAAAACAGTGAAAAAAACAGAGATTAGCAAAGACGCAGACTTGCACGAAATTTATCTAGCTGGGGGATGTTTCTGGGGAGTGGAGGAATACTTCTCACGCGTGCCTGGAGTGACAGATGCCGTTTCAGGCTATGCAAATGGTAGAGGGGAAACAACCAAGTACGAATTGATTAACCAAACAGGACATGCAGAGACTGTCCATGTCACCTATGACGCCAACCAAATTTCCCTCAAAGAAATCCTGCTTCATTACTTCCGCATTATCAATCCAACCAGCAAAAATAAACAAGGAAATGATGTGGGGACTCAGTATCGTACCGGCGTTTATTACACAGATGACAAGGATTTGGAAGTAATCAATCAAGTCTTTGATGAAGTTGCTAAAAAATATGACCAACCTCTAGCAGTTGAAAAGGAGAACTTGAAGAATTTTGTAGTGGCTGAGGATTACCACCAAGACTATCTCAAGAAAAATCCAAATGGTTACTGCCATATTAATGTCAATCAGGCGGCCTATCCCGTCATTGATGCCAGCAAATACCCCAAACCAAGTGATGAAGAATTGAAAAAGACCTTGTCACCTGAAGAGTATGCAGTCACCCAGAAAAATCAAACAGAACGAGCTTTCTCAAACCGCTACTGGGATAAATTTGAATCCGGTATCTATGTGGATGTGGCAACTGGTGAACCCCTCTTTTCATCAAAGGATAAGTTTGAGTCGGGTTGTGGCTGGCCTAGTTTCACCCAGCCCATCAGCCCAGATGTGGCTACTTACAAGGAAGATAAGTCCTACAATATGACACGCATGGAAGTAAGAAGCCGAGTTGGAGATTCTCACCTTGGCCATGTCTTTACGGATGGACCACAGGATAAGGGAGGCTTGCGCTACTGTATCAATAGTCTCTCTATCCGTTTTATTCCCAAAGACCAAATGGCAGAAAAAGGCTATGCTTATTTACTAGATTATGTCGATTAATACTCTTCGAAAATCTCTTCAAACCACGTCAGCGCCGCCTTACCGTAGGTATGGTTACTGACTTCGTCAGTTCTATCTGCAACCTCAAAGCTGTACTTTGAGCAACTTGCGGCTAGCTTCCTAGTTTGCTTTTTGATTTTCATTGAGTATAAGAGGGCTTTCCTAAGCAGTTAGAGGAGAATTTTGCTATACTGATACTAGTAAGCGGTAAAGGAGCAGAGCATGACCTACACAATCTTAATCGTAGAAGATGAGTATCTGGTAAGACAAGGCTTGACCAAGCTGGTCAATGTAGCAGCCTACGATATGGAAATCATCGGTCAGGCTGAAAATGGAAGACAGGCTTGGGACTTGATTCAAAAGCAGGTGCCAGATATCATTTTAACCGATATCAATATGCCTCAGCTAAATGGCATCCAGTTGGCCAGTCTGGTACGAGAAACCTATCCTCAGGTGCATTTAGTTTTTTTAACTGGCTACGATGATTTTGATTATGCCTTGTCTGCTGTCAAACTAGGTGTCGATGACTATCTGCTCAAGCCCTTTTCTCGTCAGGATATTGAGGAAATGTTGGGGAAAATCAAGCAAAAACTAGACAAGGAAGGAAAGGAAGAGCAGTTACAAGATTTACTGACCGATAAGTTTGAAGGAAATATGGCCCAGAAGATCCAGTCTCATCTAGCTGATAGCCAATTCAGTTTAAAGAGCTTGGCCAGTGACTTGGGCTTTAGTTCGACTTATCTGAGTTCCTTGATTAAGAAAGAGTTGGGCCTGCCTTTTCAGGATTATTTGGTGAGAGAGCGTGTCAAACAAGCTAAGCTCTTGCTTCTGACCACAGATTTAAAGATTTATGAGATAGCCGAAAAGGTTGGTTTTGAAGATATGAACTATTTTACCCAACGCTTTAAGCAGATTGCAGGTGTGACACCTCGTCAGTTTAAGAAGGGAGAAGGTCGATGAAGCGTTCGTCTCTCCTAGTCAGAATGGTTATTTCCATCTTTCTAGTCTTTCTCATTCTCCTAGCTCTGGTTGGGACTTTCTATTATCAATCTAGTTCATCAGCCATTGAGGCTACCATTGAAGGCAATAGCCAAACGACTATCAATCAAGCTAGCCACTTTATCCAGTCTTATATCAAAAAATTAGAAACAACCTCGACTAGTTTGACCCAGCAGACGGATGTCTTAGCCTATGCTGAGAATCCTAGTCAAGACAAGGTCGAGGGAATCCGAGATTTGTTTTTGACCATCTTAAAGGCAGACCAGGACTTGAAAACGGTTGTGCTGGTCACCAAATCCGGTCAGGTCATTTCTACAGATGATACAGTGCAGATGAAAACTTCCTCAGATATGATGGCTGAGGACTGGTACCAAAAGGCTATTCATCAGGGGGCTAAGCCCGTTTTGACGCCAGCTCGTAAATCAGACAGTCAGTGGGTTATTTCTGTCACTCAAGAACTTGTTGATGCAAAGGGAGCCAATCTGGGCGTGCTTCGCTTAGACATTTCTTACGAAACCTTGGAAGCCTATCTCAACCAACTCCAGTTAGGCCAGCAGGGTTTTGCCTTTATCATCAATGAAAATCATGAATTTGTCTACCATCCTAAACGTACTGTCTATAGCTCAGCAAGTGAAATGGAGGCCATGAAACCCTATATTGAGACAGGGCAGGGTTATACTCCAGACCACCAATCTTACGTCAGTAAGGAAAAGATAGCAGGAACTGATTGGACGGTGCTTGGAGTGTCTTCACTGGAAAAGTTAGCCCAGGTTCGGAGTCAACTCATGTGGACCTTGCTTGGGGCTAGTGTCACATCCCTTCTTGCCTGTCTCTGTTTGGTATGGTTCAGTCTTAAACGCTGGATTGCCCCTTTGAAGGACCTGAGAGATACCATGCTGGAAATTGCTTCTGGTACACAAAATCTTCGAGCCAAAGAAGCTGGCGCCTATGAACTGAGAGAAGTGACTCGCCAGTTTAATGCTATGTTGGATCAAATTGATCAGTTGATGGCAGATGTGTGCAGGCAGGAAGAAGCAACCCGGCAGTATGAACTTCAAGCACTGTCGAGCCAGATTAACCCCCACTTTCTCTATAACACCTTGGACACTATCATCTGGATGGCTGAATTTCAGGATAGTCAGCGAGTGGTTCAGGTGACCAAGTCCTTGGCGACCTATTTTCGCTTGGCGCTCAATCAAGGAAAGGATTTGATTTCTCTTTCTGATGAAATCAATCATGTCCGCCAGTACCTCTTTATCCAGAAACAACGCTATGGTGATAAGCTGGAGTATGAGATTGATGAAGAACCTGACTTTGGTAACCTAGTCTTACCCAAGTTGGTGTTGCAACCCCTTGTAGAAAATGCCCTTTATCACGGCATCAAGGAGAAAGATGGACAGGGACATATTAAAGTTTCCGTCCAGAAAAAGGATTCAGGACTAATCATCCGCATTGAGGATGATGGTGTTGGTTTCCAAGCTACTAGCGATAGTAGTCAAAGTCAGCTCAAACGTGGGGGAGTTGGTCTTCAAAATGTTGACCAACGGCTCAAACTTCATTTTGGAGAAGATTACCAAATGAAGATTGATTCTATTCCCTCAAAAGGTACGACAGTTGAAATATACATAAATGGAATAGAAACTAGTTAACTCCCAGTCAATTCTGGGAGTTTTGCTTTAAAAAATTAGAATAATCAGTTCGCCTTGATAAAATCAGTAAAAAAAGATATGATAGATAGTGACAAAAGAGGTATCAAGTATGAAGGAAAAAGACATTCAAAGGGCAACAAGCCAGATTGTAGAAGATGTATTAGAAAAGGCCAATTTGAAGCAAGGAGCTATCTTTGTATTGGGCCTTTCTTCTAGTGAGGTTATAGGTGGTCAGATTGGCAAGGAATCCAGTCAAGAAATTGGGGAAATCATTGTGAAGACCATCCTAGATATCCTAGAGGATAAAGGAATTCATCTAGCTGTTCAAGGTTGTGAACATGTCAATCGAGCTCTCGTTGTTGAACGTCAGGTGGCAGAGCAGTTTGGTCTGGAAATCGTCAGTGTCCTTCCAACTCTTCATGCAGGGGGTTCGGGTCAGTTAGCTGCCTTTAAGTTTATGCAGGATCCAGTTGAGGTCGAATTTATCGAGGCTCATGCTGGATTGGATATCGGAGATACTGCAATTGGCATGCATGTCAAGCATGTGCAGGTACCGATTCGTCCTGTACTACGAGAGATTGGGCATGCCCATGTAACGGCTCTCGCAAGTCGTCCAAAATTAATTGGAGGTGCGCGTGCGCAGTATCCAGAAGATTCTATTAGAAAGTCATAAGTGGGCTGAGAATGATCATAAGTTAGAGATAGATTTCAAGTATATAGAGGTTAAATTTGGAAAATTGTGTTTATATCATTTCGGGTCCCCCAGGTGTTGGAAAGAGCACTGTCAGCAAAGAGTTGGCTTATTCTTTTGACAAAAGTGCAGTTATAGAGGGGGATATGATTTACTTAATGATAAAAAGTGGTCTCGTAGCTCCTTGGGAAGATGATGGATTTTATATGGATTTGTTCTGGGATAATATCATCAGTCTGACCAATAATTTCTTGGATCGTGGCATTACTGTCGTGATAGAGTATGTCATATTTGAAGATCAACTGAAGAAAATTGCAGCCTTCTTAAAAGAAAAACAAATTAAGCTAAAATATTGTGTCCTAATAGCAGAAGAAGAAACCTTGAAAGATAGGGATTCTTCTCGGAAAGAAATTGAGAGAACAGGCGATTTATCAATCCAAGCAAGAAATGACTTCTTAGCTAAGAATAGTGAGAAACATCATTTTCTGTATACGGATGATTTAGATGTCAAAGAAACGGTAGGCATCATTAAAACTTCAAATCAATTTTTAATTTCTGAACAGTAAAAGACAGGGAGAGTAAGGGTATAGAAACCAAGATTCTCCCTGTTTTTTTGTTGAATTTGTTGTGTAAAGTACTTCAAATAAGACCAGCTTTTACAAGAAGAAGGGGTGCTATCTGATGGAGAGTTGCCAAAAGTAGAAAAAAGTAACTTAGAGAAGATTTTTCGTTATGGAAAACAGTAAACAAAGCTGGATTTAACTGTTCTAGGTCGGCTTTTTTGTGCTATACTTAAGATATGCATAGAAAAACAGTGATTGATTTTAGGGCTTTGGGGGAGAGATACACCTTTACCCAGCCGATCAAAGAGTTAAAAACGAGAGATTTAGCAGAAGTAGCAGACTTGCTGGCGCAAGTGGAAAGCTACCAAGAGCAAGGATATTATGTGGTGGGCTACGTCAGTTATGAGGCTGCACCTGCTTTTGAGGAAAAACTAGTAGTTCACAAGACTTCTCTACTAGGCGAGTATTTGCTTTACTTTACCGTTCACGATAAGGTGGAAACATCCCCTATTCCTCTGACTTATGAGGAAGTAGATTTGCCTTCAAAGTGGCGAGAACAAACATCTGCAGAGGACTATGAAAAAGCTATTGCCCAGATTCACCATCATTTGCGTCAGGGGAACACCTATCAGGTAAATTACACTGTCCAACTCAAGCAAGACTTAAGTGCCAATCCTTTTGCCATTTACAATCGCATGGTGGTTGAGCAGGAGGCGGGTTACAATGCCTATGTTGAACATGATGAGATGGCAGTGATTTCCATGAGCCCAGAGCTCTTTTTTGAGCAAAATGACCGAGAATTAACGACTCGTCCAATGAAGGGAACAACTAAACGTGGTCTGACTGACGATGAAGATTTGAAAGAGGCAGCTTGGTTGGAGCAAGATCCTAAAAATCGCTCTGAAAATATGATGATTGTCGATCTCTTGCGAAATGATATGAACCGTATTTCTGAAGTGGGCAGTGAATATGTGGAGTGTCTGTGCCAAGTGGAGCAGTATTCAACTGTTTGGCAAATGACTTCGACCATCAAGAGTCAGTTGCGAGAGGATGTGGACTTGGTTGCAATTTTTCAGTCACTCTTTCCTTGTGGATCCATAACGGGAGCTCCGAAAATTGCGACCATGGAAATCATCAAGAACTTGGAGCCACAACCCAGAGGAGTCTACTGCGGAACGATTGGTCTCTTACTTCCAAATGGGCGACGGATTTTTAATGTCGCCATTCGGACCATTCAACTGCATCAAGGGAAAGCCATCTATGGAGTGGGTGGTGGCATTACTTGGGATAGTACTTGGGAATCTGAATACCGAGAGGTTCATCAAAAGGCGGCTGTTCTCTATCGTAAACAAGCTCGTTTCAAACTGATTACTACTGGGAAAATCAGCCAGAAGAGCTTGCTGTTTGAAGATCAACATCTGGAAAGACTCCAAAAAGCTAGTCGATACTTTGCTTTTCCTTTTGATGCAGAAGACTTGAAACAAAAGATAGAGGAAGAATGTCAAGCTTGTGATTCCCACCAAGACTACCGTTTGCGAATCAGCCTCAGCAAGTCTGGAGAGATAGAAGTCGATCGTCAAGTATTAACACCCTTTAGTCCAAACTTCTACAAGGCAAAACTTTGCCTTCAGGAAGCTGATTTGCAACAAGCATTTACCTACTTCAAAACCACTTACAGACCACACTTAAGTCTAGGTAAACAGGAAATCATTTACCATAATGCAAGAGGAGAATTGCTTGAAACCTCTATTGGGAATCTGGTCTTAAAAATGAATGGCAAGCTCTATACACCACCTAGTACTCAAGGTATTTTACCAGGTATTTATCGTCAGCATTTGCTTGAGAGCAGGCAGGTAGAAGAAAAGGTCTTGACTGTAGATGATTTGGAGCAGGCAGAAACCGTTTATGCTTGTAATGCAGTTAGGGGTTTGTATGAGTTGGAATTCGAACCTTAAGAAATTGTAGCTTAGGCAAATGAAATGATAGAAATTAACAATAAAATCACGCAAACCTTTGCACAAAGTTGATGATTTTGTTATACTAGTACTGTAAGCATTTTCAATTAAAAAGGAGAAGACGATGAGTCAAAAGATTATTGGGATTGACCTCGGTGGAACTTCTATCAAGTTCGCTATTTTAACACAAGAGGGAGAAATCCAAGAAAAATGGTCTATTAAGACTAACATTTTGGATGAAGGAAGCCACATTGTAGACGATATGATTGAGTCTATTCAGCATCGTTTGGACTTGCTTAGATTGTCAGCTACGGATTTTCGAGGCATTGGAATGGGTTCACCTGGTGTGGTTGACCGTGAAAAAGGGACTGTTATCGGTGCCTACAACCTCAACTGGAAAACCCTTCAACCAATCAAAGAAAAGATTGAAAAAGCCTTGGGTATCCCATTCTTCATCGATAATGATGCCAACGTAGCTGCTCTTGGTGAGCGCTGGATGGGTGCTGGTGACAACCAACCGGACGTTGTCTTTATGACACTTGGTACCGGTGTTGGTGGCGGTATCGTCGCTGAAGGAAAACTGCTCCACGGTGTTGCTGGTGCAGCAGGTGAGCTTGGTCACATCACTGTTGACTTTGACCAACCAATCGCTTGTACCTGTGGTAAGAAAGGCTGTCTTGAGACAGTTGCTTCAGCAACAGGGATTGTCAATTTGACTCGTCGTTATGCGGATGAATACGAAGGCGATGCAGCTTTGAAACGCTTAATCGACGATGGAGAAGAAGTAACTGCTAAAACTGTTTTTGATCTTGCAAAAGAGGGAGATGACCTTGCCCTGATTGTTTACCGCAATTTCTCACGTTACTTGGGAATCGCTTGTGCCAATATCGGCTCCATCCTCAACCCTTCAACAATCGTCATCGGTGGTGGTGTATCAGCTGCGGGAGAATTCCTTCTACAAGGTGTTCAAAAAGTCTACGACGAAAATACCTTCCCACAAGTACGTACATCAACAAAATTGGCTCTTGCAACTCTAGGAAATGACGCTGGAGTTATCGGAGCAGCATCACTTGTATTGCAATAAAATAATAAAAGAGGAAAAAGGCTAACCTAGAGTTAGTAATGTTCCTCTTTTATTTTTTATGCTATACTAGTTAGGACAATAAATGAGGTGAGAGTAAATGACAAAAGCAGACACGATTTTTAAAGAGAATATTGAACGAATCCTCAAGGATGGTGTCTTTTCTGAGCAGGCACGTCCCAAGTACAAGGATGGAACTGTTGCTAATTCCAAGTACATAACGGGTGCCTTTGCTGAGTACGACTTGGCCAAGGGAGAGTTTCCCATCACGACCTTGCGACCCATTGCAATCAAATCCGCCATCAAAGAAGTCCTCTGGATCTATCAAGATCAGTCTAATAGCCTAGAAGTGCTAAATAGCAAGTACAATGTTCACTACTGGAATGACTGGGAAGTGGGAGACACGGGAACCATCGGTGAGCGCTATGGGGCGGTCGTTAAGAAACACGACATCATTAACAAGATTCTCAAGCAGTTGGAAGCTAACCCTTGGAACCGTCGCAATATTATCTCGCTCTGGGATTACGAGGCTTTTGAGGCAACAGAAGGCCTTCTTCCATGTGCTTTCCAGACTATGTTTGATGTCCGTCGAGTTGATGGGGACATCTATCTGGATGCGACTTTGACCCAGCGTTCGAATGACATGCTGGTTGCCCACCACATTAATGCTATGCAGTATGTGGCTCTACAGATGATGATTGCCAAGCATTTTGGTTGGAAGGTTGGAAAGTTCTTCTACTTCATCAACAACCTTCATATCTATGACAATCAATTTGAACAAGCAGAGGAATTGCTTGGTCGTGAACCGTCAAACTGCCAACCTCGTTTGGTTTTGAATGTGCCAGATGGGACTAATTTCTTTGATATCAAAGCAGAAGACTTTGAGTTGGTTGACTATGATCCGGTTAAGCCACAGCTGAAGTTTGATTTGGCTATTTAATAACATAAAAAGAAGTTGAGAAATCTCAACTTCTTTTGTTGCTTAATGTGATACGCGACGGCGAGCTGCTTTTTTACGGTTTTCTTCGATGAAAGCTGCTTTTTGCTCTTCTGGCTCAATCACTTTCTTTTTAATTGCGTATACTGCACCTGCAACGGCAGCGACAGTTCCTGCGACACCTGTTACAAGACCTTTAGCGAATCCTTTAGCCATGAGTCTTCCTCCTTTATCTTCCCGAACAGTCAGGCTCCTCAAGAGGTAGCATTTTTCTGACTGACTTTTTTGTGATATAATAATAGTAACGAAAAAATGGGAATTTTTCAAGGAAAAAAGATGAAAACAAAAATAATTGTGATTGTTGGACCGACTGCTGTTGGGAAGACAGCCCTTGCTATTGAAGTGGCCAAGCGCTTTGGTGGAGAGGTGGTCAGCGGTGACAGTCAGCAAGTTTATAGAAGGTTAGATATTGGGACGGCCAAGGCTAGCCCGGAAGAGCAAGCTGCTGTTCCTCATCATTTGGTTGATGTTAGAGAGGTGACCGAGTCTTACTCGGCTTTTGATTTTGTTTTGGAAGCAAAGAAGGCTATTGAGGATATTCATAGCCGTGGCAAGCTTGCTATTATAGCAGGAGGTACAGGACTTTATATACAGAGCTTGCTTGAAGGCTACCATCTAGGTGGGGAGACACCTCATGAGGAGATTTTAGCCTATCGAGCTAGTTTAGAGTCTTATTCAGATGAAGAATTAGCCCATCTTGTGGAGCAAGCAGGTCTTGAAATTCCCCAATTTAACCGTCGTCGAGCTATGCGTGCCTTAGAAATCGCGCATTTTGCTCAGGATTTGGAAAATCAAGAGACCTTGTATCAACCGTTGATTATTTGCTTGGATGATGAACGCAGTCAACTCTATGAGCGTATCAACCATCGCGTGGACCTCATGTTTGAGGCTGGGCTTTTGGATGAGGCTAAGTGGCTTTTTGACCATTATCCAGATGTTCAAGCTGCCAAAGGCATTGGTTATAAGGAACTCTTTCCTTATTTCCGTGGAGAGCAGACTTTGGATGAAGCTAGTGAGAGTCTCAAACAGGCGACGCGTCGCTTTGCCAAACGTCAGCTGACCTGGTTCCGTAATCGTATGCAGGTGACCTTTTATCAGATAGGTGAGTCTGGCGTGAAGGATCGCATTTTATGCCAGATTGAGGAGTTTTTAAATGATTGAGACGGAGAAAAAAGAGGAACGGGTCCTGCTCATTGGTGTTGAACTGCAGGGCATGGAAAATTTTGACCTCTCCATGGAAGAGTTGGCCAGTCTGGCTAAGACAGCTGGGGCAGTCGTTGTAGATAGCTACAGGCAAAAACGGGAAAAGTATGACTCCAAGACTTTCGTCGGTTCTGGTAAGTTGGAAGAAATCGCTCAAATTGTAGACGCCGAGAAAATAACGACTGTCGTTGTCAACAACCGTCTGACACCACGGCAGAATGTCAATTTGGAGGAAATTCTCGGAGTAAAAGTAATTGATCGTATGCAGTTGATTTTGGATATCTTTGCCATGCGGGCTCGTAGCCATGAAGGCAAACTCCAAGTTCACCTTGCCCAACTCAAATACCTCTTGCCTCGTTTGGTGGGACAAGGTATTATGCTTAGTCGTCAGGCTGGGGGAATTGGTTCCCGTGGACCTGGTGAAAGCCAGCTGGAGCTGAACCGTCGTAGTGTTCGCAACCAAATTACGGACATCGAGAGACAGCTCAAGGTCGTTGAGAAAAATCGGGCTACGGTCAGAGAAAAACGTTTGGAGTCGAGTACCTTTAAGATTGGTTTGATTGGTTACACCAATGCTGGGAAGTCAACTATCATGAACAGCTTAACCAGTAAGACCCAGTACGAAGCAGATGAGCTATTTGCGACTCTAGATGCGACGACTAAGAGTATCCATCTTGGTGGGAATCTACAGGTAACCTTGACTGATACTGTTGGCTTTATCCAGGATTTGCCAACAGAATTGGTGTCCAGTTTCAAGTCAACCTTGGAAGAAAGCAAGCATGTAGACCTTCTAGTTCATGTCATTGATGCTAGCAATCCTTATCATGAGGAGCATGAAAAAACGGTTCTGTCTATCATGAAAGATTTGGACATGGAGGATATTCCTCGCTTGACCCTTTACAATAAAGCTGATTTGGTGGAGGATTTTACGCCTACCCAAACACCGTACGCAATGATTTCAGCTAAGTCTCAAGGTAGTCGTGAGCAGCTGCAAGCTTTATTTTTAGAGAAGATCAAGGACATTTTTGAATCCTTTACCCTGCGCGTGCCTTTTTCGAAATCCTACAAGATTCATGATTTGGAAAGTGTAGCGATTCTTGAAGATCGTGACTACCAAGATGATGGAGAAGTGATCACAGGCTATATTTCGAAGAAAAATAAATGGAGATTAGAGGAATTTTATGACTGATATCAAAACCTTAGCCCTCAAGTATGGTGGCTATACCAGCCTTGATAAGGTTTATCTGGAGCAATTGTTAGCTGGTAAATCTGAGCAGGAGCAGTTAGCCCTCATCACCCCTCCACCTAGCGTGGTCAATGCTTACTTCGCAGAACTCTACCAGAAAAAGAGCCCTCAAGCTGCGACTGATTATTTTGCAGAACTTTCTCAGGAACTGAATCTCTATAATGCTGAGCCAAGTTTTACTCTAGAAAACAAGCCCTTTATTCGCCTTAATCTATCTGGCAAGTCTTTTGGTTTTTGCTATGAGAGTCAAGGTCTTGGGCGAATTTTCTCTGAGAATAAGGAAGTAATCTCGGATGACTTGCTCTTTGACATTGCTCAGATTTTCCCTCATCAGCTAGTCTATGAGGAGTCTGGAAAGATTTACATGAAGCCTGTCGGAGATGAGGAAGTTATTAGTGTGGAGAGTCTTACAGCTTTGACGGATTTGGAAAGTTTGGCGGATGGTCGCAAACGTCTCAAAGGCTACAGTCAAGAGGATTTATTACAGGAAGCTACTGCTTTTTCTGGCAAGCGCTATTTCAGATCGGAAAACCGCACAGCCATGTTATATATTGATTAATTAGAAAGTATCGAATGGATATTCAATTTTTAGGAACAGGGGCTGGTCAGCCCTCCAAAGCTCGCAACGTTTCAAGTCTCGCCTTGAAACTCTTGGACGAGATTAACGAAGTTTGGCTCTTTGACTGTGGCGAAGGAACGCAAAATCGCATTCTGGAAACCACGATTCGACCACGTAAGGTCAGCAAAATATTTATCACTCACTTGCATGGAGACCATATCTTTGGATTGCCAGGATTTCTCTCTAGCCGTGCTTTTCAGGCTAATGAAGAGCAAACAGATTTGGAAATTTATGGACCTCAAGGGATCAAGTCTTTTGTCTTAACCAGTCTTCGTGTGTCGGGTTCTCGTCTGCCTTACCGCATTCATTTTCATGAGTTTGACCAAGATTCTCTAGGGAAAATCCTTGAGACCGATAAATTCACGGTGTATGCAGAGGAGCTGGACCACACTATTTTCTGTGTTGGCTATCGTGTCATGCAAAAGGACTTAGAAGGAACTTTGGATGCTGAAAAACTTAAGGTAGCTGGTGTTCCGTTCGGCCCGCTTTTTGGAAAAATCAAAAACGGTCAGGATGTTGTCCTAGAAGACGGCACTAAAATCAAGGCGGCAGACTATATCTCAGCACCACGACCTGGTAAGATTATTACTATTCTGGGTGACACCCGAAAAACCAATGCCAGTGTGCGTCTAGCTGTCAACGCCGATGTCCTTGTCCATGAATCGACTTATGGCAAGGGTGATGAGAAGATTGCCCGCAATCATGGTCACTCAACCAATATGCAGGCAGCGCAAGTAGCAGTAGAAGCAGGTGCCAAACGCCTCTTGCTCAATCATATCAGTGCCCGTTTCCTCTCAAAAGATATCAGCAAGCTCAAGAAAGATGCAGCAACTGTTTTTGAGAATGTCCATGTGGTTAAAGACTTGGAAGAAGTGGAAATCTAACAGATTGAGAAAGGATAAGTATGCGTACGATTCTCATTACCGGAGCTAGCGGTGGCTTAGCCCAAGAAATGGTCAAACTCTTGCCAAATGACCAACTCATCTTACTAGGTAGAAACAAGGAAAAACTAGCCCAACTATATGGAAATCATCCTAATGTGGAATTGATTGAAATCGACATTACCGATGACTCAGCCCTAGAAGCTCTGGTAGCTGACCTCTATCTCCGTTATGGCAAGATTGATGTCTTGATTAACAACGCTGGCTACGGGATTTTTGAGGAATTTGACCAGATTTCTAATCAAGACATTCACCAGATGTTTAAGGTCAATACCTTTGCCCTGATGAACCTATCACGTTTGATTGCTTCTCGTATGAAAGAAAGCCGAAAAGGCCATATCATCAATATCGTCAGTATGGCAGGTTTGATAGCGACTAGCAAGTCTAGTCTTTACTCAGCAACCAAGTTTGCGGCTATTGGATTTTCAAATGCTCTGCGCCTCGAACTCATGCCTTACGGTGTCTATGTAACGACGGTCAATCCAGGCCCAATCCGCACAGGATTTTTTGACCAAGCAGACCCAGATGGGACCTACCTCAAGTCGGTTGACCGTTTTCTCTTAGAACCAGATGTAGTCGCTAGAAAGATTGTCAAAACCATAGGAAAAAACAAACGGGAACTCAATCTCCCAGTTTTATTGAACCTAGCCCATAAGTTTTATACTCTCTTTCCTAAGCTAGCTGATAAGTTGGCAGGGGGAATCTTTAATTATAAGTGAGAAAGCTGTTCCCTTGAGGAATGGCTTTTTGCTTTAATAGGGAGGAGTTGTTGATCAAAAATAATCCCTGAAAATACTGGTAGTTTATCTCTATTTGACAGTTTTGGAGTATAATTGAGATAAGAAAGTTCATTAGATAAATGAAGTCCCAAACCAGCTAGCTTACCCTAGATAATGCCCTATGTATAGCCGGAGGTTGACAATGGAATTATTGACAATTGACCAAATTATTTCCATTATTGAGGAAGCAATACAAGGGCTTGACCCTGAGATAAGAGAAGGAATTGTCCTGAGCCATACTGAAGTGCCTGTGTCTGAACTGGATCGTTTGAAAAAACAACTGCAAATACAAGATTTGGATCCGATTTTTAGGAAGTATATTCTGGCCTATAACTGGGGGCAGGTCGGTTTTTTAAGTTACCAGTTTGGATATGGGGACGACACTAGTCTTACTTGGCTGATCAATCGCAATTTGGAATACCACGATTACTCGACTCTACAAGAAAGAGGTCTGATCATCATTGCAAATGGAGATCCCTACACTATTTTGCTGGATTGTCAATCTGGGGCGGTCTATGCTCTTGATGCAGAGCTGACCTATGATGAAAAAATATGGCTGGCACCAGATTTTCTAGTATTTGTGAGAGCCATGGGAACGGCCCAATTTGCAGTTTGGAAGGGTTGTGAAAGTAACTTCATCCACTTGATGACTAGAATAGGGAATGCGTCCAGCCTGATATTCTGGCAGAGTCTGGTCGGAGTTTATGATTGAAAATAGAAGGAGCAGGTCATGGAATTTATTGTAGCTGAGGAAGGGATTCCTCAAGATATCGGATGTCAGGGAGCCTTGATTACCTATTATGGCAGTGAGATAGAATTTCATTATGAAACCGTACCACCACACGGTGATGAGATTTTTTCTGCCAAGTTGCCTTTGTTAGAACTTGATCTGCCCTTTTGGATCTATGGGAGAAATCTCATATTTTTAGATGCTTACTACCTCTTAGCAGAAACAGTTAAGAAAGGGACTTGGAATCCCATAACGAGTATCCTCATCAATATTCATATGGGGGAATACGCCAGCCTAGACCACTGGTACAATCATATATCTATTGAGCAAAACGGTCTTGAGTTGAAAAATGATTATGATGGAAAAGTCAGGACTTTAAAAAATATTGACAATCTTCATTGGCTTGCCCTAGATGCTGAATCAGAAGAAAGGAACTAAAGATGGCAAAGAAAAGAGTTACATTACCAAAAGAGTTTAAGGATTTAATGGATGAAGGAAATATTGAAGCCCTTAAAGCAGTCTATGATCGTTGTGAATTAACCGCCCATGATGGAAGATTTAGCTTATGTACACCTCTGCATATGGGAGGAGTCCCGGATGAATTGGTTATCTGGCTTGTCGAAAAGGGCTTGGATATCAATATTCCTGATTATTATGGAGGGACTCCTTTATACCGTCAAGCAATCTTGGGTAGAGATACAGTAAAACTCTTGTGTGAATTGGGGGCAGACATTGAAAAGCCCAATAGATATGGCGAGACCCCTCTACATATGGCAGCTGAGTTTTTTCATCCTAAAACAGTCAAATTTTTGATTAACAAGGGAGCAAATGTCAATGTAGAGAATGATATGGGAAGAACTCCACTTGCTTCAGTCTTGATGGTCTGCCGGGGAATCTATATTGCCCAAACAGCTGAAATTGCTTCTATGCTGTTGGATGCTGGTGCTAAGAAAACGTCTCAGATGAAGGAAAAAGTTGAACAAATCGGCAAGGATTTTGAATTTCATCGAGAAAGTATCCATCCGGACTACATCGAAGGAGCAGATCAGGGTCTAGAAAAACTTTATGCTCTCTTTGATGTCAAACCAGTAGCCAAACGAATAACCCACGATGGAGTTTCTCCAATTCTCGTAAAAGAAGGCTCCTGGGAAGAGCAATATGAGGAACTTTGGTCCTTCTTAATCCCTTCGAGTGGTCCAGCCCAAACTGTTCAGGGGGAAGTTATCCGTATACCAGGCAGAGTTCGAGATGAACTGGATCGAAACGGTGGGGCCAACTGGGACAGGGACTATAGAAAAATGCTTCAGGCTCTCCCTCAATACTTGACTTTAGGAAACTCTCTTTCAGATCAAGAATTGGAAGAAATCAAGCAAGTCATTGCACAAATCCATAGCAAAGAGAATAATGATGAAGCCAGTCTGGACCGCCTCTGCCAATTTGCTCTTGCTTGGATTAAGCAAAATCCTAAACCAATTGACTTAGAAGAACCAAGTTATAAGCGGTAAAAAGAATAAGAGTTTGACAATGATTACATTAAAAAATATTGGAGAATTTAAATCGGTTCCACAACTTGTTAAGGACATCATAGAGGGAGACACCTGGGCCTTAGACCAATATCTTGCAAGTGGTTGGGATATTGACCAAGAAATAGAAATCAGCAAGTATACCTCTCTAAGCCCAATTGATTTATCCTTGATTACAGGAAATTTTGACTCCCTAAAATGGCTAGTGGAAAAGGGGGCTCATTTAAATGTAAAAAATAACCCTTCATTTTTGTTGGCTGTCAGGTATTGTGATGGTACGTTCATCAAGTATCTTATGGAACATGGAGCAAAGATTAATAGTGTAAATGCTGTAAAGTCGGAAGCCTTTCAAGAAGCCTTATTTGGCAATAAATTTGATAATCTAGCTATTATCCATGCATTAGGACATAGTGTCGAAAAATATGGCGGAAAAGCATTTAGGAGAGCTGTTGCAGATAGAAATTATCAGGTGCTAGATTTTTTTATTAAAAATGGAGTTGATATAAACTATAATGCCTCCGACTCGGTTTATCCCTTTAAGCCAACGCCTCTCAGTGTAGCTGCAAGATATGTTGACCTAGATATGTGTAAATACCTTGTAGAGCACGGGGCGGACGTGACTCTCACTGAAAAAGATGGTATGAGACCTTATAGTATCGCTATCGAAAAGGGGGATCAAGAGATGGCAGAATACTTTAAAAAACTAGAGCCAGTAGAATTTCATAATTTATGCAATAAATTGGATGAACTAAAACCATTTAAACTGCCTCGGGAACTTACCGATTTTCTCATGAGTCAAGACTTATATTTTGAACTTACTAACTGTGATTTTAAGTGGATAGAGTTTTTCCCTCTCATGCAAACAATTCCCTTAAAAAAAGGTCGTAAAAAATTTCTCCGTATTTCACGGTCAACCGGAGATTATACTCATATCTATCTCATTTGGCATCCAAAGACAAGTAAAGTAGCTTTTTACGATGAGGAACACGAAACTATAAGTGATATTTGTAGCTTTAAAGAATTTATCTGCAATATGTCTAGACACTTACAAGAAATTCTTGAAGGTTAAGAGAAATCAAAAAGGGGGGCTCTTATGCAACTAATTGACCAAGTTAAAAAAATAGAAACTTATATTTGTGAGTGTTTTGAAGACTGGGATTTGGATGATCCTGTAGAGGAAGGATATCTGGAAGATTATCAGGGCATTTCTGGTGCTTCTGAGGAAGAGCTTCAAGCCTTTGAGGAAATATTTGGCATTCGTCTACCTAGTGACTTCAAAGAGCTTTATAGCTATAAAAATGGGAGTAAATACCTCTCTATTTTACCTTGTGTAATTGACCAGAGAGATTTTACTTTTTCTCTCATGAGTCTACAGGAAATTGAGACTTGTAAAAAGTACTTTCAAAATAGAGATGCTCTGCTCACCGAATTTCCCGACTATTTTTCTAGTCAAGACCTAGAAAACATGCATGATAGTAGAATTAAGCCCTATCTTTTTAATAAAAAATGGCTTCCTTTTGCTCAGTATTGTGACTCTTGTTATCTTATGCTGGATTTTGATCCAGACCAGGAGGCTCAGGAAGGTCAGGTTATTTGCTACATCCATGATCCTGACCAGGTGATCTATGCGGCTGAAAGCCTTACAAATCTGATTGAAGGGATAATGGATGAGATCATATGAATGGACAAATGTACCAAATAGCCTGTATCGTGGCAGCAGCTAGGAAGGCTTTAAAAAGTGGTAAAGAAATATGCTATAAGCCTGAAAAATATACAAATAAATTGAGCTTTCAAATTTTGCCGTCAAAAAATGGGGAAGCTACAGAACTTTCTGTATCTGATTGGTTTGAAAATCTTAAGGAAAAAGGTTTGAAGGACTTAAAATTATTTTGCCCTATCTCAGTAAATGACAGAGGTATTTTAGGTTTCTCCAATACAACACAGAGTTCAATTCTCTGTTTTTATAAAGATGGGAAGGCAAGTTATTTCCTACCAAATTGGAAATCTGCTTCCCCAGGCAGAGGCTGGGATGTTACCTACACCGAGTATGAATGGGAAAGGTCTTCTCAAGACATTCCCCACTATGAAAATAATATCGAAGAATTTAAGGACATATTGACTCGTATAGAAAATCTAGCAATTAAAATTGAATGTGACAACTTTGCCAAAGTCTTTCAATCTGCTAGAAACTTTTTGCTAGACCCAGAATCTGGTAAAGGACTGGCAGAACCTCAAATTCCACTGCAACATCTAAGCATATTTAGAGCTGCAAGTGCAGCGGATGTTTTTGGAGGAATGGGCTCCTGGAATGATGAACCTGGATGGCTGGCACAAGATAAGGGACTGGGTCAAGTATACGATGAACTTTCGGATCAGTTGCTAAGAAATATTCGATTAGCTATTCTATATGCCATTAATGAATGGTGATCGTTTAAGGGGAAGAAAATGGTGAAGTTAAAGTTAAGCCTATTGAACAAATGGGAACTAGACAAGGACTACAATAGTGTTCTCAATTCTGTCATGTTACATGATGGTAGAGCCTTTGTCTTGACCAGTGAGAAGGAAGCTTTTAATTGCTACTGTCTACTTGAAGTATCACCTTTGGGTGTGAAGGAGATAGATGCTTGGTATTGTGACCATGTTTGGGAGGAAGAGCCTCTACTCTTTACAGATGGACAAAATATTGGCATCATCAAGGCTGGCAAGGAAATAGTTTATTATACTGGTGATTTTTCTCATCCAGAAATCATTGCCATAAAGGATCCGCAAAGTATACTTCCTAAAAAGGCACAAGAGAGATATTTTCAAATCGTATCAGATAGCAACCAGATACCCGTGTGTTTTGAAGATCAAGTTTATACAAATCAGGCAAGAAACTTTGCCCTTTTAGAATTTGATCGAGAGAAAAAGCAGGCGAAGTGGACCACTTATTCGCATATTGATAAAAAAGAGTTAAATCACCACGACACGAACTCAAGTTTTTGTCCTAAAATCGATAGTATGAAATCTTGGAAGCAAGAGCTCTATGCCTTTAGCTCTGGAGAAAGTCAAACCTCTGTCAATAAATGGGGCATGGACTATTATGCTCTTGTTAAAATCTCTAGTGATGGTTGTATTATCGAAAAGTTATTAGAATCTGAACATTTAAAGGCTTTAGGTAAAAAAGCTGGTGTCAATGGAATTTTTACGGATTCGCCTTATATTATCCTGAGCCCCCTATTTAAGAATGATGATTGGAAGGGCAAGCAAAAGCTATTTTCTCTGGCAACGAGAGAATTGTGCGATATAGCCTTGCCTAGAGGAATGAGTAAACACAAGCTTCAAAATATAACAGACAACTTTTGTTTAACCTTCCTGTACGACAGAGGATTAAAAGAACTTGCCCTTTGTCGGATTGACTAGGCCGTGAGGCTGAGTTTGGGAGCTTTTTATAGATAGGTGCTGATATTTCTTGATTAGTCTACAGTATTTATTTTGAGCTGTTTTCTTGTCAAATTTGACCAAGTATTGCAAATCGAATTTTAAAATAGTATACTAGAAATAGCAATTATGAAAACGTTTTCGTTTTTGTTGATGATGATTATTTAGGAGACAAAATATGGAATTAACAGCCATTTATCATAGACAAGAATCAGAGTATGCTTATCTTTACAAAGAAGGTCAGCTACATATCCGAATCAGAACCAAGAAAAATGATGTCCAGCAGGTCATTTTACATTATGGAGATCCCTTTATCTTCATCGAGGATAAGTATGAAGCCAAGAAAGAAATGACTAAAGCAACCTCGGATGCTTTATTTGATTATTGGCAGGTTACAGTATCGGTTGATTTTGCACGGATTCAGTATCTCTTTGAACTCCTTGATGAGGAAGGTCAGGGTATTTTCTACGGTGATAAGGGTTGTGTGGAACATACTCAAGAAAACTTGGATGCGGAAGGAAATGGCTTTAAGCTTCCCTATATTCATGAAATCGACGGATGTCAGGTTCCTAGCTGGGTTTCAAATACCGTTTGGTACCAGATTTTCCCAGAACGATTTGCTAATGGAAATCCTAATTTGACTCCAGATGGAGCTCGAGAGTGGGATGCTGCCATTGCACCTAATAGGGATGACTTTTTTGGTGGAGATTTACAAGGGATTATCAACCATCTAGACTATCTAAAAGATTTGGGAATCACTGGACTTTATCTATGTCCGATTTTTGAAGCAACGACCAATCACAAGTACGATACGACGGATTATTTTGAAATTGACCGTCACTTTGGAGACAAAGAAGTCTTTGCTAATTTAGTCGAGGAAGCTCATAAACGGGGCATTAAGATTATGCTAGATGCTGTTTTCAATCATATCGGCTACCAGTCTGCCCAATGGCAGGATGTTCTAAAAAATGGAGAAAATTCCCCTTATAAAGATTGGTTCCATATTCAAGAGTTTCCAATTACAGAGGATAAACTTCAGAATCCAAGAGAACTCCCTTATCATACCTTTGCCTTTGCTAGCTATATGCCTAAGTTAAATACAGCAAATCCTGAAGTCAAAGACTATCTTCTCAGTGTTGCAACTTACTGGATTGAGAATTTTGATATCGATGCTTGGCGCTTGGACGTTGCCAATGAAATTGACCATCAGTTCTGGAAAGATTTTAGAAAGGTAGTTCTCGCTAAAAAGCCTGATTTGTATATTTTAGGTGAAATCTGGCATACGTCTCAGCCTTGGCTAAAAGGAGATGAGTTCCATGCAGTCATGAACTACCCGCTCTCTGAAAGTATCAAGGATTATTTCTTGCGTCAGCATAAAAAGACAGAGCAGTTCATTTCAGAAATCAATAGCCAGTCAATGTACTACAAGCAACAAATCTCAGAGGTTATGTTAAATCTCCTGGATTCTCACGATACAGAGCGTATTCTTACAACTGCCAAAGGAAATCTCCAACATGTCAAGGCTGCTTTAACCTTCCTCTACCTTCAAAAAGGGACTCCTTGTATCTATTACGGAACAGAGCTAGCACTAATTGGTGGACCAGACCCTGATTGCCGTCGCGTCATGCCTTGGGACCGTGTGTCTGAGGACAATGATATGCTAAATTTCATGAAGAAATTAATCAAAGTCCGTAAAGAAGTTGCAAGCATTATTCAGCATGGTTCCTATAGCTTGCAAGAAGTGAAACCAGATGTTCTTTCCTTGAAATGGACCTACGAAGGAAAAGAAGTTCAGGCTATCTTTAATCAGTCTAAGGAGAATGTTATCTTAGACAGAGATTCAGTTGATTTAGCGAGTCATTGCCAGTTTGAAGATGGTCAGCAAGTCATCTTGCCAGATGGATTTGTAGTTACTATTTCTGAGTAGAAAGGTTTTAAAAATATGACACTCAATGAAGTTTATGATTATTTTCGTCACTATGATAAGGAAACTTATCAGGTTGTCGCCTGCATGGGCAATGAACCATCGGAAGAAGATGTTCAGGATTTTGAAAATCAATACGGCATTCGTCTGCCAGAAGATTTCAGAGAATTCACCATGTCATCTCTGGGCGGTCTCTTTATGGAAGTCAGAGAAGAGCTATGGCCAAGAGCCAAGGCTTACGATGTAGCACCATTTTGGACCTTCTGTCGAGGTATTAAGGTCTTGGGAATTGCAAATGGCATCCCAGACTTCTTAGACATTCGTCTTAAAACCAAGGAATTACATGCTCTGGGCTTTGTGGATTATATCCCATTTCTGTCTATCATCGGTGATGGAGATGTAATTTTCTGCTTTGATAAGGACAATCACATAGTAGCTTTGGATTGGTATAATAGTGGCGAAACTGAAGAGCTTAATTGTGATTTTTCAGGACTTTTACTCCAGCAAATTGCCGAGCTAGAAGAGCGTAAAAATGAGATGGTCAATCTTTTGGAAAAGGGAAAATCTAGTCAATAATCTATAAGGAAATATCAGTTTGATAGTCCGTAAAAGAGGTTGGGACAAAAGATCCCGACCTCACTTTTTTTAGCAATCAAACTTTGACGCGGTAGCTGATTGAACTTTTTGTTCGTCTTTTAGACTCCAAAAAGCTCCTAATCATCCTCGCGAGGCTGGGACTACGAAATCGAGACTTTGTCTATCGATTTCTGTCACACCGCCTTTTTTAGTAAAACCATTCACTAAATCTACATTCAGATTTTTAAACTTTTCTACAAATTTTAGAAAAAACAATCAAAAATATGATTTTTTGTGTTTAGGGTATTGAAATTTCCTATATTATTTTATAGAATAAGGGTAAAAGGCTATGAAAAAGTAATACGTTTACAAGAAAATGGAAGCGGTTACTAAAGGAGGATTTTATGGAAAAAGGCCATTGGAATCGTAAAAGAGTCTACAGCATTCGTAAGTTTGCCGTAGGAGCTTGCTCTGTCATGATTGGAACCTGTGCGGTTCTATTTGGAGGAAGTGTCATTGGAGAATCACCAGTTTTCGCGGATGAAACTCCAATTACTCACACCGTGGAACAAGCAAAAGAGGAAAGTCCGGCAGTGGAGGTAAAAGAAGATCAAGCCGTAGCAGAGCACAAGGATACTGCAAGTGTCGACCAAAGTCAAGCTGCTCCAATTGAAGCAAGCAAACCAGAGGTGAAAGAAGAGGAACCTGTAGCTCCAAAAGAGGAGAAAGCATCTCTAAAACCTGAAGAAGCTGCTCCAAAGGTAGAATCTCAAGCTTCAAGTCAGGAAAAGCCTGTCAAGGAAGAGTTGAAAGCTGCGACAAATGAAGAAGTGAATCAAATGATTGAAGATAGAAAAGTGAATTTTAATCAAAATTGGCACTTTAAACTCAATGCGAATCCTAAAGAAGCTGTGAAATCAAATGCCGATGTATCAACATGGCAAAAATTGGATCTCCCACACGACTGGAGTATCTTTAACGATTTTGACCATCAATCACCTGCCCAAAACGAAGGTGGACAGCTCAATGGTGGTGAAGCTTGGTATCGCAAGACCTTTAAACTTGATGAAAAAGATCTCAAGAAAAATATTCGTGTGACCTTTGATGGTGTCTACATGGACTCTCAAGTCTATGTCAATGGCCAGTTAGTGGGGCATTATCCAAATGGTTATAACCAGTTCTCATACGATATCACCAAATACCTCCACAAAGATGGTCGTGAGAATGTGATTGCTGTCCATGCTGTCAACAAACAACCAAGTAGCCGTTGGTACTCAGGTAGCGGTATCTACCGTGATGTGACCTTGCAAGTGACAGATAAGGTTCATGTTGAGAAGAATGGAACAACCATCTTAACACCAAAACTAGAACAACAGCAACATGGCAAGGTTGAAACGCATGTGACCAGCAAAATCGTCAATACAGACGATAAAGACCATGAACTTGTAGCAGAGTATCAAATCGTTGAACGTGGTGGTCAGGCTGTAACAGGCTTGGTTCGTACAGCGAGCCGTACCTTAAAAGCACATGAATCAACAAGCCTAGATGCGATTTTAGAAGTTGAAAGACCAAAACTCTGGACAGTTTTAAACGATAAACCTGCCTTGTACGAATTGATTACGCGTGTTTACCGTGACGGTCAATTAGTTGATGCTAAGAAAGATTTGTTTGGTTACCGTTACTATCACTGGACTCCAAATGAAGGTTTCTCTTTGAATGGTGAGCGCATTAAATTCCATGGTGTTTCCTTGCACCATGACCACGGAGCACTTGGAGCAGAAGAAAATTATAAAGCAGAATACCGTCGACTCAAACAAATGAAGGAGATGGGCGTTAACGCCATCCGTACAACTCATAACCCTGCAAGTCCACAGACCTTGCAAATCGCAGCAGAACTTGGTTTGCTGGTTCAGGAAGAGGCCTTTGATACTTGGTATGGTGGCAAGAAACCTTATGATTACGGACGTTTCTTTGAAAAAGATGCCACTCACCCAGAAGCTAGAAAAGGTGAAAAATGGTCTGACTACGATCTTCGTACCATGGTCGAAAGAGATAAAAATAACCCAGCTGTCTTCATGTGGTCTATCGGAAACGAAATCGGTGAAGCCGATGGTAAACCTCATTCTCTAGCAACTGTAAAACGTCTAGTCAAAGTTATCAAGGATGTTGATAAAACTCGTTACGTTACCATGGGAGCAGATAAGTTCCGCTTTGGTGATGGCAGTGGTGGACATGAGAAGATTGCCGAAGAACTGGATGCAGTTGGTTTTAACTACTCAGAAGATAACTACAAGAAACTTCGAGCGAAACATCCAAACTGGTTGATTTACGGTTCAGAAACATCTTCAGCAACCCGTACACGCGGTAGCTATTATCGCCCTGAACAGGAATTGAAACATAGTAACGGACCTGAACGTCATTACGAACAGTCTGACTATGGTAATGACCGAGTTAACTGGGGTAAAACGGCAACCGCTTCATGGACTTTTGACCGTGACAACGCTGGCTATGCTGGACAGTTTATCTGGACAGGTACGGACTATATCGGTGAACCTACACCATGGCACAACCAAAACCAAACTCCCGTTAAGAGCTCTTATTTTGGTATCGTAGATACAGCCGGCATTCCAAAACATGACTTTTATCTCTACCAAAGTCAATGGGTTTCTGTTAAGAAGAAACCAATGGTTCACCTCCTTCCTCACTGGAACTGGGAAGATCCTACTCTAAAAGCAAATGTTGCTGATTCAGAAGGTAAGATTCCAGTTCGTGCTTACTCTAACGCTGCAAGCGTTGAATTGTTCTTGAACGGTCAATCTCTCGGAGTTAAGACCTTCAACAAAAAACAAACCAGCGATGGACGCACTTACCAAGAAGGTGCCAATGCCAAGGAACTCTATCTTGAGTGGAAGGTTGCGTACCAACCAGGTACTCTGGAAGCTGTAGCACGAGATGAAGCTGGAAAAGAAATTGCACGTGATAAGATCACTACTGCAGGCCAACCAGCAGGAGTTCGCCTCGTCAAGGAAGAACACGCAATCGCAGCAGATGGAAAAGACTTGACTTACATCTACTACGAAATCGTAGACAGTGAAGGAAATGTTGTACCAACTGCAAATAATCTGGTTCGTTTCCAATTACATGGACAAGGTCAACTGGTCGGTGTCGATAATGGGGAACAAGCCAGCCGTGAACGCTACAAGGCGCAACCAGACGGTTCTTGGGTCCGCAGATCCTTTAACGGTAAAGGTGTTGCCATTGTCAAATCAACTGAACAAGCAGGTAAATTCACACTAACAGCCCATTCAGATCTCTTGAAATCGGACCAAGTCACCATCTTTACTGGTAAGAAAGAAGACCAAGAAAAGACCGTTCTCGGGACAGAAGTACCAAAAGTACGTACTGTTATTGAGAAAGAGCCAAAAATGCCGAAGACAGTCGGTTTTATCTACAGTGATGGCAGTCGTGAAAAACGTCCAGTAACTTGGTCTTCAGTTGATGTGAGCCAAGCAGGAGTTGTGACTGTTAAAGGTATGGCAGACGGACGCGAAGTTGAGGCCCGTGTCGAAATTCTAGCAATTGCAAATGAGCTTCCAACTGTTAAGCGTGTTGCTCCAGGAACAGACTTGAGTGCTGTTGACAAATACGTTTCTATTGCTGTTACGGATGGAAGCGTACAAGAATACGAAGTTGATAAGTGGGAGATTGCGGAAACAGATAAAGCTAAACTGTCAGTTGCAGGATCACGTATTCAAATGACTGGCCAACTGGGTGGTGAGACTATTCATGCTACCCTTGTAGTAGAAGAAGGTGAGGCTGCGGCACCTGCATTACCAACTGTAACGGTTGGTGGTGAAGCTGTCACTGGTCTTACTAGCCAAAAACCAATGCAATATCGAACTCTTGCTTATGGAGCTAAGTTGCCAGAAGTTGTAGCAAGTGCTGAAAATGCGGATGTTACTGTAGTCCAAGCAAGTGCAGCAAACGGCATGCGTGCAAGTATCTATGTTCAACCAAAAGATGGTGGCCCTCTTCAAACCTATGCAATTCAATTCCTTGAAGAAGCACCGAAAATTGACCACTTGAGTTTGCAAGTAGAGCAAGCTGACGGTCTTAAAGAAGATCAAACAGTGAAATTGTCTATACTCGCTCACTATCAAGATGGAACGCAAGCAGTTTTACCAGCTGATAAAGTAACCTTCTCTACAAGTGGTGAAGGGGAAGTCGCAGTTCGTAAAGGAATGCTTGAGTTACATAAGCCAGGAGCAGTCACTCTGAAAGCGGAATATGAGGGGGCTAAAGGCCAAGTTGAACTCACTATCCAAGCCAATACTGAGACGAAGGTTGCGCAATCTATCCGTCCAGTAAATGTAGTGACAGACTTGCATCAAGAACCTACTCTTCCATCAACAGTAACTGTTGAGTATGACAAAGGTTTCCCTAAAACTCACAAAGTCACTTGGCAAGCTATTCCAAAAGAAAAACTAGACCACTATCAAACTTTTGAAGTTCTAGGTAAAGTTGAAGGGATTGACCTTGAAGCGCGTGCTAAAGTCTCTGTAGAAGGTATCGTTTCGGTTGAAGAAGTCAGTGTGACAACACCAATCGCAGAAGCGCCACAATTACCAGAAAGTGTTCGTACCTACGATTCAAATGGGCACGTTTCATCTGCCAAGGTTGCATGGGATGCGATTCAATCAGACCAATACGCTAAGGAAGGTGTCTTTACAGTCACTGGTCGCCTAGAAGGTACGCAATTAACTACCAAACTTCATGTTCGTGTGTCTGCTCAAACTGAGCAAGGAGCAAATATTTCTGACCAATGGACAGGTTCAGAATTGCCACTTGCCTTTGCTTCAGACTCAAATCCAAGCGACCCTGTTTCAAATGTCAACGATAAATTGATCTCCTTTAATGATCGACCAGCCAATCGTTGGACAAACTGGAATCGTAGTAACCCAGAAGCTTCAGTTGGTGTCCTATTCGGAGATTCAGGTATCTTGAGCAAACGTTCAGTTGATAATCTAAGTGTCGGATTCCACGAAGACCACGGAGTTGGTGTACCGAAGTCTTATGTGATTGAGTATTATGTTGGTAAGACTGTTCCAACAGCACCTAAAAACCCTAGCTTTGTAGGTGAAGAAAACCATGTCTTTAACGATCCAGCTAACTGGAAACCTGTTACCAATCTAAAAGCACCAGCTCAACTCAAAGCTGGAGAAATGAATCATTTCAGCTTTGATAAAGTTGAGACCTATGCGGTTCGCATTCGTATGGTTCGACTTGATAGCAAGAAAGGAACGTCTATCACAGAAGTACAAATTTTTGCGAAACAAGTTGCGGCAGCTAAACAAGGACAAACAAGAATCCAAGTTGACGGTAAAGACTTAGCAAACTTTAACCCTGATTTGACTGACTACTATCTTGAGTCAGTAGATGGAAAAGTTCCTGCAGTAACAGCAAGTGTTAGCAACAATGGTCTTGCTACCGTTGTTCCGAGCGTTCGCGAAGGTGAGCCAGTTCGTGTTATCGCTAAGGCTGAAAATGGTGATATCTTAGGAGAATACCGTCTGCACTTCACAAGCAATAAAGATTTGCTCTCTCGTAAACCAGTTGCAGCTGTCAAACAAGCTCGCTTGGTACAAGTAGGACAACCGCTTGAATTGCCAACTAAGGTTCCGGTTTACTTCACAGGTAAAGATGGTTATGAAACAAAAGACTTAGCAGTTGAATGGGAAGAAGTTCCAGCAGAAAAGCTGACAAAAGCAGGTCAATTTACCGTTCGAGGCCATGTCCTTGGTAGTGATCTTGTTGCGGAATTCTCTGTACGAGTGACAGACAAACTAGGCGAAGCTCTCTCAAATAACCCAGAGTATGATGAAAATAGTAACCAGGCCTTTGCTTCCGCAACTAATGACATTGATCCAAGTTCACATGACCGTGTAGACTATATCAATGATGGAGACCACAATGAAAATCGTCGTTGGACAAACTGGTCTCCAACACCATCTTCTAACCCAGAAGTATCAGCAGGTGTGATTTTCCGTGAAAATGGTAAGATTGTAGAACGGACTGTTGCGCAAGCTAAACTTCATTTCTTTGCAGATAGTGGTACGGATGCACCATCTAAACTCGTTTTGGAACGCTATATTGGCCCAGATTTTGAAGTGCCAACCTACTATTCAAACTACCAAGCCTACGACGTAAACCATCCATTCAATAATCCAGAAAATTGGGAAGCTGTTCCTTATCGTGCGGACAAAGACATTGAAGCCGGTGATGAAATTAACGTTACCTTTAAAGCTGTGAAAGCCAAAGCCATGAGATGGCGTATGGAGCGCAAAGCAGATAAGAGCGGTGTTGCGATGATTGAGATGACCTTCCTTGCGCCAAGCGAATTGCCTCAAGAAAGCACTCAATCGAAGATTCTTGTAGATGGAAAAGAACTTCATGACTTCGCTGAAGATCGTCAAGACTACCAAATCACCTATAAAGGTCAACGTCCAAAAGTTTCAGTCGAAGAAAGCAATCAAGTAGCTTCAACAGTTGTAGATAGCGGAGACGATAGCCTTCCAGTACTTGTTCGCCTTGTTTCAGAAAGTGGAAAACAAGTCAAGGAATACCATATCCACTTGACTAAGGAAAAACCAGTTTCTGAGAAGACTGTTGCTGCTGTACAAGAGGAACTTCCAAAACTCGAATTTGTTGAAAAAGATTTGGCCTACAAGACAGTTGAGAAAAAGGATTCAACGCTGTATCTAGGTGAAACTCGCGTAGAACAAGAAGGAAAAGTTGGTAAGGAACGTATCTTTACAGCGATTAATCCTGATGGAAGTAAGGAAGAAAAACTCCGTGAAGTGGTAGAAGCTCCGACAGACCGCATCGTCTTGGTTGGAACGAAACTAGGAACCTCCCTTCCAGAAGATGAAGTGAAGAACCTTGTCCTTAACAGACCAGAACTTGTAATCGAAGAAGAAACAATTGACTTCAAGGTTCAGGAACGTAAGTCTGATAAGTTGTATCTAGGTGAAACTCGTATCCTCCAAGAAGGTCAAAAGGGTATTCGCATTCACTTGATCGAGGTTGAAAATGGTAAGCGGACTGAAAAAGAAAGCTATGATAAAGTTATAGCTCAGGATCGCATCGTAGAAGTAGGAACGAAGCAAGGAACCGCCCTTCCAGAAGATGAAGTGAAGAACCTTGTCCTTAACAGACCAGAACTTGTAATCGAAGAAGAAACAATTGACTTCAAGGTTCAGGAACAAAAGAACGATAAGCTTCCAGCAGGTCAAACCCGTGTTCTCCAAGAAGGACAAAAAGGTATCCGTGTTCACTTGATTGAAGTTGAAAATGGCAAGCGAACTGAAAAAGAAAGCTATGATAAAGTTATAGCTCAGGATCGCATCGTAGAAGTAGGTACGGCTGGTGAAACGACTAAACCAGTACCGCAAGAGTCTACAAAACCACAAGTATCAGAAAAAGCAGATACAAAAGAAATCGCTTCAAGTACAGCTGGTCAGGTTCAAAAAGAGCAGTTACCAAATACAGGAAGTGCAGAAAGTCAAGCAGCCCTAGCAGCAGGCCTAGCTCTTCTTGGTTTGAGCGCAGGCCTAGTAGCCACTAAAGGCAAAAAAGAGGATTAGAATTTCTATGATATGAAGAGATGGGGACAAAATAGATTTATATTTTAAAAACTCTTCATTATGAATTTTGAAAATCTAATAGATTAAATAAAAAGTGAACCAAACTATTCTGGGACAATCAGAATTCTGTTTAGTTCACTTTTTGTTATGTTCTAAACTTTTATTATAATATATTTCTACTATATTAAATCTTATAACAGTATATAGATTAATAAATTGGTTATATTTAGTTTTAGGAATAAAGGGACATTATTTATTGAAGGATAGTAGAAATATCAAAGGAATGAATCCTTTAAAGTTGACATTTCGTAAATAAATTCTTTAGTAATGAAATAAATCAATTATAATAAACTTGGTAAGTTCTATTATATCATGTGCTGTAGGTGAATATAATTTTATCAAGAATAGAGCATGGTGTTATTATGGATACGTCACTATATTGTGGAGGTGTTGCGTACGTAGAATTGAATACTTAATTTTTTATCGATATACAAATAGAAAGGTTGGTCATAATGGATAAGATAAAAAAATATCTAGGTTTTCTAGTATTCCCTCTTTTGCTATTGCTGATGTTCTTCCCGGCGGGTGAAGCACATGCGGCAACTGATATCACGAGTAAAGTCAAAATAGATGACTTGAAGATTACTATAGCATCTACAGGAAGCGAGACTGAAGGAATTCATGGTTCAAATGATACTTCGATGAAATTGAAATATTCGGGTAAATTCTCATTTCCCAATGTGGCAGTTAATGAAATCAAGAATGGTGATTACTTTATCGTAAAAGCTCCAAATAACTTGAGTTTGACGGATGGTAGTCTGGATTTGATTGATTCGACATCAAATACCAAAATGGGGACTGTCCAGGTGGATAATGCTAACCATCAGCTGGTATTTACTTTCAACGAAAAGGTGGAAGACAAGCAAAATATTCGTGGGGACTTTGTTGCAGAAGCAACTGAAACGCTCAAAAAAGAGGGGAAAACGGTTACTTATGTTTTACCAGATGGTAAAAAACAGACCATCACGTATAAAGTAAATAAATATGAACAGACTGACGTGATAGGAGAAACCATTACAAAGTACGGTTATAACGATAACAATAAGGCGATAGCACATTTTCAGATGAAGATTAATCGCGCTAAGAAAGATATGACTGGACATGTGGTGAAGATTACAGATGACGTTTCAAAGGGAGCCTTTGCTAACTATGTGGAAGGTACTTTCTATATGCATGAAGCGGAATTCGAAACGACGAATACAAATTCATCTGCTCTTAAACGTTTAGGTGATGAATACGAAATCACAACCGATCCGGAGGTATACAAGGCTAACTCAGATAAAAAAGCTTTGTTGACCTTTGTCAACGGGAAACGAGGATTTGAGTTGCTCATGCCGACCAATATGGGAACAAAGAGCTTTTTCTTAACGTATGATACGTCCTCACCAGCAGATACTTCAACGATAAGTAACTCAGCGCAGTACTTGATTGATAACCAACCACAACTTATTTGGGAAAAATACGGTGGTAGTATTGGAACCAGAACAGAAGCAACCTTTAATTTAAAGACGGTCAAATCTGTTGGTGCATCAGTCACAGCTGATATTGCTGGTAAGATCAAAATCACAAAATACGATGAAGCGGATGCAACTGTTAAGTTGGCAGGCGTTGTCTTTGAAATCCGTGAGAAAACCACTAATAATTTGGTTGATACCGTTACAACAGATGCGGATGGGATAGCTGTCTCAAAGGCTCTCAATAATGGTAAGTATATCGTTAAAGAAAAAACTCCTAAATCAGGCTATCAGGTAAATAGTCAAGAGTTCGAAGTGGAGATGAAAGATGGAAAGGGTGTTCCCCTCAATATCTCTAACAAACGTGTGACAGTTGACTTTGAAGCAACCAAGACTTGGGTAAACGGAAAAGCAACTGACTACAAAAAAGTCAAACTCGGTTTGTATGTGCACAAAGAAGGACAAACTGTTGCAGATGCAAAACCTGTTACTGGGAACTACACCCCTGAAGTGACAGAGTCTAATGGTGTTTACACTTATAAATGGAAAAATCAACTTCCTGAACGTGATGTTGATGGAAGCAAGCTAGTTTATTCTGTTCGAGAACTTGAAGATCAGACGGGTCTTCCTCTGAAAGAAGGAGAGAAAGTCAAAGTAGGTGACAACAGCTATGTTGTATCTTATAACGGAAACAACAAAGTCACCAACACTTACGAAGTTCCAAAGACAAACGTGACGGCTAAGAAAGTCTGGGTTGGCGGTCAGGAACATGTTCGTCCAACTGTCTACTTCAAACTCTATCGTACACCACAAGGTGGAGCGATTGAAGAAGTGGCTGGTGTTGCCCAAAAAGAAGTTCCAAAAACAGATGGAACTGTAGAATGGACAGACCTTCCTGCGACTGATGAGAACGGTGTGAAGTACACTTATAGTGTGATGGAAGTCGATGAAGAAGGCAATCTCATTGCAGATCCGATAGACGGTTATACTCCTAGCCAAACGGCCCCTCTTACTATCACCAATACCTATAGTGCTTCACCAGCTGAGGCTGTAATTGAAGCTAAGAAAAAATTGGAAGGTCGTCCAACAGAGCTTCAAGACGAAGAATTTGAATTTATCTTGAAAGATAATGATGGAAAAGAAGTTCAAAGAATCAAGAATAAAGGTACTAATGCTGATGGAACTGGTCGCGTAGTCTTCAAGCCTATTAAATTTACAAAAGAAGGACATTATCAGTACACCATTGTGGAAGCAAAAGCAGGTGAAACTGAAAATGGTATCACCTATGATAATAGAACAGTTCCTGTAATTGTACACGTCTATGATAATGGAAGAGGCCAACTGGTTGCCTGGGTTGAGAAATTAGAAATTTCTCAAGTAGCACTTCCAGCAGCTGAATTTTCAACTTCAGCACCTGGTTCTAATCTTGTACCACCAATCTCTGGTGCCATCAACACCATTACAGATGCCGGAATTCAAACATTCGTCAATACTTATAAGCCTGCTAATGTGAAAGCTCCTGTTTCGGCAACCAAATCATTCATCAATAAGAACACTGATAAGCCAATTCAGCTTCAAGGTGGGGAATTCGAGTTTGCCTTGTTTGAGAAAAATGGTACAGCTCCAATTCAAACAACAACAAATGATGCAGCTGGAAACATTAAGTTTGAAGATTTAGAATTCAATAAAGCTGACACTTATCATTACACCATCGTTGAAAAGAATGCTGGGACAACTGATAAAGGAATCACTTATTCTAACAAGACTATCGAAGTAACGATTAAAGTTGTTGACAACGGTAAGGGAGCTCTTGAAGCAACTGTTTCTTATGACAATAACGACAGCACCTTCGAAAACACCTATAAGGCTAAAAATGCCAAAGAAGTTCTTGAAGTAGATAAGAAACTAACCAATCGCAATCTTGAAGCTGACATGTTCGAATTTACATTGACAGACCAAGTTGGTAACGTTGAAAAAGCGAAGAATGGTGCTGACGGAAAAGTTAAGTTCTCAGAGTTGACATTTGATGAAGCAGGTACTTACACTTACACTATTAAGGAAGTAAAAGCTGGCACAACGGAGAATGGTATCACCTACGATGCTAAGACCATCACAGCTAAAGTAACTGTAACCGATGATGGTCAAGGTAAATTGCATGCAACGGTTGAATACAGCAGTGATGGTACAGCTAATAGCACAACCTTCACCAATGTTTACACACCAGCTAAAACACAGGTTCCAGTGAAGAAAGTTTGGAATGATAGTGACAACCAAGATGGTAAACGTCCAGAGTCTATTACTGTTAAACTTCTAGCAGATGGTGTTGAAACTGGTCAAACACGTGAATTGAATGCTGCGAACAACTGGCAAGCTATTTTCACCGATCTGGACGCAGATAAAGGTGGTACTCCAATCGCCTATACAATCGAAGAAGTTTCAGTCGCAGAATATGAGTCTAAAGTAACAGGAGATGCCACAACTGGCTTCACCATTAC
>NZ_KB373321.1:1298127-1392192 GCF_000314775.2 Streptococcus sp. F0441 | reverse complement strand
CGATGGTCAAGATACAGGTAAGACCCTTGAACTCAATAAAGACAACAGCTGGTCAGGAAGCTTCACAGATCTTGATGTGAACAAAGCTGGTAAAGCGATTGTTTACTCAGTAGTCGAAGTAACTGTTACTGGCTACAATTCTGACGTTATTGGTGATGCTGTATCAGGCTTCACAATCACCAATAGCTACACCCCGGAAACAGTTAATGTAAAAGCAACCAAGAACTGGGATGACGCTAATAACCAAGATGGCAAACGTCCAACTAAGATTACAATCAATCTTTTAGCAGACGGTCAGAAAGTTGATTCGAAAGAAGTTCAAGCAGCCGCAGACGGAACTTGGACTGTCGAATTCACGAAATTAGCAAAATATAAAGATGGTAAATCAATCAAATACACTGTAACAGAAGAAGCCGTAGCAGAATACGAATCAACTATTACAGACTTTACCATCACAAACAAATATGCTCCTAAAGCAATCGACTACAAAGTAACAAAAGTATGGAACGACGCGAACGACCAAGACGGCAAACGTCCTAAGTCCGTAACGGTTCAACTTTTCAAATCTGTAGATAAATCTAAACCAGTAGCTGTTGAAGGTAAGAAATTGACCTTGACAGCTAAGGATAAGACAGACGCTAACACTTGGGTAGCATCCTTTACAAATCTTCCACAATACGAAGCTGGTAAAGAAATCACTTACTCTATCGATGAAGTAGATGTACCAGCTGGCTATAAAGCCTCTGTAACTGGTCAAGTAGTGACAAACACTCACAATACAGATACAGTTATCCTTTCAGGAACTAAGGTGTGGAAAGATAACAACAACCAAAGCGGCAAACGTGCAGATAAAGTGAAAGTTCAAATCTTTAAGGGTGAAGGCGAAAAAGCTGAACTCGTTCAAGAAATTGAAGTTTCAGAAGCAACTGGTTGGAAGTTCGAATCAAAACCACTTCCTAAGTATGAAAATGGTACAGAGATCAAGTACACTGTCAAAGAAGTGGCCGTGAAAGAATATACCTCAACAGTTACTACGGACAAAGATGGTAAGTACACAGTTACCAATGAATACACACCAGTGAAAACATCTGTAAAAGGTCATAAGATCTGGAATGATGAAAATAACAAAGACGGTATCCGTCCAACATCTATCACAGTGAAACTTCTTGCCGATGGTCAAGACACTGGTAAGACTGCGGTAGCTTCAGAAGCAACTGGTTGGACTTATGAGTTCACAGAACTTGAGCGTTATAAAGATACTAAAGGTACAGAATTCAAATACTCTGTAGTAGAAGTTCCGGTTAAAGGTTACACATCTAAAGTAGAAGACTTCAATATCACAAATACATACATTCCAGAAAAACCAACACCAGGTAAACCAAATGAACCAGGTAAACCAAATGAACCAGGTAAACCAGGACAAAAACCTCAACTTCCTAACACTGGTGAAAAAGCATCTAATGCAGCAGTAGTTGCAGGACTTGCTTTGATGGCAGTGACTGGTGGATTGTACTTTGTAAGCCGTAAAAATAAATAATCTAGCGTGAGAAAGATAGTTTCCATTTATTTTTCTTAGGTTCAATCTGTGATAAAAAGGCCAGAGGATTCCTCTGGTCCTTTTTAGATATAGGAGTAAAAGAAAGACCCAGCATTTAATACTGGGTTGGTAATTATTTTACCATCATCAATTCGACAATCATTGCTATATAGATGATTAAGGTAAGGAGAAAACCGGCTCTCCAGAAGAATTTGATGAATTTAGGGTAATAAAAACTTCGTTTTTTGACAAGGAAAAAGATTACAAGGAGGATTGCTAGGAGAGAAAGTGCGACACCAAGTCGTGGTAGAAAGTTGTGGGTAAAGGCTTTAGCAGTAATCAGATAGTACTCAAATACCAAAAGTGGAAAAGCTACATCCGCGAAATTAAATCCTATTTTCCTGAGTCCGAAAAGCTTGGTGACAATAAAGCAAACCACCAAGGTTAATATCAATAATAAAATAGATGCTATTTTCATTAAAATCATACCCATATTGTATCATAAAAAAACGCTAAAGGAAATGAGAAACAAGGGAATTTGTTGGAAAGTCAGGCTTTTGAGATTGTGGGTGTTTTTTGTTATAATGAAAGTTATGAAATCTTATAATACCTTGAATGATTATTATCGAAAACTTTTTGGAGAAAAGACTTTTAAAGTTCCGATTGATGCGGGATTTGACTGTCCCAATCGGGATGGAACTGTGGCTCATGGGGGCTGTACTTTTTGTACAGTTTCAGGTTCTGGAGATGCTATCGTGGCACCGGATTCCCCTATCCGTGAGCAATTTTATAAGGAAATTGACTTTATGCACCGCAAGTGGCCAGATGTTAAAAAGTATCTGGTTTATTTTCAAAACTTTACCAACACCCATGAAAAGGTGGAAGTGATTCGGGAGCGATATGAGCAGGCTATCAACGAGCCAGGTGTAGTAGGAATTAATATCGGAACGCGCCCAGACTGTCTGCCAGACGAAACCATCGAATATTTGGCTGAGTTATCGGAGCGCATGCATGTGACGGTAGAATTGGGCTTACAGACAACCTTTGAAGCAACCTCTGACCTGATTAACCGTGCTCATTCTTATGAATTGTATGTGGAAACAGTAAAACGCTTGAGAAAATATCCCAAAATTGAGATTGTTTCCCATTTGATCAATGGTTTGCCTGGTGAGACTCATGAGATGATGATTGAAAATGTTCGTCGCTGTGTTACGGACAATGATATTCAAGGAATTAAACTGCACTTGCTTCACCTCATGACCAATACACGGATGCAACGAGATTACCACGAAGGACGCTTACAACTGATGAGTCAGGATGAGTATGTCAAGGTCATCTGTGACCAACTGGAAATCATTCCCAAGCATATCGTCATCCATCGAATTACAGGAGACGCACCTAGAGATATGCTGATTGGTCCCATGTGGAGCCTCAATAAATGGGAAGTGCTAAATGCTATTGAAACTGAGATGCGCCGTCGTGGAAGTATGCAAGGATGCAAGGCTGTAAAACAGGAGTTTAAAAATGAAAAGACCACTTGAGATGGCGCATGATTTTTTGGCGGAAGTTGTGACAAAAGAGGATATCGTAGTGGATGCGACCATGGGCAATGGCCATGATACCCTTTTTCTAGCCAAGTTAGCCAAGCAAGTCTATGCCTTTGATATTCAGGAGCAGGCTTTGGAGAAGACGCAAGAGCGTTTGGATCAGGCTGGAATGACAAATGCCCAGTTAATCTTGCAAGGTCATGAGACACTAGACCAGTTTGTGACAGAAGCTAAGGCAGGGATTTTTAATCTGGGTTATCTGCCTTCTGCTGACAAATCCGTCATCACTCAACCTCAGACTACTATCGAAGCCTTAGAAAAGCTTTGCCATTTGCTTGTCAAAGGAGGACGGATTGCTATCATGATCTACTATGGTCATGAGGGAGGAGATATTGAGAGGGATGCTGTTTTGGACTTTGTTAGCCAGTTGAACCAACAAGAGTTCACAGTTGTGATTTATCGAACCCTCAACCAAGTCAACAATCCCCCGTTTTTAGTTATGATTGAGAAATTAGAAAGATATAGGCATGGATAAACAATACCTTCGTGAGAAATTAGAGGCTATGCGCCAAAATTTTGTCGAGTCAACGCAGCATGAACGAGCGGTTGGAGTACTCGACGAAGAACATATGAGTAAGAAAATGCTTAAAATCAAGAAAAAATTAGTGGCTCTTGAAATGGAACGATGCCAGAAAAAAATTGAGCACAAAGACTGTTCTAAGATTGATCAGAAAATCCAAGAGCAAAAGGAGATTTTTGAATCTTGTTGTAAAAAAGATTAAGGAGGAATTGTGTGGAATTACTCATTTACTTGATTCTATTTTTATTTGTCTTAATCATTTCAACTACGACCAATAAACTTCTCCCTTTTTTGCCCCTTCCTCTTGTACAAATTCTTTTGGGGATTGGTATTGGCTTATTTGTTCCAGATGCGGACTTTCATCTCAATACAGAGCTGTTCCTAGCCATGGTTATTGGTCCCTTACTTTTCCGGGAGGCAGAAGAAGCGGATATTACGTCCATTTTGAAGCACTGGCGGATTGTCGTTTTTCTAATTTTTCCTGTGATTTTTATCTCGACCTTAAGCTTAGGAGGTATGGCTCACTTCCTTTGGATGACTCTTCCTTTATCTGCCTGTTTAGCAGTTGGAGCGGCACTTGGGCCAACTGATTTGGTTGCCTTTGCATCTCTTTCTGAACGTTTTCGTTTTCCAAAACGGGTTTCTAATATTTTAAAAGGGGAAGGACTCTTAAATGACGCTTCTGGTTTGGTTGCCTTTCAGATGGCTCTTGCTGCTTGGACAACAGGAACGTTTTCTCTCAGCCAAGCTGGGACTTCCCTAGCACTTTCTATCTTTGGTGGTTTTGTAGTCGGTTTTGTGACGGCTATGGTCAATCGTTTCTTGCATACCTTTTTACTGAGTGTGCGAGCGATAGATATAGCCAGTGAACTATTGCTAGAGCTAAGTTTGCCACTCATGACTTTTTTTATCGCAGAAGAGTTTCATGTTTCAGGGATTATCGCAGTAGTGGTTGCAGGGATTTTGAAGGCCAGTCGTTTTAAGAAAATTACGCTCCTTGAGGCTCAAGTTGACACCGTGACGGAGACCGTCTGGCATACCGTGACCTTTATGCTAAACGGATCAGTCTTTGTTCTCTTGGGAATGGAGTTAGAATTGATTGCAGAGCCGATTGTATCTAATTCTCTCTACAATCCCTTTCTTTTACTTCTCTCAGTTGTCGTTCTGACCTTCTTGCTTTTTACGATCCGCTTTGTCATGATTGCTGGTTTTTACTTTGTAAGGACGCGTCGACTTAAGAAAAAGATTCGTAATTACATGAAAGATATGCTTCTTTTGACCTTCTCTGGTGTCAAAGGGACAGTATCTATCGCGACCATTCTCCTCATACCAAGTCATTTGGAGCAGGAATATCCTTTGTTACTCTTCCTTGTAGCAGGCGTTACACTATTGAGCTTTTTAACGGGTTTACTGGTTCTCCCTCACTTATCTGAAGAACAAGAGGAAAGCAAGGATCATTTGATGCATATAGCGATTCTGAATGATGTAGCTGCAGAATTAGAAAAAGAGCTGGACCATCACAAGAACAAACTTCCTCTTTATGCAGCTATTGATAACTATCATGGTCGGATTGAAAACCTCATCCTTAGTCTGGAAAATAAGAGAGTCCAAGAGGACTGGGAGTCCCTCAAACTTCTTATCTTGAGTATTGAGAGTGATGGTTTGGAGCAAGCCTATGAAGAAAATAGAATCAGTGAGCGTGGCTATCGAGTTTACCAACGTTACCTAAAAAACATGGAGCAGAGTATCAATCGGAATTTCGCTTCTAGAGTGACTTATTACTTCCTAGTTTCCTTACGGATACTGCGCTTTCTACTCCATGAAATGTTTACATTTGGTAAGACTTTTCGTAGTTGGATGAATGAAGAATCTCGTAAACTACTAGCAGTTGATTATGATCAGATTTCAGAGTTGTATTTGGAAAATACAGAGCTGATTATCGAGAGTTTGGAAAACCTCAAGGGGGTTTATAAGAGTTCTCTGATTAGTTTTATGCAAGAGTCTCGTCTACGCGAGACGGCCATTATCGGAAGTGGTGCTTTTGTTGAGCGGGTTATCAATCGCATCAAGCCAAATAATATCGATGAAATGCTACGAGGCTACTATCTCGAACGTAAGGCAATCTTTGAATACGAAGAGGCTAAACTGATAACAGCCAAGTATGCTAAAAAACTACGCCAAAATGTGAATAATTTAGAGAATTATTCTCTGAAAGAGGCCGCAAATACCTTGCCTTATGATATGGTAGATTTAATCAGAAGAACTTAGATGATGAAGAAAATGACGGAGGATGGAACATGAAAAAGTGGTGGAAAGAGCTGATGGACAGGCCCTTATTGAAAGCTTTTTTGCATTATTATCAAGCATCTGATAGCGAGTTGACCAGTGTTGCGGTTGCCTACTATTGGTTGATTTCAATCTTTCCTTTGCTAATGATAATGGTCAATATTTTGCCTTATTTTCAGATTCCGGTCTCAAATTTCTTACTTACAATCAAGGAATTCTTGCCTGATACGGTGTATGATGTGGTCGCTAAGATTGTCCGAGAAGTTCTGACTCAACCATCGACTGGTTTGCTGAGTTTTGCCGTTTTATCTGCACTCTGGACCTTTTCAAAATCAATGGATTTCCTCCAAAAAGCTTTTAACAAAGCCTATGGGGTGACCAAAAGTCGAGGGATTATCTCCCATCAGTTGATGAGTTTGCTTGTTAGCCTCGGCTTGCAGATTCTTTTTGCCCTAGCCTTGTTTTTGAGTATGTTTGGTCGTATGTTGCTCAACCTCCTCAAAACTTACTGGCAATCAGACAGTCCGCTATTTTCCTACCTGCAAGATTTTACAGGCCCTCTGGTCTATGCCTTGATCTTTGCCATTCTAGTCATGATTTATTACTTCCTTCCAAAAGTAAAAGCACCACGAATCCGCTATGTTTTACCAGGAAGTGTCTTTGTCTTGCTAACTCTTATCTTTTTATTGAATATCTTTTCTGTTTATTTTAATAACTATATCAATCACCTAGTGGATGTCCGATTTTTCAGTTCCATCATCGTTGTGGTCATGATGTTCTGGTTTATTCTTATTGCTAAGATTTTGATTATCGGAGCAGTTATCAATGCCAGTGTTCAGAGCTTGAAAGATCAGACCTTTAAAATAAACTAACTAATAAAGTTATCTATTATAAAACGCATAGAATCAAATCTGATTCTATGCGTTTTTTGCTTATGAAAATTAATAGATAAACATGGCATCACCGAAACTAAAGAAGCGATAGCGTTCTTGAATAGCGTGCTGGTATGCATCTAAGACTAATTCACGGCCTGCAAAGGCAGAAACCAACATGACGAGAGTTGATTTTGGCAGATGGAAGTTGGTTGAAAAGGCATCCACAACCTTCCATTCGTAACCAGGTTTGATAAAGATATTGGTCCAGCCAGAATCAGCCTGGATTTGCCCATCAAACTTGGAACCAATAGTCTCTAACGTGCGGATAGAGGTGGTTCCGACAGCAATGACGCGGCCACCATTTTGCTTGACAGAGCGAAGGGTGGCCGCTGCTTCCTCAGAAAGTTGATAGAATTCTGAGTGCATTTCGTGTTCGTCCAGATTGTCCACAGAAACAGGTCTAAAAGTTCCTAAACCAACGTGGAGAGTCAAATAAACCAAATGGACACCCTTGGCTTGGATTTCTGCTAGCAGTTCTTTGGTAAAGTGCAGTCCAGCAGTCGGTGCAGCAGCAGAGCCACTTTCTTTAGCGTAGACCGTTTGATAGCGTTCACGGTCATCTAGTTTTTCGTGGATGTAGGGCGGTAGTGGCATTTCACCGAGACTTTCCAAAACTTCTAGGAAAATTCCTTGGTATTCAAAGCGGACAATGCGGCCCCCGTGAGTCAATTCTTCCGTAACGACAGCGCTGAGGCGACCATCACCAAAGTTGACCCGAGTGCCAACCTTGAGGCGTTTAGCAGGTTTAGCGAGAACCTCCCACTCATCTCCACTGGTATTTTTGAGTAGGAGAAGCTCCACATGGCCTCCAGTTTCTTCCTTTTGGCCATAGAGGCGGGCAGGGAGAACACGGGTGTCATTCATAACAAGAGCATCACCGGGTTCTAGCATATCGATGATAGAGTGGAAGTGTTTATCCTGCATTTCTCCCGTCTCACGATTAACGATAAGGAGTTTAGACGCATCCCGTTTTTCAAGTGGCGTTTGGGCAATTAATTCCTCTGGTAAGTGGAAATCAAAATCAGCTGTATTCATTTTTTCATCATTCTTTCTAAGTTCTAATCTTATCCATTATAACACGTTTCAAGTTTGGGCGCTCTTTTTTTAGAAATTAAATCGTTTTCACTTGACAAAAATTGGTCTATACCATATAATAAATATAGATTAAAACGGAGGATGAAAAGATGAAAGTTATTAAAGTTGAAAATCAAGTTGAAGGTGGAAAAGTTGCTTTTGAGATTTTGAAGGAAAAATTGGCCAATGGTGCTCAAACATTAGGACTTGCGACAGGGAGCAGTCCACTTGAGTTTTACAAGGAAATCGTTGAGAGTGACCTTGATTTTTCAAATCTAACCAGTGTAAACCTTGATGAGTATGTAGGACTTGACGGAGACAATCCTCAGTCTTACCGCCACTTTATGCAAGAACACTTATTCAACCAAAAACCATTTAAAGAAAGTTTCTTGCCTCGTGGGATTAAGGACAATGCTGAAGCTGAAGTAGAACGCTACAACCAAATTTTGGCTGACCATCCAGTTGATTTGCAAATCTTGGGAATAGGTCGCAATGGACATATCGGATTTAATGAGCCAGGAACTGCCTTTGATAGCCAGACACACCTTGTAGACCTAGACCAGTCTACAATCGAAGCCAATGCTCGCTTCTTTGACAAGATTGAAGACGTTCCAACTCAAGCCATCTCAATGGGAATTAAAAACATCTTGGATGCCAAGTCAATTATTCTCTTTGCTTACGGTGAGTCGAAAGCAGAAGCTATTGCTGGAACAGTAGCAGGCCCAGTGACTGAGAAGCTCCCAGCAAGCAGCCTACAAAACCACCCTGATGTGACTATTATTGCGGATGCTGAAGCGCTCAGCTTGCTTGAAAAGTAAAATTACAAGAACCACTTGCTCTTTGGAGTGAGTGGCTTTTTACTTCAAATGTTCACTATCCTGCTAAAGTGGTATAATATAGCTATACGAGGAGGCTCGAATTTGATTTATATAATCAGTTTTATTTGTTTTTTACTTTTAATGTTACTATTTAGTCGCTTAATTCAGCAATCAAAGAATCCTTCGGGCTTTCTAGGGAAACGAATGATGAAATTGTGGAATAGAGCCTACCTTCCCATGTTTGTATAGGCAATTCGTTATCTGGATAGAACATCTTACCCTGCAATCTTAGATGTAGGAGTTGGAAACGGCCGTTCAACCATCCTGCTGAAAAAACCCTTTCCGCAAAGTACCATAACTGGAATCGATATTTCAGATACTGCAATAGCTCAAGCTAAACAGATAAAGATGACTAATCTAAATTTTGAACGAAGAGACGTTAGGGAGACAGGCTTTTCTGATGAAAGTGTTGATTTAATCACAGCTTTTCAAACTCATTTTCATTGGCAGGATCTAGAGGCTTCTTTTATGGAACTTCGAAGAATACTCAAATCAGACGGGATGCTCTTACTGGCTTGTGAATATAACAAGTTGTCTTACTTTTTACCAGAGGTCTAAAACGAAGAAGCATTTAGACGATTCTTGTTATCAGTAGGGTTTGAGCTCGTAACTTGTCAAAGAAAGGGATCATGGATCCTTTATAAAATTGTTAAACATTAATGGAGGTACAATCATGAAACAATTATTTTTATGTTCATACTTTGCTGAAGTCAAAAAGCTTTTTAGCGATTATGCAAAGGAAAAGAATCTAGAAAATAAGGTTTTATTTATTCCTACCGCTGGGAACAAAGAGGACTATACTGCCTATATCGATGAGGCTCAGCAAACATTCAGGGATTTAGGATTTGAGATAGAGGTTCTGGATATTGCTTCTTGTGATCGAGAAACTGCTCAGGCAAAGATTTTCCAAAGCAAGATTCTTTATATCTCAGGCGGGAATACCTTTTATTTATTGCAAGAATTAAAGAAAAAACAACTCCTATCTCTCATCAAAGAGCAAATAAGAGATGGACTGGTCTATGTGGGAGAATCAGCAGGGGCTATCATTACAGCCAAGGATATTGACTACAATAAACTCATGGACGATAAGACGGTAGCGACAGAGTTATCTGATACAGCGGGATTGGATGAAGTGGATTTTTATATCCTTCCACATTATGGCGAGGAACCTTTTACTGATAGTAGCAAAAAGACCTTTGAAACCTATAAAAAGCAGCTTGAATTGCTACCACTTCATAACCGCCAAGCAATCATCGTTAACGATGAGCAAATAGATATCTTGACAATAGAATAAAAGCGTGGTTGGAAGAACATTAATATTTTACCAATAAAACGATTAGAAGTTGATAACTCACTTGGTGGGAATCTGCTATGGATGAATTAATTTTATGAATTCAAGAAGGGAAAAGTTATGAAAATAAAAACGTTAGATAAAATAGGCGGTGTTGTTTTCTTGTTTCTAACGATTGCTATCATTGTCGTTTTTTTATCAGATAGGAGCTTTTTTGAGTGGGCGTTTACTAGACACCAGAATACTCTGAGTTGGTATATTCGCCCTCTCTTTATTATTCCAATTGTAATGGGAGCTTATAAAAAATCCTATAGCCTGATTTTCTTTTCTATATTTTGCCTATTTACTAGTATGTTCTGGTTCCCAAAGCCGGAAATAGTTGATGTAAAAGTAATTGAGTTTTTGAATTTTGAGAAGACTTATTTTACGAGCGGATGGAGTATTGAAAAAGTTATCATTTTGGCAACAATTCTAGCATTTTTTACAGCTATTATATCCTTAACATGGAATAGACGTTGGTATGGATTATTAGCAACGGTAGTAATTGGAGCGTTTCTGAAGGTTGCCCATAGTCTTTTATTTAGTGGAGGAAGTGGCATATCGATTGTAAAACCAGCTGTTTTAGGATTGATTCTCTGCATCTTAGTGATTTATTTCATCTTCAAAAGAAGAAAGTAAAAATAATAAAAGTTTATGGTCGCTTTTCTCTTGACAATTATTCACTTTGTGTGTAAAATGGAATAGATCTTGAACTTGAAGGGAGTGAAAAAAATGTCTAAAACAGTAGTACGTAAGAATGAATCTCTTGACGATGCACTTCGTCGTTTCAAACGTGCGGTTACTAAAGCTGGTACTCTTCAAGAAACACGCAAACGTGAATTCTATGAAAAACCTTCTGTAAAACGTAAACGTAAATCAGAAGCAGCTCGTAAACGTAAAAAATTCTAATTTGAAATGAAAGGCTAGACTTGTCTAGCCTTTTTTCTTTCCAAATAAATACTGTAAATCCTGCAAAAAAAGGAAACTTCCTACCACAATTTGATATAATAGTAGGGAGAACTCGATTGAAGGAGGAAATTATGTCGGTTTTAGTAAAAGAAGTCATTGAAAAGCTCAGATTAGACATTGTTTACGGTGAAGGTGAATTACTTGAAAAAGAAATCAATACTGCAGACATTTCTCGACCAGGTCTTGAAATGACGGGCTATTTTGATTACTATACTCCGGAGCGGCTTCAACTGTTAGGGATGAAGGAGTGGTCCTATTTGGTCGCCATGCCTGCCCATAACCGTTATCAAGTTTTGAAGAAAATGTTTCTACCTGAAACACCCGCTGTCATCGTTGCTCGTGGCTTGGTAGTGCCAGAAGAAATGTTGAAAGCTGCTAGGGAATGTAAGATTGCGATTTTAACCAGTCGAACATCAACCAGTCGTTTATCTGGAGAGTTATCTAGCTACCTTGATTCCCGTTTGGCTGAACGTACGAGTGTGCATGGTGTCTTGATGGACATCTATGGCATGGGTGTCTTGATCCAAGGGGATAGTGGTATCGGTAAGAGCGAGACAGGTCTTGAGCTTGTGAAACGTGGGCACCGTTTGGTAGCAGACGATCGTGTAGATATCTTTGCCAAGGATGAAATGACCCTTTGGGGAGAGCCCGCTGAAATTTTGAAGCATTTGCTTGAGATTCGTGGAGTGGGTATTATTGACGTGATGAGTCTCTACGGAGCAAGTGCTGTAAAAGATTCTTCACAAGTTCAGTTGGCTGTTTACTTGGAAAATTATGATACCCATAAGACCTTTGATCGTCTAGGAAACAATGCTGAAGAACTCGAAGTTTCTGGTGTAACGATTCCGCGTATCCGCATTCCAGTAAAAACAGGACGCAATATCTCTGTTGTTATTGAGGCGGCAGCCATGAACTATCGCGCTAAAGAAATGGGATTTGATGCGACGCGTTTATTTGAAGAACGCTTGACTAATCTCATCTCCAAAAATGAGGTGAAAGATGATTAATCCAGTTGCATTTGAAATCGGTCCTTTTTCCATTCGTTGGTATGCTTTGTGTATTGTGGCTGGATTGATCTTGGCTGTCTACCTTGCCATGAAAGAAGCTCCTAAAAAGAAAATTCTATCAGATGATATCTTGGATTTTATCCTGATTGCTTTTCCGATAGCTATTTTAGGTGCTAGACTATACTACGTACTCTTTCGCTTAGATTATTATCTGCAAAATCCAGGTGAAATCATTGCCATCTGGAATGGAGGCTTGGCCATTTATGGAGGTTTGATAGCAGGGGCTATTGTCCTTTATATCTTTGCAGATAGAAAGCTGATTAATACTTGGGATTTCTTAGATATTGCAGCACCAAGCGTCATGGTTGCCCAAAGTTTAGGACGCTGGGGGAACTTCTTTAACCAAGAAGCCTACGGTGCAGCAGTAGATAGTTTGGATTATTTGCCAGGCTTTATCCGTGACCAGATGTACATTGAGGGTAGCTACCGTCAGCCGACCTTCCTATATGAGTCGGTTTGGAATCTGATCGGTTTTGCTTTAATCTTGATTTTTAGAAGAAAATTGAAGGGAATCAGACGTGGTCAGATCACTGCTTTCTACTTGATTTGGTATGGCTTTGGTCGTATGATTATCGAAGGAATGCGGACGGATAGTCTCATGTTCTTTGGCCTGCGAGTTTCCCAATGGTTATCAGTTATCCTTATCGGACTCGGTATTTTTATCATACTTTATCAAAATCGAAAGAAAGCCCCTTTCTATCATACAGAGGAGGAAAAATAAATGTTAGAAGTTGCATATATACTTGTTGCGATTGCTTTGATTGTCTGTTTAGTCTATTTGACAATCACGATTCAAAAAGCCGGTCGTATGATTGATGAAACAGAGAAAACCATCAAAACGTTGAGCTCAGATGTGAACGTTACCTTGCATCAGACCAATGAATTGTTGGCTAAGGTCAATGTGTTAGCAGACGATATCAATATCAAAGTTGCGACGATTGATCCACTCTTTACGGCTGTGGCTGACTTATCTGAGTCAGTATCTGATCTCAACCAACATGCACGTGTTTTAGGTAAAAAGGCTTCATCTGCTGGTTCAAAGACCATTAAAACAGGTGCAGGATTGTCCGCTCTTCGTGTCGCAAGTAAATTTTTCAAAAAATAAAAAAGGAGAAATCTTATGGGAAAACTATCCTCTATCCTTTTAGGAACAGTTTCAGGTGCAGCTCTTGCTTTGTTTTTGACGAGTGACAAGGGTAAGCAAGTTTGTAGTCAAGCTCAGGATTTTCTAGATGATTTGAGAGAAGATCCAGAATATGCTAGAGAGCAGGTTTGTGAAAAACTAACAGAAGTGAAGGAACAGGCGACGGACTTTGTGCTGAAAACAAAGGAACAAGTAGAATCTGGTGAAATCACTTTTGATAGTGTCCTTGACCAAGCTAAAAACTGTGCTCGACAAGCTACAGAAGCGTCAAAGGAAACCTTTAACAATCTCAAGGAGCAGTGGCAAGAACAGTCAACAACTCCAGACGTTGCTGAAGACCAAGAAGAAATCATCATCGATATTACTGAAGTATAATGCATCACCATCTCTGGTTTTTGGAGATGGTGATTTTTATCTGCAAGCCTGTCTTTATGGTATAATAAGTACTATGCAGAAAAAACCAACGTCCGCCTACGTGCATATTCCCTTTTGCACTCAGATTTGTTATTATTGTGACTTTTCAAAAGTATTTATCAAGAATCAACCAGTAGATAGTTACCTGGAGCATCTGCTAGAGGAGTTTCGTTCTTATGATATCCAAAAGTTGCGAACTCTCTACATTGGAGGTGGGACGCCAACGGCTTTGTCAGCTCCGCAATTAGAAGTGCTCTTGGATGGCTTGACTAAAAATCTAGACTTGTCTGTCTTGGAAGAGTTGACCATTGAAGCAAACCCAGGAGACTTGGATGTGGATAAGATTGCGGTTTTGAAGCAGTCACCAGTCAATCGTGTTTCCTTGGGTGTGCAGACTTTTGATGACAAAATGCTGAAAAAAATTGGGCGCAGTCACTTGGAGAAGGATATTTATGAAAATATCGACCGTCTTAAATTGGCTGGTTTTGACAATATCTCCATCGACTTGATTTATGCATTGCCTGGTCAGACCATGGAACAAGTAAAGGACAATGTAGCTAAGGCTATCTCGCTTGATATTCCTCATATGAGTCTTTATAGCTTGATTTTGGAGAATCATACGGTCTTTATGAACCGCATGAGACGAGGGAAATTGCTTCTGCCTAAGGAGGAACTGGAGGCTGAGATGTTTGAGTACATCATCGCAGAACTGGAGCGAGCTGGTTTTGAGCATTATGAGATTTCCAATTTCTCTAAACCCGGATTTGAAAGTCGCCACAATCTCATGTACTGGGACAATGCTGAGTACTATGGTATCGGTGCGGGCGCTTCAGGTTATGTGGACGGAGTTCGTTATAAAAACCACGGTCCTATTCGACATTATCTCAGTGCGGTAGAGGCAGGAGATGCTCGGATAACCGAAGAACACCTGAGCCAAAAGGAGCAGATGGAAGAAGAAATGTTTTTGGGACTCCGCAAGAAATCTGGGGTTTCCATGGCTAGATTTGAGGAAAAATTCGGACGTTCCTTTGAAGGACTTTATGGCGAAATCATCAGAGACTTGGTTCAACAAGGCCTTATGCAGATTGATGGTGATCGTGTCCGAATGACAAAGAGAGGTCTCTTTCTGGGAGACACCGTAGCAGAACGATTTATTTTGGAGTAGAACAATGGGCTTAACTTATCAGATGAAAATGAAAATTCCTTTTGATATGGCGGACATGAACGGTCATATCAAACTTCCAGATGTGATTTTGCTGTCCCTGCAAGTATCAGGTATGCAGTCGATTGAGCTGGGAGTCAGTGACAAGGACGTCTTGGAACGCTACAATCTGGTCTGGATTATCACGGATTATGAGATTGACGTGGTACGTTTGCCTCGCTTTGCTGAAGAGATTACGATTGAAACGGAAGCCTTAACTTACAATCGTCTCTTTTGCTATCGTCGCTTTACTCTCTACGATGAAGCAGGTCAAGAAATCATTCGCATGGTAGCAACCTTTGTTCTCATGGACAGAGATAGTCGTAAAGTCCATGCTGTCGAACCGGAGATTGTTGCGCCTTATCAGTCTGAGTTTGATAAAAAACTCATCCGTGGGCCAAAGTATGCAAATCTAGAAAACTCGATCAGTAAAGACTACCATGTTCGTTTTTACGACTTGGATATGAATGGTCATGTTAACAACAGTAAATACCTGGATTGGATTTTTGAGGTCATGGGAGCAGACTTTTTGACCAAGTATATTCCAAAGAAAATCAATCTCAAATATGTCAAAGAAGTGCGACCAGGTGGCATGATTGCTTCAGCTTATGAACTCAAGGGGCTAGAAAGCAAGCATGAGATTATCAGTGATGGCGAGATCAATGCCCAAGCTATGATTACGTGGCAAGAAATTGAAGGCAATTAGAAAGGGCGATATGGCTTATAAAGGTTATTTAATTGATTTAGACGGAACCATTTACAAGGGGAAAGACCGAATCCCGGCAGGAGAGGCTTTTGTGCATGAACTGCAAAAGCGAGAAATTCCTTATCTCTTTGTAACCAACAATACAACCCGAACTCCAGAGAGTGTTCAAGAGATGTTGGCTCAGAATTTTAATATTAATACCCCTCTATCGACTGTATACACAGCAACTCTGGCAACCATCGACTATATGAACGATTTGGGACTGGAAAAGACAGCCTATGTCATTGGTGAAGCAGGGCTCAAGGGTGCTATCCAGGCGGCAGGTTATGTCGAAGACAAGGAAAATCCAGCCTATGTGGTCGTTGGACTGGACTGGCAAGTTGACTATGAAAAATTTGCCACAGCAACTCTAGCCATTCAAAAGGGAGCCCACTTTATAGGAACCAATCCTGACCTCAATATCCCGACGGAACGTGGTCTCTTGCCTGGTGCTGGTTCACTAATTACACTTCTTGAAGTCGCTACACGGGTCAAACCAGTATATATCGGAAAACCGAATGCTATCATCATGGACAAGGCGGTTGAACACTTAGGTTTGAAAAGAGAAGAATTGCTCATGGTTGGGGATAACTACCTGACAGATATCCGAGCAGGGATTGACAATGGTATTCCAACTCTCTTGGTGACGACAGGTTTTACCAAGGCAGAAGAAGTGGCTGACCTGCCAATCGCACCAACTCATGTAGTTTCTAGCCTTGCGGAGTGGAATTTTGATGAAAACTAAACTAACCTTTTGGGGAAGTATGCTCTTTTTCCTCTCCCTGTCTATTCTCTTAACCATTTATCTGGCATGGATTTTCTATCCCATGGAGATTCAGTGGCTGAACTTAGCGAATCGAGTCTATCTAAAGCCAGAAACCATTCTGTATAACTTTCATATCTTGATGAATTACCTGACCAATCCCTTTAGTCAGGTCTTAGAGATGCCAGATTTTCGTTCATCAGCGGCTGGTTTACATCACTTTGCGGTGGTGAAGAATCTCTTTCACCTAGTTCAGCTAGTTGCCCTAGTGACGCTACCAAGTTTCTATTTCTTTGTTAGAAAGATTGTGAAAAAGGGTTTTCTCCCCTTATATCGTAAAAGTATTTTGACTCTAGTACTATTGCCCCTTATCATTGGGGTTCTGGGAGTGTTGATTGGTTTTGAGCAATTCTTTACTCTTTTCCATCAGATTCTCTTTGTTGGAGATGATACCTGGCTTTTTGATCCAGCAAAGGATCCCGTTATTTGGATTTTGCCAGAGACTTTCTTTCTCCATGCCTTTTTACTTTTCTTTGCTTTGTATGAAGGAATGTTTGGTTTCCTTTTTGTTAAAGCTTCAAGGAAATAGTGGAAAAAATTCTGTATTTTTAATAAAAAACGAGAGAAGTTGCTCTACTCCCTATTTATTGTTAGGTTATCCTAAAGATAAACTTGCAAAGCAGGAGATTTTTGCAGAAAACAGTCTATTTTCTATGAAAAAATAGGCTTTTTTTCTAAAAATACCTAGTCAAGCGCTTTATTTTTTTGTATAATAGAAATAGCAAGTATAGATAAAAGAAGAGAAAAGCATGATTACACTATTTTTATCACCGAGTTGTACATCATGTCGTAAGGCAAAGGCTTGGTTAGAGACGCATAAAGTGCCCTTTCAAGAGCATAATATTATGACTAGTCCTTTAACAAGAAAAGAATTACAACATATTCTTTCCTTGACCGAAAATGGTACTGATGACATCATTTCAACTCGTTCAAAAATTTTTCAAAAATTGGATATTGATGTAGAGAGTATCTCGGTATCGGAGTTGCTTCAGTTGATTGAGCAATATCCTAGTCTTTTGCGTCGCCCAATTATTACAGATACCAAACGCATGCAAATTGGTTTTAATGAAGATGAGATTCGTGCTTTTCTCCCTCGTAGTTACCGTAAACAAGAATTGAAAGAAGCAACATTGAGAGCTGGTATAGGATAGATGAACAAACAGTATAGTTACCCACTAGATTTGTCGTGGAGCACTGAAGAACTTGCTTCAGTGCTTTCTTTTTTTAATGATGTTGAAGCTGCTTATGAAGATAAGGTAGAAGCAAAAAAGCTGCTAGAGTCTTACAAGGAATTTAAGTCTGTGGTTCCGAGCAAAAGTGAAGAAAAGCGCCTAGGTCGCGAATTTGAGACGGCTAGCGGTTATTCCTTCTATCATGCAGTTCAATTAGCAAAAGAAAAAAGAGAAGGGAAGATTTCTCTTGGAAACTAAATTTGAATTTGCCAAACAGATTGTGCAGGAAGCTGCTGCCTATATTTTGGCTCACATGAAAGAAGATTTGCAGGTTGAGTGCAAGTCTTCACCTACTGACTTAGTGACACGTTTGGACAAGGAGGTCCAGGAACTCTTGGTTGATCGGATCAAGTCCTCCTATCCTGAGGACTTGATTTGCGCGGAAGAGGGCTGTTTGCGTGCTGCGGTCGATCAAGGCTCTGTTTGGGTGATTGATCCCATTGACGGTACCAATAACTTTGTCGCTCAGCAGGAAGATTTTGCCGTGATGTTGGCTTATTTTGAGAATGGTGTGGGCAAATTTGGCATCATCTATGATGTTATGAAAGGTGATTGTTACCATGGTGGTGGTGCCTTTCCTCCTTGTCGCAATAATGAGCCCTTACCGCCTTTTAAAAAGAAGCCCCTCAGAGAATTCCTGGTTGCTGGTAACTCAGGTATGTTTGAAAGCAATGAGTGGGGCCTGGCGGATTTGGGGCGAGCAGCGTTGGGAGTCCGTGTCTACGGCAGTGCGGCCATTAGTTTTGCCAAGGTTTTATCGGGTCGTCTTCTGACTTATATTACCTACTTACAGCCATGGGATTACGCTGCGGCCAGTATCTTAGGGGAAAGTCTGGGTTATCGTCTTCTTACAGTATCAGGTGAGCCCGCTGATTTTAAAACGCGTCAGCCTGTCATGATGGTGCCAATCGAGATGCAAGAAGTGATTCAGTCTTATATCTACGAAAGGAAAGAGAACTAAATGCAATTTCCAGAAGGATTTGTTGAAAAATATGAAGCGATACTAGAAGATGAGGCAAGAGATTTTCTTGCCTCTTTTAAACAGGAAGCGGTATCGGCTTTTCGGGTCAATCCCTTAAAAGAAAGTCAGTTATCGTTTGCAGATGCTATTCCAAATACACTTTGGGGGTATTATGGTAAAGTTTCTGGGAAGTCACCAGAGCACGTGACAGGTTTCGTTTATTCGCAAGAGCCTGCAGCCCAAATGGTGGCCCAGGTGGCTCAACCAAGTCCTGGCATGAAGGTCTTGGACTTGGCGGCAGCACCAGGGGGAAAATCCACTCAATTAGCAGCTTATCTGGCTAATCAGGGAGTCCTTGTTTCCAACGAAATTTCAAGCAAGCGTGCTAAGATTTTAGTGGAAAATATGGAGCGATTTGGAGCGACAAACGTTGTCGTGACTAATGAATCTGCTGACCGCTTGGCCAAGGTTTTTAAAGGTTACTTTGATGTGATTGTCCTTGATGCACCTTGCTCGGGTGAAGGGATGTTTCGTAAGCAGCCCGATGCTATGGATTATTGGAGTACCGATTATCCGAGCCAATGCGCTAGTCTCCAAAGAGAAATTTTAGAAGATGCAGTGACCATGCTTGCTGAGGGTGGCCGTCTGGTCTACTCGACCTGTACTTGGGCACCTGAGGAAAATGAAGAAATCGTCCACTGGTTACTGGATACTTATGATTTTGAACTGCTTCCAGTCGAGCATGTGAACGGTATGCTAGCAGGAATTGATCTTCCTGAAACGGCGCGAATGTATCCTCATCATTTCAAGGGAGAAGGCCAGTTTGTTGCCCACCTGCAGTTTAAGGGAGAAAATCCAGCACCCAAATTCAAAGCTAGCAAGAGCAATCTCAGTCGGGAACAGCAGAACTTGTGGCATGATTTTGCCCAAAAACATCTCAAAAGGTCCTTAACTGGTATCTTGCAGACTTTTGGAGATCAACTCTATCTCTTGCCAGAGATGCTACCTGATCTAGGGAAACTCAAAATTGCCCGAAATGGACTTCATCTGGGGACGTTTAAGAAGAAACGTTTTGAACCAAGCTTTGCTCTGGGATTAGCCTTGAAACCAAGCCAAGTAAAACAAAGTGCTGAAATCAATGATGAGGACTTTGTAAAATATGTGGCTGGTGAGACCGTTCAATTGTCTGAAGCTCAACCAAATGGCTGGTACCAAGTTGTGGTTCAAGGAAACGGATTAGGCTTTGCCAAGGTAACGGGAAATGTTTTGAAAAATTATTATCCAAAAGGGCTCAGATTCAGGTGAAAAAGCTAGTCAAAGAGCCTATTCTATGTTATAGTGGAAATATGAGTTTTTTCTGATAGTCTTTCATTATTACTTGTATTATACGATGGAATTGTCCGCTCCTAAGAATGTCTAAAAAATAAAGCGGGACAACCATTGATGATAATTGGATGATCAGGACAAACGGAAGAAATCAGAACATTTATCATTATGTTCAAGGAGAATAACAGTGAAAAAAAGAAAAAAGCTCGTCATGTCTCTCGCAGCTCTTTTGATGGCAGGTTCTCTAGCAGGATGTGCTAGCTGGATTGATCGTGGAGAATCCATGACAGCTGTTGGTTCAACTGCCCTTCAGCCTCTGGTCGAAGCAGCAGCAGATGAATTCGGCTCTAGAAACATCGGAAAAACAGTCAATGTTCAAGGTGGTGGATCGGGTACAGGACTATCCCAAGTCCAGTCTGGAGCAGTTGACATCGGGAACTCTGACGTTTTTGCTGAGGAAAAAGATGGAATTGACGCTTCAGCGCTTGTGGATCATAAGGTTGCAGTGGCTGGTCTTGCAGTGATTGTAAACAAGGAAGTGGATGTTGAAAATCTCACAACCGAGCAACTTCGCAAAATTTTTACAGGTGAAGTGACCAACTGGAAAGAAGTTGGGGGCAAAGACCTGGCAATTTCAATCATCAACCGAGCAGCAAGTTCTGGTTCACGAGCGACGTTTGATACGGTCGTTATGAATGGCCAATCGGCAATGCAGAGCCAAGAACAGGATTCTAACGGGATGGTCAAGTCCATTGTATCCCAAACTCCTGGAGCCATTTCTTATCTAGCCTTTGCCTATGTAGATGATTCCGTGAAAAGCATGAAACTGAATGGGTATGAACCTACGTCTGAAAATGTAACGACCAACAACTGGCCTTTGTGGTCTTATGAACATATGTACACACTCGGTCAGCCAAATGAGTTAGCTGCTGAATTCCTGAATTTCGTCCTCTCAGATGAAGCCCAAAATGGAATTGTTAAGGGCATGGGCTATATCTCTATCAATGAAATGAAAGTCCAAAAGGATGCTTCAGGTACCGTTACAGCAGTAGAAGGAGGTCAATAATGAATCAAGAAGAATTATCTAAAAAATTACTCTCTCCTTCAAAGAACTCTCGCCTTGAGAAGTTTGGTAAAGGTTTGACCTTCACCTGCCTTTCTTTGATTGTCATCATTGTGGCGATGATTTTGATTTTTGTAGCCCAAAAAGGCTTATCAACCTTCTTTGTCAATGGAGTGAACATCTTTGATTTCCTCTTTGGACAAACTTGGAATCCTTCAGGGAAACAATTTGGTGCCCTTCCGATGATTTTGGGTTCCTTTATTGTGACGATTTTATCTGCCCTCATCGCAACTCCCTTTGCCATTGGTGCTGCAGTCTTTATGACTGAAGTATCACCAAAGGGTGCAAAAATCTTGCAACCAGCCATTGAACTTCTCGTCGGGATTCCTTCAGTCGTCTATGGATTTATCGGTTTGCAAGTTGTGGTGCCTTTTGTTCGTAGCGTCTTTGGTGGAACTGGGTTTGGGATCCTGTCAGGGATTTTCGTTCTCTTTGTCATGATCCTACCAACTGTAACCTTTATGACAACAGACAGCTTGCGTGCTGTTCCTCGTCATTACCGTGAAGCTAGTTTGGCTATGGGAGCCACTCGTTGGCAAACCATCTGGCGTGTGACCTTGAAAGCAGCACGTTCAGGTATTTTCACAGCAGTGGTCTTTGGGATGGCGCGTGCCTTCGGTGAAGCTCTTGCTATTCAGATGGTTGTCGGAAACTCAGCAGTTATCCCAACCTCGCTAACAACACCTGCTGCGACTTTGACTTCTGTTTTGACTATGGGTATCGGAAATACCGTCATGGGAACGGTTGATAATAACGTTCTCTGGTCACTGGCCTTAGTCTTGCTCTTGATGAGTTTGGCCTTTAACAGTGTGATTAAGTTGATTACGAAAGAAAGAGGAAAGAAAAACTATGCACGCTAAGAAATTAGATAAACTTGCAACAGCTGTCCTCTATACCATCGCTGGTATCATTGTTGCCATCTTGGCATCCTTGATTCTCTATATCTTGGTGAGAGGGTTACCGCACATCTCTTGGTCTTTCTTGACTGGAAAATCATCCTCTTATCAAGCAGGTGGGGGTATCGGGATTCAGCTTTATAATTCCTTCTTCCTTTTAGTCATTACCTTGGTTATTTCTGTTCCTTTGTCCATGGGAGCGGGGATTTTCCTAGCTGAGTATGCAAAAAAAGGACCTGTGACCAATTTCATTCGTACCTGTATTGAGATTTTGTCTTCTCTACCATCAGTTGTTGTGGGGCTCTTTGGTTACTTGATCTTTGTAGTCCAGTTTGAGTATGGATTTTCAATCATATCAGGTGCCTTGGCCTTGACGGTTTTTAACCTTCCTCAGATGACTCGAAATGTTGAGGACAGCTTAAAACACGTTCACCATACACAGCGTGAGGCTGGATTGGCTCTTGGGATTTCTCGTTGGGAGACTGTGGTCCATGTCGTCATTCCAGAAGCCCTTCCAGGTATCGTCACTGGTGTTGTCTTGGCATCTGGTCGTATCTTTGGTGAGGCCGCCGCTCTTATCTATACTGCAGGACAATCCGCTCCAGCTCTTGACTGGTCTAACTGGAATATCCTCAGTGTTACCAGTCCCATCTCAATCTTCCGTCAAGCAGAAACCTTGGCGGTCCACATCTGGAAGGTCAACAGTGAAGGAACCATTCCTGATGCTACCATTGTATCTGCTGGTTCTGCCGCTGTGCTCCTCATCTTTATCTTGATTTTTAACTTTGGAGCACGCAAACTCGGAAGCTATCTACACAAGAAATTAACCGCTGCCTAAAGGAGAAGCCATGTCAAAATATAACTGGGATGAAAAGCATATCATCACCTTCCCTGAAGAAAAAGTGGCCCTCTCTACCAAGGATTTACATGTTTACTACGGTAAAAATGAATCCATCAAGGGCATCGATATGCAATTTGAAAGAAATAAAATAACGGCCTTGATTGGTCCTTCCGGATCTGGGAAATCTACCTACCTTCGCAGTCTCAATCGGATGAATGATACCATTGATATTGCCAAGGTCACAGGTCAAATCCTCTACCAAGGGATTGACGTCAACCGTCCAGAAATCAATGTCTATGAGATGCGCAAGCATATCGGAATGGTCTTCCAACGTCCAAATCCATTTGCCAAGTCTATTTACCGTAACATCACTTTTGCTCATGAACGTGCAGGAGTCAAGGATAAGAAAGTCTTGGATGAAATTGTCGAAACCTCTCTCCGACAGGCTGCCCTTTGGGATCAGGTCAAAGATGACCTCCACAAATCAGCCTTGATGCTCTCTGGTGGACAGCAACAACGTCTCTGTATTGCTCGCGCCATCTCTGTCAAGCCAGACATCCTCTTGATGGATGAGCCAGCGTCAGCCTTGGATCCGATTGCGACAGCCCAGCTGGAAGAAACCATGTTGGAGTTGAAGAAGGACTTTACCATCATTATCGTGACCCACAGTATGCAGCAGGCAGCGCGTGCAAGTGACTACACAGGATTTTTCTACTTGGGCGATTTGATCGAGTATGATAAGACATCCAATATTTTCCAAAATGCTAAGTTACAGTCAACCAATGACTATGTAACGGGACACTTTGGTTAGAAAGGAAGCAGTATGACAGAACCGATTTTGCAGGTTAAAGACCTGTCCGTTTATTACAATAAAAAGAAGGCTTTGAATAGTGTTTCCCTTTCTTTCCAACCTAAGGAAATAACAGCCTTGATTGGTCCTTCTGGATCAGGAAAGTCCACCCTGCTCAAAGCCATCAACCGCATGGGCGATCTAAATCCTGAGGTGACAACAACTGGAACAGTGATTTATAATGGCCACAATATCTACAGTCCACGTACCGATACGGTTGAATTGCGTAAGGAAATCGGTATGGTCTTTCAACAGCCCAATCCTTTCCCTATGTCTATCTATGAAAATGTTGTCTACGGCCTACGTATCAATGGAGTCAGGGATAAACATGTTTTGGATGAAGCGGTGGAAAAGGCCTTGCAACGCGCTTCTATTTGGGATGAGGTCAAAGATCGCTTGCATGATTCAGCCATTGGTCTCTCAGGTGGACAACAACAACGTGTTTGTGTTGCTCGTGTCTTAGCAACCAGTCCAAAAATCATCCTCTTAGATGAACCAACTTCAGCTTTGGATCCTATTTCTGCAGGTAAGATTGAGGAAACCTTGTATGGTCTGAAGGATAAATACACCATGCTCTTGGTAACGCGTTCGATGCAACAAGCCTCACGTATCTCTGATAAAACAGGATTTTTCCTAGATGGGGATTTAATCGAGTTTAACGATACGAAGAAGATGTTCCTAGACCCGCAAAACAAGGAAACAGAAGATTATATTACAGGAAAATTTGGATAAGGAGTTGAATGATGTTACGATCTCAATTTGAAGAAGATTTAGAGAAATTGCACAACCAGTTCTATGCCATGGGACAAGAAGTGCTCTCGCAGATCAATCGTACAGTGCGTGCCTTTGTTACGCATGACCGTGATTTGGCAAAAGAAGTCATCGAAGACGATGCAGAAGTAAATGAATATGAAGTGAAGTTGGAAAAGAAATCATTTGAAATGATCGCCCTCCAACAACCTGTTTCGCAAGACCTTCGTACCGTCTTGACCGTTCTAAAGGCAGTTTCAGACGTGGAACGCATGGGAGATCATGCAGTGTCTATCGCTGAGGCGACTATTCGTATGAAGGGAGAGCAACGTATCCCTTCTGTTGAAGAAGAAATCAAAAAGATGGGACGCGACGTGAAAAACTTCGTTGAATCAGCTCTAGATCTCTATCTCAACGGTTCTGTGGATCAAGCCTACGAAGTAGCGGCGATGGATGAAAAAATCAACCATTACTTTGATAGCATCCGTGATTTGGCTACAGAAGAAATTAGGAAAAATCCTGAAGCCATCGTTACAGGCCGTGATTACTTCCAGGTCATTTCTTTCTTGGAACGTATCGGAGACTACGCAAAAAATATCTGTGAATGGGTTGTTTACTTTGAAACAGGTAAGATTGTCGAACTATAAAGTATTCAAATGATAAAATGATTGTGAAAGCTTACTTTTTAATATAGTAAGCTTTCGTTGTATTGATGGTTTATTTTGTCAGAGGTGAGTAATGTACTACATACAGAATATAAGAAAAAAGCAGGAAAAGATAAAATAATTTTAAATTTTACCTGTGGAATATTAAGTCAATCAGGAAAAATTTTATTACAAAAACGAGCAGATAAAGGAACGTGGGGATTACCAGGTGGTGATGTGCATAATAACAGGTGTTTAAAACGTTGATAAAATAAGAGGTTGAGTTTTTACCAATTATATATACTGTAAAAAGTTCAAAAAGAATGCTATAATTTAAAATGGAGGATATTGCCATGAAAATTAATGCTGTAGATTTATTTTGTGGTGTTGGAGGGTTGACCTGTGGTGTTCAGCAAGCAGGTATAAATGTAATAGCAGGTTATGATATAGATCCTCGTAGTCAATTTGCATACGAATTTAACAATAACGCGAGATTTATTTTAAAGGACATAAAAAAAATAGATAGCAAGGAAATTACTAATCTTTTTCCAGATGATACTGATATAAAAGTTTTAATGGGATGTGCTCCATGCCAACCCTTTTCAACATATAGTCATAAGTATAAAAATAATGAGAATACACTTCAAAAGATGGATCTTTTAGATTATTTTGGCAAACAAATTGGATATGTCCAACCTGACATTGTTTCGATGGAAAATGTTCCACAAATGGTCAATGAAAAGGTATTTGATAAATTTATCCAGATTTTGAATGATAATAATTATTTAATTGATTACAAAGTGGTATTCGCGCCAGATTACGGTGTTCCTCAAAAAAGAAAGAGATTATTGCTTTTAGCTTCAAAATTAGGAGAAATCAAATTAATTCCTGCTCAATTTAATAAAGATAATTACCCTACACTTCGAGATACAATTGGAAATTTACCAAAATTGAAGGCAGGAGATACTGATTTAAGTGATCCTCTTCATAGAAGCAGAAATATATCTGAACTGAATATGAAGAGAATAAAACAGTCAAAACCTGGTGGAACTTGGAGGGATTGGGACGAGGAACTATTACTGGAAGCTTATAAGAAAAAAAGCGGAGCTTCTTTTGGATCAGTATATGGTCGTTTAGAGTGGGATAAACCTGCTAATACAATTACAACACAATTCCCAGGAATAGGAAATGGGCGATTTGGACATCCTGATCAAGATAGAGCTTTAAGTCTACGTGAAGGTGCAATGTTACAAACATTTCCGAGAGATTACTTATTTACACAACCTGAACTTGGGGGAAACTATCCAATAGCACAAGTTGCATTACAAATTGGGAATGCTGTTCCTCCGAAGTTAGGTGAAGTTATTGGAAATAGTATATTGAAGCATTTGGAGAAAATTAAATGAGTATTGAAAAAATTGACTTGCAAATTGCCTATGGTGCAGTAAAGCATTTTGGTAGAAATTTATATACATCAAATCCACCAGCAATCACAGAATTGATTGCAAATTCTTGGGATGCTTATTGTACAGAGTGTAATATTTTCTACAATGATATTGAAAATGATGGGGATAAAAAAACTTCTTTGCTAATTGTTGATGATGGTATTGGTATGACAGATGAAGAGTTGTCTGGGAGATATGCTATTTCTGGTACAGAAAAAAATACTGATTCAGTTAGACGTCCTGATGGAATTACACTTAGACCTTATATGGGGAGAAAAGGTATCGGAAAATTTTCAGCATTTAGTTTAGGTGATAGTTATGTACTTTATACAAAGAGTGACATAGATACTCAATGGAAAAAGATGATTTTTAATTATGAATTATTACTTGAAGACAGACCGACTGTTCCAATTGCTGTGGAATATATTGATTCATTGCAAGAATTAAAAAAGTTCTTCCCAGATTTAGAAGAAAATACTACTGGAACAATTGTTTATATACCTGAGATGAGAAGAAAAATCATTTCATCAAGTATTGAGGGATTGAAGAATTTAATTTCTAGAAGATTCTCGATAAATGTAATTAATAACCATGATTTTAGTCTTAAAATTAATTCTGAAATTGTAGATTTGAGTCAGCATTTTTACGATGATAATTTAGAGTTTGTTTATTATTTCGGTACAGAGTTAGAAGAAATCAAACAACGCTTCCCTAATATTCCAGAAAATAATTTTTACAAAGAAGATGATGAATTCTTTACAAATTATTCAATTAGTGGATGGCTTGGTACTGTTGAAATTCCCAGTCAATTACTTGCTGATGAAAATATAAGTATTTCAGGTGTAACAGTCTATATTCATGGAAAATTAGCTGATGAGGATATTTTACGGGATAAATTAAAAAATAGGATAACAAATTCATACTTTTTAGGCGAAGTCAACGCAGATTTTCTTCAAAATGAAGAAGAAGACCCTGTGCTTAGTAGTAGAGAGGGTTTGAATAAAGAAATACCAAATGTCAAATTATTAATTGAAAAACTATCTAAAATTAGTAATAAGTTAAATGCAAATTGGAATAATTTACGTGCTAATAGAGTTAGAGAAAAACTAAATTATCTTGATAAAATGTTAAGTACTGATAGCGGATTGGGGACCGCATTCAAATTTTATAGCGAAAAACAGCAAAAACAGGTTGCAAAGCTTGCACAAAGAGTTTTTGATAATGATGAAAAATATTCAGATGCTGAATATAGGGTTTATGGACAAGCAATCTTTGCACTTGTAAATAATAAAGTTATAAATGAAATTACTATAGATACAGATACGGATACTTTTGGAGAGATCTTAGAGAAGTTCTATAGCTTATTTGAGAAAACGGAACTAAATGCTGCTTTACGTATGAAATCTAATATTGAAGATCGTATTAGTATTATCAATAAACTAAAACTAATTATTGACGATGAGGAAGTTGAGAGTGTTTTTGAGGAACATCTAGCTAAAAATCCATGGTTGATTAATCAATATTGGGATAAACCAAGTAATGAAATAGTGATTGAAACACAAAACAAATATAAAGCAATTATTCAAGAACGTAAGGTTAGTGGAAGAACCGATATTATTACAAAAGTTGCAGATGAGCCTTATCCAATTATCTGTGAGCTAAAAAGAGAGAAAGTTACTGCGTACTCTACACCTGAAATTTCCGAAATAACCAATCAGATCTATAAATACAGACGATTTATTAGTGATGAAATAAACCGATCAAATAATCCTTTAAGAATCTCAAATACTAAGGATATAAAAGCTTATTTTATTTGTGGTGAGAAATCTAAGGAAAAACTAGAAGATTTAGATTTAATTGAATTGAAAAATAACAATATCGAATTAAAAACATATCAAGAGATTATTAGACAAGCTGAAAGAGTTTATAGTGATAGAGTAAGAGAGTAAATTTTTTTATTTAATAAGCCTTATTCCCCTTACCGTGGGGTTCCATTGAACTTGGTGAATCGGCTTTAGAAGCTTTAGTGCGAGAGTTTTATGAAGAAACGGGAGTCGAAGTGAGAGTGGAAAAACTCTTAAATGTTTATACAAAATATTCAGATAGTTATCCGAATGGTGATGAGGCTCAAGTTCTTACAATTTTTGTATTTAGTTTCATCTGAAACTTCTATTTCTACAAATTTTTTTACAAGTGATGAAACTTTAGAATTAGGATTATTTGATCATATAGACATACAAAATATCGTACTTGTAAACCGGCAATATCAAGAAATGATGAATGATTTTTTTGAAAATAATTTCCCAATAGATAGATAAACTAACCACTGAATTTCTATTTTTTGTAACTATATTTTATGAAAATGCAAGAAAAACGTTGACAGTCAGTTTCGAAAGAGTTATAATTATTCAGGAAAAACAGAAAGGTCGTTTATTTATGAAATTTAAGAAATGGATATTAGTTGTGTGTAGCATGCTGGCCAGCATGGTTTTGGTAGCTTGCCAGTCAGGAACGGATAGTTCCCAGTCAGCTGTGGACGCTATTAAACAAAAAGGAAAGCTAGTCGTTGCGACCAGCCCAGACTATGCACCTTTTGAATTCCAAGCCTTGGTAGATGGTAAAAACCAAGTGGTTGGGGCAGATATTGATATGGCTCAAGCAATTGCGGATGAGCTTGGGGTTAAACTTGAAATCTCTAGCATGAGTTTTGACAATGTTTTGACCAGCCTTCAAACTGGAAAGGCTGACTTAGCAATTGCAGGAATTAGTGCCACAGATGAAAGAAAGGAAGTCTTTGACTTTTCAATTCCTTACTATGAAAACAAGATGAGTTTCTTGGTTAGAAAAGCCGATTTAGATAAGTACAAGGATCTTACAAGCCTTGCAAGTGCGAATATCGCTGCTCAAAAGGGAACCGTTCCAGAAACCATGGTGAAGGAACAATTACCAAATGCCCAGTTGACATCCTTGACCAATATGGGGGAAGCAGTTAATGAATTGCAGGCTGGAAAAGTGGATGCTGTTCATATGGATGAACCAGTTGCTCTTAGCTACGCAGGTAAAAACTCAGATCTTGCCGTTGCAACTGTTAATTTGACAATGAAAGATGGCGAAGCCAATGCTGTTGCTATCAAGAAGAATCAATCAGACTTGAAAGCAGTAGTCGATAAGGTTATCCAAAAACTGAAAGATGACGGAACCTATCAAACTTATCTTGAAAAAGCAGCGAAACTAACAGAAGTTGAACAATAAGAAAAAGCAGAGTTGGACTTTAATCCAATTCTGCTTTTATGTATTCTAATAACTCTTCTAGATTTTCGAGAGAGACTTTAGCGAACTGATAAGGACAGGCGTCCAAATAAGCCTTCTCAAAAAAGTCTAGTTTGACTGAACTGTGTTTTAAACTGGTGATTTTAGGATAGTGTCTCAAATCAAGCAAGAGACCATCGTGTAGAGGATAGTGGGGCAAGGGACAGGTGTTTTTTTCAAGTACTTCCTTAATCTGAGCCTGATAGTTCTCTTGAAGGGTTAGTCTGGCCAGTCGATTTTTTTCAAATAACTGGCTATCGATGTAAAGAGAAAGAGCCTTTTGCATGATGAGATTGCTGTCATAGTCTAGGATATTTTTGTAGGAAACAAAGGCCTTTTTTAGGGCATTTGGGAGAATAAGAGCGGTAATACGAAGGGCTGGAAAGAGGCTAGTTGAGAAGGACTTGATATAAATGACCCGATCCTCAGTGTCCAGATAGTGGAAGGTCTGCCCTTTTTTAGGGTCTAAATCTCCTAGATAGTCATCCTCTACGATGTAAACACCATACTGGTTTGCTAGATCTAGAATAGCCCTTTTTTCCTGATCAGAATAGGAATGACCTAGAGGATAGTGGAAGCGAGGAATAGTGTAGAAAAACTTGATTTTCCCAAATTTGAACTGTTCTTCCAGTTCTTCAAGGTCAATGCCATCAATACGGCGTTCAATGATCCGGTAGGCTAATCCTTGAGCGACCAAGAGGCGGTTCATCCGGTGGTAAGTCGGTTGTTCGACCAAAATCTCTTCTCCCTCGCTCGGAAAGTTAATCTGAGAAAGGATAAAGAGAGCTTGCTGGGTACCGGATGTTAGAACCAGTTGGTCGGGTTTGCAGTAGAGGGCTTGGTCAAAGAGGAGTTGATGGACAGATTGTCTGAGTTCCTCAAGTCCTTCTTGGTTGTCATAGTAGTTGAAGAGGTAGTTTTCTCGGCCTATCAGGGTTTCGTTGACGCAGAGTCGGAAGTCGTCATAGGCACTAGCATGTTCGTCAGTGACTTCGATTTCCAAGTCTTGGTGCTGTCCTTGTTCTAGAACATAGTAGCCACTTTGGGGTTTGGCATAGAGGTATTGTTCATGGCGTAATTCCAGCAGGGCTCGTTGGATAGTGTCCTTGCTACAGTGAAAGTCTTGGCTCAGTTGACGGATAGAGGGAAGCCGGCTACCTGTTGGAAATTTTCCCGATTCGATACCCTTTTTGAGAAAGGAAACGACTGCTTGGTATTTACTTTCTTTCTTCATTCCAGACCTCCCTTGATTTTGTTACATTGTACCTTTTTTTTGCTTCCTTTGCAATGGGAAAAGTATTTCTCCCTTTCACAACTAGGAGCAAATGTGGTATACTTAGAAAGTATGATGATTCATTGAACAGAAGATAAGAAAGAGAATGGATAGAAAAGTGCAGGAACCGGTTAAATTATTTCAATACAATACTCTAGGTGCCCTAATGGCTGGTCTCTATGGCGGAACCATGACAGTGGGAGAATTGCTGGAGCATGGTGACCTTGGTTTGGGAACCCTTGATTCGATTGATGGAGAGTTGATTGTCCTTGATGGCAAGGCTTATCAAGCCAAAGGTTCAGGGGAACAGCCTGAAATTGTAGAAGTTGCACCTGATGCCCTTATCCCTTATGCGGCAGTCGTTCCCCATCAGGCAGAAGTGATTTTCCGCCAGCGCTTTGAAATGACGGACAGGGAATTAGAAAAGCGGATTGAGTCCTACTATGATGGGGAAAATCTCTTTCGCTCTATCAAGATTCATGGAGAATTCGCCCACATGCATGTACGGATGATTCCCAAGTCAACAACAGACACCAAGTTTGCTGATGTCGCGACTCACCAACCTGAATATAGCCGTGAAAATGTATCGGGAACCATTGTTGGATTTTGGACACCGGAGATTTTCCATGGGGTGAGTGTTGCAGGCTATCATTTGCATTTTATCTCAGACGATTTGACCTTTGGTGGGCATGTGATGGACTTTGTTATCAAAGAAGGAATGATCGAGGTTGGAGCAGTCGACCAGTTGGACCAACGTTTTCCAGTCCAAGATCGCCAGTATTTATTTGCCAAATTTAATGTTGATGAGATGAAGAAAGACATTGACAAGTCAGAATAGGAGAAGAAGATGACACTACATATTATCCTTACTATGATCGCTTTGGTTTTAGTCCTAGTGGGTGGGACTTGGTACGCCAAAAAACGCTTTAAGATTTCTCTTGCAGTGATGGGCTTAGGGGCAATGGCATTTTTTGTTTCTTCTCAAGTGTTAGAGAAGATGGTTCACCTTCTGGTACTTCATCCGCAAAAAGACGGAACCATTTTACTCGCGCAGGAGCATCCTTTCTTATACGTCCTTTATGGGATCGCTATGGCAGCCCTCTTTGAAGAGACGGCCCGTTTTATCTTTTTTAAATGGTTGGAGAAAAAGAGAAAGCTGGAAGATAGAGATGCTTTGGCTTATGGTTTAGGACATGGAGGTTTGGAGATGCTCTACCTCGGAATGGGAAGTTTGATTAGCCTTTTGATCCTCTTTTCACTCCTACAATCTTCAAACTCTGATGCGGCGAATCTTCTTACAAAGAGTACATTAGAAACAGTTCAGTCTCTATCAGCATGGCAGGTCTATCTACTAGGGGTTGAGCGTGTGCTTGCTCTGGTTCTTCAAATTAGCCTTACTGTCTGGGTTTACCAAAGTGTCATCCAAAAGAAATGGATCTATCTCGTTGCTGCCTATGGCTTGCATGCTTTGTTTGACTTAGCTCCAGCTCTATCTCAAGTGGGATGGATTACAAATCCACTTTTAGTTGAGTTCATCCTTCTCGCTGAACTTATAGCTCTTGTCTGGCTAACAAAATCTATATTTTGGAAAAAATCATAAAAAGAGGGTGACCTCTTTTTTTATGTGAAGATTGGATACAGAAATTTCCAGTCGTCAAAAATCTTTAAAAATGGTATAATGAAATCACTTTACAAAAGGATGAGAGATATGACATTAGTAACTAGAATACAAGAACAATTAGAAGGAATTGATATTCGTTTTAAGGAACCCTTGAAGCTCTATACCTACACTAAGGTAGGGGGACGAGCGGATTATCTGGTTTTACCACGCAATCGCTATGAGATGGCGCGTGTCGTTCAATTTGCCAATCAAGAGAATATTCCTTGGATGGTGCTAGGGAATGCCAGCAATATCATCGTTCGTGATGGTGGAATTCGTGGATTTGTCATCTTGTGTGACAAGCTTAATAACATTTCAGTTGATGGTTATACCATTGAAGCGGAAGCTGGGGCCAACTTGATTGAAACGACACGTATTGCTCTCCGTCATAGTTTGACTGGATTCGAGTTTGCCTGTGGCATTCCAGGGAGCATCGGCGGTGCGGTCTTTATGAATGCGGGTGCCTATGGAGGAGAGATTGCCCATATCTTGCAGTCTTGTCAAATTTTGACCAAGGAAGGGGAAATCGAGACCTTATCTGCCACGGAATTGGCTTTTGGTTACCGCCATTCAGCTGTTCAAAATTCTGGAGCTGTTGTTTTGTCAGCTAAATTTGCCCTAGCTCCAGGAAATCATCAGGTTATCAAGCAGGAAATGGATCGCTTGACGCACCTTCGTGAACTCAAACAACCTTTAGAGTACCCATCTTGTGGCTCAGTCTTTAAGCGTCCAGTGGGGCATTTTGCTGGTCAGTTGATCTCAGAGGCTGGTTTGAAGGGCTATCGTATCGGTGGTGTTGAAGTATCTGAAAAGCACGCTGGTTTCATGATCAATGTTGCTGACGGAACGGCAAAAGACTACGAGGACTTGATCCAATCTGTTATTGAAAAGGTAAAAGAACACTCAGGTGTCACTCTTGAGAGGGAAGTCCGTATTTTGGGTGAGAAAGAATAAGGTTTGGGTAGAAAAGTTGCTGCTATAACCATTGTAAAGGGGGTGAAAGCCTATCGTTAGCGAAGATGCATGTAGGCAGTTCAATCTCCTACACGAGGTGGTAGTGGCCTGACAGAGCCCTGATCTGTTAATTTATGAAAAAGAAGGAATTTATGCCAATTGAAAAAACCAATTATCGAATTCAAAAACGTCTCTAAAGTTTTTGAAGACAGCAACACCAAGGTTCTCAAAGACATCAACTTTGAGTTGGAAGAAGGGAAATTTTACACTCTTTTAGGCGCATCTGGTTCAGGGAAATCAACCATCCTAAACATCATCGCAGGTTTGCTAAATGCAACGACAGGAGATATTTTGTTGGATGGGGTACGCATCAATGACATTCCAACCAACAAGCGAGACGTCCATACAGTCTTCCAATCCTATGCCTTGTTTCCACATATGAATGTGTTTGAAAATGTTGCCTTTCCACTCCGCTTGCGTAAAGTAGACAAGAAAGAAATCGAGCAACGCGTGGCGGAAGTTCTCAAGATGGTTCAGCTAGAAGGTTACGAAAAACGTTCCATCCGTAAACTCTCTGGAGGACAACGTCAGCGTGTGGCTATTGCCCGTGCCATCATCAACCAACCCCGTTTGGTTTTGTTAGATGAACCTCTGTCAGCGCTGGACTTGAAATTGCGAACAGACATGCAGTACGAACTGCGTGAACTGCAACAACGATTGGGGATTACCTTTGTCTTTGTTACTCACGATCAGGAAGAAGCCCTGGCTATGAGTGACTGGATTTTCGTTATGAATGATGGCGAGATTGTCCAATCGGGAACACCTGTGGATATCTACGATGAGCCCATTAATCACTTTGTTGCTACCTTTATCGGTGAGTCCAACATCTTACCAGGGACCATGATTGAAGACTATTTAGTTGAGTTCAACGGCAAACGTTTTGAAGCGGTCGATGGCGGGATGAAGCCAAATGAACCTGTTGAGGTTGTTATTCGTCCAGAGGACTTGCGTATTACTCTTCCTGAAGAAGGCAAGCTCCAAGTTAAGGTTGATACTCAACTTTTCCGTGGGGTTCACTACGAGATTATCGCCTATGATGAACTTGGAAATGAATGGATGATCCACTCGACTCGTAAGGCCATCGTGGGTGAGGAAATCGGTCTGGACTTTGAACCAGAAGACATCCACATCATGCGTCTCAACGAAACCGAAGAAGAGTTTGATGCTCGTATCGAAGAATACGTGGAAATCGAAGAGCAAGAAGCAGGTCTGATTAACGCGATCGAGGAGGAAAGAGATGAAGAAAACAACCTCTAAACTCTTTGTAGTTCCCTACATGCTTTGGATTGCACTCTTTGTATTGGCACCCCTGGTCTTGATTTTTGGACAATCCTTTTTCAATATTGAAGGCCAGTTCAGTTTAGAAAACTATAAATCTTACTTTGCGTCACAAAACTTGACCTACCTCAAAATGAGTTTCAACTCAGTGCTTTATGCAGGGATTGTAACTCTAGTGACACTTCTTATCAGCTATCCAACAGCCCTCTTTTTGACTCGTCTCAAGCACCGTCAACTCTGGCTCATGCTGATTATCCTGCCTACATGGATCAACCTTCTTCTTAAGGCCTATGCCTTTATCGGGATTTTTGGTCAAGATGGCTCCATTAACCAATTTTTAGAATTCATTGGAATCGGTTCGCAACAGTTGCTCTTTACGGATTTCTCCTTCATATTTGTCGCAAGCTACATCGAGCTTCCCTTTATGATTTTGCCGATCTTCAATGTCTTGGATGATATGGACAATAATCTCATCAATGCCAGCTATGACCTTGGTGCGACCAAGTGGGAAACCTTCCGCCACGTTATTTTCCCTCTGTCTATGAATGGAGTGCGAAGTGGAGTTCAATCTGTCTTTATCCCAAGTTTGAGTCTCTTCATGCTGACACGTTTGATTGGTGGGAACCGAGTGATCACCTTGGGGACGGCCATTGAGCAGAACTTCCTGACAAATGACAACTACGGTATGGGTTCAACCATCGGTGTGATTCTCATCCTGACCATGTTTCTCACCATGTGGGTGACTAAGGAAAGGAGAGAACGATGAAAAAATTTGCCAATCTCTACCTAGCCTTTGTCTTTATCATCCTCTATTTGCCAATTTTTTACTTGATTGGCTATGCCTTTAATGCTGGCGATGATATGAACAGCTTTACCGGTTTTAGCTTGAGCCATTTTCAAACCATGTTTGGTGATGGTCGCCTTATGTTGATCCTCACCCAAACCTTTTTCTTGGCCTTTCTATCAGCCTTGATTGCGACCGTTATCGGGACTTTCGGTGCCATTTATATCTATCAGTCTCGTAAGAAATACCAAGAAGCCTTTTTATCACTCAATAATATCCTCATGGTTGCGCCAGACGTTATGATTGGTGCCAGCTTCTTGATTCTCTTTACCCAGCTGAAGTTTTCACTAGGCTTTTTGACGGTTCTATCTAGTCACGTGGCCTTTTCCATCCCAATCGTGGTCTTGATGGTCTTGCCTCGTCTCAAGGAAATGAATGATGATATGATTCACGCGGCTTATGACCTAGGTGCCAGCCAGTTTCAGATGTTCAAGGAAATCATGCTTCCGTACCTAACACCGTCTATCATTGCAGGTTATTTCATGGCCTTTACTTATTCGCTGGATGACTTTTCCGTGACATTCTTTGTAACGGGAAATGGCTTTTCAACCCTGTCAGTCGAGATTTACTCTCGTGCTCGTAAAGGAATTTCGCTAGAAATCAATGCCCTGTCTGCCCTTGTCTTTCTCTTTAGTATTATCCTAGTTGTAGGTTATTACTTTATCTCACGTGAGAAGGAGGAGCAAGCATGAAAAAACTCTATTCATTTTTAGCAGGAATTGCAGCGATTATCCTTGTCTTGTGGGGAGTTGCTCATCATCTAGATAGTAAAATCAACAGTCGAGATAGTCAAAAATTGGTTATCTACAACTGGGGAGACTACATTGATCCCGAACTCTTGGAGCAATTCACCGAAGAAACAGGGATCCAAGTCCAGTACGAGACCTTTGATTCCAACGAAGCCATGTATACCAAGATCAAGCAGGGTGGGACAACCTATGATATTGCCATCCCAAGTGAGTACATGATCAACAAGATGAAGGATGAAGATCTTTTGGTTCCTCTTGATTATTCAAAAATTGAAGGAATCGAAAATATCGGACCAGAGTTCCTCAACCAGTCATTTGATCCCGGCAATAAATTCTCCATTCCTTATTTCTGGGGTACCTTGGGAATTGTCTACAACGAAACCATGGTAGATGAGGCTCCTGAGCATTGGGATGACCTCTGGAAACCAGAGTATAAGGATTCCATCATGCTCTTTGATGGGGCACGTGAGGTGCTAGGACTCGGGCTTAACTCGCTCGGTTACAGCCTCAACTCAAAGGATCCTCAGCAGTTGGAAGAAACGGTAGACAAGCTCTACAAACTGACTCCAAATATCAAGGCCATCGTGGCGGACGAGATGAAGGGTTACATGATTCAAAACAATGCTGCCATCGGTGTGACCTTCTCAGGAGAAGCCAGCCAGATGCTGGAGAAAAATCCTAACCTCAAGTATGTCGTTCCAACTGAGGCCAGCAACTTATGGTTTGATAACATGGTCATTCCAAAAACCGTGAAAAACCAAGATGCTGCCTATGCCTTTATCAATTTTATGTTGAAACCTGAAAATGCTCTTAAAAATGCAGAATATGTCGGCTATGCAACACCAAATAACACGGCTAAGGAACTGCTCCCAGAGGAGACCAAAGAAGACAAGTCCTTCTATCCAGACGCTGACACCATGAAAAACCTAGAAGTTTATGAGAAATTTGACCATAAATGGACAGGCAAATATAGCGACCTCTTCCTCCAGTTTAAAATGTATCGGAAGTAGGAGATTATCTACTATCGGAAATAATTTCAATCAGACAAAAAAATAAAACCTAGCCATAGAAAATTAACCATTTTATGGCTAGGTTATTTATTAAAATAGATCATGAATTAGTAGAAAAATATACTTAATTATGCTATAATTTCGATAGAGTTAAAGGCATTTTAGCTTATGATTGAGGTAGTAGTTATGATTAAAAAAGCTATTTTTAGAGGAATTATTCCTTTTGTCATTATGACCAGTTTAGCAATTTTTATAAGACTTCAAGGGATTGATATTTTTCAGGTTAAAAGTACATTTTTGGTTGGTATTATTGCTACCTCGATAGCATCAGCCTCGGTAATTTATGAAATTGAAAAATGGTCGCTATTTAAACAATCTGTCATACATTTTATCATTATGCTTTTTACTGTTCTTCCCTGTCTTCTATTTAGTGGATGGTATAAGTTGGTCTCAATTTTAGATTATCTCATTGTTTTAGGTCAATTCTTATTGGTTGGAAGTTTCTTGTGGCTTATCGCCTATATAATATTTGGGAAACTTCTAAAGAAATGAGTTGGGCATTAACCTTGACGAACTCCTTCAAAAACGATATAATACTAGAGTTGAGAATTGATTTTCAGTTGTCTTATCCCAGAGAAATGGCGGTGCTGCGAGCCATCTAAGCTAGGAAATCATGCTACTCAATCACACAATTGCATAAGAATAAGAGAATGACAAGTTCATTGAATGAAGGTGGTACCGCGGTTTTTCGCCCTTCGTGATATGGACTTGTCTTTTGATTTTTGGAGGTGTTTATGAAGACATTTCTCGTGAAACAAAAGTTTCGTCTTGGAGGCGAACGCTTTGATATCAAGGATGATAGAGGAGTAGTGAACTATCAGGTGGAGGGATCATTTTTCCAAATTCCTAAAACCTTTACCATCTATGACGCCTATGGTGAGCAAGTCAGTGAAATCAGCAAAGAATTTTTCACCTTACTTCCTCGCTTTAACATTCAGCTACGGGACGGGTCAAATTTCGTCATTCGTAAGAAGTTGACCTTCTGGCGAGATAAGTATGAATTTGACAACCTCAGTCTTCGTATTGAAGGCAATATCTGGGATTTGAATTTCAAATTACTAGATGATCGTGATCAGCTTGTCGCCGAGATTAGGAAAGAGATTTTCCATTTAACATCGACTTACAACGTAACCGTCTATGAAGACTCTTATGCAGACCTAGTCATTTCCCTTTGTGTCGCGATTGACTATGTGGAGATGCTGGAAAGCCAATCAAATTAAATAAGTAAATAAGGAGATATTATGAAACAACTATCTAGTGCTCAAGTTCGCCAAATGTGGCTTGACTTCTGGGCAAGCAAAGGTCACTCTGTAGAACCATCAGTGAGTTTGGTTCCAGTAAACGACCCAACTCTTTTATGGATTAACTCTGGGGTAGCAACCCTTAAGAAATACTTTGACGGGACGATTATCCCTGAAAATCCACGTATCACCAATGCGCAAAAGGCTATCCGTACCAACGACATCGAAAACGTAGGGAAGACTGCGCGTCACCATACTATGTTTGAAATGTTGGGGAACTTCTCTATCGGGGATTACTTCCGTGACGAAGCCATCACTTGGGCTTATGAGCTTTTGACAAGCCCAGAATGGTTTGATTTCCCAGCTGAAAAACTCTACATGACCTACTATCCTGAAGATAAGGATTCTTACAACCGTTGGATTGAAGTCGGAGTAGATCCAAGTCACTTGATTCCAATTGAGGACAACTTCTGGGAAATCGGTGCGGGACCTTCTGGACCTGATACTGAGATCTTCTTTGACCGTGGGGAAGCTTTTGACCCAGAAAATATTGGTATTCGCCTTCTTGCAGAAGATATCGAAAATGACCGTTACATTGAAATCTGGAACATCGTTTTATCACAATTTAACGCCGATCCTACTGTTCCTCGTAGCGAATACAAAGAATTGCCACACAAGAACATTGATACGGGCGCTGGTTTAGAGCGTTTGGTGGCGGTTATTCAAGGGGCTAAGACCAACTTTGAAACTGACCTCTTCATGCCGATTATCCGTGAAGTTGAGAAATTGTCAGGTAAGGTCTACGACCAAGATGGCGACAACATGAGCTTCAAGGTCATCGCAGACCACATCCGTTCCCTTTCATTTGCCATCGGTGATGGTGCTCTTCCGGGAAATGAAGGCCGTGGTTATGTCCTTCGTCGTCTCCTCCGTCGTGCTTCCATGCACGGTCAAAAATTGGGTATCAATGAGCCTTTCCTTTACAAACTCGTTCCAACTGTTGGAAAAATCATGGAGAGCTACTACCCAGAAGTGCTTGAAAAACGTGATTTTATCGAAAAAATCATCAAGAGCGAAGAAGAGTCATTTGCCCGTACCCTTCACTCAGGTCAACACTTTGCAGAAACCATTGTAGCTGATTTGAAAGCGAAAGGTCAAAACGTTATCGCTGGGCAAGATGTCTTCAAACTCTACGACACTTACGGATTCCCAGTTGAGTTGACAGAAGAAATCGCTGAAGAAGCTGGGATGACTATAGACCGTGAAGGTTTTGAAGTAGCCATGAAAGAGCAGCAAGAACGTGCGCGTGCGTCAGCTGTCAAGGGTGGCTCAATGGGGATGCAAAATGAAACCCTTCAAAACATCACTGTAGAAAGCATCTTCAACTACAATGCTAGTCAATTGCCTTCTAAGTTGGTGGCTATCGTAGCGGACAATGCTGAAGTTGAAGCTGTTTCAGAAGGAACTGCCTCCCTGTTCTTTGCGGAAACACCATTCTACGCTGAAATGGGTGGACAGGTAGCTGACCATGGTCAAATCTTGGATGCTACAGGAAAACTTGTGGCTACTGTGACAGATGTTCAAAAAGCGCCAAACGGACAAGCTCTTCATACGGCTGAAGTTCTTGCACCGCTTGCTTTGAACCAAGAATATACATTGGCCATCGATACCAATCGTCGTCACCGTGTCATGAAAAACCACACAGCAACTCACTTGCTCCATGCAGCCCTTCACAATATCCTTGGAAACCATGCGACACAAGCAGGATCCCTTAACGAAGTCGAATTCCTTCGCTTTGACTTCACACACTTCCAAGCAGTAACTCCTGAAGAATTGCGCGCCATTGAACAACAGGTCAATGAGAAAATCTGGGAAGCAATTGCAGTAGAAACTGTTGAGACAGATATTGACACTGCTAAAGAAATGGGAGCTATGGCCCTCTTTGGTGAGAAGTATGGTAAGGAAGTTCGTGTTGTTACGATTGGTGACTACTCAGTGGAACTTTGTGGTGGTACCCACGTAGGTAATACTTCTGAAATTGGTCTCTTCAAGATTGTCAAAGAAGAAGGGATTGGATCAGGAACTCGCCGTATCTTGGCAGTGACTGGTAAGGAAGCTTTTGAAGCCTACCGCGAACAAGAAGACGCTCTGAAAGCCGTCGCAGCAACCTTGAAAGCCCCTCAACTCAAGGAAGTACCTCATAAGATTGAAGGACTTCAAGAACAACTTCGTCAGCTCCAAAAAGAAAATGCTGAGTTGAAAGAAAAAGCAGCGGCAGCTGCAGCAGGCGATGTTTTTAAGAATGTTCAAGAAGCAAACGGCCACCGTTACATTGCAAGCCAAGTTTCTGTATCAGATGCAGGTGCCCTTCGTACCTTTGCGGACAAATGGAAACAAAAAGACTACTCTGATGTGCTTGTCCTAGTTGCTGCTATCGGTGACAAGGTCAATGTCCTCGTAGCAAGCAAGACTAAAGATGTACACGCAGGAAACCTGATCAAAGAATTGGCTCCAATCGTCGATGGACGTGGTGGTGGTAAACCAGACATGGCCATGGCAGGAGGAGGCAACCAAGCGAAAATCCAAGAACTCTTGGATGCAGTAGCAGGTAAATTGTAAGACAATAAAGATCTATCCATTTGGGTAGGTCTTTTTGTGCATACAAAAAAGCCAAATCCGGTTGGATTTGACTTGTAACTGATAGGTTTATTTTGCCGCCCAGACACTGACTGAACCCGCTGCTACTGGAAAATCTCCATAACCGTCAGCATCAATTGTGACTAGGTCTTGGTGATTTCCAAGTAAATCTACAAAGGTTTGGTTAGCCCATTCTTGACCAACAAACATAGACTTGCTGTTTTCTTGGTCATTTGAGATAAGGACAGCGATTGGGGATTGATGTTCAGCACCTGAACGAACCCAACCTATACAGTTGGCATCGTCAAAGTAGTCTGTTTGCTCTCCATAGGCCAAGTCTTTTCGGATGGCTAGGAGACGGTCAAGAACTTCTCTGAAATCTTGTTGAGCAAATTGCCCTGAAATACCGTAATAATCTCCGTAAAAGACACATGGAAGCCCATCTTTGCGTAATAGAATAAGGGCATAGGCTGCTGGTTTGAACCATTCTTCAACAGTAGACTCAAGGGCTTGTCCTCGTTGAGTATCATGGTTGTCAACGAAAGTGACAGCCTTGTCAGGCTTGAGTTCAACCAAGCTATCAGTAAAGATAGTACGGAGGTCGTAGCTTGCTCCAGCTTGACTGGCTTCAAAGAGATTTTGGTGAAGACGAACATCCACAAGGTCAAAGCGCTCCTCAATTTTCTCAAGATAGTCCAGATTAGCTTCTTTGTCTGGATTCCAAAATTCCCCAAAAACATAGAAATCCTCACCGTATTTTTCCTTCATATCACGGATGAAATTGGCCATAAAGAAGGAGTCAATGTGCTTAACGGCATCCAAGCGGAAACCCGCCACACCAGTCGTTTCCATGAACCAGTCAGCCCAGTCATAGATGTTTTGGATGACTTCAGGGTGCTTAAAGTCCAGGTCAGCATACATGAGGTAGTCGTAGTTTCCGTTTTCGTTATCGACCAATTCCTCGTTTGCCCAACCTTTATTGTCTCCTTGGATCAGGTAAATGCCAGACTTACGGCGTTTGGCATCGTAGTCTGTACCTGTAAAGTGATACCAGTGCCATTCAAAGTCATTATAGGTTTTCTGACGTCCATCAAAAGTGAAGTGAGTCCAGCCATTGATAGTGAAGGGCTCGCTTAGTTGAACGGTACGGTCCTCAGGATCCACTTCAATAACCTGAAAGGATTCCATGTGATCGGCTGCGGCCTTGTGATTGAGCACCACATCGGCCATAGGTCGAATTCCCTGAGCCTTTAAGGCTTGAATGGCTTGAAGATAGTCTTTTTTGAACCCATACTTAGTACGGACAGCTCCTTTTTGGTTAAATTCACCTAGATCAAAAAGATCGTAAACGCCATAGCCTACATCTTTTTCGTTGGTGGCCTTGAAAGCAGGTGGCATCCAGACATGACTGATACCGAGGTTTGCTAGGTGTTCTGCGTCATCTGCCAATCGTGTCCAGTGTTGTCCGTCGTGGGGGAGATACCACTCAAAGTATTGCATAAGTGTCTGATTTTGCATTGTTTTTCCTCTTACTTATCAATGATGTGTTATATTCTACCATAAAGTCCAGAACTACGCAAACGTTTGCGCAAGATTCTATACTCATTTCTGTTTTTGTCTATTTTTAAAGACACTATTTCCTTCCCATTGCTAGAGAAATAATGTTTAGGAGAAAAAATAAATTGAGTAAACTTATTTTAACAAAAATGGCACTTAGTAAACTAAAGTAAAAATGGATAAGCGGTTTCTTTTTTGAGAATTGTCATAAAATTTGCTATAATAGTAGCTATGAATAGAATTAGGGTCAGCAGACGTGTTGAAAAAAAGCTAGCTAAGGGTCTAGTTCTTTTGGACGCAAGTGATTTAAGAGATATTGATCTGACGGATCAGGCAGTAGAAGTTCTTAGTCAAGACGGGAAGTTTTTAGGGAGTGCCTATCTTTCTCAACAGAACAAGGGAATTGGTTGGTTCATCAGCAAGGAAAAGGTTAGCTTTAGCCAAATCTTCTTTGAATCTCTGTTTCGTAAGGCAAAGGAAGCTAGAATGCCTTATTATCAAGATGACTTGACTACTGCCTTTCGCCTTTTTAACCAAGAGGGGGATGGTTTTGGTGGCCTGACTATCGATCTCTACGGAGATTATGCTGTCTTTTCGTGGTACAACTCGTTTGTTTACCAGATTCGGAAGTTGATAGTAAAGGCTTTTAAGGAAGTTTTTCCTGAGGTCTTGGGAGCGTACGAAAAGATTCGTTTTAAAGGTCTAGATTACGAGTCTGCCCATGTTTATGGTGAGGAAGCGCCAGACTATTTTACTGTTCTTGAGAATGGCGTGCTCTATCAAGTCTTTATGAATGATGGCTTGATGACAGGTATTTTTCTGGACCAACATGAGGTTCGTGGGAGTTTGGTGGATGGTCTAGCCATGGGTAAATCCTTGCTCAATATGTTTTCCTATACGGCTGCCTTTTCAGTTGCTGCAGCTATGGGAGGCGCCAGTGAGACGACTTCTGTCGACTTGGCCAAACGATCGAGAGAGCTATCAGAAGCTCATTTTCAGGCAAATGGATTCAGTACGGACAATCACAGTTTTATCGTCATGGACGTTTTTGAGTACTTCAAGTATGCTAAGCGAAAAGGCTTGACCTATGATGTGATTGTGCTTGATCCGCCGAGCTTTGCTCGCAATAAAAAACAAACTTTTTCTGTAGCTAAGGACTATCACAAGCTGATTTCCCAAAGTCTAGAGATTTTAAATCTGGGAGGCATTATCATTGCCAGTACCAATGCTGCCAATGTTTCCCGTCAGAAATTTACAGAACAAATTGATAAAGGTTTTGCAGGAAGAAAATATCAGATCTTAAACCAATATGGTCTTCCAGCAGACTTTGCCTATAATAAAAAAGATGAAAGCAGTAATTACCTCAAGGTGATTAGTATGAAGGTTAGTAGATGAAATTAATCGTTTCAGTAATGCCAAGAAGTTTAGAAGAAGCGCAAGAACTGGATGCCACACGGTATGAAGATGCCGATATCATCGAGTGGCGTGCAGACTTCCTCGCCAAGGAAGCCATTTTACAGGTAGCACCTGCAATCTTTGAGAAATTCGCAGGCCGCGAACTGGTCTTTACCCTTCGGACTCGCTCTGAGGGAGGAGAAATCGAACTGTCTTCTGAGGAGTATGTTCAAATCATCAAGGAAGTCACTCAACTCTATCAACCAGACTATGTGGATTTTGAGTACTTCAGCTACAAGGATGTATTTGAGGAAATGTTGGATTTTCCAAATCTGGTTTTGAGTTACCATAATTTTCAAGAGACACCTGAAAACATGATGGAAATCCTGTCTGAGTTGACCAGTCTTTCTCCAAAAGTGGTCAAGGTATCTGTCATGGCCCATACGGAGCAGGATGTTTTAGACCTGATGAACTACACACGAGGATTTAAAACACTCAATCCTGAACAAGACTACGTGACCATTTCCATGGGGAAAATGGGCAAGGTATCTCGTATCACTTCAGATGTGACGGGTTCGAGTTGGTCCTTTGCTAGTCTAGATGAAGCGAGTGCCCCAGGTCAGATTTCTCTATCAAACATGAAGAAAATCAGGGAGATTTTGGATGAAGCTTGATGGCTATACACGTTTAGCTGCAGTTGTTGCCAATCCCATCAAACACTCTATTTCCCCCTTTATCCACAATAGGGCCTTTGAGGCGACAGCTACCAATGGTGCCTATGTAGCTTGGGAGATTGAAGCGGGTGACTTGGCAGAAACAGTCGCCAATATTCGCCGTTACCAGATGTTTGGCATCAACCTGTCTATGCCTTACAAGGAGCAGGTTATTCCTTATCTGGATGAGTTGAGTGATGAGGCTCGTTTGATTGGGGCGGTCAACACAGTTGTTAATCAAGATGGAACGTTAATTGGATATAATACAGATGGCAAGGGATTTTTTAAGAGCTTGCCTTCTTTTACAATCTCGGATAAGAAAATGACCATTCTGGGAGCAGGTGGTGCGGCCAAGTCCATTTTGGCACAGGCTATTTTGGATGGTGTCAGTCAGGTTTCAGTCTTTGTTCGTTCAGTTTCCATGGAAAAAACAAGACCTTACCTAGACAAGTTGCAGGAGCAGACAGGCTTTAAAGTGGACTTGTATGCTTTAGAAAATCTTTCTGAACTGCAAGCAAGGATTGCTGAGTCGGACCTGCTCGTCAATGCGACTAGTGTGGGGATGGATGGTCAGTCGTCCCCAGTTCCTGAAAGCATCAATTTGCCAAAGGCTCTCTTGGTCGCAGATATCATTTACCGACCCTTTGAGACGCCATTTTTGAAATGGGCTAGAAGCCAGGGCAATCCAGCCGTCAATGGTCTGGGAATGTTGCTCTATCAAGCTGCTGAAGCTTTTCAATTGTGGACAGGTAAAGAAATGCCGACAGACGAGATTTGGCAGTCCTTAACAGAAAAATATAAATAGTGAAAAGGAGACCCTACTATGAAAATCAGAATTGATATTCCGCATCATCCCTATGATATTCAGATTGAAAAAGGTTGTTTGGCTCAGACTGGTCAATGGTTGAAAGAACTTTGGCAACCTCAAAAGGTAGTCATTGTGACCGATAACCATGTAGCTTCTCTCTATGCAGAGAAGGTTAAACTCAGCCTAGAAGATGCTGGTTTTCAGGTAGCTGTTTTTGATTTCTTAGAAGGTGAAGAAAGAAAGAATTTAACCACTGTTCAGAAAGTTTATGAATTTCTAGTTAAGCAGGGTTTGACACGTAGCGATGGAATCGTGGCTCTCGGTGGTGGTGTCGTTGGAGATCTAGCTGGCTTTGTGGCCTCAACCTATATGCGGGGGATTCACTTTGTTCAGATTCCGACTAGTTTGACAGCCCAGGTTGATTCTTCTATCGGTGGAAAGACAGGTGTCAATACTCCTTTTGCTAAAAATATGGTGGGAACTTTTGCTCAACCAAGATGGGGTTCTGATTGACCCGCTGGTCCTTGATACACTCGGAAAAAGAGAGTTGATTGAAGGGATGGGTGAGGTCATCAAGTATGGCTTGATCGAGAATCCAGAACTTTGGGCTCTCTTAACGGAACTAGATGGTTCTGTAGAGAGCATTCTGGAACATGCAGAGACTTTGATTGAACATTCTTGTCAGGTTAAGCGCAAGATGGTGGTTGAGGATGAGTTGGATAATGGTGTTCGCCTTTACCTCAATTTTGGGCACACTATTGGCCATGCCATTGAAGCGACTGCCGGTTATGGCAAGGTCATGCATGGAGAAGCTGTGGCCATGGGCATGGTTCAGATTTCCAAGGTTGCTGAGGAAAAAGGCCTCATGCCAGCTGGCATAACCCAGTCCATCACAGCTATGTGTCAGAAATTTGGTTTGCCTATTGACTATGAAAACTGGGATGTTGATAAACTTTATCAAGCTTTGACTCATGATAAAAAAGCACGTGGAAATACTTTGAAATTGGTCTTGGTGCCAGAGCTTGGTTCGGCGAGCATTCACCCTGTTTCCCTAGAAGAGATGAAAGACTACTTGGTAAAATAAGGAGAACGTATGAGATATTTAACTGCAGGAGAATCACACGGTCCCCGTCTGACAGCTATCATTGAGGGAATTCCAGCTGGACTTCCTTTGACAGCTGAGGATATTAATGGGGACCTTAAACGCCGTCAGGGTGGCTACGGTCGTGGTGGTCGTATGAAGATTGAGAGTGATCAGGTTGTCTTTACGTCGGGTGTTCGACACGGGAAAACGACTGGGGCTCCTATTACCATGAATGTCGTCAATAAAGACCACCAAAAATGGCTAGATATCATGTCTGCAGAAGACATCGAAGACCGCCTTAAAAGCAAACGGAAAATCACTCATCCTCGGCCAGGACATGCCGATTTGGTTGGGGGGATCAAGTACCGTTTTGATGATTTGCGAAATTCTTTGGAACGTTCATCAGCTCGTGAAACAACCATGCGAGTAGCTGTTGGGGCGGTAGCCAAACGTCTCTTAGCTGAGCTAGATATGGAGATTGCCAACCATGTCGTGGTCTTTGGTGGTAAGGGAATCGATGTTCCTGAAGATCTAACAGTCGCTGAGATTAAGGAACGAGCTGCCCAGTCTGAAGTTTCTATTGTCAACCAAGAACGAGAACAAGAAATCAAGGATTATATTGACCAAATCAAACGTGACGGTGATACCATCGGTGGTGTTGTGGAGACAGTCGTCGGAGGTGTTCCAGTTGGCCTTGGATCCTATGTTCAATGGGACAGAAAATTAGATGCGCGATTGGCCCAAGCAGTTGTTTCTATCAATGCCTTTAAAGGGGTGGAATTTGGTCTTGGATTTGAAGCTGGTTACCGAAAAGGCAGCCAGGTTATGGATGAAATTCTCTGGTCTAAAGAAGACGGTTATACTCGCCGTACCAATAATCTAGGTGGTTTCGAAGGTGGTATGACCAATGGGCAACCAATTGTTGTTCGAGGTGTCATGAAACCCATTCCCACTCTCTATAAACCATTGATGAGTGTGGATATCGAGACTCACGAACCTTACAAGGCAACTGTGGAGAGAAGTGATCCAACCGCTCTGCCTGCGGCTGGAGTAGTTATGGAAGCCGTTGTAGCAACGGTTCTGGCGCAAGAAATCCTTGAAAAATTCTCATCAGATAATCTTGAAGAATTAAAAGAGGCAGTTGCCAAGCACCGAGACTATACAAAGAACTATTAAGGAGTCCTTATGGCAAAAACCATCTATATCGCAGGTCTCGGTTTGATTGGTGCTTCGATGGCACTCGGTATCAAGCGCGATCATTCGGATTATGAAATTTTGGGTTATAATCGCAGTCGGGCTTCGAGAGACATTGCCTTAGAGCGAGGAATGATAGACCGTGCGACGGATGATTTTGCCAGTTTCGCTCCTCTGGCAGATATCATTATTCTGACCTTGCCAATCAAGCAGACCATTGCTTTTATTAAGGAGCTGGCAGATTTAGACTTGAAAGAAGGCGTCATTATCTCGGATGCGGGCTCAACCAAGTCAGCCATTGTGGATGCAGCGGAGAAGTATTTGGCTGGCAAGCCTGTTCGATTTGTCGGGGCCCATCCCATGGCTGGTAGCCACAAGACAGGAGCTGCTTCTGCGGATGTTAATCTCTTTGAAAATGCCTACTATATCTTCACACCTTCGAGCCTGACAAGTCCTGATACGCTTGAGGAAATGAAGGATCTGCTTTCAGGTCTTCATGCTCGCTTTATCGAGATTGATGCCAAGGAGCATGATCGGGTCACTTCTCAGATTAGTCATTTTCCACATATTCTGGCTTCCAGCCTCATGGAGCAGACAGCGCTCTATGCTCAAGAACATGAGATGGCAAGACGCTTTGCGGCGGGTGGTTTTCGAGATATGACTCGGATCGCGGAAAGCGAGCCAGGTATGTGGACTTCTATTCTCTTGTCCAATCGTGAGACTATTCTAGAGCGAATTGAGGATTTTAAGGAGCGTTTGGATGAGGTTGGACAAGCCATCAGCAAGGGAGATGAAGAGCAAATCTGGAACTTTTTCAATCAAGCACGTGAGCAACGTCAGGCCATGGAAATCCATAAGCGCGGCGGTGTGGATAGCTCTTACGATCTCTATGTCGACGTTCCCGATGAAGAAGATGTTATCTTGAGGATTTTGGAACTGCTACGTGGAACTTCCTTGGTCAACATCCACATTAACGAAGAAAACCGTGAGGATGTTCACGGGATTCTACAAATTTCATTTAAAAACGCTCAAGATCTGGAACGAGCTGAGCGCTTAATTACAGAAAATACAGACTATACAGTCATCATCAAATAAGGAGAAAATCATGTCAAATATTTACGATAGTGCAAATGAACTCAGCCGTGGGTTACGCGAATTACCAGAATACAAGGCAGTTAAGGCAGCCAATGATGCCATCCAAGCTGATGAACAAGCTAGCAAGATTTTTGCAGACTATATCGCCTTCCAGCAAGAAATCCAAGTCATGGCGCAAACGGGACAAATGCCAGACGCCTCTTTCCAAGAAAAAATGCAAACTTTCAGCAATCTCATTCAAGGGAATGCCCTCTTGTCGGACTTCTTTGCCAAACAGCAACAATTGTCCATTTACCTTTCAGACATTGAAAAAATTGTCTTTGAACCTGTTTCAGAATTATTGAAATAGTATTTTATCTGTATAAAAGCCAGAAATTTCAGGAATTTCTGGCTTTTTTGTGATAAAATAAGAAAAGTATTGCAAGTATGAGGTCAACTATGAAACTAAAAACAAACATTCGCCACTTACATGGCAGTATCCGAGTTCCAGGTGACAAGTCTATCAGCCACCGTTCGATTATTTTTGGAAGTTTGGCTGAGGGAGAAACCAAGGTATATGATATTCTGCGTGGAGAGGATGTGCTCTCAACCATGCAGGTTTTTCGTGACCTTGGTGTTAAAATTGAGGACAAAGATGGGGTTATTACCATTCAAGGTGTAGGCATGGATGCCTTAAAAGCTCCGCAGAACGCCTTGGATATGGGGAATTCTGGCACTTCGATTCGCCTGATTTCAGGTGTCCTTGCTGGTGCAGACTTCGAAGTAGAGATGTTTGGAGATGATAGTCTTTCTAAACGCCCTATGGACCGTGTGACGATTCCTCTGAAAAAAATGGGCGTCAGCATTTCTGGTCAAACAGAGCGAGACTTGCCTCCTCTGCACTTGAAAGGTACTAAAAACCTAACACCAATTCACTATGAGTTGCCAATCGCCTCTGCTCAGGTCAAGTCTGCCTTGATATTTGCAGCCTTGCAGGCTCAGGGGGAGTCCGTTATTCTCGAGAAAGAATGTACTCGTAACCACACCGAAGATATGCTTCAGCAATTTGGTGGTCATTTAAGTGTGGATGGCAAAAAGATCACAGTCCAAGGACCACAAAAACTGACAGGACAAAAGGTAGTTGTTCCAGGAGATATTTCCAGTGCCGCCTTTTGGTTGATCGCTGGTTTGATTGTGCCAAACTCTCGTGTGGTGCTACAGAATGTGGGGATCAATGAAACGCGTACTGGTATTATTGATGTCATTCGTGCCATGGGTGGAAAATTAGAAATAACTGAAATCGACCCAATCGCTAAATCTGCAACGCTGACTGTCGAGTCTTCAGACCTGAAAGGAACAGAGATTGGTGGAGCCTTGATTCCACGCTTGATTGATGAATTGCCTATTATTGCCCTTCTAGCGACCCAAGCGCAAGGTGTAACGGTCATTAAGGATGCTGAAGAACTCAAGGTTAAGGAAACCGACCGCATTCAGGTGGTGGCAGATGCTTTAAATAGTATGGGAGCGGATATCACTCCTACAGCAGATGGGATGATTATCAAAGGGAAATCAACCCTTCATGGCGCTAGAGTCAATACGTTTGGTGACCATCGTATCGGAATGATGACAGCCATCGCAGCCCTCTTGGTTGCAGATGGAGAAGTGGAACTTGACCGTGCTGAAGCCATCAATACCAGCTATCCTAGCTTCTTTGATGATTTGGAGAGCTTGATTCATGGCTAAGGTATTACTCGGATTTATGGGGGCAGGCAAGTCGACAATCGCTAGAGGATTGGACCCAGACTACATCGATATGGATGCCTTAATCGAGGAACGTTTGGGCATGTCCATTGCGGATTTTTTCGCTGAAAAGGGAGAAGAGGCCTTTCGTCAAGTAGAGTCAGAAGTGCTAGCTGACTTACTAAAAACGGATCACGTTGTGTCAACTGGCGGAGGGGTTGTCATTTCTCAGAGAAATCGTGACTTGCTCAAACAAAATGCTGATAATATCTATCTAAAAGCCGATTTTGAAACCCTCTACCAACGTATCGCAGCTGATAAAGACAATCGACGGCCACTTTTTCTCAACAACAGTAAGGAAGAGTTGCGAGAGATTTTTCAAGAAAGACAGGCTCGGTATGAGGAAGTAGCCAGTCGGGTTCTAGATGTGACCAAGCTAAGCCAAGAGGAAATTATAGAGGAGCTGAGATGAAAATTGCCTTTCTAGGTCCCAAGGGATCTTTTTCGCATCATGTTGTGCAGACAGCCTTTCCCAAAGAGGAATTGCAGGCTTTTGCCAATATCACAGATGTTATCAAAGCTTATGAGCAAGGCTTGGTGGATTATTCTGTGGTGCCAGTTGAAAATTCTATCGAGGGTAGTGTTCATGAAACCTTGGATTACCTTTTTCATCAGGCTCGTATCCAAGCAGTTGCAGAAATCGTCCAGCCTATTCACCAGCAGTTGATGGTGGTTCCAAGTCAGTCAAAAATTGAAAAGATCTTTTCTCATCCTCAGGCTCTAGCTCAAGGAAAGAGGTTCATTGATGCACACTATCCAGATGCTAAAATAGAGGTAACCGCTAGTACTGCCTATGCAGCTCGATTTATTTCAGAACATCCAGACCAGCCATACGCAGCCATCGCACCAAGAAGTTCTGCCGAAGAATATGGCTTGGAATTAATTGCAGAGGATATTCAGGAGATGGAAGCCAATTTCACACGTTTTTGGGTGTTAGGGGCAGAGATACCGAAGATTCCTTTGAACTCGCAAGCTGAAAAAATGAGTTTGGCCTTGACCTTACCAGACAACCTACCTGGTGCTCTTTACAAGGCACTTTCGACCTTTGCTTGGAGGGGGATTGACTTAACAAAGATTGAAAGTCGCCCCCTTAAAACAGCCTTGGGAGAATACTTTTTCATTATCGATATAGACTATAGTGACAAAGAACTGATTCATTTTGCCAGACAAGAACTAGAGGCCATTGGGATTCAGCACAAGATACTGGGAACCTACCCGATTTTTACCATAACTGATATAGAAAAGGAGAGTCAATGAGCAAAGAAAATCCTTTAAGTCATCACGAGCAGTTACGTTATGACTATCTCTTCAAAAATATTCATTACCTCAACGATCGTGAACGGAGGGAGTTTGATTATCTGCAACAAAAAATGACAGGTCCCAAGTCTGAAGTTCACCACTTCTACCAAGAAGAAAAAGAAGAAACTTGGGGTAGAGATATTGATCTTCCGACTTATGGCAGTAGAAGTCGATCTAAGAGACGTGAAAAGGTAGCTCCTCTGCCTAAAGTCAAAAAGAAAAAAAGAAGAATTCGCTTCAAACGAATACTGACTTGGTTCTTGTTGTTGATTACATGTGTGGCTGCAGGGATGATTTTCATGTTTCTTCGAGGGTTCCAGTCAGCGGCCAATCCAACAAATAAGCCAGCTGACGCCAAGGCAGCTCAAGTAGAGGTCTTTAACGGTCAGGATACCAAAGACGGTGTGAATATCCTAGTCATGGGGACAGATGGCCGTATCGGTCAAAATAGTGCAGAAACCCGTACCGATACGATCATGGTACTAAATGTCAGCGGATCGGATAAAAAGATCAAGCTAGTCAGCTTTATGCGTGACAACTTAGTTTATATTGACGGGTATAGTAAGATTGTAAATGGCCAGAAACAGAGGGATAACAAACTAAATGTTGCTTATGAACTTGGGGAACAAGAAGGGCAAAAAGGGGCAGAAATGGTCCGCAAGGTTCTAAAAGACAACTTTGACTTGGATATTAAGTACTATGCCCTAGTTGACTTTCAAGCCTTTGCAGCAGCTATTGATACCCTCTTCCCTGACGGAGTAACAATTGATGCTCAATTCTCAACATTGAATGGTCAACCTCTGACAGAAGCTACAGTTGGAGATGACCTTCATGCAACAGAGACAGAGTCGCCAACCCAAACCATTAAAGTTGGAAAACAGCAGATGAATGGATCCACCTTGCTGAACTACGCTCGTTTCCGTGATGATGATGAAGGGGACTATGGTCGTACCAAGAGACAACAACAAGTCATGTCAGCTGTTCTTGAGCAGATTAAAGATCCAACCAAGCTCTTTACAGGATCAGAGGCACTTGGAAAAGTTTTTGGCATGACATCAACAAATCTACCATATAGCTTCTTGTTGACCAATGGATTATCTGTCCTAGAAGGTGCTCAAAATGGCATTGAAAGACTCACGGTACCCGAACTTGGTGACTGGGTAGATGCTTATGATGTCTATGGAGGGCAAGGACTTCTTGTCGATCAAAATAAATACCAAACAAAACTCGCTCAAATGGGAATGAGATAAGAGGCGATAAATGAAAATCAAAGTTTGATTCACTAGTGAAATGGTGGTCTGAGCTTTGGTTTTTCTTACTATCTGATAGATTTTTATAGCTTTTTTATGGTATAATAAAATGATATAACTCGTTATTGGACAGAAGAGGAGAGATATGAGTGATTTGAAAGCGATTCAGGCTCGTAGTCTGGAAATGGCTGAATATTTCGTCGCATTTTGTAAAGAACATGATTTGTTATGCTACCTCTGTGGTGGAGGAGCTATTGGCGCCCTTCGTAATAAGGGTTTCATTCCTTGGGATGATGACTTAGACTTTTTCATGCCACGTAAGGATTATGAAAAATTAGCAGAACTGTGGCCACGTTATGCAGATGAGCGTTATTTCTTGTCAAAGAGTCACAAGGATTTTGTAGACCGTAACCTTTTTATTACCATTCGTGACAAGGAAACCACATGTATCAAACCTTACCAGCAGGATTTGGATTTGCCCCACGGTTTGGCCTTGGATGTTTTGCCTTTAGATTATTATCCGAAAAATCCAGCTGAGCGTAAGAAACAGGTTCGTTGGGCCTTGATTTATTCACTCTTTTGCGCCCAAACTATCCCAGAAAAGCATGGTGCAGTCATGAAATGGGGAAGTCGCATCTTACTCGGTTTAACTCCAAAATCTCTACGCTATCGCATTTGGAAAAAAGCTGAAAAAGAAATGACCAAGTATAGTCTGGCTGAGAGCGATGGAATCACGGAATTATGCTCAGGTCCTGGCTACATGCGAAACAAATACCCAATCGCATCTTTTGAAGACAATCTTTTCTTGCCATTTGAAGGAACAGAGATGCCCATTCCAGTCGGTTATGATGCCTATCTCAGAACTGCTTTTGGGGACTATATGACACCACCACCAGCGGACAAGCAAGTACCGCATCATGATGCTGTCATAGCTGATATGGATAAGTCTTATACAGAATACAAGGGAGAATATGGAGCATGATGGGAGAAAAAATTAGCGTTATCGTTCCAGTCTACAATGTAGAAGCCTATCTGGAGCGATGTGTGGAGTCGATTCTTCAACAAACTTATGCCAATTTTGAACTAATTCTAATCAACGATGGTTCTGCCGATTCCAGCGGACAGATCTGTGATTACTTAGCATCTCAGTATGAGAATATCAAGGTTTATCATATCGAAAATGCTGGTGTTTCAAATGCTAGAAATATGGGAATTCAGCTAGCGACGGGTGCTTGGATCACCTTTATTGATAGCGATGATTTCGTTACCCAGGATTACTTAGCTACTTTAGCAAGTGCAGTTGAGGGGGAAAACATAGGCTTTGTAATTGCTCCTCTGCACCATATTAAAAACGGCATTGTAACAGACCTACCTCCACATTCTGGAAAAACAGAACTCTGGTCAACAGAAGAAACCATGAAGGAACTATTGATGACTACCAGAACGTCATTTTTTCCAGTCGCAAAACTGTTTAAGAGAGACCTGCTTGCGGATGAAAAGTTTAATACACATTATCACCTAGCTGAAGATGCCTTATTTTTAACTGAATTGCTACTAAAGACAAGATGCAGTTGCGTATTTATTGACAAACCTGTTTATTATTATGATCATCGTGAGGGAAGTGCAACGACATCTGTTAATCGATATGTATTTGATACAATAGAAGTTTATAAGCAAATAATTGCTCAAGTTTCACAAGCCTTCCCTAATTTAAAATACGAATTAATAAATAGAGAATGTTGGTCGTACATTACAGTTTACGATAAAATTATCTTTACTTCACGTGAAGAGTATCAAAAGGAGAAAGCCGAGCTGAGGAATTGGATTGTTCAGCACCGACGCGAAATATGGAAGGATGCTTATTTCACTACTTTTCGCAAGATAGCTATCCTATCACTTGTCATTTCTCCATGGCTATATAAGAAAATTGTTGGATTAAAAAACTAATATCATGAGAAGGAGTTGAAAATGAATTTTTCAAAAATGGATGAATACTTTGAAAAATCAAAACTATGGATTGCGTATCTATTTGTTTTCATTTCGATTTTAAGTATGAGTTCACTGGTTTATAAGATAGCAAATCCCCTCTACAAGGGATTATCAGCGATTGTAGTGATTTATATTTGCTATACCTTATTGTTTAAGTGGAAAGAAATCACAGTAGATCGTAAATTTCTATCCTTATTTGGACTCTTAGCTGGAAGCCATCTGCTATCTGCTATTTTCAATCGCTCTGGACATTTGATTGGAAATGTGATTGAAATTCTCTTCATGGTAACCTATGTTTTATTATTTACCATGTTACAATCAGGGCAACTTAAAAAATTATTTGACTGGATTGCCTATACGGTTCAAATTGTATCTTTTTCTTCAGCAATTTTTGCGTTTGGTTTATTGGTAAGTAGAGTCCTTATCCTATTTAAGATTGGCGAACAATCTTATTACTATGGTGTCATGAATGGACGTCTGTGGGGGATTGTCAATCCTAATGCTAGTGCGATATTTTCATACATTAGCATTATTTTGGCTATGTATTTGATCCATAAAGGAAGTAAATATTCTGTTTATCTTAAACTGAACAATGTGATTCAATTAGTTTACTTCGCTACGATGCAAAGTCGAGGAGCCTTACTTTCTTTACTTCTCATGATTGGACTCTATAGTTTCTTTGCTACTAGAGGAAGTATCGTTAAACGATTCCTCACTTTTATAGTTGCTGGTTTGCTGATTACTGCAACTAATATAGGATTAAGCTATGTAACTTCAATCTACATTTCATCTGAAACTGCGACTGTCTTAGATTTAAACAAAGGACAATCCTATGCTGAAACAGATTCGTCTGTCACTAAGAAGAACGGTGAGCTCCATCTGATTGAAACAACACCAAGTGGTAGAACCTATATCTGGAAAAATGCCATCAAGATGGGAAGTACGAAACCAATTTTTGGTTATGGTGTACGAAATGTTCCAGATTACTACACAGAATATTTCAGTAAATTTGAGATTCAAAACTCTCTTATCGGTGGGAATTTCCATAACATTTTTGTGACCATATTTGTCAGTTCGGGAGTTCTAGGCTTAGCATTCTTCCTTCTTGTACTGGCTTATGTCATCAAGCGCTTTTTAACTTATTTGATTGTTTCCAAGAAAAATACTGATAAATTGATCATGATTCTTTTCTTCGGTATCTTGCTTGGTCAATTATTTGAAAGTCAGATTATGTATTCAACCAACTTTATTAATATCATCTTCTGGCTAGCGATTGGCTATGGACTTGTAGTCTGCAAACAGGATGAAGGAATTCGGTATCAAGAAGTAACAGATGTCAGTGAAATTCAACAGATGGAACTTGGAATCATGGAGTATATTCATGAAGTTTGTCATAAAATTGGGGTTAAGTATTTCTTAGCATATGGAAGTCTAATTGGTGCTGTTCGCCATCAAGGATTTATCCCTTGGGATGATGACATGGATATCTGCATGTTACGAGAAGATTATGAAAAGTTACAAGACTACCTTATCGCTAACCCTGATGAACGTTACGAGGTCATGTCTTATAAAAATAATCTGAACTATGTCTATCCCTTCATGAAAGTGCAGGATAACCATACCTACTTGTTGGAAGAAGATGTTCGCATCGATTCAAATATGGGAATATATGTAGATATTTTTCCTGTAGATGGCTACGAGGATGACGTAGAATTTAAAAACAAGATGACGAAACTGATAAAGAAACGTCAATTGAGTTGCTACACCTTTAAAGGCATTACCAATACGAAAAGTGTACTGAATTCATTGCTACGCTATGTGTCAGTTATTATTTTCTATTTCACCAATACGAACAAATACGTTGCCCAGATTGAAGAGCTTGCAAAATCCCGTAAAGTCTCAGATTATGAGCAAGTGGATTATCTTATCTACAAAGATATGAACAAACCAGTGTGGAGACGTGAATGGCTGGAACAAGCTACTACTGGAACATTTGAAGGTAAGGAATTTACCATTCCGAAAAATTATCATGAAATTTTGACCTCAGACTACGGAGACTATATGCAATTGCCACCGGTTGAACAAAGAGTATCTCATCATGATTTTAAATTGTGGAAGATTATTAAAAGGTCTAAATGACGAGATTGAAATTAAGAAACGTTTAAAAATATAGTCAAATTTAGGAGAATAGAACCTATGTCTGAAAGAACTTTAACTCTTGAAGAAATCAAGCAAGTAGAATTGGATATTTTAAAGTATCTACATGAGCTTTGTGAACAACATCAAATCAAATACTTTATTGATTTTGGAACTTTACTAGGAGCTGTACGCCATAAAGGATTCATCCCTTGGGATGATGATACAGATATTTCCTTAGCGCGTGATGAATTTGAAAAACTGTATAAGGTTTTACAAAATGAAAATCATCCCTACTATAAATTGATTTCATTCAGAGAAACAAAGGGATATCCATACAGTTATATGAGAGTCTATGATGTAAGGACACGTCGAGATGCTAACCTCGTAGACCCAACGGTCGTATTGGGAACTTGTGTTGACATTTTTCCATATGATGGTGTCGTAACACAGGAAAGTGACCGTAAGAAAATGAAACTCTACAAATATTTCGTTCGCCTTTCTTCTTTGAATTTTAAAGGGATCAAGTCTGAGAATGGTGGACTTAAAAACCTTCCTCGTTATATGGGATCAGCTATTTTCCGCTTAACTTCTCCACAGCTATGGAATCAAAAATTAGAGAGTCTTGCTTTGAAGTATAGTGTAGATCAAGCAACAGATCTTACTTGTACTATCTATGACCCTTATTATCCAAAGGGTATAAAAAAAGAATGGCTCTATGATTTGATTGATATGCCTTATGAAAACATTGTGGTCAAGGTTCCTAAAAAATACCATGAAATACTTGTCTACGAATTTGGAGAAAACTATATGACTCCACCCCCTATTGAGCAGCAAGTCCCAGGAGGGGATAAAAACTACTGGATTGATTAGATTAGTAAAAGTTGCTTATTGTTAAGATAAAGGAGTTTTCAAGATGAAAAATAAATGGTTATTAAAATCAGTTAGATATAGTGTTCTCGCATTCTTTCTATTACTGATTCAGTTATCGCAAGGAGTAGATGCAGATACTATCTCTGCAGGTTCGGGCAATCGTATCCATTTCATAAATACTAAAGCAAAATCTGGAAGTGATGCCATCCTTCTGGAAAGTAATGGTCATTATGCTTTGATTGATATGGGAGAAGACTATGATTTCCCTGATGGGAGTGACCCACGCTATCCAAGCCGCTGGGGAATTTCCATGAGAAATAATCAAGTATTGGAAGATCGCTTGATTCGCCACCTGGATCAAATAGGTGTAAAAAAATTAGATTTTATTCTAGGAACTCATGTCCATAGTGACCATATTGGTGGAGCGGATGAAATACTCAATCGATATCAAGTCGGTAAGTTTTATTTGAAAAAATATTCAGATGATCGGATCACCTCACACTGGGGACTTTGGGATAATCTTTTCAATTATGATAATGCTTTGAGAGCAGCTCAAAGACGCGGAGTTACTCTTATTCAGAATATTTCAGATGAGGATAGCCATCTAAAATTAGGTGATATGGATATCCAACTCTATAACTATAAGAATGAATATGATGCTGATGGGAATCTGAAAAGAGTTCGAGATGATAACTCCAACTCCATTGTTTCAGTGGTGACTGTGGCAGGAAAGAGAATCTATCTTGGTGGAGATTTGGATAATGCCGAGGGAGCAGAAGATAAGTTAGGTCCAGTTATCGGCAAGGTTGATATGATGAAATGGAACCACCATTATGATGCGACAATTTCAAATACGATTAATTTCCTTGAAAACTTATCACCAAAAATGGTTATTCAGACAACTGGTGGAGATATTAATGTTGCTTCAACCAGAGAATACCTTCAGAAGAAAAATATTCAGGTTCTTCATGCTGCTAGCCAAACTCAAGATGCTACCGTTTTTGATATTAGCGATAAAGGATTTGCTAATGTTTCAAATACCTTCCCTGATATCCCTGTAGTTGACGAAAAATGGTATCAAGAAGATGGTTATTGGAAATATCGTTTGACTGACGGAGAAATGGCTATCGGCTGGAGAGAGATTGGCGGAGCCACTTACTTCTTTAACGGAAAAGGACAAATGCAAGCAGGTCGCTGGCTTCATCTTAACGACGACTGGGGAGAAAATGCCAAAGGGAATGATTACTATCTGAACCAAAATGGTAAAATGCAAACTGGTGGTTGGTTCAAACTAGATGACTCTTGGTATTATATCCAATCAAATGGTGCTAGACGATTTAGCGAGCTCTCTGAAATTGGAGGGAAAAAGTATCTATTTGCGGCAGATGGGAAGATGCTAACAGGACATCAAGTCTATAATGGCAAGAAGATGTTCTTTAGCGAAAGTGGTGCACTCCAAGCAGCAGGTAAGCCTTCAACTTGGCAAAAGATTGATTCAGATTGGTATTTCTATGATGAGGATGGGCTAAAGACTGTCGGTAAAAAGAATATTAATGGAAGCACGTACTACTTTAATCAAGAAGGTGTCATGCAAACTGGCTGGACCTTTGTTGATGGTCACTGGAATTATTTTGCAAGTTCTGGAGCTATGAAAACTGGCTGGGTCAAGGATCAGGAAACATGGTATTATCTGGATAAAGATGGCATCATGTTAACTGGCAGCCAAGATATCAATGGTGTTCGTTACTATTTGAATGCTAGTGGTGCCATGCAAACAGGCTGGGCCTTTGTTGATGGTCACTGGAACTATTTTGCAAGTTCTGGAGCTATGAAAACTGGTTGGATCAAGGATCAGGAAACATGGTATTATTTAGATAAAGATGGCATCATGTTAACTGGAAGCCAAGATATCAATGGTGTCCGTTACTATTTGAATGCCAGTGGTGCCATGCAAACAGGCTGGGCCTTTATTGATGGTCACTGGAACTATTTTGCAAGTTCTGGAGTTATGAAAACTGGTTGGTTGAAAGATAAAGAATCATGGTATTATTTGGATCCAGAAACTGGTATCATGGCTGTAGGATCTAAAGAGGTTGACGGTAAGAACTATTTCTTCAGCTCTGCAGGTACTATGCAAGTTGGATGGCAGTGGTCAAATGATTCTTGGCATTATTACGCTACGTCTGGCGCAGTGCAAACTGGTTGGTTGAAAGATGGTGAAGCTTGGTACTATCTTGAAGGAAAAGAAGGCATTATGCTGGTCGGCCTTCATCAAGTAGATGGTAAGCAATATTACTTTAGCAGATCTGGAGCCATGCAAACAGGCTGGAAATGGTCTGATAATCATTACCGTTACTTTGAATCAAATGGAGCCATGAAAACTGGTTGGATAAAAGACAAAGGCGTTTGGTATTATCTAAATCCTGAAGATGGCATCATGTTGGTTGGCCTTCATAAAGTAAATGGTGATCATTATTACTTTGATGAGTCGGGAGCTATGCAAACGGGTTGGAAACAGCTTGATGGTAATTGGTACTATTTCCAAGCTGATGGTTCTTTATTGAAGAACGCAACAACACCTGATGGTTATAAAGTAAACGAAGAAGGTATCTGGAAACAGGCTGTTGCTGCTGTGAATAGCGAGGCAGTTAAGCCAGAACAGAAACAAGAAGCTAATTCCTCTATTGTTGAACAACCTAAACAAGATTCAAACCTAGAAGCCAACGCTTCTGAAAAGAAGGAAAAAGAATAAAGAAGAAATCCCCTACTGGCAACTAATTTATCAGTAGGGGATTTTTTAATTTCGTTTTAATTTAGCAAGTACAAGGTTCAGTGCATAGTGGAGTGTTTTGTCTTTGGCGATAAAGAGGGCCAAGAGATAATAGATACCACAAGTTGCTACGGTAGAAAGAACCATGAGAATCATATTGAAGTTTACTGTGTAAGAATTGATTTGGAAAATCATTTTGAAAATATAGAAGATTGGGATAAAACCAAGGGATATGAGGCTATAACGTGTTAAGGTTATAAAAATTTCTTTTAAACTAATCAGTTGATGTTTCTTGATAAAATGAATTTCAAGTAAAACTACGATAGTTTCTGCGATAATGGTCGTAGCGATGTAATACTCAGGTGCAAAAATATTATTGAAATACAAGATGCTATTTAATAGTATATTGGCACCACCACCAAGGAAGTAGAAGGCTGTTAAGCGATTTTCATGGTCATTGATAAAGATAATCTGTTTACCAAGAATCAACTCAATAGCCCAAATGATGGTACGAAAAGCGAAGACGCTAGTTACGATACCCGCTTCAAGATACTTTTCAGAAGAATAAATAACAGTTGCGTACCGTCCTAATATCATAATCCCAATACTAGTTGGAACCATAAGGAAATAGAATAAGGATGCCGCTTGATTCACGAGATAATTGTAGGACTTGTAATCCTTTTTACCGAGATAGTAGCCAAGGCGCGGAATACTTACGTTGATAGCTCCACTCAAGACACTGGCAATCAGCATGACGATACTATAGGCAATTGTATAATAGGAAATATAGTTTTCATCCGGTCCCTTGGTGATAAACATTCTATCTAGCAAGGTATAAAGCATATTAGCGTTTGCTAAGAGAAGCATAGTGAAGAGCGGTTTAGAAGCTTTAGCTAATTCGACGAATCCAATTTTAACAAAAGAAACTTCCCTCTTAATCCAAAGAAAACTGAGCAGGTAGTTGAGGATAGTGGTCGCTGTCATAACGATAGCATAAGGAACGATATCATCTGCCGTTTTAACAAAGGCGAAGATAGCGACTAGCATGGTAATTCGAATAATTAACGTTTTGTAGAGGATGAAGGCATAGTTTTCATAAGCCTCGTTCATCCATTCGATATTGAGAAATTGGAAGAGTGCTTGGGCCCCTAGGATGTAGTAGAGGACTTTCAGATTCTCAATGCTGGTGTCAAAGAAGATAATGAGGAAGTAGATACCAGTGGTCAGGAGAGAGGTAAAAATCGAGATATAAAACAACTTAGAAAAGACGTAGTTGATTTTATTCTTGTCATCCTTGACCTTACTGATAGCTCGAATCCCGTAGTTGTATATCCCAAAGGCAGCTAGTGGAATAACAAAGCTAGCCCAGGTATTGGCCGTATTGAAATAACCGTAATTGGATTTGCTGAGAATCCGCGTCAGATAAGGGTTGGTTATCAGTGGAAAAACGATATTGAGAATATTGACCAGCAAGCTGGCCAAGGCATTTACTTTTATATTTTTCATTGAACTTTCTTTCTTAAATCTAAAATCATATCTAGTATTATATCACATTCTCGCTTCATTCTTTTGATAAAATTGTAAAAATCTAGTATAATAGATAGACTGAAAGTATGAGGTTACTAGATATGAAGATGAAACAAATTAGTGATACAACACTAAAAATCACGATGACTTTAGATGATTTGATGGATCGGGGAATGGAGATTGCAGACTTTCTCGTTCCTCAGGAAAAAACTGAAGAGTTTTTCTATGCTATTTTAGATGAACTGGAAATGCCAGACAATTTCTTGGATAGTGGCATGCTGAGTTTCCGTGTGACGCCAAAACCAGATAAGGTCGATGTCTTTGTGACCAAGTCTAAGATTGACCAAAATCTAGATTTTGAAGATTTAGCGGACCTACCTGACATGGAAGAATTAGCCCAAATGTCGCCGGATGAATTTCTCAAAACCTTGGAAAAGAGCATTGCAGATAAGACCAAGGATGATATTGAGGCTATCCAATCTTTAGAGCAGGTCGAAGCAAAGGAAGAAGAGCAAGAGCAAACAGAAAAGGAAACTGAAAGTAAGAAAGAACCTTATATCTACTATATCCTGCGTTTCGCAAATCTTGCTGACCTAGTTGCTTTTGCAAAGACGGTTAACTACCAGATGGAAACATCTGAACTCTATAAGATGAATGGACACTATTATTTGACTATCTTAGTCGATGTGGAAAATCATCCAAGTCCATATCCGGCTTGGCTCTTGGCTCGTATGCGTGAATTTGCTGACGACAGTGATATCAGTCGTTCGGTTTTACAAGAGTATGGTCACATCTTGATCAATCACGACGCTGTGTTCGGTCTTCAAAAAATTAAATCATAGTTTTTAGAAATCAATTTTTACTTATCAGAAAAGGCGAATCAGATGATTCGTTTTTTCTTTTCTATCTATAAATAGTGGTTTTCATGGATAGGAATTTTCACAAAATTCTGTTATAATGGCTATATCAGAAAATTTCTAGGAGACAAACATGACAGTTAAAATTGCTTTACTTGGATTTGGTACCGTTGCAAGTGGTGTGCCATTCCTCCTAAAGGAAAATAGAGAAAAAATCATCCAGTCAGCTCATTCAGAGATTGAAGTAGCCAAGGTATTGGTCAAGGATGAAGATGAAAAGAACCGCTTGCTTGCAGCAGGTAATGACTTTAACTTTGTGACCAATGTAGATGATATATTGTCAGATCAAGACATTACTATCGTAGTGGAATTGATGGGGCGTATCGAACCAGCTAAAACCTTTATCACTCGTGCCTTGGAAGCTGGAAAACACGTTGTTACTGCTAACAAGGACCTTTTGGCTGTACATGGCGCAGAATTGTTAGAAATCGCTAAAGATCATAATGTAGCACTTTACTACGAAGCAGCAGTAGCTGGTGGGATTCCAATTCTTCGTACTTTGGCAAATTCATTGGCTTCTGATAAAATCACGCGTGTTCTTGGTGTCGTTAACGGAACTTCTAACTTTATGATGACCAAAATGGTCGAAGAAGGCTGGTCTTATGATGATGCTCTGGCTGAAGCTCAAAGATTAGGATTTGCAGAAAGCGACCCTACAAATGACGTGGATGGGATTGACGCAGCCTACAAGATGGTGATTTTGAGCCAGTTTGCTTTTGGTATGAAGGTTGCCTTTGACGATGTAGCCCACAAGGGAATCCGCAATATTACGCCAGAAGACGTAGCTGTAGCCCAAAATCTAGGCTATGTAGTGAAATTGATAGGTTCTATCGAGGAAACTCCTTCAGGCATTGTTGCAGAAGTGACTCCAACCTTCCTGCCCAAAACACATCCACTTGCCAGTGTGAATGGGGTCATGAACGCTGTATTTGTAGAATCTATCGGTATCGGTGAATCTATGTACTACGGACCAGGTGCGGGTCAAAAACCAACTGCAACAAGTGTTGTAGCGGACATTGTCCGTATCGTTCGTCGCTTGAATGATGGTACCATTGGTAAAGACTTCAACGAATATAGCCGTGACCTAGTCTTGGCAAATCCAGAAGATGTTAAAGCAAACTACTATTTCTCAATCTTGGCTCCAGATTCAAAAGGTCAGGTCTTGAAATTGGCTGAAATCTTTAATGCTCAAGATATTTCCTTCAAGCAAATCCTCCAAGATGGCAAAGAGGGTGACAAGGCGCGTGTAGTGATTATCACTCATAAGATTAATAAAGCACAACTTGAGAATGTTTCAGCTGAGTTGGCCAAAGCTTCAGAATTTGACCTCTTGAATACCTTCAAGGTGTTAGGAGAATAGGATGAAGATTATTGTACCTGCAACCAGTGCCAATATCGGGCCAGGTTTTGATTCGGTCGGTGTAGCTGTAACCAAGTATCTTCAAATTGAGGTCTGTGAAGAACGGGATGAGTGGTTGATTGAACACCAGATTGGTAAATGGATTCCCCATGACGAGCGTAATCTCTTGCTTAAGATTGCCTTGCAAATTGCGCCTGATTTGCAACCGAGACGCTTGAAAATGACCAGTGATGTTCCCTTGGCGCGTGGCTTGGGTTCTTCAAGCTCGGTTATTGTTGCTGGGATTGAACTGGCCAACCAATTGGGCAAGCTAAATTTATCTGATCATGAAAAGTTGCAGTTGGCGACCAAGATTGAAGGACATCCTGACAATGTGGCTCCAGCTATCTATGGAAATCTCGTTATTGCAAGTTCCGTTGAAGGGCAAGTCTCTGCTATCGTGGCTGACTTCCCAGAATGTGATTTTTTAGCTTATATTCCTAACTATGAATTGCGTACTCGTGACAGCCGTGGTGTCTTGCCTAAAAAATTGTCCTACAAGGAAGCTGTTGCAGCTAGTTCTATCGCCAATGTGGCCGTTGCAGCCTTATTAGCAGGAGATATGGTGACAGCTGGCCAAGCAATCGAGGGAGACCTCTTCCACGAGCGCTATCGTCAAAGTCTGGTCCGTGAATTTGCGACGATTAAGCAAGTAGCCAAAGAGAATGATGCCTATGCGACCTACCTTTCTGGTGCCGGACCAACAGTGATGGTCTTGGCTTCTCATGACAAGATGCCAGCGATTAAGGCAGAATTGCAAAAGCAGTCTTTCAAAGGCAAACTTCATGACTTGAAGGTTGATACCCAAGGTGTTCGTGTCCAAGAAAAATAAAGAATAGAAGATAGGATGGGGAAAGTCTCGACTAGGGGGCTTCCTATCCTTTTTTTGAAAAGAAGTCTAGTCAAAGAACTTGATAAAGGAGAAACAAAGATGGCAGAAATTTATCTAGCAGGTGGTTGTTTTTGGGGCCTAGAGGAGTATTTTTCACGAATTTCAGGCGTATTAACAACCAGTGTCGGCTACGCTAATGGCCAAGTCGAAACGACCAATTATCAGTTGCTCAAGGAAACAGACCATGCAGAAACGGTCCAAGTGATTTACGATGAGAGAGCAGTGTCATTTAGAGAAATTTTGCTCTATTATTTTCGAGTTATCGACCCTTTATCCATCAATCAACAAGGGAATGACCGTGGTCGTCAATATCGTACTGGGATTTATTACCAAGATGAAGCAGACTTGCCAGCTATCTACACTGTGGTGCAGGAGCAGGAACGCATGCTAGGTCGAAAGATTGCAGTAGAAGTGGAGAAACTTCGCCACTATATTCTGGCGGAAGACTACCACCAAGACTATCTCAAGAAAAATCCTTCGGGTTACTGTCATATCGATGTGACCGATGCTGAGAAGCCATTGATTGACGCCTCAAATTATGAAAAGCCTAGTCAAGAAGTGTTAAGGCAAAGTTTGTCGGAAGAGTCCTACCGTGTCACCCAAGAAGCTGCCACAGAGGCTCCATTTAGTAATGCTTATGACCAAACCTTTGAAGAAGGGATTTATGTAGACATCACGACTGGCGAGCCACTCTTTTTCGCCAAGGATAAGTTTGCTTCAGGTTGTGGTTGGCCAAGCTTTAGTCGTCCAATTTCCAAGGAATTGATTCATTATTACAAGGACATGAGCCATGGAATGGAGCGAATCGAAGTTCGTTCTCGGTCAGGAAATGCTCACTTGGGTCATGTTTTCACAGATGGTCCTCAGGAATTAGGTGGCCTGCGTTACTGTATTAATTCTGCATCCTTGCGCTTTGTAGCCAAGGATGAGATGGAAAAAGCAGGATATGGCTATCTATTACCTTACTTAAACAAATAAAACTGAGAGGGTAGGGCTTCCCACTTTCTTCATTTCCAGCATAAGAATAGAAGGGATCTATGAAACACTTACTATCTTACTTCAAACCCTATATCAAAGAAGCCATTTTAGCTCCCTTATTCAAGTTACTTGAAGCTGTTTTTGAGCTCTTGGTTCCCATGGTGATTGCTGGGATTGTTGACCAATCTTTACCTCAGGCAGATCAAGGGCACCTCTGGATTCAGATTGGCCTACTCCTTATCTTTGCAGTGATTGGCGTTTTAGTAGCCTTGATTGCTCAATTCTATTCAGCCAAGGCAGCGGTAGGTTTTGCCAAGGAATTGACAAACGACCTCTATCGTCATATTCTTTCTTTATCTAAGGACAGCAGAGACCGTTTGACAACTTCTAGCTTGGTGACCCGCTTGACTTCTGATACCTACCAGATACAGACTGGTATCAATCAATTCCTGCGCCTCTTTTTGCGAGCGCCTATTATCGTTTTTGGTGCAATCTTTATGGCCTATCGCATCTCAGCTGAGCTGACTTTCTGGTTCTTGGTTATGGTTGTTATTTTGACGATTGTCATTGTCGGGCTCTCTCGACTAGTCACTCCTCTCTACAGCAGTCTCAGAAAGAAAACGGATCAGCTGGTTCAGGAAACACGTCAGCAATTGCAAGGGATGCGGGTTATTCGTGCCTTTGGGCAAGAAAAACGAGAGTTACAGATTTTTCAAACCCTAAATCAAGTTTATGCTAGTTTACAAGAAAAGACAGGTTTCTGGTCTAGTTTATTAACACCTCTGACCTATCTGATTGTCAATGGAACTCTCCTCGTTATCATCTGGCAGGGTTATATTTCAATTCAAGGAGGTTTACTCAGCCAGGGTGCTCTTATCGCCCTTATCAACTACCTCTTGCAGATCTTGGTGGAATTGGTCAAGCTAGCCATGCTGATTAATTCTCTCAACCAGTCCTATATCTCAGCTAAGCGAATCGAGGAAGTCTTTGCTCAAGCTCCAGAAGACATCCATTCAGAGTTAGAACAAAAGCAAGCTACCAGTAGTCAGGTTTTACAAGTTCAAGAATTGACGTTTACCTATCCTGATGCGGCCCAGCCTTCTCTTAGAGACATTTCCTTTGATATGAAGCAAGGGCAAATCCTTGGTATCATTGGGGGAACAGGTTCTGGTAAATCAAGCTTGGTGCAAGTCTTACTTGGACTTTATCCAGTAGATAAGGGGAGTATTGACCTTTATCGAGATGGGCGTAGTCCTCTTAATTTGGAGGAGTGGCGGTCTTGGATTGCCTATGTGCCCCAAAAAGTCGAACTCTTTAAGGGAACCATTCGTTCCAACTTGACTCTAGGTTTGCATCAAGAAGTAACTGATCAAGAACTCTGGCAGGCCTTGGAAATGGCGCAAGCAAAGGATTTTGTCAGTGAAAAGGAAGGACTCTTGGATTCTGTAGTTGAGGCAGGAGGGCGAAATTTCTCAGGTGGACAAAAACAACGGCTCTCTATCGCTCGAGCAGTCTTGCGCCAAGCTCCATTTCTCATCCTAGATGATGCTACCTCGGCCCTCGACACCATTACCGAGTCCAAGCTCTTGAAATCTATTAGAGAAAATCTGCCAAATACGAGCTTAATCTTGATTTCTCAACGGACTTCGACACTACAGATGGCTGACCAGATTCTCCTCTTGGAAAAAGGGGAGCTCCTAGCTGTTGGCAAGCACGATGACTTGATGAAGACTAGCCAAGTCTATCGCGAAATCAATGCATCCCAACATGGAAAGGAGGACTAACATGAGACGACAAACCGCAAACCAGACGCTCAAACGTTTGGCCATAGATTTAGCAAGCCATCCCTTCCTCCTTTTCCTAGCCTTTCTAGGAACTATTGCCCAAGTTGCTTTATCGATCTACCTACCTATCTTGATTGGGCAGGTCATTGACCAGGTCCTAGTAGCTGATTCTTCACCAGTTTTTTGGCATATTTTCATTCAGATGATCTTGGTAGTCATAGGAAATACTCTGGTACAATGGGCCAATCCTCTTCTTTATAATCGTCTAATCTTCTCTTATACCAGAGACTTGCGAGAGCGAATCATCCATAAACTCCATCGGTTACCGATTGCTTTTGTGGATCGGCAGGGCAGTGGAGAGATGGTCAGTCGTGTGACTACAGATATAGAACAGTTGGCAGCTGGCTTGACCATGATCTTTAACCAATTTTTCATTGGCGTCTTGATGATTTTGGTTAGCATTCTAGCCATGCTTCAAATTCATCTCCTCATGACCCTCTTGGTCTTGCTGTTGACGCCCCTGTCCATGGTGATTTCACGCTTTATTGCCAAACGCTCCTATCATCTCTTCCAGAAGCAAACAGAGACCAGGGGGATTCAGACTCAGTTGATTGAAGAATCGCTTAGCCAGCAGACTATTATCCAGTCCTTCAATGCTCAGACAGAGTTTATCCAAAGACTACACGAGGCGAATGCCAACTACTCAGGCTATTCTCAGTCAGCCATCTTTTATTCATCAACGGTTAATCCTTCAACTCGCTTTGTTAATGCACTCATCTATGCTCTTCTTGCTGGAGTAGGAGCTTATCGTATCATGATGGGTTCAACCTTGACCATTGGGCGTTTAGTAACTTTTTTGAACTATGTTCAGCAGTATACCAAGCCCTTTAACGATATTTCTTCAGTGCTAGCTGAGTTGCAAAGTGCTCTCGCTTGCGCAGAGCGCGTTTATGCTGTCTTAGAAAGTCCAGAGGTAGCTGAAACAGGTAAGGAAGTCTTGACCAGCGACCAAGTCAAGGGAGCTATTTCCTTTAAACATGTTACTTTTGGCTACCATCCAGAAAAAATCTTGATTAAGGATTTGTCTATCGATATCCCAGCTGGTAGCAAGGTGGCCATCGTTGGTCCGACAGGTGCTGGTAAGTCAACTCTTATCAATCTCCTCATGCGTTTTTATCCTATTAACTCGGGAGATATCTTGTTAGATGGGCAATCTATTTATGATTATACCCGAGCGTCATTGAGACAGCAGTTTGGCATGGTGCTCCAAGAAACCTGGCTCAAGCAAGGGACCATTCATGACAATATTGCCTTTGGAAATCCTGATGCTAACCGGGAGCAGGTGATTGCTGCTGCAAAAGCAGCCAATGCAGACTTCTTTATCCAACAGTTACCCCAAGGCTATGATACCAAACTGGAAAATGCAGGTGAATCTCTCTCTGTCGGTCAAGCTCAGCTCTTGACCATCGCGCGTGTCTTTCTAGCAATTCCCAAGATTCTCATCCTAGATGAGGCGACTTCCTCTATTGATACGCGGACAGAAGTGCTGGTACAGGATGCCTTTGCCAAGCTCATGAAGGGACGTACAAGTTTTATCATCGCCCACCGCTTGTCTACCATTCAGGATGCAGATCTGATTCTAGTATTGGTGGATGGTGATATTGTTGAGTATGGCAATCATCAGGATCTCATGTCTAGAAAGGGCAAGTATTACCAAATGCAAAAAGCTGCGGCTTTTAGCTCTGAATAAGCCATTCCTATCCATTTTAAAGTCTTAATGACACTGAAAGTTGCCTTCGGGTGACTTTTTTGTTACAATAGCTAGAAAAAATCAAGGCCTTAGAAGGAGAAAAACAATGAAAATCTATCAGCATGTAAATATCGTGACTTGTAACCAAGATTTCCATGTACATCTGGATGGTATCTTGGCTGTCAAGGATTCTCAAATCATCTATGTCGGTCAAGAGAAGCAAGAGATTTTAGATCAAGCTGAGCAGATTTTAGACTATCAGGGGGCTTGGATCATGCCTGGATTGGTCAATTGTCACACCCATTCTGCTATGACAGGCTTGAGAGGGATTCGAGATGATAGCAATCTCCATGAATGGCTCAATGACTATATCTGGCCAGCAGAAGCAGGATTTACACCAGACATGACTACCAAGGCGGTCAAAGAAGCACTGACAGAGATGCTCCAGTCAGGGACAACAACCTTCAACGATATGTATAATCCCAATGGTGTGGATATTGAGCAAATTTATCAGGCAGTGAAATCTTCCAAGATGCGTTGTTATTTCTCACCGACACTCTTTTCTTCCAAGGCAGAGACAACTGCTGAGACCATTGCTAGAACACGAGCCATCATTGAGGAAATCTTAGAATATAAAAATCCAAATTTCAAGGTCATGGTAGCCCCCCATTCTCCTTACAGTTGTAGTAGAGACTTGCTGGTAGCGAGTTTAGACATGGCAAAAGAGCTAAATATTCCTCTCCATATCCATGTGGCGGAGACTAAGGAGGAGTCAGGAATTATCCTGAAACGATACGGCAAACGTCCCATAGCCTTTCTAGAAGAACTGTGTTACTTAGACCATCCATCTGTCTTTGCTCACGGGGTCGAATTAAACGAGCGAGAAATTAAGCGCTTGGCATCCTCTCAAGTGGCTATTGCCCACAACCCTATCAGCAATCTCAAGCTGGCCTCAGGAATTGCTCCCATCATCCAACTTCAAAAAGCAGGAGTGGCAGTAGGTATTGCGACAGATTCGGTTGCTTCCAACAACAACCTTGATATGTTTGAGGAAGGACGGACTGCAGCTCTTCTTCAGAAGATGAAAAGTGGAGATGCCAGTCAATTTCCCATCGAGACAGCCCTCAAAGCTCTGACGATAGAAGGTGCCAAGGTCCTTGGAATGGAAAAGCAGATAGGAAGCCTAGAAGTCGGCAAGCAGGCAGATTTTCTCGTGATTCAACCACAGAGAAAAATCCATCTTCAACCTCAGGAAAATATGCTCTCTCACCTCGTATACGCAGTAAAATCCAGTGATGTTGACGATGTCTATATTGCAGGAGAACAAGTTGTCAAGCAAGGCAAAGTTTTGACGGTAGAGATTTAAAAAAATTTCAAAAAAAGTTTGCAAAAATCTTGCATTCTTTTTTTGTCTATGCTATACTTATATACGGTTTGAAAAAACTGCCTAAGACAGTAGGGGAGCTCGACTCATAAAGATCCTACCGAGGACAAAACGTATCATGTAAAAAGAAGCGTATTGTACTTTCGTGTCTAGGTTTGGGCGCGTTTTTCTTTTGAAAAAATTCCCCAAGCAAAATAATTACGGAGGTGAACACACTAATGAGTGAAGCAATTATTGCTAAAAAAGCGGAACTAGTTGACGTAGTAGCTGAAAAAATGAAAGCTGCTGCATCTATTGTCGTTGTAGACGCTCGTGGTTTGACAGTTGATCAAGATACAGTTCTTCGTCGTGAGCTTCGTGGAAGCGAAGTTGAGTATAAAGTTATTAAAAACTCAATCTTGCGTCGTGCAGCTGAAAAAGCTGGTCTTGAAGACCTTGCATCTGTTTTTGTTGGACCATCTGCAGTAGCATTTTCTAACGAAGATGTTATCGCACCAGCGAAAATCTTGAACGACTTTGCTAAAAACGCTGAAGCACTTGAAATCAAAGGTGGTGCAATCGAAGGCGCTGTCGCATCTAAAGAAGAAATCGTTGCTCTTGCAACTCTTCCAAACCGCGAAGGACTTCTTTCTATGCTCCTTTCTGTACTTCAAGCGCCAGTGCGCAACGTTGCTCTTGCAGTCAAAGCGGTTGCAGACAACAAAGAAGACGCAGCTTAATCTTAAGCTACGCAGCGTAGCGTAGCTACGAAAAAACTATTATATAATTAAAAACTTATTTGGAGGAAATAACAATGGCATTGAACATTGAAAACATTATTGCTGAAATTAAAGAAGCTTCAATCCTTGAATTGAACGACCTTGTAAAAGCTATCGAAGAAGAATTTGGTGTAACTGCAGCTGCTCCTGTAGCTGTAGCTGCAGCTGGTGCTGCTGACGCTGGTGCTGCTAAAGATTCATTTGACGTTGAATTGACAGCTGCTGGTGACAAAAAAGTTGGCGTTATCAAAGCTGTACGTGAAATCACTGGTCTTGGACTTAAAGAAGCTAAAGAACTTGTTGATGGTGCACCAGGTGTCATCAAAGAAGGCGTTCCAACTGCAGAAGCTGAAGAAATCAAAGCTAAATTGGAAGAAGCTGGAGCTTCAGTTACTCTTAAATAATAGAGCAACTACATTAGTAGCTTAAAAACATGATTAAACCGCTATTCTTAGGATTAGCGGTTTTCTTTATAATTGAAAAGAGAAAATTTATAAAGTGTCTCCAGTTGTTCCATAAGATTTTCATCATAAAGTTCTGGAGTTTGATTAGAGAATCATGTCAATCAAACTCCAACGCTCGATAAAGCGATGATGTATCTGTGGAAGGAGATTATGTTTGCTAAGGTATTTTTTGCAGAAATAGTGGTACAATATCCTTAGAATAGTTCAAAATTTATCTTTGCTAGGGGAAAGGGAGATTGAACTCCCTGATGCATCCGTCTTAGTATGGGATTAATGTCCTATAAAAAGGGAATGTTATAAAGGTGATATTGATGGAAAGATATGAATTTACAGCGACAACAGCAAAATCAGATATAATAATTGGTATCCTTTTTCCCATGTTCCTCATGCTTCCGGTATTGGGAATACAGTTGGCTATATTCTATTTAAAACTGAATGATTTTTTTAAATCACAACCTCTTTTTCTTTATACGATAGTATTAGTATTTTTTGGTATTAGTTTTCTTTTAATTAAAAAAATACAAGGTAGTCTAGTGAAGAATTTTGTCGTAGAATTATCTGGAAGAAATATTAGGATTTGGTGTGATGGAAAGGAGATTGTATCAGGAGAAGTTATTTTCTGTAGGATAAAAAATAAGGAGCCTAAACTGGGGGCGAGAGCCTTAAATGTAGACATAGACACCAAGGGGGATAACATTAAATTTCGAGTTCGGTCTAAGGAATATGAAAATTTATCATCTTCTACTTGGAATCCTCTCGGGACAAGCAAACCCTCTGATGTAGAAACGTTATTATCTTTGGGCAAAAAAATAAAAAATGTTATGGAAGAAGAAGTTTTGATAGAAGATGAAGCTTCAAAAAAACCTCGATCGTTTTGATTGAGGTTTTTAGCATATTTCTTAAACAATACCTTGGGCAATCATAGCGTTTGCTACATTTTCAAAGGCAGCAATGTTAGCTCCTGCAAGGTAATCAGTACCAAGACCGTAAGTTTCAGCGGTTGTTTTAGCTGTGCTGAAGATATTGGTCATGATGTCTTTGAGACGTCCATCAACTTCTTCACGTGTCCATGAAAGACGAAGGCTGTTTTGGCTCATTTCAAGCGCTGATACAGCTACACCACCAGCGTTGGCAGCTTTGGCAGGCCCGTAAAGGATTCCGTTTTCTTTGTAGACTTTAATCGCATCAAGGTCGCTCGGCATATTGGCACCTTCTGATACACAGATAACGCCTTGAGCAACCAAACGTTTAGCTGCGTCACCATTGATTTCGTTTTGAGTCGCACATGGAAGAGCGATGTCGTAGTTCCCAGCGTAAGTCCATACAGAACCTTCATGGTAAGTAGCAGTGGCTTTTTCAGCAGCGTACTCAGTCAAACGTGCACGACGGTTATTCTTCACATCTGCTAGAAGGTCGAAGTCGATACCATTTTCGTCAATGACATAACCATTTGAGTCAGATACAGAGATAACAGTTGCACCAAGTTCAGTTGCTTTTTGAAGTGCATATTGAGCTACGTTACCAGAACCTGAAATCACAACCTTCTTACCAGCAAAGCTGTTACCGTTGGCTTTGAGCATTTCTTCAGTATAGTAAACCAAACCATAACCAGTTGCTTCTGGACGAATCAAGCTACCACCGAATCCAAGAGGTTTACCAGTCAAGACACCAGCATCAAATTGGTTAAGGCGTTTGTATTGTCCGTAAAGGTAACCAATTTCACGTCCACCAACACCGATATCGCCAGCTGGGACGTCAAGTGATGGTCCGATGTATTTTTGCAATTCTGTCATAAAGCTTTGGCAGAAGCGCATCACTTCAGCATCAGTCTTTCCTTTAGGATCGAAGTCTGATCCCCCTTTACCTCCACCGATTGGAAGGCCAGTCAAGACGTTTTTAAAGATTTGTTCAAATCCGAGGAATTTCAAGATCCCTTGGTTTACAGTTGGGTGGAAACGAAGTCCGCCTTTATATGGTCCAACAGCTGAGTTGAATTGAACACGGTAACCACGGTTCACTTGGACTTTTCCATCACGGTCAACCCAAGGAACACGGAAAGAAATCACGCGCTCAGGCTCAGTGATACGTGCCAAGATGTTTTCTTCGATATACTCAGGATGTTTTTCAAATACAGGTTCCAAAGTGCTGAAGAATTCTTCAACCGCCTGGAGAAATTCAGCCTCATGCCCGTTACGAGCTTTTACAGTTTCAAACACGCTTTGGATATATTCTTTAGCAGATGTCATATCGTTCTCCTTTTGTTGTCATATTTTATTACATGAGCCATTATAGCAGAAATTTTTTTCACTGTAAAGAAAAAAACGAAAATTTTCTAAAAATTCTTTCAATTTACATTCAGTCAATACTAAGAGCATTATCAAAAAACGAACGTTTTCTCTAGAAATAACTTTCTCAAAGAGAAAATCTTAAAGTATGGTATAATATTAGAAATAAAAGGAATCTGGAGGATCAGAATCATGGTATCAACGAAAACACAAATAGCTGGCTTTGCGTTTGACAATTGCTTGATGAATGCAGCGGGTGTGGCTTGTATGACGATAGAGGAACTAGAAGGGGTCAAAAACTCAGCAGCAGGAACATTTGTCACGAAGACAGCGACCTTGGACTTTCGTCAGGGCAATCCTGAGCCACGCTACCAGGATGTTCCACTTGGTTCTATCAACTCAATGGGATTACCAAATAATGGCTTAGACTATTATCTGGACTATCTTTTGGACTTGCAGGAAAAAGAGCCAAACCGTACTTTCTTTCTATCTTTAGTCGGCATGTCTCCAGAAGAAACGCATACCATCTTGAAAAAAGTGCAAGAGAGTGGATTCAAAGGACTGACAGAGCTTAATCTTTCTTGTCCAAATGTTCCAGGAAAACCTCAGATTGCCTATGATTTTGAGACAACAGACCGGATTTTGGCAGAAGTCTTTGCCTACTTTACCAAACCTCTTGGGATTAAATTGCCACCATATTTTGATATTGTTCACTTTGACCAAGCGGCTGCTATTTTCAACAAATATCCGCTCAAGTTTGTTAACTGTGTTAACTCTATCGGAAACGGCCTTTATATAGAAGACGAGTCGGTCGTGATTCGTCCTAAAAATGGTTTCGGTGGTATTGGTGGGGAGTATATCAAACCGACTGCTCTCGCTAATGTCCATGCTTTCTATCAACGCTTGAATCCGCAAATCCAAATCATCGGAACGGGTGGTGTTCTAACGGGTCGTGATGCCTTTGAACACATCCTCTGCGGTGCGAGTATGGTGCAAGTAGGGACTACTCTTCACAAAGAAGGCGTAGGTGCTTTTGAACGCATTACCAATGAACTAAAAGCAATCATGGCGGAAAAAGGGTATGAGAGTCTAGAAGATTTCCGTGGGAAATTGCGCTATATTGATTAAGTTTAATAAAAAATCAGAAGAAAGGAGAGAAGATGCTAGCCATTGAAGACAGTCAGAAATTGACTTTATCAAATCTATCTAGCTTGAACCTATTTACAGGGACAGACCAGGGCCAGTTTGAAGTTATGAAGAGTCAAGTGTTGAAACAGATTGGTTATGATCCAGCTGATCTCAATTTTGCTTACTTTGATATGAAAGAAGTAGCTTATAAAGACTTAGAGTTGGAGCTGGTCAGTCTCCCTTTCTTTGCGGATGAGAAAATCGTGATATTAGACCATTTTGTCGATATCACAACAGCCAAGAAACATTTTTTAACAGATGATGAACTCAAGTCATTTGAGGAATACCTTGATAATCCTTCACCCACAACCAAGTTATTAATTTTTGCGGAAGGAAAACTGGATTGCAAGAGACGATTGGTCAAACTGCTCAAGCGTGACGCGACAGTATTTGATGCTATCGAGGCTAAGGAACAAGAACTCCGCCAGTATTTCCAAAAATGGAGCCAGACACAAGGTCTGCAGTTTGCGGAAAAATCTTTTGAAAATCTACTCATCAAGTCTGGTTTTCAGTTTAGCGAAATCCAGAAAAATCTCCTCTTTTTACAGTCTTATAAGTCAGACGGCCTGATTGAGGAAAAGGATATTATCGAAGTCATTCCAAAGACTCTTCAGGACAATATTTTCGACTTGACTCAGTTTATTTTAGCTAAGAAGATTGACCAGGCCCGTGACTTGGTCAGAGATTTGACCTTGCAAGGGGAAGACGAAATCAAGCTCATAGCTGTCATGTTAGGACAGTTCCGAACCTTTATCCAAGTGAAAATCTTATCAGATGCTGGTCAAACGGAATCGCAGATTGTAAGCAGTCTGGGGACTTATTTGGGACGCAATCCTAATCCTTATCAAATCAAGTTCGCATTAAGAGATTCGAGAGGGATTTCCTTGGCTTTTCTCAAGCGAGCGATTTCTTATTTGATTGAAACAGACTACCAAATTAAGACAGGTGTCTATGAAAAAAGTTACTTGTTTGAAAAGGCACTCTTGCAGATTGCGACAGAGGCAAATTGAGCAAAAAACTTGAAAAAAGAGGATGATTGCGTTATCATTTTCTTATAGAAAGAAAAAGAGGTATTACAGATGGCAATTATCTTACCAGACCTTCCATACGCGTATGACGCCTTGGAACCATACATCGATGCTGAAACAATGCACTTGCACCATGACAAGCATCATCAAGCCTACGTTAACAATGCGAATGCTGCTCTTGAAAAACACCCTGAAATCGGTGAAGACCTTGAAGCTTTGCTTGCTGATGTAGAATCTATCCCAGCTGATATCCGCCAAGCGCTTATCAACAACGGTGGTGGACACTTGAACCACGCTCTTTTCTGGGAATTGATGACTCCTGAAAAGACTGCTCCTTCAGCAGAACTTGCAGCAGCAATCGATGCAACATTTGGTTCATTTGAAGAGTTCCAAGCAGCCTTTACAGCAGCAGCTACAACTCGCTTTGGTTCTGGCTGGGCATGGTTGGTTGTCAACAAAGAAGGGAAGCTTGAAGTGACTTCAACAGCAAACCAAGATACACCAATCTCAGAAGGTAAAAAACCAATCTTGGGCTTGGACGTTTGGGAACATGCTTACTACGTGAAATACCGCAACGTGCGTCCTGACTACATCAAAGCTTTCTTCTCAGTGATTAACTGGAACAAAGTAGACGAGCTTTATGCAGCAGCTAAATAATAAAATATGGAGGGAAGAATTGTTCTTCTCTTTTTAAGGTTATAAAGCAGAAGTCTGACAGAATCGTCAGACTTTTTTCATTTTCAGGATATTCGTGCCAACTTGTAGAAAATATGGTAAAATAGAGTGTTAAGTAATCGTGGAAAAGGAAGACTATGCGTAAAGAAATTTCACCTGAATTATACAATTATAACAAGTTTCCTGGCCCAGAATTTCAGGTAAATGGGGATAAAGTTGAGACTGAAGGGATTGCTTTTACCTTGGTTGAAAATATCAAGGAGGCTTTCGATGTGACCGTCTTTAATCAGCGCTTTTCAGAAGTGTTGACTAAATTTGATTATGTCGTGGGGGACTGGAGCAATGAACAGCTTCGCCTACGCGGTTTTTACAAAGACGATCGAACAGAGGAAAAAATTGAAAAAATCAGTCGCTTACAGGATTATCTTTTGGAGTACTGTAGTTATGGTTGTGCTTATTTTGTCCTAGAAAACCAAGCACCTAAGCGTGCGTCGTTTGACAAGAAAATGCGTAAAAAGGAAGAGGAAAACCTTCCTAGAAGAGGAAAGAAACCTTCGCAAAACAAGAGAAAACCAAATGCGGATAAGCGAAATAGACGTCGTCATAAGGACCAAAAGTCTCAGAAAGAGGACAAGGGACAGCGCCATTTTGTCATTCGTCAGAAATAGATAGAGAATAAGGAGAAGAGATGAAACCGTCTATTTATAGTTTAACACGTCAAACCATGCAAGAATGGGTGTTAGAACAAGGAGAAAAGAAATTCCGAGCAGATCAGATTTGGGAATGGCTCTACCGTAAACGTGTCCAGTCATTTGAAGAAATGACCAACCTTTCCAAGGATTTGATTGCCAAGCTCAATGAGCAGTTTGTCGTAAATCCTTTGAAACAACGCATCGTACAAGAGTCGGCTGACGGTACTGTTAAGTATCTTTTCGAGTTGCCAGATGGCATGTTGATTGAGACAGTACTCATGCGTCAACACTACGGTTTGTCAGTCTGTGTGACCACTCAGGTTGGCTGTAATATTGGTTGTACCTTCTGTGCGTCAGGCTTGATTAAGAAGCAACGTGATCTTAATAACGGTGAAATTGTAGCGCAGATCATGTTGGTTCAGAAATACTTTGATGAGCGTGGTCAGGACGAACGTGTCAGCCATATCGTTGTCATGGGAATTGGTGAACCATTTGATAACTACAACAATGTTTTGAATTTTGTCCGTACCATCAATGATGACAAGGGAATGGCTATCGGTGCTCGTCACATCACAGTTTCAACTTCAGGTTTGGCACACAAAATTCGTGACTTTGCTAATGAAGGCGTACAGGTCAATCTCGCTGTTTCCCTTCACGCACCTAATAATGAATTGCGCTCAAGCATCATGAAGATCAACCGTGCCTTTCCGATTGAAAAACTCTTCGCAGCTATTGAGTATTATATCGAAACAACAAATCGTCGTGTGACCTTTGAATACATCATGCTCAATGAAGTCAACGACGGAGTAGAACAAGCCTTGGAGCTGGCGGAATTGCTCAAAAATATCAAGAAATTGTCTTATGTAAACTTGATTCCCTATAACCCAGTTAGTGAACATGACCAATATAGCCGTAGTCCTAAAGAGCGCGTGATGGCCTTCTACGATACCCTCAAGAAAAAAGGGGTCAACTGTGTTGTTCGTCAAGAACATGGTACTGATATTGATGCAGCTTGTGGACAATTACGCTCCAATACAATGAAACGTGACCGCCAGAAGGCAGTCGCAGCGGTAAATCCATAAAATGACTAAAAAAAGAGAATTAATCTTAAGATTGGGAGTGGCTGTTTATAGCCTATGCATTGTCTGTTTTTGCTTCACTCCCCAGCCTCAACTTCCTACAGGAGTGGAAACTCCAGGTATTCAAACTTTTGGACGCCTGGTTTTTCTTTTAACTCCCTTAAACTCACTTTGGAATCTGGGTGAAGTGACCAGTTTGGGACAAGTTATTTGGATCTTTTTGCAGAACATTTTGAATGTCTTCTTGCTTTTCCCCCTAGTCTTTCAACTGATCTACCTCTGTCCAAAGTTGCGACAAACCAAAAAAATCCTATTTCTCAGTTTTCTTCTGAGCCTAGGAATTGAATGTACGCAGCTGGTCTTAGACTTTTTCTTTGATTTTAATCGCGTCTTTGAGATTGATGATTTGTGGACCAATACCTTGGGAGGCTATCTGGCTTGGCTCCTCTATAAAGGATTGCATAAAAATAAGATAAGGAATTAGAATGAGTATTTTAGAAGTTAAAAATCTGAGTCACGGTTTTGGTGACCGTGCAATTTTTGAAGACGTGTCCTTCCGCCTTCTCAAGGGAGAACACATCGGCTTAGTTGGGGCCAATGGTGAAGGAAAATCAACCTTTATGAGCATTGTGACAGGTAAGATGTTGCCAGATGAAGGGAAGGTGGAGTGGTCCAAATATGTGACTGCTGGCTATCTGGACCAGCACGCTGTGCTAAAAGAAGGTCAAACCGTGCGTGATGTCTTGCGGACAGCCTTTGATGAGCTTTTTAAAGCAGAAGTCCGTATCAACGAGCTCTATATGGAAATGGCAGAAGACGGAGCGGATATCGACGCGCTTATGGAAGAAGTAGGAGAGCTCCAAGATCGTTTGGAGAGTCGTGATTTCTATACCTTGGATGCCAAGATTGATGAAGTAGCGCGTGCTCTCGGTGTCATGGACTATGGCATGGATACTGATGTAACGTCTTTGTCAGGTGGACAAAGAACCAAGGTGCTTTTGGCTAAACTCCTCCTTGAAAAGCCAGATATTTTGTTGCTTGACGAGCCAACCAACTACTTGGATGCTGAACATATTGACTGGCTCAAACGTTATCTCCAAAACTATGAGAATGCCTTTGTCCTTATTTCGCACGATATTCCTTTCCTCAATGATGTGATCAATATTGTCTACCATGTGGAGAACCAACAATTGACTCGTTATTCTGGAGACTACTACCAGTTCCAAGAAGTCTATGCTATGAAGAAATCTCAGCTGGAGGCAGCCTACGAACGTCAGCAGAAAGAGATAGCTGACCTCAAGGACTTTGTCGCTCGAAACAAAGCGCGTGTTGCAACACGAAACATGGCCATGTCCCGTCAAAAGAAACTCGACAAGATGGACATCATTGAACTCCAAAGCGAGAAACCAAAGCCGTCCTTTGATTTCAAACCAGCTCGTACACCTGGGCGCTTTATCTTCCAAGCCAAGAACTTGCAGATTGGTTATGATCGTCCACTTACCAAACCTTTAAATCTTACCTTTGAACGCAATCAAAAGGTTGCCATTATTGGGGCCAATGGTATCGGGAAAACAACCCTGTTGAAGTCTCTCTTGGGAATTATTCCACCAATTGCTGGAGAAGTCGAACGTGGCGACTATCTAGAACTTGGCTACTTTGAGCAGGAAGTAGAAGGTGGAAATCGCCAAACTCCTCTTGAGGCTGTATGGAATGCCTTTCCTGCACTTAACCAAGCAGAAGTTCGTGCGGCCCTTGCTCGTTGTGGCTTGACAACTAAACATATCGAAAGTCAGATTCAAGTCTTGTCAGGTGGGGAACAAGCCAAGGTTCGTTTCTGTCTCTTGATGAATCGTGAAAACAACGTTTTGGTACTTGACGAGCCGACCAACCACTTGGATGTAGATGCCAAGGAAGAACTCAAACGGGCGCTTAAAGAATACAAGGGATCTATCCTTATGGTCTGCCACGAACCAGACTTTTATGAAGGTTGGATGGACCAAATCTGGGACTTTAACAAGCTAACTTAAAAATGAGGAAAAAAGAAATACAGTATCGAATGCGGATACTGTATTTTTTAGGTTATTTAGGATTTAAAATCGTAGTCTTTCACCACTTCGATACTATCAATGGTGATAGCAGACGTTGGTTTGTCTTTCTCATCTTTTTCAGCTTTGGCAATCTTGTCAACAACGTCCATGCCCTCAATGACTTGACCAAAGACAGGGTGTTTGCCGTCTAGACTCGGATTTCCACCTTCTTTATAGGCTTCGATGATTTTCTTTGGATACTTGCTTGTAGGGAGTTTAGCAGAAATATCTGTTGAGTTTTGGTTGATGAAGAACTGGCTACCGTTGGTGTTTGGTTGACCAGTGTTAGCCATAGCAAGAGCTCCTCGGATATTGTATAGGTAAGGAGAGATTTCATTTTTGAAACCAGTTCCTTTGTCCTTCGTTTTATCCTTATCATGCCAGATAGATTGGCCCCCTGTACCATCTCCCTTAGGATCTCCAGTTTGGACCATAAAGCCATCGATGACACGGTGGAAGGTGATGCCGTTATAGTAGCCTTCTTTGGCGTGAGTAAGGAAGTTTTCAACGGCTAGAGGAGCGAGTTTAGGGAAGAGTTTAATACGAATATCACCCTGACTTGTGTGGAGAACCACTTCGGCTTCATCTTCAGCAACTTCCTTAGAAAGTTGAGGGAAGTTGGCATTTTCATTGGTTAAAGCGTCATTCAAATCTTTGGCAGCCTGAGCAGCTGCTTTAGAACTTTCTTCAGCTGAGATACTAGAGTCAACATAGTCATCGCCACGGAGACCACGTTGGATACTAGTACATCCAGCAAGGGCTATAGTTGATAGTAAAAGAAGGGTTGCTAGTTTTTTCATTGTTTTCCTCTCAAAAATTCATTTCTATCATTGTACCTTAAAAGTAAGGGGATTTCAAATATTAGTGACAAGGTAGTTTAAGAGGAAGCCGACCAGAAAGTCGCTTGCTTAGAGATTTTTCTTTGGATGACGGTCGATAATGTCCTGGTACTGTTCCAGTATCTGCTCTCCCTTTGGAGTCAATTTGTAACTACGAATTGAAAAGTAACTTGCTAATTCTTCTCCTGAAAAGTTGTCACGAAGGGATTGGTCCAAATCTGGAGCCTTCATCTTAGAAAGTACTGTAACTCTCCTTACTTTTGAGGATATTCTCTTTCATAGTGGTATTTAGATGATCAAGCGAGTCAAAGACAGTTTCGACAAGAGCATAGCCTTTTTCAACAGGTATTTCTAAATTTTTTGGGGCATCAATGCTATAAGTTTACTTGAAGTATTTAGAAAACCAGTTCTTAAGAAAGCTCGTAAAGAATCACAATTAGTAAACGTTAATTCGAAAGAATTACTATGTTTTAAAAGAGCACATTTTAAACGGATTTTTTCTTTCGGCTTCAATTCCTAATTAATCAATGAACTTAATACTAGGTCTCGAAAAGAATTATGCTTCCTCTTTCTGTCTGAGTTCAAAGAGGTCTTCTACTTTCAGATTAAAAACTTGAGCAATTTTAAGAGCCATTTCCAGCGAAGGATTGTAACGATTATTTTCCAAGTGCAGAATTGTCTCGCGTCGCATGCCAATGAGGTCAGCTAACTCCTGCTGGGTCATGCCTGTGGACTCACGAACAGATTTGAGATTAGTAATAATCTTGCTTTCTTTGGTCATGCTTATCCTATCCGTTCTAAGATAAGATAGACAACCGCAAAGATGCAAATCAAGACAGCTATGCTAATAAAGATCTGGCCCATGTAAAGAGTGAGAGACCCCATATACCCAATGATAACTGCTAGGATCATCAGTGCGCCTAGTATAAAAACAAACATCAAGCTAGCTGCCTTGGCTAAATTAGCATAAAAGCGTTCGTCCGGAGTTTCCTTGACATTTTTCAAACAGAAAAAACCAAATACAATCACTTCAATAACGAGGCCAATTCCCAAAATCCATTCTTTAATACCAGAACTTTCGCTTGGGGTCGCAACCCAAATCCCTACTGTATAAAAAATGCTTGCTGCAAACAAAAGTATCGTGTAAAGCTTAGCAGACAAGTCAAAAATAGTCTTTCCTTTACCTTTCTGACTCTTATGAGGCCATGGTTTCATATGTAGCCAGCCCCAAATAGCTACAATCTGACCTAACACTGAAATACCAGCAATAATTAACTTGGGTCCCCAACTAAGATTAGAACCAAATAAAACAGTAAAATCAATAAAGAGAGCTGCGGAAATCATTGTAATGAGGCCACCCGTTTTTTGACTTTTTTTCATGATAGACTCCTTTCCTTATGTTAGAAATATTTAACAATCTTTATGTTATAAATATATCACACTTAAATTTAGAAATCAAGAATTTATGTGCCAAGGTGCAATTATTTGAAAAAATTTTTTAATGAAAGCCTTCGCTAGTCAAACAACTAAAGAATTCTTTGAAGTAATGCATCGGATTTGGTTTGGATAGTTTCGTTAATAATATTTGAAGATTAAGAATTTTTGAAAAATCTAGATACTGTATGAATCTCTACTTTTTTTCTTAGACTGTTATAAAGTCTGTCAGAATAAGCTTTGTAGGTGTAGAAGTTAATTTTTACAGAACTAAATTATTCCCCTATTTAGAATCTATCAATTCATATTTTATAAATTAATTAGTAGATATCGTTCTTAAAATCCTTGATATTTCGCTTGGGAACAGGCTTGGAATTTAGGAGCCAAGCATCCAAATCACGTTCAGGAGAGATGAAGGGTTTGACTTGATGGTCTTTATAAAATGTTTCTAAAATAGTATTTATGACATTCTCTTTCTGATTTTTCTTTAAAAATATAACAAATTTCTAAATGGTTTAAAAATTTTAAAGTCTGTCAAGTTTTTTTCTTGACACCTGTCAAAAATCTGCTATAATAGAACATGTGCTAAATAGCTCAGCTATTTCACCGAAATAAAAAATAAGAAAAGAGACATTAAAAAATGGCAGTTAAAATCCGTTTGACTCGTATGGGTTCTAAGAAAAAACCTTTCTACCGTATCAACGTAGCAGACTCACGTTCACCACGTGACGGACGTTTCATCGAAACAGTTGGAACTTACAACCCACTTGTTGCTGAAAACCAAGTGACTTTGAAAGAAGACCGCGTTCTTGCATGGTTGGCTGATGGAGCTCAACCTTCAGATACAGTTCGCAACATCCTTTCAAAAGAAGGCGTATTGAAAAAATTCCACGATTCTAAATTCTCAAAATAAGTTTAAAGTAGGTTGACAGATGGATACGATTGAAAATCTCATTATTGCGATTGTGAAACCTTTGATTTCACAACCAGATGCCTTAACTATCAAGATTGAAGATACACCAGAATTTTTGGAGTATCACTTGGATCTTGACCAGAGCGATGTCGGTCGTGTTATCGGTCGTAAGGGTCGCACTATCTCAGCGATAAGAACGATTGTCTACTCTGTCCCAACTGAAGACAAAAAAGTAAGAATCGTTATCAATGAAAAATAAAAAAAAGCGGGACAGATGTCTCGCTTTTTTTGTGGAGAGCAGAAGATGAAAGATTTAACGTTTAGACAATTACAAGATTATTTACTCGAACATTACCAGCAATCTCGAACTGAGGAAGGCCTCTTTATCAAGCTAGTGGAGGAAGTCGGAGAAGTAGCCGAGGTCTTGAATGGGCGCTCTGGTCGAAAAGAGGGCGTTCAGGACTCAAACGACGAACTAGCCAAAGAACTAGCTGATATTATTCACTACACTGTCGCAATTGCGGCCATCAACCATATTGATCTAACCAAAGCCATCTTTGACAAAGATAAGAAGGCTGCTATTAAGTACCAACATGAACGTGATTTAGAAAAGTTTTTAGACGCTCAAAGCTAATTGCAGTCACTGTTCTTCAACTTGTGAAAATCTTTGGAACGTGATAAAATAAAGGATAAGGATTTTTAATAATTCATTATATAGAACGAGTGGATTTCTTTATGAAGAGGTTTGAAGTATCTACAGAAATTGGTAGTCTCTCTGTTACTTATCAAAAGCAAAAGAAAGTGCTAGTTTGTCTAAACGGAGCAGGTTTGATACCAAGTTATGAAAATTTTTCACTTATACTTGAAAAACTTCCTCCTACAATTGGTTATTTGACAATTGATTTTCCGAACACAGGTAGGAGTCCGATTCATGACCAAGCTGGAAAAAATCTAGATAATCTTGCAGATGCGGTTTATGAAGTACTTGAAGAATTAGGGATTTCTGAATATATACTTTGTGTACATAGTTTGAGTGGAATTTTAGCTTGTAAATTGCTCAACAAACCAATTAAGTGTCAGGCTTTAGTAGCAATGGAACCGACAACTAAAAAAGTCATGTTTACTGATTTTTCAGAAAATCCTTATCCAGAAATGGAAGAGCAGATGAGGCTGATTGACGAGTATGGTCCTGAACTTTATTTTAAGAACTTAACTCAAGCAACATTTAGCCCTGAAACGAATGAAGAAATATGGGAATTAATGCAAGAAAAAGGCCCAGAGTTGGAAAGGCAAGTTCCAGGATTTCAGATATATTGTGAGATTACTGAGGAAGATTTTGAGAATGTGTCCATAGAAACTCATGTTCCTGTATTTATTTTTTGCCAGGCTTATAGAGAAAAAGAGTACAGAGAGTCAGAATATTGGACTTCCAATACTAAACTCATTTTAGGAGGGAATCACCATTATTTACAATGGTCTGAATCAGAAAAAATTGCGACTATTATTCGAGAATTGTCAGAATAAGATGGAAAGAAGGAGAATACAGGAGACAAGATGAACTACTTTAATGTTGGGAAAATCGTCAATACACAAGGTTTACAGGGTGAGATGCGTGTCTTGTCTGTGACGGATTTTGCAGAAGAACGATTTAAAAAGGGGACAGAGCTGGCCTTGTTTGATGAAAAAGATCAGTTTGTCCAAACAGTGACCATCGCAAGTCATCGCAAACATAAGAATTTTGACATTATCAAATTCAAAGACATGTACCATATCAATGTGATTGAGAAGTACAAGGGTTATAGTCTCAAGGTCGCTGAGGAAGATTTGAACGATTTAGATGATGGTGAATTCTATTATCACGAGATTATCGGTTTGGATGTTTACGAGGGGGAAAACTTGATTGGAACCATCAAGGAGATTCTGCAACCAGGTGCCAATGATGTCTGGGTGGTCAAGCGAAAAGGCAAGCGAGATTTGCTTTTACCTTACATTCCGCCAGTAGTTCTCAATGTTGATATTCCAAACAAGCGGGTCGAAGTGGAAATCTTAGAAGGGTTAGACGATGAAGATTGATATTTTAACCCTCTTTCCAGAGATGTTTTCTCCGTTGGAACACTCGATCGTTGGAAAGGCTCGAGAAAAAGGGCTCTTGGATATCCAGTATCATAATTTCAGAGAATACGCTGAAAAGGCTCGTCATGTTGACGATGAACCTTACGGAGGCGGTCAGGGGATGTTGCTCCGTGCTCAACCCATTTTCGATGCCTTTGATGCCATTGAAAAGAAAAATCCCCGCGTCATTCTTCTTGATCCTGCTGGGAAACAGTTTGACCAGGCTTATGCTGAAGATTTGGCTCAGGAAGATGAACTGATCTTTATCTGTGGTCACTATGAAGGCTATGACGAGCGCATCAAGACCCTGGTAACCGATGAGATTTCCCTAGGAGACTATGTCTTGACTGGAGGAGAATTGGCGGCCATGACCATGATCGATGCGACCGTTCGCCTGATTCCTGAAGTGATTGGCAAGGAATCTAGCCACCAAGATGACAGTTTTTCTTCGGGACTCCTCGAATATCCTCAGTACACACGTCCTTATGACTATCGTGGCATGGTGGTTCCAGATGTGCTCATGAGTGGACACCATGAAAAGATTCGTCAGTGGCGACTGTATGAGAGCCTAAAGAAAACCTACGAGCGCAGACCTGACTTGCTAGAAAACTATCAACTAACAGCCGAAGAAGAAAAAATGCTGGCTGAAATCAAAGAAAACAAAGAATAAAGGAGAACCTTATGCAAGTAATCAAACGTAATGGAGAAATTGCTGAATTTGATCCAGATAAAATTTACCAAGCTGTCCTAAAAGCAGCTCAAACCGTTTATGTTTTGACAGATGATTTGCGTCAAAACCTTGCACAAGTTACTAAAAAAGTCGTTTTGGACTTGGAAGAAGCAAAAGTGGAACGTGCGACTATCAGCATGATCCAGTCAATGGTTGAGCACCGCTTACTTGGAGCTGGCTACATTACCATTGCAGAGCACTATATCTCTTATCGCTTGCAACGCGATTTGGAGAGAAGTGGTTATGGCGACCATATCGCCGTTCATCTTCATTTTGAACAAATCCGTTAAGAAAAAGAGTGGGATGCAATGAACATCTCACTCTTTCTTAAATAGACTTTTCTGAGCTTGTTGTACGGTTGAGGGAACAAAACGAAGTCGTTTAATATCACTGATACGAATGATTCGAGTCACGTTTTTTGAAAAATTCTTGACGATAATTTGTTGGCGATTGGCGTCGTGTTTGATAATATCACCCGTAAAACTTGTTTCTGCAAGTATCACATGAACAGCCGTCTTTTTCTGGATGGCTTGTTCAATCATAGCAGTGAGGGAGTTGTCCTCGATTTGAGGATGATTATCATTCCCATTGAGAAAACTATGTAGTTTATCTAGAACTAGTTGGAATGCCTGTCTCATAGAATCCTCCCTCCTTACATATCCACATTATATAAAATTTTTCTAAAAACTACAAGATTTTTCGAATAATCTAATGAAAACTTAAAAGGAGAACAAAATGGCAGAATTTACATTTGAAATCGAAGAACACTTACTGACCCTGTCTGAAAATGAAAAAGGATGGACCAAGGAAATCAATCGCGTCAGCTTTAATGGAGCCCCTGCAAAGTTTGACATTCGCGCTTGGAGCCCAGATCATACTAAAATGGGCAAGGGAATTACTCTTACAAATGAAGAATTTCAGGTAATGGTGGATGCCTTTAAAGGTGGACAATAAAAAGAATCTTGAGTGGAACTCAAGATTCTTTTTTTATGACACAATATAGTCACAAAGAGAAGTCTTAGACAATTGAATGAAAGTCTCTCTATACTCTTCAGGTGGTATTGGATTATCTTTACGAATCCACACTTCAATGAATGAAATCGCCATGGTCGTAATGATATAAGCGATGTCTTCTTTACTAAAATTATATTTCAGTTGGTAATTGACATTCTTTAGTACCCACTCAGAGTATGTTCCACGCAGAAACTCCTTCCAACATGGGTCGACTTGTGTGGTATACAAGGTACCGACGACTTCTCGCTTTTCATAGATGAGAGGAAGAATGTGGTCCGCTAAGAAAGTGATGGGATCGCCATCTCTTTCAGGACAGTAGTTGTTAAAATTATTAAAGATCTGTTGATCAGTCTCCTTGTGGATATAATCGATAATATCTTCAAAGTTATTAAAGTGCTTTTGATAAATCGCTTGGCGGGAAATACCAGCTTCTGCAGCAATCTCAGTCATGGTAAAAGAAGTTCGCTGAGGGTTTCTCCTTGCAAGAGTGATAAAAGCACCTAAGATTAACTCTCTAGTTTTATTTGCCATAGCTTTACCTTCCTATCTATAAATATTAAAAATACTAGATTTAGTATTACCCCAAGTTTTCCTTTTAGCATAAATAAACTGAATAGATGATTATTCGAAAGCCTTTATAAGACTATTATATCATAGATTCATTATAAATAACAGATTATTACGGGGAGCTAGTACTACTTGCAAACTCCTATTATATCAGTATTTTCAGACAATTCTTAGGATAGTCACTTTTTATATGGTATCATGAAATAATATATCAAAAAAATTGACATCGTGTAAATAAACAACTTGATAGATAAAAAGATTTTAATAAAAATATTCAACGATATGTAGTATAATAGCCATGGATGATATTTTGCTATATTTCCATCTGACCAAGAGTAATGATACTCCTGCTAAAGATTGAATTGAATAAATATTTTAAATACTATAATAGTGTAATTGTTTTTCAAAGCAAGTGTTACAAGTATGTTATCGTGTAACAAATCATGCGATTGAAAGGGGTGTTTCCTACTGAACAGATGTGACATACTTCTCAATTAAATTTAATCAAATAGAAAGGATTTTTTATGGATAAACTAAAGAAAGTACTAGGTTTTCTAGTATTTCCTCTTTTGCTATTGCTGATGTTCTTCCCGACAGGTGAAGCTCATGCTGCAGCTGATGTTACCGATAAAGCCGATTTCAAGAATTTGAAGATTACCGTAGCTGAAACCGGGAGTGCTTCACACATTATTATCGGTCCAAGCACAAAAACTGTTGAACTAAAATACTCGGGCGACTTCTCATTCCCCGGTGTACAGGCGAACGTGATTAAGCCTGGAGATTACTTTATCGTAAAGGCCCCTGAAAATTTGGATTTGGAAGATAGAACCTTGGATCTAATTGATTCAAATTCAAATACGAAGATGGGGACGGTTCAGGTAGAAAAAGCCAATCATCGTCTTGTCTTTACTTTCAATGAAGCAGTTCAGGGGAAACAACATATCCGTGGGAGCTTTACTGCGAATGCAAAACAAACAGTTGAAGGAGTGACTAAGAAGGTTACCTACACTCTGCCAGGAGGCACGACGCAAGAAATCGAATTTGAGGTGAAAGTGTATCCTAAGCACCCCCATACAGGCGAATTGATTTATAAACAACCTCAGAATGATCCGAAATCGCCTAAAATTATATGGAATGTGCGAATTAACCGTTCTAAGACAGATATGGGGAACCACACTATTAAGATCAAAGATAATATCGGCTTAGGAGCCTTTGCGTCTTATATTGAGAAAAGCTTTGAACTATCTGAAGTAGTGTACGAGACGACAGATACCAACTATGCTGGTCTCAAACATATAATCAAAGTGTATAAAGTGACAACGGATCCTGAGGAGTATAAAAAGGATTCAGACAACACGGCCTTGCTGACTTTTGTCAATGGTAAACGTGGATTTGAATTGCTTATGCCGACAAATATGGGGACAAAGAGTTTTTACCTAAGATATCTCACGACCTCGCCAGCAGATGAATCAGAGGTAAAAAACTCCATTCAGTACTTGCGAGATAACGAACCTCAATTAATTTGGAAAAAACGGGAAAACACAATCAATACACAAACCTCGCACGATATAACTATTAAAACTGTTAAATCTGTAGGTGCATCAGTCACAGCTGATATTGCTGGTAAGATCAAAATCACAAAATACGATGAAGCGGATGCAACTGTTAAGTTGGCAGGCGTTGTCTTTGAAATCCGTGAGAAAACCACTAATAATTTGGTTGATACCGTTACAACAGATACGGATGGGATAGCTGTCTCAAAGGCTCTCAATAATGGTGAGTATATCGTTAAAGAAAAGACTCCTAAACCAGGCTATCAGGTAAATAGTCAAGAATTTACAGTTGAGATGAAAGGTGGAAAAGGTGTTCCCCTCAACATCTCTAACAAACGTGTGACAGTTGACTTTGAAGCAACCAAGACTTGGGTAAGCGGAAAAGCAACTGACTACAAAGAAGTCAAACTCGGTTTGTATGTGCACAAAGAAGGACAAACTGTTGCAGATTCAAAACCTGTTACTGGGAACTACACCCCTGAAGTGACAGAGTCTAATGGTGTCTACACTTATAAGTGGAAAAATCAACTTCCTGAACGTGATGTTGATGGAAGCAAGCTAGTTTATTCTGTTCGAGAACTTGAAGATCAGACGGGTCTTCCTCTGAAAGAAGGAGAGAAAGTCAAAGTAGGTGACAACAGCTATGTTGTATCCTATAACGGAAACAACAAAGTCACCAACACTTACGAAGTTCCAAAGACAAACGTGACGGCTAAGAAAGTCTGGGTTGGCGGTCAGGAACATGTTCGTCCAACTGTCTACTTCAAATTGTACCGTACACCAGAAGGTGGAGCGATTGAAGAAGTGGCTGGTGTTAGTCAAAAAGACGTTCCAAAAACAGATGGAACTGTCGAATGGACAGACCTTCCTGCGACAGATGAGCACGGTGTGAAGTACACTTATAGTGTGATGGAAGTCGATGAAGATGGCAATCTCATCGTAGATACGATAGACGGCTATACTCCAGCACAAACAGCGGGTCTTACTGTTACAAATACCTATAGCACTTCACCAACTAAGGCTGATATTGAAGTCAAAAAAGAATTAACTGGTGGTCGTCCAACACCTCTTCAAAACGAAGAATTTGAATTTATCTTGAAAGACAAAAATGGCCAAGAAGTTCAAAGAGCTAAGAACGATGCAGCTGGTCGCGTAGTCTTCAAAGATATTCCTTTCGATAAAGCGGGTGAATACGAATTTACTGTTGTTGAAGTGAATGCTGGTCAAACCATTAATGGTGTGACTTATGATGGTAGAAAAGTACCGGTCACAGTACGTGTTGTAGACGATGGCAAAGGTCAACTGGTTGCATCAGTAATGTATTATCCTATTACTGCTGTAGCACTTCCAGCAGCTGATTTCTCATCTTCAGCACCTGGTGCTAATCTTGTTCCACCACTTGCTGGTGCAGTGACAAGAGCTACTGATATTGGAATTCAGACATTCACAAATACTTATAAGCCTGCTAATGTGAAAGCTCCTGTTTCGGCAACCAAATCATTCATCAATAAGAACACTGATAAGCCAATCCAGCTTCAAGGTGGTGAATTCGAGTTTGCCTTGTTTGAGAAAAATGGTACAGCTCCAATTCAAACAACAACAAATGATGCAGCTGGAAACATTAAGTTTGAAGATTTAGAATTCAATAAAGCTGACACTTATCATTACACCATCGTTGAAAAGAATGCTGGGACAACTGATAAAGGAATCACTTATTCTAACAAGACTATCGAAGTAACGATCAAAGTTGTTGACAACGGTAAGGGAGCTCTTGAAGCAACTGTATCTTATGACAATAACGACAGCACCTTCGAAAACACCTATAAGGCTAAAAATGTCAAAGAAGTTCTTGAAGTAGATAAGAAACTAACCAATCGCAATCTTGAAGCTGACATGTTCGAATTTACATTGACAGACCAAGTTGGTAACGTTGAAAAAGCGAAGAATGGTGCTGACGGAAAAGTTAAGTTTAAAGAATTGTCATTTGATGAAGAAGGCACTTACACTTACACCATCAAGGAAGTGAAAGCTGGTACAACGGAGAATGGAATCACCTACGATGCGAAGACAGTGACAGCTAAAGTAACTGTAACAGATGATAAAGAAGGGAAACTGCATGCAACTGTTGAGTACAGCAGTGATGCAAGTGATGGCAGCACAACCTTCACCAATGTCTACACACCAGCTAAAACACAGGTTCCAGTGAAGAAAGTTTGGAATGATGGCGAGAACCAAGATGGCAAACGTCCAGAGTCTATTACTGTTAAACTTCTAGCAGATGGTCAAGACACAGGTAAGACCCTTGAACTCAATAAAGACAGCAACTGGTCAGGAAGCTTCACAGATCTTGATGTGAACAAAGCTGGTAAAGCGATTAAGTACACTATTGAAGAAGTTTCAG